>NZ_JBFAZZ010000011.1:0-321684 GCF_040689425.1 Actinoplanes sp. NPDC051475
ACAGTCCACCGGCGGGATATCCGGTGCCGCTGGCCGCCGCCGTCACCGTGGCCGCCGACCGGCTCGCCGCCGATGCTCCCGCCGCCAGGCAGCTGCTGGCTCTGTGCGCGCACCTGGCCCCGGAACCCGTCCCGCTCGACCTGTTCACCGCCGCCGCCGGCCTGCCGGCGGAGCTGGCCGCCGCAGCCGGCAGCATCCTGGCGCTGGGACGCACCGCCGGTCGGCTGACCCGCTACGGCCTGGCCCGCACCACCACCCACGGGTTGCAGCTGCACCGGCTCACCCAAGCCATCCTGCGCGACACCGACCCCCGATCCGGTGTGCACCGCAGCACCGTCGAACGCCTGCTGGTCACCGCCCAACCCGACGACGGCACCAACCCCGCCTTCTGGCCCCGGTGGAGCCTGCTGATGCCGCACATCCTGGCCTGCGATCCGGCCGGCACCGACAACACCCGGCTGCGGTGGCTGGCCTACAGCGCCGGGTGGCACCTGCTCGCCCGCGGCGACGCCCGCACCGCCCTGCCGCTTGCCGAGCAGCTACACACCGCCTGGACCCGCCGGCACGGCCCCGACGACTCCACCACGCTGGCCGCCACCGGACTGCTCGCCTACGCCCACCGCGAACTCGGCCACTACGAACAGGCCCGCCGCCTCGACCAAGACGCCCTCGACCGCCGTCGGCGCATCTGCGGCGACGACCACCCGGACACTCTCACCTCCGCCCACAACCTCGCCATCGACCTGCGCGAGCTGGGGCAGTACGAGCAGGCCCGGCGCCTCGACGAAGACGTCCTGGAACGGCGCCGCCGCGTCCTCGGCAATGAGCACCACAACACCCTCACCTCCGCCGGCGCCCTCGCCGTCGACCTGCGCCGGCTGGGTGAGCACGAGCAGGCCCGCCGTCTCAACGAAGACGTCCTCGGCCGGCTCCGCCGCATCCTCGGCGACGACCACCCCGACACCCTCATCTCCGCCAGCAACCTCGCCATCGACCTGCACGAGCTGGGTGAGCACGAGCAGGCTCGCCGCCTCATCGAAGACGTCCTCGAGCGGCGCCGCCGCGTCCTCGGCGACGACCACCCCGACACCCTCATCTCTGCGAGTAACCTCGCGGAGAGCTTGACCAACCTGGGTGAGCACGAGCAGGCCCGCCGCCTCAACGAAGACGTCCTCGACCGGCGCCGTCGATTCCTCGGCGACGACCATCCCCACACTTTCACCTCCGCCATGAACCTCGCCATCGACCTGCGCCAGCTGGGTGAGCACGAGCAGGCGGATCGGTTGGAGCAGAACGTGGCACAGTGGCGGAGTGATCGCTGATCTGCGCAGCCGTAAGGGACCCGTACCTGTCTCGGCCGTCGCTGCTACTGCCCGTTCGTGAATTCGACGCGGGCGATGAGCTGCTTGAGTCGCGCGATCTCCTCGGCGAGCGCGACGTCACCAGCCGCGGTGAGCGAGATCCAGGTCCGGCCGCGCCGCCCGGCGTAACCCTTCTCGACCTCGACCAGGCCGGCCGTCTCCAGCACGCTCAGGTGCTGGGAGAGGTTGCCGGCGGTCAGCCCCAATTGGGTACGCAGATAGCCGAACTCCACCCGCCGAGCCTCGTGCGCGATGGTGAGGATGCCGAGCCGGACCCGCTGGTGCACCACGTCATCGAGGCCGGTGACCGGATGCGGCGCCGGTGCGTCGATGGGGTTGGTCACCGGGGGCGCCGCAGTCGTTGGGCCAGGGCGAAGCCGGCGCCGCCCAGCAACAGCACGCCGCCGTTGATGGCCAGTTGGGGTACGAACCAGGTGTGCGGTCCCCAGTGTGCGCCCCAGCCGAAGTTGATCGGCACCAGCACCACGACCAGGTAGGCGAGGGCGAACAGCAGCAGCGCGACGTGCCGTTCCAGCCAGGCCAGCACCAGCAGGGCCAATCCGATCGCGCCGGGCGGGTCGAGCAGCCGGAACAGGACCTGGACGGGGGTGGACGGCTCCTCGGGGTACGCCAGCAGGCCGAGGCGGGCCCACACGGCCGCGAAGGCGAAGCCCAGCCCGACGAGCGCGACGCCGGTGAGCACGTACGGCATGACCCGGGCGTCCACTCCCCGCGCCCGGGCGACCCGTAGATACCCGGCCGCGATCACCACGTAGGCCACCACCACCGCTGCCAGCCAGTAGAACGTCACGGTGGCGAACCAGACCTTGCACGCCTGCCCGTCGCCGATCGTGTGGCATTCGCTCACGACCTCGTGGCCGTACCGGTAGGCCGGGATCGCCCCGAACGTCACCAGGGCCAGGACGAGCAGCGGGAGCCAGGTCACCCGCTGGGCGAGACGTACCCGGCGCGCGAGGTCGCGCGCGTCAGCCAGGAGCCGGCGGGGATCACCGCCGGCGGGAACCGCTTCGGAAGTCATGCCAACAGGTTTGCATGACAAACCAATTGGCGCAACCATGAGAAGTGCGACGATCGACCGGTGAACATTTGGGAGGAACTGAGCCGCGAGGAGACCGTCGTCCTCACCAACGCGCTCGAGGAGGCCTGGCTCAATCAGGTCATCGGCGACTACCTCGGACACCGCGAGGAAGGTGGCATCTGGAGGTCCGGCAACGACGCCGACGCCATCGAAGCCCTGATCCCGCGGTTCGCCGCCGTCGTCCGGGACATGATCGGGCGCGGCCTCGTCGAGCTCGTGCGTACCGATCAGCCCATGACCGGTGCCGACGTCGAGGCCGCGCTCGCCGACCGGGCGACCTGGCTGCCCGCCGTCGGGGCGGGCCCGATCATGCTGATCCCGACCGACCACGCGGTGCGGCTGGTCCGCCCATGACGGACCGGCCACGGAAGTCGGAGTCCCGACGGCAGAGTGCGAAGACGCCGACGTACGGCGGTATGGTCGAGGCTCTGCCAGCGCCATCCGCGGGGGATCCATGTCCGTCGACGACGAGCCGACCGACCGGTACGAGTACGACATCTTCCTCAGTTACTGCCGCCGCAGCGGCAGTGCTCAGGAATGGGTCACGCAGCAGTTCTGCGAGCTGCTGGAGAAGTTCCTCGGCGACCTGATGCCGACGGCCCCGCGCATCTATCTGGACACCCGGATGGAGACCGGTAGCCGCTGGCCCGACCATCTGCGCCGCGGGTTGTCGCTGTCGAAGCTGATGGTCGCGGTCTGGAACGTCCCCTACTTCTATTCGCCGTGGTGCCTGGCTGAGTGGTACACGATGCAGCAGCGGGAGCGGTTGCTGGATTTCGCCGGGGCGGGGAATCCGGACGGACTCGTCATCCCTTTGCGGTACGCCGACGGGGACCATTTCGATGCCGAGGCCCGGGTACGCACCAAGACCGACATGCAGCCGTGGGCCCGGATCGGTCCCGCCTTCTCCGCGTCGGCCGACTACAACGACTTCGAACGCTGCGTGCGAAACCTTGCCGAGGAGTTGGCCGATCGGCTTCGCGGGGTTCCGCCGTGGCAGGAGTGGCCCGTCCTGATCCCGGACCCCCAGGTGGTGCCGGACGCGCCGCCGGCTCGAGGTCCGAAGACGTGGCTGGGGGCCGCCTGATGCCCGGCACCGTGGTGACCTTCTATTCGTACAAGGGTGGGGTGGGCCGGAGTTTCGCGCTCGCCAACGTGGCCACGATTCTGAGCCGGTGGGGTTTCCGGGTGCTGTGCGTGGACTGGGATCTGGATGCGCCGGGTCTCGGCTACTACTTCCGGGAGTTTCTGGCGGAGCAACCGGCCGGCGGCGTCGTGGATCTGATCACCGAGTGGGCGCGGGGCGAGCCGGGCCACGTCGACCGGTACATCGTGGACGTGGGCCTGCCGGGGATCCGGGGTCGTCTCGGTCTGCTGGCCGCCGGTGGACGCGGCGGTGACTACATCGAGATCGCGCAGTCCATCGACTGGTCGGAGCTGTACGAGAGACGGGACCTCGGCCGTTTCCTCGAGGAGTGCCGGGAGCGGTGGGCGGCCGCGTACGACTTCGTGCTCATCGACAGTCGTACCGGAATCACCGACATCGGGGCGGTCTGCACCGCGCAGCTGCCCGATGTCTTGATCATGCTCTTCACGGCCAACGAACAGAGCCTGGACGGCACGCTGGACGTCGCCGGGCGGGTCGAGAAGGCGCGCAATGCCCTTCCGTACGACCGGGCGCGCCTGTCGATCGTGCCGGTGCCGTCGCGGTTCGACGAGACCGAGGAGTACGACCGCGCGGCGACGTGGAAGGACCGGTTCGCGTCGCGGCTGGAGGGGCTGTACTCGGGCTGGCTCTGGCGGGACATGCCGATCAAGAAGGTGATATCGCATACGACCGTGCCATACGTGTCCAACTGGACGTTCGGCGAGCGGCTCGCCGCCCTGACCGAACGACAGCCGACGCCGCGGCAGATCTCGTACTCCCTGGAGACGATCGCCGCGCTCCTGGCGCACAAGCTGAGCCGCACCGAGCTCCTCGACACCGGGCGGGACTCGTACGTGGCCGCGGCCGAACGCGAGGGGCTCCTGCGGCGCAGCGGCATGACGTACGACGTCTTCCTGAACTACGCCGACGCCGACCGGACAGTCGCCGTCGCGCTGCGCGGCGAGCTGGAGCGCCGCGGAGGCCTGAGCGTGTTCTCCGACCAGACCGTCTCGGCCGGCAGCGGGTGGACGAAGACGCTCGAGGAGGCGATCACCCAGTCCCGGCACATGGTGGCGTTGGTCAGCGGCCACAGCGGCCGGGAGGACTTCATGGCGGTCGACCGGTTCTTCCGGCAGACGCTCGACGACGACACCCGACGCCTGCTGATCCCGGCGTACCTGCCCGGCACCCGGAGCGAGACGCTGCCGGGCTTCTTCGTCAGCATCCAGGCGGTCCGGGTCGAGGCGGCGGACGTGAAGATGGCGGCCGCGGAGATCATCCGCGCCATCGGCGCCACCACGCCCTGAGCCGTTGTTCGGCCTACCCACGACGGAGATAGGCCACCTTCCCGCTTTGTTCGAAATTGATCAATTCCCAACCGTGCGCCTCCAGCATCTCGACGGCGGTGAAGACGGCGTCGACGCGAATCGCGTGTCCGGAAGGGTCAATGATCGTCGGGTTGACGGAGATGTAGACGTAGCGGAGCGGGTATCCGTCCAGATTGACGCGGCCGGCGAGGATGTCGTCGGCGATGAACCACCGCGGCGGACGAGGCAGGCTCATCCGGGCACCAAGTCATCGAGGACGTCCTCGGCCACCTCGCCCGCCGCCTTGCTCAGTTCCGTTTTATCGGATGCTTCGGGCGCGGCGACGAGTCGTACGGTGGCCACCGCATTTCCCGAACGGGTGCGCACGACGATCGCGTCGCCCTCTTCCGTGACGAACCCCGTGTCGCCCACCTGGATCCGGTTGATCTGACCGGTGCTCAGCGTCTGCCATTGCGCGTCAGCGGCCTCCTGCCGTGCCCAGATGCTGATTCGTGCGTTCACGGCGGTGCCTCGGCCGTCGGTGGAGCCCCAGTGGCAGTCGGCATTCGTAAGGGTGCTGCTGGCGGCGTACTGATCCGTGGGAGCGCCGGCACCATCGGAGCCGATCCGCTGCGCCGCGGGGCTGGTGAGCTGCGGGCATTTCGACCCCAGCCCTTTCCAGTGGCCGCCGGGTGGCGGCAGGGCCCGGGTGGCAACGGAGCCCGAGGGGATGGGGATGCCACTGTCGATCGGTGACGTGTTCACGTCGGTGCAGCCGGTGAGAAACGTCGACGCGGCGAGCAGGCCCGAGGCGGCCCGGACGGCCCTCACGGGTTGACCGCCTGCGGCCACTTACCCTGCGGCAGGCCGGTGTGGTCGCCGTAATCCACGGCGAGTTCGGTGATCTTCTGCAGCACGTCGGCCAGCCGGTTGGCGAGGTTGGTCAGGTACTGCGCCAGCTGGGTGGTGCACTCGCCGAAGAGCTCGGAGAGGTGCAGGGCGCCCTGCTGCACGGCGGGGATATCGCCGGCCGCGGCTTCCCCGACGTCACTGACGATGGCTACCAGGACACCGACGATTTCGGCGACCCGGTCGGCAAGTTCCACGACGTAGGCCGTGTTCGCTTGAGCCACGTCGGCCAGCCACAGGCTTGTGGACTTGACCTTGTCGACGACCGCCCCGACCGCGTCACCCTGATCCTGTACCCGCGACTTGTAGGCCTCATGGGCAGGTCCGCGCCAGTTGTAGAGGGCACCGGAGGTGGGGGAGAGATCGGGGCCGATGTCGGACAGCGGTGTGTTGACCTTGGTCGCCCAGTCCAAGCCGACCTCGAACAACGACAGCACCGGGAAGGACCCGTTGATGGCTTTCTCCGAGGTCTGGAGAATGACCTCGACCTTCTGCCGAGCCTGCTCGATCAGGGTCCGGATCCGGTCGATACCTTCCCGGATGTCATCGGTGATCCATTCGGCGACCTTCTCCCACCAGTGGTCGGCTTCGAGCGCCTCCTGTACTCGGAGGAGAAACGCATTGATCGCGTTGATCAGATTGTTCCACTCCCGCTGGATGCCTTGGACGCCGCCTTCCAGCACGCTCACGCCGGCGCGGAACGTTCCCATGATGGCGGGCGCGAACGTCTGATCGGTGCCGGTCTGGCCAGGGGTCTTCGGTTCGGGTTGCGTCACATCAGCTCCATGGTCAGGATGACGCGATCGCGTCGAAGTTCTGCGCCACGTTCGCGTCGGCGTTCGCGTACCACTTGGCGTTCTTGGTGAGGGCGGCACCCATGTTGTCGAACTCGACGCCGGCTTGTGCGAACAGCGAGTTGAGCCATTCGTACATCTTGTCGTAGCCGGCCTTGAGGTCCATGGCGGTGACGACGCCGGTCAGGGCGTCGGTGACGACGAAGGCGGTCGCCTGCAGACTCTGGCCCTGCGCGCCTTGCGAGACCTCTCGCATCCGGGCAGCCAAGCCGTGCCACTTCTCGGCCTCTTTCTCGAGGCCGTCGACAGCCACCTCGATGGCCTGGTCCGAGAACCAGTCGTAGTCGGTCATCTCGTCTCTCCATCTTCGAATCGACGCCGGGCGGCCAGAAGCGCGTCGCATGCGTCAGCCGCCAGGGCCGAGCCGTCGGCGGCGCGAAGGCCCTGCTCGCTGACTGCCGCCCCCACCACGGCGAAACCGGACAGCACGACCCGGAACAGCCCCCGCGGGCCGGTGATCTCGGATCGCACACCGCTGTCGCGCTCACGAGCGAAACGCTCGGCGTTCGCCAGGATCTGCGCCGCCCTCTCGACTTTGCGGGACAGCTCCGAAGGGAAATCCGGCGAGTCGTAGGGCGGAAGCTCCCGATGCGGCTCGGACGTGAACAAGGTCTGATATCCGGGTTCGGAGACTGCGGAGGAATGCCCGTGGTGATTCAGCACGATGCGCGCCAGTCCTGCCTTGTCGCGGGCGAAGCGCAATGACTCCAGAACCGCCGCCGCGACGCCATGCGGTCCGACGGCATCCCACCAACCCTCGACGATCCCGACCTGTAGCAGGCTGCCGCCCAGGCCGACCACGCAGTACACCGTCCCGGAGCTGTCCGAGCCTTCGATTGCGTCCAGCCCTGGAGTCGGATCGCCCGGGCGCGAACCCGAAACCATGTCCTCGATGTTCTCGACGAAGCGCCTGGCGTCCCGCTCCTGCATATCGCTGACTGTCATCGTTGCCGTGACCCCCGCTTCATGATCGTGGATCATGGTACGACGACGTGGCATGCGGTCGCATTGAGCTGGTTGGATAGGCGTTTGTCGCCGTTACGTGCGGGTAGCCAACCACTGTGAGTAACCGAGACAATGCCATCACGGCGCGGCGGACGTTGATCGTCATCGGGCTGGTGCTGGCCACTCTGCTGGTTCTGGCGCTGATCCGGGCGACCGCTCAGGTGCTGACCTGGATCGTGGTCGCCGCCTTCTTCGCCGTCGCCCTGCACCCCGCGGTCAACTGGGTCGAACGCCGTGCCGCCTTCGGTAAGCGCTGGCTGGCCACGCTGCTGGTTTTCCTCGTCGCGCTGCTTCTTCTCGGTGGCCTCGCCACCGTTTTCATCGTGCCGCTGGTCCGGGAGGGATCGCAGGTCGTCTCCGACTTCCCGAAGATCATCGAGGACGCGCGGTCCGGTCGCGGCCCCGTCGGGGGGCTCATCGAGCGCTACAACCTTCTCGAGTACGCCCAGAGTCACGCCGACCGCGTCCGCGAGTACGCCTCCGGGCTGGGCGCACCCACCTTGGCCTTGGTGCGCGGGGCGGCGACCAGCGTCGCGGGCATCGTGACGATCTTCGTGCTGGCGTACCTGATGGTGCTCGAGGCGCCGAAGATCGTGCACGGGTTCCTCGCCCTGTTCGAAGACCGGCGGGCCGAGCGGATCCAGCGGGTCGGTCACGACTGCGCGAAGACCGTCACCGGTTACATCACCGGCAACCTGCTCATCAGCGTCATCTGCGGCTCGCTCACGTACGCGGTGCTGGCGATCCTGGGCGTCCCGTACGCGGGATTGATCGCCCTGTTCGTCGGGCTCGCCGACCTCATCCCGCTGGTCGGTGCCACGCTCGGCGCGGTCATCGCCACGCTGGCGGCGTTCGTGGAGTCCACCACGGCGGGCATCGTCGTGATCGTGTTCTTCGTGCTCTACCAGCAGCTGGAGAACCACCTGCTGCAGCCGATGATCTTCGCCCGTACGGTCAAGGTGAACCCGCTGACCGTGCTGATCGCCATCCTGATCGCGGTGGAGCTCGCCGGCATCCTCGGTGCGCTGCTGGCTATCCCGGTCGCCGGCATCCTGCAGATCATCGCCCGCGACATCTGGGACACCCGCCGGGGCCGCCTGAAGTCCGAGCCCACCATCGGCGAGAACCGGACCCCGGTGGACGGGGGAGAGCCGCCTGCCCTTCCCGCCCACGAGGGTGCGCGCTCCCTCGACGTGCCGCGGAGCGCCGACCCGGTGCAGCAGCCCCGCTAGCTACCGGGGGCGCTGCTGGCGGAAGGCGCCCTTGGACGGCCGCATGTTCTTGGGGATGGCGCCCTTCGGCATCTGCGGCCGGGCCATCAGCGCCGCCAGGCGCTTGTCCAGCGCGTTGACGTCCTTGCCGGTGAGGTTGCGGGGCAGCTTCATCATCGTCGTCCGCAGCTTGCGGATGGAGAGCTCGCCCTCCTGGGTGCCGATCACATAGTCGTACATCGGGGCGTTGCCGATGACCTTCGACAGGCGGCGCTTCTCCTGGCCCATCAGGTTGCGGACGCGCTGCGCCTGGCCCTCACCGAGCAGGATCACGCCGGGGCGGCCGATCACGACGTGGACCATGTCGAACTGGGTGGTCGAGCTGGCCGCGGGGCGGACGCGCCAGTCGCCCCGCATGTTCTCCATGATCGAGGCGGCCGCGCCGGGCTGGCCCTCCGCCGCGTTCATCATGGCGGCGTTGGACCGCAGGTTGAGCACGATCAGCGCGCCCAGCAGGGCCACCATGATGCCGATCGGGACCCAGACCCAGCCGAAGTCCAGGAGAACGAGGAGCACGATCACCGCGAGCGGGATCAGCACCGCCGCGATGAGCAGCGGGACGAACCACTTGTCCTGCTTCGCCGTGAACGCGAACACCTGGCCGATCTGCTTCAGGCGCTCGACGAACGACACCTTCTCCTGGGGTTTTGCCATACCCGAAAGTGTAAGGGTCCGCGTGGTGCCTTACGTGGCCAGGACCCTCGGGTAAGGCGGTCCCGGGGCCGAAGATCGGGCACCTTCCCCATGCCCGCCGGGGGCCTTCGCGCGAAGAGTCTTGGACATCGGAGAACGACCAGCGAGGGAGACACCGATGTTCTCGTTCCAGGACCCAGGATTCCAGCTCGACCTCTACCACCAGCGCGCCGGGGAGGAGCAGCGGGCGGCTGCCGCGTACCGGATCGCCCGCGAGGCCTCCACCCCCGGCCGGCACCGGCACGCCTGGTGGTCGCGTCCCGCGCGGCGCCCGCGCCCGGTACGGGCGCCGGCGGCCTTGTGACCCGGCCGGAGACATCGACGTGATCGCGACGTTCGGGGCCGGTGCCGGGACGGCCTGGCATGGCATGCTCGACAGCGTGACCGCGTACGCCACCAGTGACGTCCTGGTCGGCCGGGAGGCCGACCTCGCCGCCCTGCGCGACGCGCTGAAACGCACCCGCGGCGCCGAGCCCACCGCCGTGCTCGTCGGCGGCGAGGCCGGCGTCGGCAAGACCCGGCTCGTCGAGGAGTTCGGCCGCACCGCCACCGCCGACGGCGCCCGCGTGCTCACCGGGCAATGCCTCGAGCTCGGCGAGGAAGGCCTGCCCTTCGCGCCCTTCGCCGCGGCCCTGCGCGACCTGGTACGCGCCGACGGCGTGGCCGTGCTCGACGGACGCGACCAGGACTTCGCCCGGCTGCTGCCGGAGCTGGGGCCGCCCGGCGACGCCGTGCTGGAGACCCGGCGCGGCTACCTGTTCGAGCTGGTCGCGGCCCTGTTCGCGCGGGTGTCGGCGGAGCGGCCGCTGGTGCTCGTCCTGGAGGACCTGCACTGGGCCGACCGGTCGACCCGGGACCTGATCGGCTTCCTGGTGCGCTCCGCCCGGCTGCCGCAGGTGCTGCTGGTGGCCACGTACCGGACTGACGAACTGCACCGCGGCCACCCGCTGCGGCCGTTCCTGGCCGAGCTCGATCGGGTGCGAGGGGTGCAGCGCATCGAGCTGGACCGCCTCGGCCGCGACGGTACGGCGCAGATGCTCACCCACCTGCTCGGCGCGGAACCGGAGCCGGCGCTCGTCGACACCGTGCACGACCGCGCCCAGGGCAACCCGTTCTTCATCGAACAGTTCGCGGCCTCCGGCGACCCCGAGTGCTGCGACATCCCGCACAGCCTGCGCGACCTGCTGCTGACCCGCGTCGACCAGCTCCCCGAGCAGGCCCAGCGGGTGCTGCGGGTCGCGGCGGTCGGCGGCACGAGGTTCGGTCACGAACTGCTCAGCGCCGTCGCCGGCATGGACGAGGGCGAGCTGGAGTCGGCCCTGCGCATCGTCGTCGCGGCCCAGCTCATCACCGTCGACACGGACGGCGGGTACGAGTTCCGGCATGCGCTCGTGCGGGAGGCCGTACACGACGATCTGCTGCCGGGGGAGCACGCCCGCCTGCATGCCCGCTATGCCGAGACGGTGGAGGCGCAGCCGCATCTCGTGGCGATGGGCCGGGCACCGGCCGAGATCGCCCACCACTGGCACGCCGCCCACGACTATCCGAGAGCCCTGACCGCGGCACGGCAAGCGGCCGGCGCCGCGGCCCGCCGGTACGCGTACGCGGAACAGTCCCGGCTGCTGGAGCGGGTCCTGGAGCTGTGGGAACTCGTCGACGACGCGGCGGAACGCCTGGGCGCGGGCCACATCGACCTGCTCGAGGAGAGCGCCCTCGCGGCGATCGACGCCGGGGACCACCAGCGCGCGCTCAAGCTGACCCGGGCTGCGCTGGCCGACCTCGACCATGCCGCCGAACCGCTGCGCGCCGCCCGGCTGCTCGTGCGCCGCGCCAAACTCCTCTACAACGCCGGCAAGAGCGACGGCGCCGACGAATCACGTGAGGCCTATCGGCTGCTGCACGGCGTGGCGGCCTCTCAGGAGCGGGTGGTGCTGCTGGCCGACGTGTCGTACCAGCTCAGTGGCGTCGACGACGAGGAAGCCGGCCGGGTGGCGGCCGAGGCCATGGCGGCGGCCGCGGAACTCGGTGACGTCTCGACCGAGGTGGCGGCCACCATCGTGTACGGCAGAGCCTGCGGCGGCCGGCTCCCCGCGGAGGAGGCCCTGCCCACGATGGAGGCCGCGGCGGTCCGCGCCCGCGCCACCGGCGACCTGCCCAACCTCGCCCGTGCCCTGGTCAACATCTCCGACTCCCTCTTCGAGCTCGGCCGCTACGAGGAGTCGGCGGCGGCCGCGGCCGAAGGCGTCCCGTACGCGGACCGGGTCGGGGTCAGCCGCACCACCGGCGTGTTCCTGCTGGCCAACCACGCGGAGGCGCTGGTCGCGCTGGGCCGCTGGGACGAGGCGGACGCGCGTCTGGAGGAGGCCGCCCGGCACGACCCGCCCGGGACGCTCGCGCTGCCCTGGCTGCGGCTGCGGGCCGGGTTGCGGCTGGCTCGGGGTCACGAGGCGGCGGAGCCGCTGGTGCAGCGGTCGGTGGCGTACCTCGGCAAGCCGTACCTGAATCTGGACAACAGGCTGTCTCTGCTGGAGTTGCGCATCCTCGGCGCCCGGCCGCCCGCCGACGAGGCCGCGGCGCGCGTCGCGGTATCGGAACCATCAATCGCCAAACGTCCCCGGTACGGCTGGCCGCTCCTGGCCGCCGCCGCAACCGTCGACGCGCCGGACATCCGCGCCGAGGTCGGCAGGATCGCGGCGACCATGCCGCAGCCGTACCCGTCCCATCGCGCGTACGCGGCCCAGGTCCGCGCCCTGCTGGACGGCGGCCCGGGGGCCTGGCGGGCGGCGGAGCAGGCCTGGCGGGCCGACGGCCAGCGGTATCCGCTGGCGGTGACGCTCCTGGGCCGCGCGGCGGCGGAAGCGGCGGCCGGGGACCGGACGGCCGCGGGGGAGGCGATCGAGGAGGCGGCGGCGATCGCCCGGGCGCTGGGTGCCGGGCCGCTCGCGGAGGAGGCGGACACGCTGGCCCGCCGGATCGGATTGCGGTCGGCGGCCCATCCGGCGCCTACGGGTACGGAGGTGCTGACGGACCGGGAGCGCGAGGTGCTGCGGCTCGTCGCGGAGGGGCAGAGCAACAGCCGGATCGCGGAACGGTTGTACATCTCTCCGAAGACGGCGAGCGTGCACGTCTCGCGGATCATCGCGAAGCTGTCGGTGACGAGCAGGGGCGAGGCGGCGGCGGTGGCTCATCGTCTCGGGCTGCTGGACTGACCGTCGGAGCTTGATACCCTTACGCGAATATTGTCCGTTTCGGTCTGGGGGACGCTTGGACGATCACGGGTCCCTGCAGACCGTGTTGGACAATCTAGACACCGCGGTGCTGGGTTGCGATCTCGACGGGCGGCTGGTGCTGTTCAACAACGCAGCGCGGGAGCTTCTCGGCGCGGTTCTCGACGTCCCGGTCGCCCAGTGGCCGCGCAGGCTCGGGGTCGTCGACGAGCAGGGACGCCCGGCGGAACCCGACGACGTTCCGCTGGTGCGGGCGTTGCGCGGGGACCACGTCCGCGACGCCGAGCTGGTGCTGGCCAGGGACGGCGAGGCGCCGCGAACCTTCCGGGTGCGCGGCCGTCCCGTGTCCGACGGGACGCTGGCCACCGTGATCGCGTTGCATGACGTCACGCTCGAGGCCCGGGCGGCCCGGCTCAAGGAGTGCGAGCTGCGGATCTCCGAACGGTTGTCGAAACCGGAGCCCGCCGACACCGTCATCGCCGACGCGGTCGCGTTGCTGGGCGACCTCCTCGGCTGGAGCGCCACCGAGTTCTGGACCGTGGACCAGGTCGGTCAGGTGCTCCGCCGTACCACGTGCTGGTCCGACGGCTCCGCGATGCCGTGCGACCTCCCGGACCAGCTGACCGAGGGTGAAGGCCTGCCCGGCATGGCGTGGCAGAGTTCCGACTCGCAGTGGGCCGCGGACCTGCACACCGACCCGCATGCCGCCCGGCAGAGCACCGACTGGGGGGACCTCCGCGGCGCCCTCGCGGTCCCGATCCCCAGCGGCTCGGCGACCCTGGGCGTGCTGGTCTGCTACAGCAGCACCCGCGAAACGCCCGACGACATGCGCACCGCCGTGCTGACCGGCATCGCCGCGCACTTCGGCGAACTCCTGGAACGGCGCCGCGCCGAACAGGCCACCGTCGAACTCGACCGCACCCGCGACGAATACATCGCCCTGGTCGGCCACGAACTCCGTACGCCGCTGACCAGCATCCAGTCCTACACCGACGCGATGCGCGACGATCCCGGCATGGACCCCGGCGAGCGCGCGCAGATGCTGGAGGTCATGCACCGGAACACGATGCGGGTGCACGCGCTCATCGCCAAGCTGCTCGACGTCGCCGGGATGCGCTCCGGGCACATCGCCCTGCAGCCGCGACGCATCGACCTGGCCGCGGTCGTACGGGAGGCCGCCGACACCGCGCGTATCCCCGGCGCCACTGTCACCGTCGAGGTCAACGCCGCCGATCAGGTGCTCGTCGACGGCGACCCCCACCGGCTGCGCCATGTCGTCGACGAGCTCCTGCGCAACGCCCTGACCTGGGCGCCCGACGGCAGCACCGTAGGAGTAAATCTGCACGCGGACGACCACACCACGGTGCTGGCGGTGAGCAACACCGGTGCCCGGATACCCGCCGACGACCGTGCGCACGTGTTCGAACTGTTCTTCCGCACCGGCAACACCACGCACCCGGGCGCCGGTCTCGGCCTGACCCTGGCCCGGGCGGTCGTCGAACGGCACGGCGGCGCCATCACCGTCAGCGAACCCGAAGAGGCCGCCACCACCTTCACCGTGCGCCTGCCCACCCACCACCGTCCCCGCGACGGCGGACCGTGACACGACCTTGCCGGGCGTCGCGATGGGGGGACACCGCCGGGCTGGTGTCCGCCGCGCCGGTGCACGCCGGGCTGGTGTCCGCCGGGCTGGAGGGGCCGTCCCGCTGACTCGCGGTCAGCCGCGGGCGGCGAGGGCCTGCTGGTAGAGGCGGCCGGCCCGGTACGACGACCGGACCAGCGGGCCGGACATCACGCCGGCGAAGCCGATCTGCTCGGCCTCCTCGCGCAGCTCGACGAACTCCTCGGGCTTGACCCAGCGCTCGACCGGGTGGTGGCGCGGGGTGGGCCGCAGATACTGCGTGATGGTGATCAGCTCGCAGCCCGCGCCGTGCAGGTCGCGCAGGGCCTGCGACACCTCGGCGCGCTCCTCGCCCATGCCCAGGATGAGGTTGGACTTGGTGACCAGGCCTGCGGCTCGGGCCCGGGTGATCACGTCGAGGGAGCGCTCGTAGCGGAAGGCCGGGCGGATGCGCTTGAAGATGCGGGGGACCGTCTCCACGTTGTGGGCCAGGACCTCCGGCGCCGCGCCGAAGACCTCGGCGAGCTGCTGGGGGTCGGCGTTGAAGTCGGGGATCAGGAGCTCGACTCCGCAGCCCGGCAGCAGCTTGTGGATCTGGCGGACCGTCTCTGCGTAGAGCCAGGCGCCGCCGTCGGGGAGGTCGTCGCGGGCCACGCCGGTGACCGTCGCGTACTTCAAGCCCATGGTGGCGACGGACTCGCCGACGCGGCGGGGCTCGTCGGCGTCGAACTCGGCCGGCTTGCCGGTGTCGATCTGGCAGAAGTCGCACCGGCGGGTGCACTGGTCACCGCCGATGAGGAACGTCGCCTCGCGGTCTTCCCAGCACTCGTAGATGTTGGGACAGCCCGCCTCCTGGCAGACGGTGTGCAGGCCTTCCTTCTGGACCAGGCCACGCATGTGCGTGTACTCCGGGCCCATCTTGGCTTTGACTTTGATCCACGGCGGCTTCCGCTCAATGGGAGTTTCGGCGTTGCGCGCCTCGATGCGCAGCATGCGGCGGCCCTCGGGAGCAATAGTCACGACCCTGAGGTTACGCCGAATGCAAGATCAACCGGAGCAGGGGCGACGAGGCTCACGGAGAGCGGATCTGTGAGTGCCCTCACGTCCGTACGGAAAACCTCGTGCGGCTACTCGTGCCCCACTGTTAACGTCCAGGCCACGGTATTGACGGAACCGAGTAGCGCCCCGATCACGCCGGCCGAGAGAGTCACCGGAAGCTGAGAAGGTGGCCCGGTGCCGGGGCGCGAAGACACTCCCGAGCCGAGCAGCACAAGAGGCGCCCACACGGGGCGCGAAGGTGTGGTGGCACCGCGAGGATCCCGCTCGCCCACACCTCCCTGGGGCCGCGTTGCGGACACCAGAGGAGGTCACCCGCCATGCAACGCATCCTCTCCACCGAACTGGCCGCCCACGAGACACAGACCGTCACCATCGCCGGTTGGGTGCACCGCCGCCGGCTGCTCAAGTCGGTCGCCTTCCTGATCGTTCGCGACGCTGCGGGGCTCAGCCAGGTGGTGGTCACCGAACCCGGCGTCCGTGCCCAGGTCGAGGCGCTGCCGGAGGAGACCGTCGTCGAGGTCACGGCCACGGTCACCGCGAACGCGGCGGCGCCGTCGGGGGTCGAGCTCACCGGGCCTTCCGTACGCGCATTGAGCGGTGCTGCCGCCGTACCGTTGCCATTCGATCTGCACCGGCCGACGCTGAGCGCGACCATGGCGACGCAGCTGGACCACGCCGCTCTTGCCCTGCGGCATCCGTCGCGGGCGACGGCTCTGCGGGTCGCGGCCGCCGCGACCGCGGGTTTCCGGGCCGCGCTGGACCGGCAGCGGTTCGTCGAGATCCACACCCCGAAGATCGTCGGTACGGCGACCGAGTCCGGGGCGAACGTGTTCGCGCTCGACTACTTCGGCCGCCCGGCCTTCCTGGCGCAGTCGCCGCAGTTCTACAAGCAGCTGATGGTCGGCGTCTTCGAACGGGTCTACGAGGTCGGCCCGGTGTTCCGCGCCGAGCCGCACGACACCGCGCGCCACCTGGCGCAGTACACGTCGCTCGACGCCGAGATGGGGTTCATCGCCGACCACCGCGACGTGATGGCGACGCTGACCACGGTCGTGGCCGGGATGACGGAGACGGTCGCGGAACGGACCGACGTCGCGGTGCCGCGGGTGCCGGCCGAGATCCCGGCGGTGCACTTCGCGGAGGCGTTGCGCATCGCGGGCGCGCCGCCGGACGAGCCGGACCTGGCCCCGGCCCACGAACGGGCGCTGGGGGAGTGGGCGCTGCGCGAGCACGGCTCCGAGTTCGTCTTCGTCACCGGGTATCCGATGGCGAAACGCCCGTTCTACACGCATCCGCAGCCTTCGGACCCCCGCTGGAGCAACAGCTTCGACCTGCTGTTCCGGGGGCTGGAGCTGGTGACCGGAGGGCAGCGGCGGCACCGGTACGAGGACTATCTCGCTCATGCGCCGCAGCCGGAGCAGATCGCGGGATATCTCGACGGGTTCCGGTACGGGATGCCGCCGCACGGGGGGTTCGCCATCGGGCTGGAGCGGTTCGTGGCGCGGCTGACCGGGGCGGCGAACGTGCGTGAGGTGACGGCGTTCCCGCGGGACCTGCACCGCGTGACGCCGTAACGCCGCGGCCGGCTCGCCAAGGAACTGCGGCCGGTCCGCGAGACCGGTGGTCAGGCGACGACGGCAACGGTGACGGCGACGACGATGATCAGCGGGATGATCGTCATCAGGATCAGGATCCACCATGCGATCGGGTGGCCGAAGTTCAGCGACACCCCGCCCGCCTTGTTCGGCACGAACACGCGCTTGTCGCGAGGGTTGTTGTAAAGCTTCACAGCAGCGTCGGCAGGTGTCGTTCGACCACGGGCATGACCTCGGCCACCGGCACCGGCCGGCCCAGCTCCGCGCTCAGGGACGTGACGCCCGCGTCGCGGATGCCGCAGGGGACGAAGCGGTCGAAGTTCGACAGGTCGCAGTCGCAGTTGACGGCGAAGCCGTGCTGGGTCACGCCTCGGGCGACGCGGATGCCGATCGCCGCCACCTTGCGGTCGGGGCCGCGGTCGTCGGCCCGGACCCAGGCGCCGCTGCGGCCCTCGACGCGCTCGACGGTCACGCCGAACTCTGCGCACACGTCGATGAGCATCTGCTCGATGCGGCGGACGTACGCCACCACGTCGACCGGGTCGGCGAGCTTGACGATCGGGTAGCCGACGAGCTGCCCCGGGCCGTGCCAAGTGATCTTGCCGCCGCGGTCCACGTCGACGACCGGGGTGCCGTCCACCGGGCGGTCCATCGGCTCGGTGCGCTTGCCCGCGGTGAAGACGCTGGGGTGCTCGAGCAGCAGGATCGTGTCGGGCCGCTCGCCCGCCACCACGGCGTCGTGCAGGCGGCGCTGCTCGTCCCAGGCCTCGCGGTAGTCGACCAGGCCCGGGCGCAGGACCTGCAGCATGGAAGTCGTCACGACACCCAGCGTAGGCCAGGCTTCCGACACGCCCTACTCGAAGGGGCGGCGGGGGCCGTCATGCCCCTGCCCCGGCACGGGCTTCGGGTCGACGCCGGGCCGGACCTTCCAGAGCAGTACGTCGCCGACGCGCTCACCCGGCCCGAACAGGTCGGTCATGTTCCTCACCAGCGACTCGTGGAAGATCATGCCCTGGGTGCCGGTGATCCGGTCCGGGATGAACACGGCCCGGACGTTCCAGTACGCGAGGTCGCTGCGTACCTTGTAGCGCTCCGAGTTGTCGATGTCGTAGACGTAACCGGTGTGCGCCGCCTTCGACCACATCACCGAGGTGAACCGTCCGGGCGCACCGATGCGGCCCGTGCCGTTCCGGCCGCCGGGGCCCAGGAAGTAGCCGTCGGGGAGCCGGAACTGCTTGCTGCCCCGGGCGAGCGTGTACGCCTGCCAGCGCTGCCCGTCCGGGGCCGACGCGGAGGCGTTCGGGAGCGCAGTGATCACGCCACCGTTCTTGACGTACCGCTTCCAGATGCCGTCTGCGATGAACCGGGGTTCCGGCGACCGCTCGACGGTCAGCACCGGAGTGGGGAAGAGCGGCACGAGCGCCAGCGTGAACGCCGCTCCCCACAGCAAGCGCCCGCGCAGCGACGGCGGCCGGGTCAGCAGGCGGTCGGCTAGCAGCGCCAGGGTCGTACCGATGACGCCGGCGACCACCAGGGCGAGCCGGCCCGGCAACGCCGAGTCGAAGAGCGGGAGATGGGTGAGGGGCGCGTACAGCAGCGGGACGCCGGGGTACTCCTTGGTGAACCAGTTGAACCGCGGGCCGAAGGACAGCACCGTGAACAGCAGGCCGACGATCGTGAGGGATCGCATCAGCGCCTTGCGGGCGGGGCCGGCCCGCCACCACAGCAGGGCCGTGCCGACGACCATGAGCACCAGCATCGGCAGCCCGAAGAACGACGCGCCCTCGCTCTGGTTCGGCGCGAGGTCGCCGCGGCTCAGGCCCAGGAGAGCACCGACCGAACGGTACGGGTAGAACAGGTACGCGGCCGGGTCCTCGACGTAGTTGCGCTGGATGAAACCGGTGCCCTGGAACGAGCCGGGCCCGGCGAAGTGCATGTAGAGCGGGTACGCGAGCAGCGTGCCGGCCACCGCCGCGCTGACGCCCAGGGCGGCGAACGTGGTGGCCGCCGCCCGCCGCGCCACCGGCCAGGTGCCCCGGCCGGCACACCACGTGACGACGAAGATCACGGTCGCGAGCGCGGTGAAGAACAGCAGTTCGGCGGCGACGGAGAAGCCGACCGCCAGGAGGGCGCCGAGGACCGTACCGTTCAGCAGCCAGCGCCGGGAGGTGCGCAGCCGCAGCACCCACCAGAGGATCACCGGGGCTACCCAGCCGGCCGTCCAGTTCAGATGGCCGTTGGCGTGCGAGATCCAGCCCGGGGCGAAACCGCAGAAGAGGCCGCCCAGCATGGCCGCCGCCCGGTGCCGCACCGCGTACCGATGGAAGAGCAGGTACCACGCGAAGGCCGAGCCGGCGAGATTGAGGGTGAGGATCACCACGTAGCTGATCTGCGGTCCGACCACATAGGTGAGCGGCGCGAAGATGAGCGCGTACACGGTGATGGAGGTGTTCGCGGCGAGGTTCACGCCGTGCGGCGAGTTGAGCAGGTCGGTGTAGAACGGGTTCGCGCCCGTGCGCAGGATCTGCACGCCGTAGCCGAGCAGCCATTCGAAGAACGCGTGGTCGCCCTCGTTGTAGGTGACCGTACGCCGGAACGGGTCCGCCCACAGCCCGGAGCTGACCCAGTAGCCCATGCCGAGGCAGAGCAGGGCGACCAGCGTGTGCCGGAGCCATCCCTGACGACGGCTCTCCGGGCGGGTCGAGCCCTCCGGTTCGGAGACGGCGAGGGGAGCTGTTGTCGTTGCTACGGCCACCGGGCGAAGTTAGCAGTGCGGCGCGAACTGCGTTGACGCCGGCATCACTGCCCCTGGGGCTCCAGGGTCACCGGGTCCACGCCGGGCCGGACGCGCCACAGCAGCACCCCGCCGACGTGTTGCGGCTCGCCGAGCAGGTCCCGCGCCGTGGTCTCCACGGCCGACCGGAAGAGCGTGGTGTGCGAGCCGGTGATCTCGTCCGGCAGGAAGACGGCCTCCACCTTCCAGTAGGCGAGGTCCTCGCGGGCCCTCCTGCGGTCGAAGTCGTCGATCGGGACGACCGTGCCGTAGAAGGCGGCCTGGAAGAACAGCCAGTCGGTGGTGCGGCCCTCCGCCCCGATGCGCCCGGTGCCGTCCGGGCCGCCGGGACCGAGGAAGTAGCCGCCGGGGATGCGGAACTGCTTGCCGGCCCGGGCCATCGTGTACGCCTGCCAGCGCTGACCGTCGGGCGTGTCGGTGGTGGCGACCGGCAGCGCCGTCATCACCCCGTTGTCGCTCACGTAGTCGCGCCAGATCCCGTCGGCGATGAACGCGGGCTCCGGGGCCCGCGTCCGGGTCAGCACCGGCAGCGGGATCAGCGGTACGAGCGCCACGGCGAGTCCCGTCACCCAGGCGGCCCGGGCGCGGAACCGTGGCAGCGGCTCGCTCAGCAGCCGGTCGGCGATGAGGGCGAGCAGGATGCCGATCACCGCCGCGACCACCAGCGCGAAGCGGGTGGGCAGCGCGGAGTCGAACAGCGGAAGGTGCCGCAGGGCCGCGTACGGGAGATTGATGGTCGTCTCGTCCTTGAAGATCCTCAGATGAGGTCCCCAGGAGAGCACCAGGAAGACCACGCCCACCGTGGAGATCGCGGCCAGGGTCGCGCGCCGGCCGGGTGCCGCACGCCGCCAGAGCGTCACCACGGCCACGACCACCAGGATCATCAACGGTACGCCGAAGAACGACGTCTCCTCGGTGGGATTGGAGGCCAGCTTGCTGCCCAGCCCCAGCCACCCCGCCACGGACCGGTTCGGATATTCGAAGTAGGCCGCCACGTCCTCGGCGTAGTGGAACTGGTTGAAACCCGTGCCGGTGAACGTCCGCGGCCCGCCGAAGTGCATGTAGAGCGGGTACGCCAGCAGCAGCCCCGCCTGCACCGCGGTCACGGCGAGGGCGGCCAGCACCCGCGGCGCGGCGGCCCGGGCCTCGGCGCGCGTCGCCGGCGCCAGCGACCAGACGAGCAGGAAGACGCCGCTGGCCAGCGCGGTGAAGAACAGCCCCTCGGGCGCGATGGAGAAGCCGACGGCGACGAGGAGCCCCAGGATCACCCCGTGCAGCAGCCACCTGCCGGGCTCACGCAGCCGCAGCACCCACCAGAGCACCACCGGCGCGATCCAGCCGGCCGTCCAGTTGAGGTGCCCGTTCGCGTGCGAGATGAAGCCCGGCGCGAAGCCGCAGAAGAGCCCGCCCAGCGCGGCCGCCACGGTCTGCCGGACCAGGAAGCGGCGCAGGAACAGGTACCAGGCGAAGGCCGAACCGGCGAGGTTGAGGGTCAGGATCGTCGCGAAGCTGACCGGCGGCCCGGCGAGGAAGGTGAGCGGGGCGAACAGCGTCGTGTAGACGGTGACGGACGTGTTCGCGGCGAGGTTGACCCCGAGGGGCGCGTTGAGCATCCACGTGTAGAACGGGTCGGCGCCGTGCCCGAGCGTGTAGACGCCGTAGCCGAGCAGCCACTCGAAGAAAGCCTGGTCACCCAGGTTCTCGGTGAGGCTGCGGCCGCCCGGGTCGAACCACAGGCCGCTGGTCACGTACGTGGCGAGGGACAGCGCGGCGACCGCCACGGCGGCATGCGGGCGCCAGGCCGCGGAGCCGCGGCGGGCCGGTGACGTTGCCGGCGGCTCGGCGGACTCGGACGGGGCTGCGACGACGACGGACACCAGCGGCAGATTAGCAAGAATCACCGAGCGGCCGCCGTCCGTCCCGGCCCGCAGGGCTCTGTCAGGCGGCTGCGCGGGACTGGTCGTCGATCGCCGCCCGGAGGGCCGACTCGACGTCGGGGTGGGTGAAGGTGAAGCCCGCCCGGTTCAGCACGCCCGGGAGGACGCGCTGACTGCGCAGGGCCTCGTGGGCGAACTCGCCGAGCGCCACCTGCAGCGCGATGCCGGGCACCTGGAGCAGCGCCGGGCGGTGCAGCACCCGGCCGAGGGCCTGGGTGAATTCGGCGTTCGTGACGGGCCGGGGTCCGACGATGTTGACCGGGCCGACGAGGTCGTCGTGGGTCAGCAAGAACTCGGCGGCGTCCAGCCAGTCGACGAGCGCGATCCACGGCACCCACTGCTTGCCGCCGCCCAGCTTGGCGCCGGCGCCGGCGCGGAACAGCGGCATCTGGGGCTTGAGGAGCCCGCCGTTCGCGTCCAGCGGCAGGCCGGTGCGGAGCAGCACCACGCGGGTGCCGGCGTCCTCGGCCGGGCGGGCGGCGGCCTCCCAGACCCGGCACACGTCGGCCAGGAAGCCGGTGCCCGCGGGGGCCTCCTCGGTGACCTCGCGGCCGCCGGTGTCGCCGTACCAGCCGACCGCGGACGACTGGAGCAGGATCTTGGGGCGGTCCTCGGCCGGGAGCTGCCGGATCGCGCGGGCGATCGTGCCGGTGCTGTCCACGCGGCTGCTGCGGATGAGGCTCTTGTAGCGGGCCGTCCAGCGCTTGTCGCCCACCCCGGCGCCGGCCAGATTGATCACGGCGTCGGCGGCGACCAGCGTGGCCGGGTCGAGCTGCCCGGCGGACGGCTTCCAGGTGATCTCGTCCGGGGCCTCGGCGGGGCGCCGGACGAGGCGGGAGACGTCGTGCCCGCCGCGGCGCAGCCGCTCGACGAGGGTGGTGCCCAGGAAACCCGACGCGCCGGCCATGACGATCCGCATGTCTCCATCATTCCCGACGGAGAACCCGCTCAAAACAGAAGAAGGGGCGCCGGAGCGCCCCTTCTTTGTGATCTTCCGCCTAGGCGTGCAGGCCGAGGTCGCCCTCGAACTGGCCGGCCTCCAGGCGCTCCTTGATCGTCACCAGGAAGCGGGCGGCGTCGGCGCCGTCCACGATCCGGTGGTCGTAGCTGAGCGCCAGGTAGACCATCGAGCGCGGCACGATCAGCTCGCCCAGGTTGGGATCGTCGACGACCACCGCGCGCTTGACGACAGCGCCGGTGCCGAGGATGCCCACCTGCGGCTGGTTGATGATCGGAGTGTCGAAGAGCGCACCGCGGCTGCCCGTGTTGGTCAGCGTGAAGGTGCCGCCGGACAGCTCGTCCGGGCTGATCTTGTTGTTGCGGGTCCGCTCCGCGACGTCGGCGATCCGCTTGGCCAGGCCGGCCAGGCTGAGGTCGCCGGCGTCCCGCAGGACCGGTACGACCAGGCCCTTCGGCGTGTCCACCGCGATGCCCAGGTGCTCGCCGTCGTGGTACGTGACGGTGCCGGCCTCCTGGTCGATCGAGGAGTTGACCACCGGGTGCTGGCGCAGCGCCTCGACGGCGGCCAGGGCGAAGAACGGCAGGAAGGTCAGCTTGGCGCCGTGCTTCGTCTGGAAGTCCGCCTTGGCGCGGCCGCGCAGCTGGGCGATCTTCGTGACGTCCACCTCGACGACCGTGGTGAGCTGCGCGGAGATCTGCAGCGACTCCACCATGCGGCGGGCGATGGTCGCGCGGATCCGGGTCAGCTTCTCCGTGCGGCCGCGCAGCGGGCTCGCGGCCGGCTTCGGCGCGGGCGACGCCTGCTCGGCCGCGGCAGGGGCCTGCTCGGCCGGTGCCTTCGCCGCGGCGGCCTTGTCGGCGGCCTCGATGACGTCCTGCTTGCGGATCCGCCCGCCGACGCCGGTGCCGGTGATCGACCCGAGGTCGACGCCCTTCTCGGCGGCCAGCTTGCGGACCAGCGGGGTCACGTAACCAGCGTCGCCGGCGCCGTTGCCCCGGACCGTCTCGGCGGCCGGCGCGGAGGCCTGCGCCGGGGCCGGCTCGGCGGAGCGCTCGGCCGCCGACGGGTTCTCGGCCGTCTCGGCCTGGGGGGCCGGGTCCGCGTACGAGCCGCCGGGCTCGATCGACGGGGCCGGCTTCGACTCGATCGTGGGCTCCGGTGCCTGCTGCGGTGCGGGCGCCGGCGCGGACTGCTGCGGAGCCTGCTGCTCGGCCGGCGCGGAGGCCTGCTGCGGGGCCGGGGCGGCCGGGGCCGACGCCGGGGCGCTGCCCGGGGTGCCGATGATCGCCAGGTCGGCGCCGACGTCCGCGGTCTCGTCCTCTTGGACCTTGATCTCCAGGACCGTGCCGGCGACCGGCGACGGGATCTCCGTGTCGACCTTGTCGGTGGAGACCTCGAGCAGCGGCTCGTCGACCTCGATGGTCTCGCCGACCTGCTTGAGCCAGCGGGTGACCGTGCCCTCGGTGACGCTCTCGCCCAGGGCCGGCATCTTCACGGCCGTGCCCTCGCCGCCGGTGGCCTGCCCGGTCTGCGGGGCCGGCGCCTCCCCCTCGACCGGCTTCTCGGTCGAGGGGGTGTTCAGCGCGGCCGGCTCGGGGTCGGGCTGCTGCTCGGCCGCCTGCGGCTGCTCGGCGGGAGCCTGCTGGGCGGGCTCCTCCTGCTGCGCGGCGGGCGCCGGGGCGGAGGACTCCGCCTCCTCGTCGTCGCCCGCGATCACCGCGAGCTCGCTGCCGACGTCGGCCGTCTCGTCCTCGCCGACGACGATGCGCGAGAGCACGCCGGCGGCCGGCGAGGGGATCTCGGTGTCGACCTTGTCGGTGGAGACCTCGAGCAGCGGCTCGTCGGCCTCGACCCGCTCGCCCTCCTGCTTGAGCCAGCGCGTGACGGTGCCCTCGGTGACGCTCTCACCCAGCCGCGGCATGGTGACCGATACCGGCATGTCTCAGAACTCCTTAACCGCGTTGAACGGGCCTTTAGTCCGGTCAGGGGTGGTGGTGGGGTGGTCGGATGGGGGGATTTCAGGCGTGTGCGTGCAGGGGCTTGCCCGCGAGCGCCAGGAAGGCCTCGCCGAGCGCCTCGTTCTGCGTCGGGTGGGCGTGCACCAGCTGGGCCACCTCCGCCGGGAAGGCCTCCCAGTTGTAGATGAGCTGGGCCTCGCCGACGAGCTCGCCCATCCGGGCGCCGACCATGTGCACGCCGACGACCGGGCCGTCCTCGACCCGGACGAGCTTCACGAAGCCCGCGGTCTTGAGGATCTGGCTCTTGCCGTTGCCGCCCAGGTTGTAGTTGTACGTCGAGACCTTGTCCGCGCCGTACTGCTCCTTGGCCTTGGCCTCGGTGAGGCCGACCGAGGCGACCTCGGGGTCGGAGTACGTGACGCGGGGGATGCCGGCCTCGTCGATGACCGCCGGGCGCAGGCCCGCGATCTCCTCGGCCACGAAGATGCCCTGCTGGAAGCCGCGGTGCGCGAGCTGGAGGCCGGGAACGATGTCGCCGACCGCGTAGATGTTGCCGACGCCGGTGTGCAGCCGCTCGTTGGTGATCACGAAGCCGCGGTCCAGGGTGACGCCCTGCTCCTCGTAGCCCAGGCCCTGGGTCGTCGGGCCGCGGCCGACCGCCACCAGCAGGACCTCGGCCTCGATCGTCTCGCCGCCGGCGATGGTGGCGCGCACCCCGTTGTCGGTGTGCTCGACCTTCTCGAACGGCTTGCCGACCTTGAAGTTGATCTTCCGCTTGCGGAACGCCCGCTCGACCACCTTGGAGACTTCCTCGTCCTCGGCGGCGACGAGCCGGGGCAGCGCCTCCAGGATCGTCACGTCCGCGCCGAAGGACTTCCACACGCTGGCGAACTCGACGCCGATGACGCCGCCGCCCAGCACGATCGCCGAGCTCGGCACCCGGTCGAGCCGGAGGGCGTGCTCGCTGGTCAGCACGCGCTTGCCGTCGACCTCCAGGCCGGGCAGCGAGCGCGAGTACGAGCCGGTGGCCAGGATGACGTTGCGGCCGGTGTAGCGCTGCCCGTCGACCTCGACGGTGTCCTTGGCGACGAGCTTTCCCGCGCCCTGCACCACCGTGATCTTGTCGTTCTTGAGCAGGCCCTGCAGCCCCTTGTACAGCCGGGCGACGACGCCGTCCTTGTACGCGTTGACGCCGGCCATGTCGATGCCGACCAGGTCAGCCTTGATGCCGAACTGCTCGCTCTCGCGCGTCTGGTCGGCCACCTCCGCGGCGTGCAGCAACGCCTTCGTCGGGATGCACCCGCGGTGCAGGCAGGTGCCGCCCAGCTCCGCCTTGTCGATCAGTGCCACCGAGAGGTTCAGCTCGGCCGCGCGAAGGGCGGCCGCGTACCCGCCGCTGCCGGCGCCGAGGATCACGATGTCGAAGGTTCCGCCAGGCTGGCTCACGTCTACTCCCAGATCGCCATCTTTGCCAGTGATCTGCAGTTCCCACATGGGTCACATGGTGGAAACGGTCACAGCTGTCCACCTCATCTTGTCACTTCATGAACCGATGGATGCAGCCAGGTGCCGAACGACACGTGCTCACAAGTACCCTGGCGGCAACTTACCCGAAGGAGTCCTCCGTGGCCTGGTTCCGGCGGCGCAGGGAGCAGCCCCGCGTGAGCGGACGGCCCGCGGACAAGGCCGACCTGGAGTACCTTGCCGAGTTCGTGCGGTCGCGCCGCGGCGTGGAGGCCTTCATCGAGCCGCGGACCACGGTGACCGAGACGACGATTCTGCTGATCGCGCACGACGGCGAATGGACCCGCCGGCG
This sequence comes from Actinoplanes sp. NPDC051475, assembly GCF_040689425.1. Classification (NCBI taxonomy): domain Bacteria; kingdom Bacillati; phylum Actinomycetota; class Actinomycetes; order Micromonosporales; family Micromonosporaceae; genus Actinoplanes; species Actinoplanes sp. NPDC051475. The sequence continues at coordinate 26,615 of NZ_JBFAZZ010000011.1, forward strand.
CATCGAGTCACCCGAGGCCGCCCGGCGCTTCGCCCACCAGCTGGCGATGCCGATCTACGACATCAGGCTGATGGGCTACCCGCAGCGGATGCGCGACTACAACGCCCGCCAGAAGCGCCGCCCGGCGTGAACCGCCGCCCGGCGGCGGCGTGATCAGGCCGGGACGGCAGGCGCGCGGCGTGTGCCACGCGAGCCTGCTGTGCCCGTACTCATAGCAAGATCTCAGCCGTTGGCCGCGACGTCGTCGATCAGGGTGAGGAGCGTGCGGACCGGGACGCCCGTGCCGCCCTTCGTCCAGTAGCCCGTCGGCTCGCCGGTGTGGTACGACGGCCCGGCGATGTCGATGTGGGCCCACTCGACGCCCTCGGCGACGAACTCGCGCAGGAACACCCCGCCCTGGAGCATGTGCCCGGCGCGGTCCATGCTCGCGTTGACCTGGCTGATGTCGGCGATCTCCGACTCCATGCCCTTGCGGACGTCGTCCGGCAGCGGCATCGGCCACGCCGGCTCGCCGACCGCCTCGCCCGCCGCCTTGACCCGCTCGCAGGTCTCCGGGGTGCCCATGACGCCGGCGATGCGCTTGCCCAGCGCCACCACCTGGCCGCCGGTCAGCGTCGAGGTCTCGAAGACGTAGTCGGTGCCGTCGGCGCAGGCGCGGGCGATCGCGTCGCCGAGCACCATGCGGCCCTCGGCGTCGGTGTTGAGGACCTCGACCCGCTTGCCGTTGAACATCGTGATGACGTCGCCGGGGCGGTACGCGGTGCCCGACGGCATGTTCTCGGCCATCGCGAGGTAGCCCGTGACCGCCACCGGCGGCTTGAGGGCGGCGACGGCCAGCAGCGTCGCGCCGACCGCGGCGGCGCCGGCCATGTCCGACTTCATCTCCCACATGCCGGCGGTCGGCTTGATGCTGATACCGCCGGTGTCGAAAGTGATGCCCTTGCCGACCAGCGCGACCCGCTTCGGGTTCTCGACGCCCTCGGGGGTGTAGCTGAGCTTCACCAGCCGCGGCGGCGCCTCGGAGCCCTGGCCGACCGCCACGATGCCGCCGTACCCGCCCGCCTTGAGCTGGTCGAAGTCGAGCACCTCGACCTGGAGGCCGGTGCCCTCGGCGGCCGCGGCGACCGCGTCGGCGAACGCCGGGGGCCGCAGGTCGTTCGGCGCGGTGTTGACCCAGTCGCGGGTCAGGCGGACCGCCCGGGCGACGGCCTCCGCGCGGGCGACCTCGGACTGCGTGGCCTCGTCGGCCGCGTCCGGCACGACGACCTGCAGCGCCTTGACCGGGTCGCGGCGGGTGGGCTGGGGCTTGGTCTTGTAACCGGCGAAACGGTACGAGCCCAGCAGTGCACCCTCGAGAATGCCGCGCAGCGCCCCGGGGGCGTCGGCGTCGTCGGGCACCGGCAGGGCCAGCGCGACCGTCTCGCTGCCGGCGAGGGCGCGGACGGCGGCGCCGGTGCCGCGGCGCAGCGTCTCGGTGACCGGCGCGGAACCCGACGGCTCGTCGCCGAGCCCGACCGCGACGATCAGCGGCGCCGCGACCGTGCCGAGCGTGGCCAGCTTGGTGACCTCGCCGGGCGCGCCGGTCGCACCCAGCAGCGCCAGGGTCGCGGTCAGCTTGCCGTCGAAGGCGGCGGCGATGCTCTCCGCGCCGGCGGCCGGCAGCAGCGCGCCGTCCTCGTCCGGCTGGCTGTGCAGGCCGATGACGAGCGCATCGGTGGCCAGCTCGGCGGGGTCGCTGTCGACCAGGCTCAAAGAGGGGGCGGGGTGGGTCACTCGGGCGCTCCGCGACGACTGGGGCCGGAGCTCCCTCGTGGGCCGCTCCGACAGCGTGGTCCGTCCGGCGCGGGTCGCGCCGGACGCAGTGGTGTCCCGCCGATGCTAACCACATGCAAGGTCACGGGTAAGTTGCCACTCATGTCCACCGACACCACGCCCCTGCTCCGTTCGCCCCTGCACGAGCGTCACCTCGCTCTGGGCGCCAAGTTCGCCGCCTTCGGCGGCTGGGAGATGCCGCTGGAGTACGCGGGAGGCGGTGTCCTTCGTGAGCATGCCGCAGTACGCGAGGCCGTGGGCGTCTTCGACGTGTCCCACCTAGGCAAGGCGCGGGTGACCGGGCCCGGCGCGGCGGACTTCGTCAACTCCTGCCTCACCAACGACCTGGGGCGCATCGCGCCGGGCAAGGCGCAGTACACGCTCTGCTGCGACGACGCGACAGGCGGGGTGGTCGACGACCTGATCGCGTACCTGATCGGTCCGGACGAGGTCTTCCTCATCCCGAACGCCGCCAACACCGCCGAGGTCGTGCGCAGACTGGCCGCCGCCGCACCGTCGTCGCTGACCATCACGGACGAGCACCGCGACTACGCCGTCCTCGCCGTGCAGGGCCCGCAGTCGCCGGACATCGTCAAGGCGCTGGGGCTGCCGGTCGACCACGAGTACATGTCGTTCTCGCCCGCCCGCATCGACGGCGTCGACCTGATCGTGTGCCGTACCGGGTACACCGGCGAGCACGGCTACGAGCTCGTGGTGCCGTGGGACGACGCCACGCGGGTGTGGGACGCGCTGGTCTCGGCGGGCGTGCGCCCGTGCGGGCTGGGTGCGCGCGACACGCTGCGTACCGAGATGGGCTATCCGCTGCACGGCCAGGAACTGTCCCTGGAGATCAGCCCGGTGCAGGCCCGCGCCGGCTGGGCGGTCGGGTGGTCGAAGCCGGCGTTCTGGGGTCGCGAGACGCTGTTCGCGGAGAAGGCGGGCCCCCGGCGGTTGCTGCGCGGCCTTGAGCTGACGGGCCGCGGCATCCCGCGGGGTCACATGCAGGTGTACGCGGGCAGCACGCTGGTCGGCGAGACGACCAGCGGCACGTTCTCGCCCACGAAGAAGGTCGGCATCGCGCTGGCGCTGCTGGACACCGCCGCGAACCTCGCCGAGGGCGACCTGGTGGAGATCGACATCCGGGGCCGGCGCACCGAGGCCCGCGTCGTGAAGCCGCCGTTCGTGCAGACCTCCGTCCGCTGACATGGCCGTCACCTGGTCCGAGCTGCGCGAATGGGTGCTGGCCCTGCCCGGCGGCCGCGAGGCGTACGTCGAGAAGTGGGGGGACTGGACCCTCCGCTGCGGCGACAAGGTCTTCGTGGTCGGCAGGCCGGAGGGGTCCGCCTGCACGGTGAAGGCGTCCAAGGAGGACCAGGCCGAACTGATCGGCGCCACCCCGGACGTCTACTCGGCGGCGCCGTACGTGGGCCGCTACGGCTGGGTCAGGGTCGAACTGTCCGCCGCGGACCCGGGTGAGCTGCGGCAGGTCGTGGTGGAGGCGTGGCGTCGTACGGCGCCGAAGAAGCTCGTCCGGGAGTACGACTCAGCTCAGGGCTAAGGCGACCAGGGCGACGGTCGTCGCTAGCTCGGTCGTCGCGCCGAGCACGTCGCCGGTGATGCCGCCGAAGCGCTTCACCGCGTGGCGCAGGAGCAGCAGCACGACCAGCACGACCCCGGCCACCGCGGCCGGGCCCGCCCACGGCCGGTCCGGCACCGCCCACACCGCGCCGGCGGCGACTGCGATCCCGAGCACTGCCACGACGGGAGCCGGCACGGTCGAGGCGACCAGGGCACCCAGCCCGCCGGGGCGCGCGGCCGGGACCTTCCGGCGGCAGGCCAGCGTGACGCCGAGCCGTCCGGTCGCCCAGGCGGCGACGATCGCCCACGGGCCGGCCTCCGCTACCGCGGCCGTCTGCACCAGCAGCGTCAGGGTGATCGCGGCGACCCCGAACGGCCCGATGTCGGGCTTCTTCATGATCTCGAGAGCGGCATCCCCCGACCGGTACGACCCCAGCGCGTCGACCGTGTCGGCGAGGCCGTCGAGGTGCAGGCCGCGGGTGAGCAGGACGCCGGTCGCCACCGTCAGCGCGGCGCCGAGGAGGGTGTCGGGGAGCAGGTGGTGAACGCCTGCTACCACCAGGCCGAGCAGGGCGCCGATGAGCGGGGCGAGCACCATCGCCACCGCCGCGGCCCGGCGGTCGATGCGCCCGGCTCGCACCGGGAGGACGGTGAAGGTGGTCAGTGCCAGGCGCAGCCCGTCAAGCACTGGCCGGGCCGGGGCCGTGCGGCTCGGGCTCGGCGAACGTGGCTTCCTCGTCGTCGCCCTGGCCGGGTTCGTCGTTCTCGCTCAGGCCGGCGTCGCCGGGGGTCGTCAGCAGGGTCGGGTGCACCGGGAGGGCGGCGGCCAGGGCGATCGCCGAGCGGAGCAGTGGCAGCGCGGCCAGGGTGTTCGCGCCCTCGCCCAGGTCGAGGCCGAGGTCGAGCACGGGGGTCAGGCCGAGCACGTCCGCGCCCTGCCGGACCAGCTGCAGGCGGCCCGCGTCGGCGAGCAGGCACCAGTGCCGGCTCTGCGAGGCCAGGTCGCGGGCCACCAGGCCGGCCGCGATGCCCAGTGGACCGTCGAGGAACACCGGCATCCGCCGGGCCGCCGCGCCGAGCAGCGCGCCGGTGGCCACGGCCAGATCCGCGCCGCCGAGCTGGGCCAGTACGTCCTTGGCGCCGCGCGGTTCCTGGCGGATGCGGTGCATGGCGTCACGCACGGCCGCACAGCGCCGCATCCACGCGTCGTCGTCGTAGCGGGCGCCGGGCACCAGCACGCGGGGCAGCGTCGCGACCGGCTCGGCGCCGGTGGTCGCGGCCACGACGGCGGTCGCGGCGGCCTCCGTACCGGTGCCGCACGCTCCGATGACCAGCGCCTCCCGCCCGTCCTCGGCGGCCGTCGCGGCGAGCTCCCAGCCCTGCCGCAGCGCCGCATCGACGGTCGCGGCGTCCAGCACGGCGCCGTCCTCCATGGCCCCGGACGGCGGGACCCGGACGACCGCGATGTCGGCGTCCGCGGTGGCCGCCAGCCGAGCCAGGGCACCCTCGCCGGACTCGGCCTCGGCGGCCCGGCGATCCGACTCGGCAGGATCAGACCCGGCCGAGGCGCCGCCGGCGTGCCGGCCGTCGACCAGCAGCACGCGTACGGGACCCCATGGGCGCGGCGTGGCGGTGCCCTGCGTGGCGGCGGCGAACTCGACGGCCTCGAGCAGCGCACCGATCCCGGCGCCGGGCAGGTCGAGGCGTTCCAGCCGGTCCCGGGCGTCGGGTCCGGCGTCGCTGTCGGGCAGCGGCAGATCCATGCCGGCCTCGATGACCGTGCCGGGATCGACGGGCTCGAACGTCGTGGTGGATGCGGACGGTGTGGTCAGTGGAGCAGCCGCTGCGGCCGTGGTGACGCGGGCCGGGGTGGCTGCTGCCATCGCGTTGTGCGGAGCTCTGCCACCCTGGGTGGTTCCCTCCACCTGGGTGGTTCCTTCTTCCGCCTGGAGGTCGGTGACGATCCCCGGGTCGGCGGCGGTCGACTTCAGCCAGGTGGGCCGGCCCGCGACCACGAAGGCGACCCGGTCGCACGCGTCGGCCAGCGCCTGGTTGGCCGTGCCCAGCGCGTCCACGAACGCGCGGCCCACCGCCGTCGCCGGGACCAGGGAGAGGCCGACCTCGGGGCTCACCACGACGAGCCGGGCGGCGCAGGCGTGGACCGCCTCGGCCAGCGCGGCCACCGTCGCCACGTCGTCGTTGGGCTGGTTCGCCGGGTCGAGCAGGGTCGCCACCCAGCCACCGAGATCGTCGACCAGCAGCGTCTCGTCGGGCTTCGCCTCGGCCAGCAGAGCGGCGAGGCGGCCCGGGTCGGCGCCGGTCTCCTCGGTGGTCCAGGACTGCGGCCGGCGCCGCTGGTGCGCCTCGATCCGCCCGCGCCACTCGGGGTCGTCCTCGCCACCGGCGGCCGTGGCGACGTACCGCACCGATGGCGCGGCGGCCACCAGGGACTCGGCGAACGCGGACTTGCCGGAACGGATCCCGCCTAGCACCAGGACCGAACTCCACCCGTCAGCAGACATGCCCCGTACCTTAGATCCGCGCCCGGTGATCATGCGGCCCGACCCGGCCCCCGTCCGCCTCGCGCCCGCATCGGGCGGCCCCGGGCGGCCCGGCAGCGGAATCGTCTCGGTCGTCGTCCGGTCGCCGGGGCCCTGGTCAGCCGTCCTCCGCCCGCGCCCGGCTTCGGCGTGGATCGATCGGTTCGCGCGCGCCCCCGCGGGCGGCCGCGCGTGAACACCGTAGGGTGGGACGCACATACTGTCGGACATCGAGGAGGGCGACCGCATGCCGTGGAGTTGGCGGTACGAGGGCGTCGACGGGCAGCCCGTGGCCGGGCCGGCCGAGACGTTCAGCAGCCAGGCAGACGCCGAGTCGTGGATCGGCCAGGCGTGGCGTGAGCTGGCCGCCGCCGGGGTCACCCAGGTCACCCTGGTCGAGGACGACCGGGTCGACTACAAGATGAGTCTGCTGCCGGCCGAGTGAGCAGCTTCCAGATCAGCCGCGGGGCGCCGCGCAGCGCCTTCATGCCGAGCCCCGTCTTCGTCGGCATCCTCGCGCTCGTGGCGGCCAGCGCGTGGATGACGTGGATCGGCTACGGCAACGTCCGGGTCGACGTGTTCCTGCTGGTCATCTCCGGCTGGGTGCTGTCGCTGTGCCTGCACGAATACGCGCACGCACTGGTCGCGTACTTCTCGGGCGACCGCGGCGTCGCCGACCGTGGCTACCTGCGGCTGAACCCGCTCAAGTACACCCACCCGCTGCTGTCGATCGTGCTTCCGCTGGTCGCCGTCGTGCTCGGCGGCATCGGCCTGCCGGGCGGCGCGGTCTGGGTGGATCACGCGCACGTGCGCAGCAAGCTCAAGGAATCCCTGATCAGCGCGGCCGGCCCGGCCACCAACGTGCTGTTCGCCCTGCTGCTGGCGGTGCCGTTCGCGCTGGGCGGAGGCGACGACGCGCTGGTCTTCACCGGTGCCGGCGTGGCGCTGGGACCGCACGGCCCCTTCTGGCTCGCACTGGCGGCGCTCGGGTTCCTGCAGGTCACCGCCAGCCTGCTCAACCTGCTGCCGGTGCCCGGCCTGGACGGCGGCAACACCCTGAGGCCCTGGCTGAACCAGGCCTACCAGCGCGCGTACGACCTGTTCGCCCCGTACGGGTTCATGCTGCTGTTCGTGCTGCTCTGGCAGTCCCGGGTCAACGTGTGGTTCTTCGACGCCGTGGGGTGGCTGGCCTCGCTGATCGGGGTGCCCGAGGACCTGGGCCGGCTCGGCATCGAGTACATGCGCTTCTGGAGCAACTAAGAACGAGCCCGGCCGGGCCCGGCCGGCCGAAGCCGGCCGGACCCACCGAGGTCAGGGGCGCCGGGCCGGGCTGACCGTCTTCGCCGGGTCGCGCTCGGCGATGCCGCCGATCACCTCGTCGATCGCCTTCAGGAGATCCGCGTCGAGGCGTACCCCGGAGGCCTTGGCGTTGTCGTGAACCTGCTCGGGGCGCGACGCCCCGACGATCGCGGCCGAGACGTTCGGGTTCTGCAGCACCCAGGCGACCGCCAGCTGGGCCATCGACAGCCCGGCCTGCTCGGCGAGCGGCTTGAGCTGCTGCACCGCGCCGAGGACCTCGTCGGTCATCAGGCGCTGGATGAACTGCGCGCCGGACTTGTCGTCGGTGGCCCGGGAGCCCGCCGGCGGCTGCTTGCCCGGCTCGTACTTGCCGGTGAGCACGCCCTGCGCGATCGGTGAGAAGACCACCTGGCCGAGGCCGAGTTCCTCGCACGCCGGTACGACCTCCGGCTCGATGACCCGCCACAGCATCGAGTACTGCGGCTGGTTGGAGACCAGCTGGATCTTCAGTTCCTGGGCCAGCTCCCAGCCCGCCCGGATCTCCGACGCCGTCCACTCGGACACCCCGATGTAGAGCGCCTTGCCGGAGTGCACGATGTCGGCGAACGCCTGCATCGTCTCCTCGAGCGGCGTCGAGTAGTCGTAGCGGTGAGCCTGGTAGAGGTCGACATAGTCCAGCTGCAGCCGGCGCAGCGAACCGTTGATCGACTCCATGATGTGCTTACGGGACAGGCTGCGGTCGTTCGGGCCGGGCCCGGTCGGCCAGAAGACCTTCGTGAAGATCTCCAGCCCCTCCCGGCGCTCACCCTTCAGCGCGCGGCCGAGGACCTCCTCGGCGCGGGTGCCCGCGTACACGTCCGCGGTGTCGAAGGTGGTGATGCCCACGTCGAGCGCGGCCCGCACGCACGCGGCGGCGGCCTCCTCCTCGACCTGGGAACCGTGGGTGATCCAGTTGCCGTACGCGATCTCGCTGATCAGAAGGCCGGAACGGCCGAGGTGACGGAACTCCATGCCCGCGACCCTACCCGCGCCTCACAGGACCGGCCGGGTGTCGGAGAGCAGGCGGTCGATCTCCCGCACCACGTCCGCCGGCTTCGCGTACGCGACGTCGACGATCGGCTCGCCCTTGCGGTCCAGGGCACCCCAGCTCCCCTGCTCGTCCCGGATCACGTACGCCACCGGATGGATGATCACCTCGGCGTGCACCGGCGGAACGGGCAGCCGGCCCGTACGGTCGACGACCCCGAACCGCCCGCCGGCGTCCACCACCGCGAGCCCCTCCTCGGTGAACCCGTCGACGGTCCCGCCGGCGGTCAACGCGGTGGCGAACCCCCGGTACTTGAGCTGCACCACGATCCGCCCATGCCGATCGAGGGCGCCCCACCCGCCCCGCCGCACGGCGGCGACACCCCGCCGGAACGGCCGCACCTCGTCGAACCCGCCGGGCACGATGACCCGGTTGTGCCAGTCGACGGCGAACCACCCGCCGGCCGGATCCCGCGACACCCACGCCAGCCCGTCCGAGAACGGCAGGGCCTGGAGGTACGCGGACGAGTCGTCGAGCAGCCGCGTCCCGCTCTCGTCGATCAACTCCCAGGCGGCGGCGTCGGGCCGGCGGACCCAGGCGGCGCCCTCGTGGAACGGCTGGGCCTCGGCGTACACCTCGGGGATCACCACATCGCCGTTGCTGTCGGCGTACCCGAAAAGATCGGTCTCGTAGTCCTGAGCCGGCTGCGGCGGACGGCTCTGCTGCAGAATCTCCTCCCGCGTGCGCGGGTAAGGCCCCCACCCGGCCTCCTGAACCCGCGCCATCACGGCATCGAGCGCGGCCTCGGTGCGGGCGACCAGGTCGGGATCCTCGACCCGCCGCAACTCCAGCGCCAGCTCGAAATGATTGCAAGCCTCGAGATACCGCCCCTGCTCGTAACAGGACGTCCCGGCATGGACATGCATCTCGGCCCGCAGCCGCCCGGGCAGCTCGACGGAGTTCGCCTCCTCGTACAGCCGGTCGGCCTCGGCGTAGTCGCCCCGCCACTGCTGCACATGAGCCAGCCGAGCCTGCACGATCGCGATCCGGCGCAGCTCACCGGTCGCCTCCGCATGCCGCAGCGCCTCCCGGCCGTCGGCGAGGGCACGGCCGTACTCGCCGAGCACCCGGCTCACCACGGCACGCACACTCAACAGCCGGGCCCGGACGGCGTCGCGTTCGGCGTACTCCAGCTTGTCGGTCAGCCGGTCCCGAACGGCCCGCAGCTGCTCCGGCTCGTCGGCGGTCTCCCGCAGGGTGACCGGATCAACCTTCCACGGGTACGCGGCAAGCAGCTGTTCGGGGTCCGCCAGGCGGCGCTCGGGCTCGAGCTCCGGCTCCGGCGGGGGAGCGACGGAGAGGGTGGGCAACTGCATGCTCGGAGCCCGGACCGCTTTTTCGGTACGGCCGGCAGCGGCGTCCCGGACCGGTGTCTCTTCGGGCGTGGCGGGTGGGTTCTGGAGCTGAGGGTCGTCGGGGGCGGTCGCCGTCTCCGGCCGGGCCGGCGCCTGGAGGTTGGTCTGGGTGGTCGCCGTGTCTTGGACGGGGTCGGTCTCCGCCGCTTCCTCTGCCGCCGCTTCCTCGACGTCTCCCGCAGCTTCTGCAGGGTCGGTTGCCGTGTCCTCGACATCCGCCGCCGCGTCCTCAGCGTCGGTCGCCCTTGCGTCGGCCTCTGTTCCCTCGGCCTCGTCCGCCGTTTCCTCGGCATCGCTCGCCGCTTCTCCGACGTCGTCACCGACTACTTCTGTGACGGTGCCGCCCTCCACCTCCGCGGCAGCGTCCGGCGTTTCGGCGGTGTCCTCCGGCGATGCCGTCCGCGGTTCGACCACCTCGGTCTCGATGGACGGAGAGAACCAATCAGTCCGCACAGGCGCCGGGCTCACCGGAGCATCCACGGCGGCGGGCGCACTGACCGGAGCCACAGGAGCAGGAGAGACAGGAGCCGAGTCCGCCGGCGGAGTGACGGCGCCCAAACCGCTCATCGAGAGCAGCCAGCCGAGCCCACGACCCTCGTCGGCCGCGTCCCCCTCGACATCCACCGGCTGCCGGCCGGCGTCCGCGCCCGCCTCGCCGTCTTCCTCGTCGTCAACGATCTCGGCCTCGACAACCTCGTCGTTGGGGCCGTCCCCGGCAATCTCGCCACCGAGGGAACCGTCCGCATCAACGGGCGCACCACTGATCGGCGCACCAACGACCACCTCGACGACAACCGGCGCTACGTCAATCGATTCGTCGCTGCCCGATTCGTCGCCGACTGGTTCCGCGCTGGTGGGCGGGGCGCTGACCGGTTCCGTGCTGGTGGGTGGGGCGCTGACCGGTTCCGTGCTGGTGGGCGCGGGGCTGACCGGTTCCGTGCTGGTGGGCGCGGCGCTGACCGGGTCCGCGCTGGTCGGCTCGGAGCTGACGGGGGTGGCGCTGATGGGCGCGGCGTTGACGGGTTCTGCGTTGACCGGCTCCGCGCTGTCCGGATCCGTGCTGTCCGGATCCGTGCTCTCGCGGTCGGTGGTTCCGCGAGAGTTGACGGCGTCTTCCTCGCCGGGCCCATCGTCCCCATCTGCGGGGATGTCGTCGACCACCTCGGGAAGGACGGGCGCCGGACTCTCCACGACCGGGACGTCGAACACCTGCGGAACGTCACCATTCGCGGGCTCCAGAGCCGCAAGGACGATGAGCTCATCGGCAGCAGGCTCGACAACCTCGACATCGACCGGCCGAGAGCTGTCTTCCTCTACCTCGGCATCGACCTGTTCAGCGACGACTTCCACGTCGTCGGTCTCCGCCGGCGCGCGTCCCGATGTCGGCGCGATGGGCCCAGCGGAGGGAGGCCGGACCTGATCGGTGGCGGCCGGAACCGGTGCTGCCGGAGGCGGACCCCAAGGACTCGGCGGCGTGTGCACAGGCGGGACCGCCGGAGTAACAGGTGCCGTCGGGCCCACGGTGGACGGCGCCGCCGATGCCGAAGCGGCTGACGTGGCCGGGTGCGTGACAAAAGGCGGACGGATCGCCTGGCGCTCGTCCGGTCTCGGGGCGTGCCGAGGCTCAGGCTCGTAGGGATGCGCGGGCGGAGCCGCACGATAGTGCGCCGGCTCCGCCGTCGCCGAACGTCCGCCCTGCGCCGCGGGCTGAGCCGGCTCCGAACGTCCGCCCTGCGTCGCGCTGGGCCCGCCCGACATCGGGCGCACAACGGGCGGGGTGGGTGGGACCGACGTGGGGCGGATGACGGGCGGCGTGGACTGGGCGGCCAGCGGTCGCACGACGGGCGTCGCGGGCTGGGCCGGCATCGGACGTACCACCGGCGGTGTCGGCTGGACCGAGGTCGGTCGGGCGACCGGCGCCGGAGGCTGCTGGGCGGCAACTGGCGGCGCCGGCGGCGCCGAGTGGGAGGCAACGACGCGCCCTGGCGAGACGGGCCGCGCCGACGTGTGCGCGGCCGCCGGCGGTGCCCAGGCCGTCTGGGGCGGCGACGTTGGCGTGTCCGCTTGCTGCGCCCAGGATGGCGCGTCCGCATGCTGCGCCCGGGACGGTGTGTCCGCCTGCTGCGCCCATGACACCGGGGTCGGTGGAGTCTGATTGGTCGCCGGCTGTGCCCAGGACTGCGGGATTTGCGCGGCGGCCGGCTGTGCCCACGACTCCGGGGTCGGTGGAGTTTGCGCAGGCGGAGCCCAAGACGGCGGGGCAGGTGGGGTGTGTGACGCCGCGGCCGGCTGAACCCACGGCGGCGTGGTGGGTGCGGGCGGGGCCTCGTAGGACGGCCGGGGCTGGTTGGTCTCCGGCGTATACCCACCAACCGGCTGGGACGGCCGGGGATGCTGACGGGCCGGGGGAGAGCTGCGCTGGCCCTGCGACGGTGCGGGGAACCGAGGATCCGTCGGTGGTTCCCCACTGTGATTCCCGCGCCCGGGTGGCGGCATGCGGCGTTCGTCCTGAGCCGAGATCGGGGTGGGGCGCGCGCCCTGCCGTTGGTCCGGCTGGGAAGCCTGCCCCGGATAGGGCGACGCCGGACCCCGGTGCGGAGCGGCTTGCCGGCCGTCCGGCTGCCCCGGATAGGACCGCGACGGATAAGCCTCACCGGAATGGCCCGACGACGGATAAGCCCCCCCGGGATGCGCCGACGGCGGATGAGCCCCACCGGGCGCCGCGGGCGGATAACCCCCACCGGCATGCCCCGACCCCCGAGGATCACCCAACCGGGGATCGGTGGCCCGAGGATCAGCCCAGCGAGGATCGCCGGCCCGGGAGTCAGCCGAGCGAGGATCGAAAGCCCGAGGAACACCAGCCCGAGGATCAGCAGCCCGAGGATCAGCAGCCCGAGGATCAGCGGAGCGGGGGTCAGCGAACCGAGGCTCGACCGCCCGCGGATCATGCGACCGTGGCGTCCCGTAAGGCGCCCCGGACCGCGGCGAATCCACCGGCCGCGATGTCGGAGACGCACCGGCCGGCCGGGCGTACGGCCCGTGGTGCGGAGCGTCCTGAGGCGGCCCCGGCAGATGGTCCGGCAGCGGCACAGGCCGGTTCCACGAAGGGGTCGCGGGCGGATCCGACGGTCCGGACCAGGACGGCGGTGGCTGCGGTGGGCGGCCGACCGTCGCCCGTCCCGCGGCCGGGGAGATGGGCCGGGCGGGAGACACCGGACCCGCCGGCGGCCCCGAGGCCTGGGCGATCGCCCGGAAGTCCGCGTCCCAGGAGGCTGCCGCCTCGGCTGCGGCTGCGGCGTCGTAGACGGGGTGGTGGACGGCTCGGCGGCGGCCCGGGTCGCCCGGGTAGCGCTGGCCCGGCTGTGGTTCCCATTCCCAGGTGATCTCGTACACCCAGGCCGGTTCGTCGTCCCAGCCGCCCGCGCCGCGGTGCGAGCTCCAGCCGTTCATCGGGCGCCCCGCGGGGTACCGGATGGGTGGCTACGGTGCGTCACGACGGCGTTCCACCTTGTCGGAAATTGCTCGGTGGCAGGGCGGTGCACCGGGTACAGTCGCCCGGCTCCGATGCGGGGGGTTGTGAGAGGAGATTAACGGCGTGGACGGGCTCGACGCCAGGGTGCCTGTGATCTCTCCCCGCCGTCCGTTCCGGGACTTCGTCACTACGTTCGGTGCGCTTTCTTCGTCGGGTTTCCGGAGGTACGCGACCTACCGGCAGGCGACCATAGCCGGATCGTTCACGAACATCGTCTTCGGGTTCCTCCGGTGTTACGTCCTCCTGGCCGTCGCGGCGGGGGCTGCCGGGGGACGGCCGGGTGGATATGGGCCCGAGCAGCTGGCGTCGTTCGTGTGGTTGGGGCAGGGGGTTGCTCACCGTAGGGTCGCTGTGGGGCTGGACGGAGCTTGCCGACCGGATCCGTTCCGGTGACGTGGCCGCCGACCTGCTGCGCCCCGTACCCCCGCTGGTCAGCTATCTTGCCGCTGACCTGGGGCGGGCCGGGCATGCGATGATCTTCCGGTTTCTGCCGCCGCTCGCGGTCGGCGTGCTCTTCTTCGATCTGTACGCCCCCAGCCGCTGGTTCGCCGTCCCGCTGTCCGCGCTGTCGATCGTGCTGGCCGTGGTCGCCAGCCTGGGCCTGCGGTTCCTGGTGAACGCCACCGCGTACTGGCTGCACGACGCGCGCGGGCCGATCACGCTGTGGACGTTGTCGGCGGGGGTGCTGGCCGGTCTGTACTTCCCGCTGCGGTTCCTGCCGGACTGGCTCGCCGTCACGCTCTGGGTCGGTACGCCGTTTCCGGGGCTGCTGCAGACCCCGCTGGACGTGTTGGTGGAGCGGGATCCGGCCCCGGTCCAGGTAGGCCTGGTCGGGGTGCAGGCGGTGTGGGCGGCGGCGCTGGTCGTCGACGTGGACACCCCGCTGCCGCCGGGATTCTCCGTGCCGGGCGCCGAGCTGGTCGCGCTGGAGGCCGACGGGCACCGGGCGTCGTTCGACCTGCTGTCCTCGTCCGCCGGGGCGGTGGTCGCCGAGCTGGCCTCGCTCGCGTCGCTGCGGGATCTGTCCCTGGTCGAGCCGGACATCGAGGACGTGGTCGCCCAGCTCTACCGCTCCTAGCGGTGCTTCATCACCAGGACGGCCCAGGTCCCGGGCTCGAGGGCCTCGTAGTGGTGCGGGTGGCAAATCGGTACATAGAAACTCTGATGATCACCTGGGGTGGGCGCCGCGATCGGCCGACCTAGGCCTCAGTGGTAGACCACGGTCGCCCGCCGCCAGGGGGTGAGGCGGGGCTGTGTGTCGAGTCCACCGGGGAGCGCCCTCGCAAAGTAGGCATGTCACGTTGTGTGCAAGCGACTTGCGTGATCTGCAAGCTTCGGGTCACTGTCAAAGACCCGTGCGGGGACGGAGCGACCGTGAGCGCACCTCTGCAGTGGACGGCCCATCCAGCGGTCCAGCAGGCGATACGGGCCCGCGATTACGCCACAGTCTTGCGCTTTTCGCGGGTCGCGGCCGGGCTCACGCTGGAGCAACTCGGCGCGGCGGGCGGCTACTCGCCGTCGACACTGTCGCGGCTGGAGAGCCGCCGTCGGCGCATCCGCGACCTCGAGGAACTCCGCCGGCTGGCTGACCTGTACGACGTACCTCTGCACCTGCTCGGCCTGGCAACCAGCCCGGGAGGCGGTGACGGGTCTAGCCTGGCCAGAACCGTCGACGGAGGGGGCGACACCGTGGACCGACGTGATTTCCTGGCCTGTGCGGCCGCTGTTGGTGTGTCCGCCGCATTGCCGGCGGCCCCGGCCGCCGCCGCGCCGTCGGGCAGCACCATCGAGGACGTGTTGTTCGGCCGGCTCACCGCGGATCCGCTGCCCGCCCAGCAGCTCGCCGCCCAGCTCGCCGCCGCGCGCGCGGACTACCGGGCTGCCCGCTACACCCGGCTCGCCCGCCGCTTGCCGAAGCTGCTCGCCCAGGCGGTGGCCAGCCGCTCGGCCGCAGCCGTCGACGAGACTGCGGCCGCCTCCGAACGGCTCGCCGCGGCGTACGGCATCGCGGCTCAGCTGCTCATCAAGCTGCACGACAACGGCATGGCCTGCGCCACCGCCGATCGGGCCGTGCAGGCGGCGGCCGCCGGCGACGACCCCCTGATCATGGCGGAAGGTCAGCGCCTGGCCGCTACGGTGCTGCGCCGCATTGACCACCGCGACAGCGCACAGAAGCTCGTGCTCGACGCCGCCGGGCAGCTGCGCAGTGTGAGCCCGGCCCAGGACCCCACGTTCAGCGCGATGTACGGGCAGCTGCTCGCCGTCGCCTCCTACACCGCGGCGATCCGCGACGACCGCGACACCGCCTGGACCCTGCTCGGCGAGGCCGAGCTGCCGGTGCGAGAGGCCGGGTCGTCAGCCCGGTTCAACACTACCGAGGTCGCGGTCTACCGCATCAGCGTTGCCCGCAAGCTCGGCGACTACGGTGCGGCCGTCGACTTCGCCCGCAAAGTCGACCCCCGGACGATCACCAGCGCCGAACGGCGAGCTCGCTACTGGGAGGACACCGCCCTCGCGCTGCAGGGCCGTGGCCGACCCCACGCTGCGTTCGATGCGCTACAGGCCGCCGAGCGCGACGTTCCTGAAGAGGTCCGCTGTCGGCCCTGGGCGCAGCAGCTCACCCGCGAGCTCCTGTCCGCCCCGGCGAGCCACGGGCTGTCCGGCGTCCGTGACTTCGCAGCGCGGGTGGGCGTCGCGTAGCCGCGCGACCGGCGTCGGTGAGCTGCGCGGCAACTAGCGGTGTTCCATCACCAGGACGGCCCAGGTCCCGGGCTCGAGGGCCTCGTAGTGGTGCGGGACGTCGCCGGGGAACGCCACGTAGTCGCCGGGACCGAGGTCGACCCGCTCGTCCGTCGGACCGGCGCTCAGCCGTCCGGCGGCGACGACGACGTGTTCGATGCTGCCCGGGATGTGCGCCTCGGCCTCGCGGGGCTGGCCCGGTTCCAGCTCCATCACGTACAGGTCGCGGCGGGCGTGGGTGGATCCGGCCGCCAGCAGGCTGGCGGCGAAGTCCGCCTGGTCGGCCCGCAGCCGGGGTTTGTCGCCGGCCCGGATCACGCGTACGGCGGGAGCCGGCGGCTCGACGAGCCGGCTGAACGGCACGCCGAGCGCGACGCCGAGCGACCACAGCGTCTCGATGCTGGGGTTGCCGGTGCCGTTCTCGAGCTGCGACAGCGTGGACTTGGCCAGGCCGGCGCGGCGGGCGAGCTCGGCGAGGGAGATGCCGGCGCGTTCCCGTTCGGCGCGCAGCGCTGCGGCGATGGTGGCCAGCGGAGAATCCATGTTCGCTCCGTCGATCGTTTCGTTCGGTTTGACGAACGCAGGTCCGTCGTTCATTATTTTGAACCATGCGTACGTTACGCCGAACACCGGACCGGGCCCTGCTGCGGGACGCGGCCGCGATCGCCGCGGCGATGGTGGCGGTGGGCGCGTCCTTCGGCGCCATCGCGGTCGCGTACGGGCTGCCGACCTGGGTGCCGTTCGTCATGTCGACGGCGGTGTTCGCGGGCGGGGCACAGTTCCTGGCCGTGGGCCTGATCGCGGCCGGCAACCCGCTGGCGGCGATCGTTGCGGGCCTGCTGCTGAACGCCCGGCACCTGCCGTTCGGGCTGGCCGTCGCGGGGACCGTGGGCGACCGGTGGCGCGACCGGCTGATCGGCAGCCATTTGATGACCGACGAGGTCGTGGCGTTCACGCTGCGCGAAGCGGACCCCGGCCGCCGCCGGCGTACGTACTGGCTGATCGGCATCACGCTCTTCACGTCGTGGAACGCCGGCTCCGCGCTGGGTGTCCTGCTGGGCGGTGCCACCGGTGACCCGGCCGCACTGGGGCTCGACGCCGCCTTCCCGGCCGGGCTGATCGCCCTGATCCTGCCGTCGTTGCGGGACCGGGCGACGCGCACGGTGGCCCTGGCGGGCGCGGTCGTGGCGGTGGTCCTGACTCCCGTCCTGCCGGCCGGGCTGCCTGTGCTGAGCGCGCTGCTCGGATTGTTCGCCCTCTTCGCGCCGCGCCGGCGTCGCGAGGAGTCCCGGGAACTCGAGGAGGTCTCGTGCTGATCGCGTCGATCGTGGTGCTGGCCGTCGGGACGTACGCGATGCGGCTGAGCGGTGTCCTGCTTCGCGACCGCCTCGAGCTCTCCGATCAGCTCCAGCGGCTGCTGCCGATGGCCGCCACCACGCTGCTGGCGGCCCTGGCGGCCACTGCTGCGCTGATGGAGGGTGCTGCGTTCGCGGGAGTGGCGCGGCCCGCCGGGGTGGCCGTCGGCGCGCTGCTGGCCTGGCGCCGGGCCCCGTTCGTCGTGGTCGTGCTGGCCGCGGCGGCGACCGGGGCCCTGCTGCGCCTGGCCGGCGTGCCCTGACTCAGACCTTGGCGCCGAGCTCGACCTGTGGCTTGGGGACGCGCATCTTGCGGAAGGTCAGGCCGCGCATGATCCCGTACAGGTAGAGCGAGCCCAGCCGCTGGGTCGTCTTCGGGAAGCGCTCGGTGACGAGCTTCTTGATCCGGCGCGAGATCAGGATGCTGTCGACCACGACCGTGACCGCCAGGATCGCCCACAGCAGGTTGGCGCCGATCTGGACCTGCAGCGGCATCTTCCCGGTCGAGCCGATGAAGACGATGATGGCGCCGACGAAGAACCAGGTGCCGGCCGTGCGGCGGGAGTCCACGATGTTGCGCACCAGCGCCCGCTCCGGACCCCGGTCGCGGGCCAGCAGGTAGCGCTCGTCGCCCGAGCGCATCCCGGCCGAGGCCTCGGCGCGCTCGGACCGCTGCCGCTCACGCATGTTCTTCATCGCCTCGCGGCGGTTCGCGGGGGCCTGCACCGCATCGTGCCGCCGCTGGGCGGTCTGCCGCTTCGGGGTCTGGAGCCCGAGCTCCTTCTTCGAGGGCGTGTAGCCCTTGGGCTTGGAGGTGGCCGAGTCGGACTCGGGCGTCACCTGCTCGACGGCGTCGGAGACGAGGTCGGCGGACTTGCGGCGAAACAGCGAGGGCACCCCAGCAGAGTAGCCAAGTGCCGCCGCAAACCCGAAACCGCGTGGCCGAGCACCGCCTCGGATGCGAAACCGCGCCGTCGATCAGGAGCGATCGGCGGCGCGGTCCGTGCGGTGGCGACGCTCAGAGGCGTTCGGTGTGGGCGCCCAGGGCGGCCAGCTTGTTCTCGAAGTCCTCGTAGCCCCGGTTGATCAGGTCGACGCCGTACACCCGGGAGGTGCCCTCGGCGGCCAGGGCCGCGATCAGGTGGCTGAATCCGGCGCGCAGGTCCGGGATGACCAGGTCGGCCGCGTGCAGCTTGCTGGGGCCGGCGATCACCGCGGAGTGCTTGAAGTTGCGGCGGCCGAAGCGGCACGGGGTGCCGCCGAGGCAGTCGCGGTAGACCTGGATGGTCGCGCCCATCTTGTTCAGCGCCTCGGTGTAGCCCAGCCGCTGCTCGTAGACGGTCTCGTGCATGATCGACAGGCCGCGGGCCTGGGTCAGCGCGACTACCAGAGGCTGCTGCCAGTCGGTCATGAAGCCGGGGTGCACGTCCGTCTCCAGCGCCACGGCCTGCAGCTCGCCGCCCGGGTGCCAGAACTTGATGCCGCCCTCGACGCCGGTGACCCCGGGCCGAGGCACCCGCGCGTCTGTGACCTCGAACTGGCCGCCGATCGACCGGAAGATGTTGAGGAACGTCATCATGTCGGCCTGCTGCGCGCCGAGCACCTCGATCTCGCCGCGGGTGGCGAGAGCGGCGGCGGCCCAGCTGGCCGCCTCGATCCGGTCCGGGATCGGCTTGTGGTGGTAGCCGTGCAGCTTCGGTACGCCGAGGATCTCGATGACCCGGTCGGTGTGCACGGTGATGATCGCGCCCATCTTCTGCAGCACGCAGATGAGGTCGATGATCTCCGGCTCGATGGCGGCGTTGCGCAGCTCGGTGACGCCCTCGGCGCGTACGGCGGTCAGCAGTACCTGCTCGGTCGCGCCGACGCTCGGGTACGGCAGCTCGAGCTTCGTGCCGTGCAGGCCGTTGGGGGCGGTGAGGTGCATGCCCTCGGGCGTCTTGTCGACGACCGCGCCGAACTGCCGCAGCGCCTGGATGTGGAAGTCGATCGGGCGCGGGCCGATGTGGCAGCCGCCGAGGTCCGGGATGAACGCGTGCCCGAGCCGGTGCAGCAGCGGGCCGCAGAACAGGATCGGGATCCGCGACGAGCCGGCGTGCACGTTGATCTCGTCGCTGCTGGCGCTCTCCACGTTGGTGGGGTCCATCACCAGCTCGCCGTCGTCGGCGCCGTCGGACACCTTGACGCCGTGCAGGCCGAGAAGGCCGCGGACGACCTCCACGTCGCGGATGCGCGGCACGTCGAAGAGGCGGCTCGGTGTCTCGCCCAGCAGGGCGGCCACCATGGCCTTGGAAACCAGGTTCTTGGCGCCACGGACCCGGATCTGCCCGTGCAGCGGCGCACCGCCGTGTACGGCCAGGACGTCGTCGGTCAACGCAACCTCCAGAGGCGGGCGAGGAGGTCCGCGCCCGAAGCGATTGAGGGGTGCTGCGCGGGAGGGGGACCCACGGCAGTCGCCGGGGAAGCATAGCCCTGCGTGACCGTTGCAGAAATGATCAGAACGCCCAGGACGGCACGAATTGCTGATGATTAAGTCAACAAAAAGGTGTGGCGGAGCGTAGGGCTCTTTGGCAATCACCCAGAGTGATGAATTAGGGGAGTGCCAGCATCTGGTCGAGGGCGATCCGGGCGTACTTCGCGGTGTCCTCGTCGACGGTGATCTGGTTGGGCACGCGACCCGCCACGAGCTCCTCGAGGGCCCACACGAGGTGGGGGAGATCGATGCGGTTCATCGTCGAGCAGTAGCAGACCGTCCGGTCGAGGAACATGATCTGCTTGTCCGGGTGCGCCAGCGCCAGGCGGCGGACCAGGTTGAGCTCGGTGCCGATCGCCCAGGCCGAGCCGGCCGGCGCGGCGTCCAGGGCCTTGATGATGTACTCGGTCGAGCCGACCTGGTCGGCGGCGCGCACGACCTCATGCCGGCATTCCGGGTGGACGAGGACCGTGACCTCGGGAACCCGCTCGCGGACCTCGCGGACGCTGTCGACCGTGAAGCGCCCGTGCACCGAGCAGTGGCCGCGCCAGAGGATCATCCGGGCGTCGCGCAGCTGCTCGGGGGTGAGGCCGCCCTGCGGCTTGTGCGGGTCGTAGAGCACGCAGTCGTCGAGCGAGAAGCCCATCTCCAGCACCGCCGTGTTGCGGCCCAGGTGCTGGTCGGGCAGGAAGAACACCTTCTGGCCCTGCTCGAAGGCCCAGGTCAGGGCACGCTTGGCGTTGGACGAGGTGCAGACCACCCCGCCGTTGCGGCCCACGAAGCCCTTGATGTCGGCCGAGCTGTTCATGTACGTGACCGGGACGACCTCGTCCGCGATCCCCAGGTCGGTGAAGTGGTCCCAGGCCGTCTCGACCTGGCCCAGCACCGCCATGTCGGCCATCGAGCAGCCGGCCGCCAGGTCGGGGAGCACCACCTTCTGGGCGTCGCCGGTGAGGATGTCGGCGCTCTCGGCCATGAAGTGCACGCCGCAGAAGACGATGAACTCGGCGCCGGGGCGCGCGGCGGCCTCGCGGGCCAGCTTGAACGAGTCGCCGGTGACGTCAGCGAACTGGATGACCTCGTCGCGCTGGTAGTGGTGGCCGAGCACGAAGACTCGGTCACCGAGCGCGGCCTTGGCGGCGGCGGCCCGGGCGACCAGGTCCGGGTCGCTGGGCGCGGGGAGGTCGCCGGGGCAGTCGACGCCGCGCTCGCTGGCGGGATCGGTGCCCTTGCCGAGCAGCAGCAGCGCGAGAGGGGTGTTCGCGGGTTCGGTCCAGGTCGACGTCACGCCAACCATGGTTCCACAACGGCGCACCGCTCTGGCCGGTCGCAGCGGTGTTGTGGACCACTCAGCGGCGGCGGCCCTGGATACGGGTCGCCAGCCGGCGCAGCCGGGCCTGGTTCTCCGGCTTCGCCAGCTGGCGCTGACCCTCATGGATCAGGCGCTGCCCCTGGGGGCTGCGGAGGAACTTCTGGAGTCGCTGCATGAGAGTGGCCATGATGCCAACGTTGCCGGGCGTGCCTGCGCGAAACCTGTACTTTCTCCTCGTGCGCGTACTGATCTGTCCGGACAAGTTCGCCGGCACGCTGACCGCCTCCGAGGTGGCCGCCGCGCTCGTCGAGGGATGGCGTTCCGTGGCCCCGGACGACGACTGCGTGCTGCGGCCGCTCTCCGACGGCGGCCCCGGCTTCCTGGAGGTCGTCGGCGCGGCGCTGGACGGCCGGCGGATCCCGGTCGAAACCGTCGACCCGCTCGGCCGCCCGGCCCGGGGTGAGGTGCTCGTCGTGGGCACCACCGCCTACGTCGAGAGCGCCCAGGCCTGCGGCCTGCACCTGCTGAGCAGGGACGAGCGGGACCCCAACGCCGCCACCTCGTACGGCCTGGGCCTGCTGCTGACGGCGGCCGTGGAGGCGGGCGCGGCCGAGGTGGTGGTCGGGCTGGGCGGCTCCGCCGTCAACGACGCCGGCGCCGGGATGCTGGCCGCGCTGGGTGCCGCCCCCCTGGACGAGAGCGGGTACGCGCTGCCGTACGGCGGTGCGGCCCTCGGCGTGGCGGCCGGCCTCGAGGGAGAGCCCCGGCTGCGTCAGGTGCGCCTGGTCGCCGCCACCGACGTCGACAACCCGCTGCTCGGCCTGCACGGCGCCAGCAACGTGTACGGCCCGCAGAAGGGTGCCACCAGGGAGGACGTGCTGCGGCTGGACGCCGCGCTGGAGCACTTCTCCGGCGTCCTGGAGCGGGCGTTCGGCATCGGGGGCCTGGCAGCGATGCCCGGCGCCGGTGCGGCCGGCGGGATCGGCGCCGCCCTGCTGGCCCTCGGTGGCCGGGTGGTGTCCGGTATCGGCCTGGTCAGCCGCCTCATCGGCCTCGAGGAGCAGCTCGACCGGGCCGACCTGGTGATCACGGGGGAGGGGTCCTTCGACCACCAGTCGCTGCGCGGCAAGGTGGCGGCCGGGATCGCGAACGGCGCCCGCGACCGGGGGCTGCCCTGCGTGGTGGTCGCCGGGCGCAACGAGACCGGCTACCGCGAAGCCGCCAACGCGGGCGTCACGGAGACGTACGCCCTGGTGGAACACTTCGGCTCGGAGGAACGGGCGCTTGCCGAGCCGGCCCGGGGCCTGCGCGAGGTCGCGGCCCGCCTGGCCGGGCAATGGAGCAGGTGAGGGACGGTGTCGGACATCTCGCCCTACCGAATTGGGAATAGGGCCCGGGAGAGCTAGCGTTAGCCGGTACGGCACATCACCGGACCGGCAGGGAGAACCGCACGTGTCTACTGAAGCGCACACCGAGGCGACCGAGGCCACCACGGCTCCGCCGACCGGCGTCATTTTGACCGATTTCGCGGCGACCAAGGTCAAGGCCCTGATCGAGCAGGAAGGCCGCGACGACCTGCGCCTGCGCATCGCCGTGCAGCCCGGCGGCTGTTCCGGCCTGCGGTACCAGCTGTTCTTCGACGAGCGTTCCCTCGACGGGGACGTCGTCAGCGACTTCGACGGCGTCGAGGTCGTCGTCGACCGGATGAGCTCCCCCTACCTGGCGGGTGCCACGATCGACTTCGCCGACCGCATCGACGCGCAGGGCTTCACGATCGACAACCCGAACGCGCAGAATTCCTGCGCCTGCGGTGACTCCTTCCACTGACCTGCTGCGCAAGGCTTCGAGGGCCGTCCATCCCGCCGGGGTGGGCGGCCCTCCGCCGTGACGCGGGGATGTCCGGCGTGCGAACGGCCGGTAGGCTCCGGGGGTAATCGCACCCGACCCCCGAGGGCCGACATGAAGATCGCCGTCACCGGCTCGATCGCCACCGACCATCTGATGCACTTCCCGGGCAGGTTCGCCGAGCAGCTCATCGCCGATCAGCTCCACAAGGTCTCGCTCTCCTTCCTCGTCGACGACCTCGTGGTCCGCCGCGGCGGCGTGGCGTCGAACATCGCGTACGGCATGGGCAAGCTGGGCCTGCGGCCGATCCTGGTCGGCGCGGTCGGCGCGGACTTCGCCGACTACCGTTCGTGGCTCGAGCGGCACGGGGTCGACTGCGACTCGGTGCACGTCAGCGAGGTCGCGCACACCGCACGCTTCGTGTGCACCACCGACGACGACCTCAACCAGATCGCCTCGTTCTACGCGGGTGCGATGGCTGAGGCCCGCAACATCGAGCTCGCGCCGGTCGCCGCCCGCGCCGGCGGCCTGGATCTGGTCCTGGTCAGCGCCAACGACCCGGCCGCGATGATCCGCCACTCGCAGGAGTGCCGTGCCCGCGGCTACGCCTTCGCCGCCGACCCGTCGCAGCAGCTCGCCCGCATGGAGGGCAGCGACGTGATGGCGCTCATCGAGGGCGCGGAGTATCTGCTCACCAACGACTACGAGCGCTCGCTGCTCGAGACCAAGGCCGGCCTGAGCGCGGACCAGGTGCTTCAGCACGTCAAGATCCGGGTCACCACGCTGGGCAAGGACGGCGTGGAGATCACCGGGCGCGCGCTCGAGCGCATCCACGTGCCGGTCGCCCGCGGCGTGGTGCCGGACGACCCGACGGGCGTCGGCGACGGCTTCCGGGCCGGCTTCTTCTCCGCCCTCAGCTGGGGGATCGGCCTCGAGCGCGCCGCGCAGGTGGGTTCGCTGGTCGCCGCCCTGGTGCTGGAGACCGTCGGCCCGCAGGAGTACGACGTCAGGGCCGACGAGTTCCTCAAGCGCCTCGCCGACTCGTACGGTGACGAGGCCGCCGCCGAGATCCAGCCGCACCTGCCCGCGTAACGACGATGGTCCTCGCCGTCTTCGCCGGCCTGCCGGGCGTGGGCAAGAGCACGCTCGCGCACAAGGTGGGGACGGCGCTGCCAGCAGCCGTCCTCGCCGTCGACACCGTCGACTTCACGCTCCAGGCCTACGACGTCACCGAGCCCCGTCCCGGCTACGCCGCGTACGGGGTGGTGGCGGCGCTCGCCGAGACGCAGCTCACCATGGGCCACAGTGTGATCATCGACGCGGTCAACCCGGTGAAGGCGGCCCGGCAGCTCTGGATCGAGCTCGCCGAGCGCCTCGGCGTCCCGCTGCGGGTCGTCGAGGTGGTCTGCGCCGACGACGCCGAGCACCGCCGCCGGGTCGAGGCCCGGTACGCGGCCCGCGACCACGACGGCGTCCCGGACTGGGTGCGGGTCGTCGAGCGGCAGAAGGAGTACGAGCCGTACCTGGGTCCCCGCCTGGTCGTCGACACGCACCTGGCGGAGGACCCGGTCGGGCCGGTCGTCGACTACCTCAGGTGAGCCGGCGCACGTCGTAGGCGTCCGGGGCGGGGCTGCCCACGTACTCCTGGCCCTTCATCCGGCACCAGGCCGGGATGTCGTTGGCCGCCGCCGGGTCGTCGGCCAGGACCCGCACCACCTCGCCGACGTCCACGGTCGGCATCCGCTTCGCGAGGTCGATGACGGGCAGCGGGCAGCGCCGGCCCCGGGAGTCCACCTCGATCACATCCCCGCCTCCTTTCGGATCTCCTCGACCACGCCGGGCAGCACCGCCAGGAACCTGTCGACGTCGGCCTCCGTGGTGCCCCGGTGCAGCGAGACCCGAACATTGCCGTGGCTGAGCACCCCCATCGCCTCCAGCACGTGACTGGGCCGCAGCGTGGACGCCGTGCACGAGGAGCCGGACGACACCGCGAAGCCGTGCCGGTCCAGCGCGTGCAGCAGCGCCTCGCCGTCGGCGTACAGGCACGAGAACGTGACCAGGTGCGGCAACCGTTCCACCGGGTCGCCGACGATCTCGACGTCCGCCACGGTCGCCGCCACGGTCGTCCGGATCCGGTCGACCAGGGCGGACAGGCGTACGGCCTCGGTCTGCGCCTCGGCCAGCACGGCCCGCAGGCTCGCTGCGGCGGCGACCACGGCGGGCAGGTTCAGCGCACCCTGTGGGTGCGGCCTGTGAAGATCATCACCGGGGTACGGGGACAGCCAGCGAACGCCCTTGCGGACCACGAGCAGCCCCACCCCGGCCGGCCCGCCCCACTTGCGGGCGCTGGCGGTGAGCAGGGACCAGCCCGGCGGCACCGGCGCGTGACCGATCGACTGGGCGGCGTCCACGTGCAGCGGCACCCCCGCCTCCGCGCAGGCCTCCGCGGCGGCCGCGACCGGCTGCACCGTACCGGCCTCGTGGCTGGCGCTGATCAGGCTCGCGAGGGCGACGCCAGGGTCCGCCACGGCGTCCCGCCAGGCGTCCAGATCGAGGCGCCCCAGCCGGTCCACACCGACCTCCGCGGACGTGCCGTGCCGGGCCGCCGCGTGCAGCACCGAGGAATGCTCGATGGCCGAGTGGACGAACGTCTGACCAGCTCGGACACGTCCGGCGAGCCCACCCAGGACGGCGGCGTGCACCGCGGCCGTGCCCGAGGAGAGGAAGGTCAGTTCGTCCGGGCGTACCCCCAGGCATTCGGCCGCCGTGGCCGTCGCCGCCTCCCTCAGCTGCTGGGCCCGCCGGCCGGCGGAATAGAGCCGGTCCGGGTCGGCCCAGCCGTCGTCCAGGGCGGCGAGGAGGGCCTGCCGCGCCACGGGATGCATCGGTGCCCCGCCGGCCGCGTCCAGGTAGGCGGGTGCACCGGCTTGTTCCGGCGTGTATTCCACCTCCGGAACGGTATCGTCCACAGGATCGGGGGGTACGCACGCCCGGTCGAAGATCCGACCCCCGGTAACCGGACGGCCGGGCCAGGTCGAGTAGTGTGCGACCGTCGGTGACACCTTGCCGCCGGTGTCCGGATTAAGCCGCACCGGGCGGTGCTCTAGGGAGGCAGGAGCAGGTGGTCTCAAGGAGTTCGGTCGCACGGCCCCGGGTCGTACGGCTCGCCGGGCTCGGTGTCGGCGGTGCCATGCTGCTGGCCCTGCTGTCCGGCTGTTCCGCCAACGCGATCGGTGACAAGCTGGGCGGCTTCGGCTGGCCCCGGCACGGCATCACGCTGCAGGCCCACAAGATGTACGACATGTGGATCGCCGCCACCATCGCGGCCCTGGTCGTCGGCTGTTTCGTGTGGGGCCTGATCTTCTGGTGCGTGATCCGCTACCGCAAGCGTGGCGACAACCTCCCCGTGCAGACGCGGTTCAACATGCCGATGGAGGTCCTGTACACGGTCACGCCGGTGCTGATCGTCGCGGTGCTCTTCTACTACACGGCGATCGTGCAGACCGATGTGGACAAGCTGTCGGCCAAGCCGGACCAGACCGTCGAGGTCGTCGCGTTCAAGTGGAACTGGCAGTTCAACTACCGTGACGCGCCCGGCGAGGACGCCCACACGGTGGCGTCGACGCTCGGCTCGTCCGACGTCATCCCGCTGCTCGTGCTCCCCACCGGACGCAAGATCCGGTTCGAGGAGACCAGCCGCGACGTCATCCACTCGTTCTGGGTGCCGGAGATGCTGTTCAAGCGGGACGTCTTCCCCGGCAGCGTGCGCAACGTCTTCGAGGTCACCCTCGACAAGGAGGGCCGCTACGTCGGCCGGTGCGCCGAGCTGTGCGGCACCTACCACGCCTTCATGCAGTTCGAGCTCGTCGTGGTGTCGCCGGATCGCTTCGACCAGTTCCTGAAGGCCAAGCAGGGCGGCAAGAACACGCAGGACGCCATGGAGGCGATCGGCTACTCCGGCGACGAGCGCTTCGCCGTGAAGACCCGCCCGTTCGACACGCGCCGCCACGGGCACTCGTGGAACCAGTCCGGCGAGTCCGCGGCCGCACGGAAGTAGGGGAACCGAGTTGAAGACCGAATACAAGATCTTCGCGGGCGTCTCCGCATTCCTCTTCGGCGCCGCCATCGTCTACAGCCTCTACACCAAGGGCACCGGCCACACCGAGTGGGTCGGCACCGTGGCGCTGATCCTCTCCGGCCTGCTGTGCGCGATGTGCGGCGGCTTCTTCTGGTTCGTCGCCCGGCGCATCGACCTGCGCCCGGAGGACCGCGAGGACGGCGAGATCGCCGAGGGCGCCGGCGAGGTGGGCTTCTTCAGCCCGGGCAGCTACTGGCCGTTCGGGCTGGCGCTGTCCGCGGCGACCGCCGCCATGGGCCTGGTGTACTGGCAGTGGTGGCTGATCATGGTCGGCCTGATCATGGTGATCTTCGCCGCCTGCGGCCTGCTGTTCGAGTACTACTCGGGAAGCCGGCACCCCGCCGAGCACTGAGCTTTCGACGTCGAAAGGCCCGCACCTGAACTAGGTGCGGGCCTTTTGCATGGGCTGAGCGGCGCGCTGCGGGTGCCGGAAGCGCTCGGTATCCCTGAACCAACCCTCAGGCGGCGCGGCGCTGCAGCGGGGCGATGCGGTCGCCGCCGGGCCGCAGCCAGACCCGGATCTCCAGCGGGGCCAGGATCTCGGCGGCACCGCAGCGGGTGCAGACCAGCTCGGGACAGTCCTTGTCGTGGCCGTCGCCGCAGGGCGGCACCTCGAACGGCATCTCCGCATCGCAGATGATGCAGCGCAGCTCTCGTTCGTCCACGGGTGGCTCCTCTTCGTCGGAAGGTGGAATTACCCGAATGTCATTCAAACGTTGTCACGGGTTGGCCGGGCAGCGGTGGACGCGCCCCGGCGTGTTGGGACAAAAGCCGGTCCCGCCGGTCGGCGGGCCGGGGTCACGCATGTTCGGCGGCCTTGGCCGCCTTCGCCGCCTCGACCCAGCGGCCGAGCAGTGCGGTGGCCGCGCCCGAGTCGACGGCCTCGGCCGCCCGGGCGATGCCGGCCCGCATCGTGTCGGCGAAGCTGCCCGGGAATCCCGCGTGGGCCGCGAACGCCGCCGCCGCGTTGACGAGC
Source organism: Actinoplanes sp. NPDC051475 (assembly GCF_040689425.1). Lineage (NCBI taxonomy): Bacteria > Bacillati > Actinomycetota > Actinomycetes > Micromonosporales > Micromonosporaceae > Actinoplanes > Actinoplanes sp. NPDC051475. The sequence continues at coordinate 54,656 of NZ_JBFAZZ010000011.1, forward strand.
ACCGCGTCGCGGACCGGCCCGCTCTCGCCGGCGAACGTGCGCAGGGCCGCGTCGGCGTTGAACGCCGCATCGCCGCCGCGCAGGTCGCCCGGGTTGCTGCGGGGGATGCCCAGGTCTACGGCGTCCACCACCGACTCGGTGACCGTGCCGTCCTTGACCGTCCACACCCGGGTCGGCGCGGCCGTGGTGAACTCGTCCAGGCCGTCCTCGCCGCGCATGACCAGGGCCGAGTCGCCGCGGCGGGCGAAGACCTCGGCCATCACCGGGGCCATCCGCTGGTCGAAGCAGCCGACCGCGGCGCTGCGCGGGCGCGCCGGGTTGGTCAGCGGTCCGAGCACGTTGAAGAACGTCGGGTGGCCCAGTTCGCGGCGGGTCACCGAGGCGTGCCGCATGCCCGGGTGGAAGCGGGCCGCGAAGCAGAAGCCGATGCCCGCCTCGGCCACGGTGCGGGCCACGCCCGCGGGGCCGAGGTCGAGCGGGATGCCGAAGTACTCCAGCAGGTCGGCGGTGCCGCAGGCCGAGGAGGCCGCGCGGTTGCCGTGCTTGACCACCTTGACGCCGGCCGCCGCCACGATGATCGCGGCCATCGTGGAGATGTTCACCGTGTGGGCCCGGTCGCCGCCGGTGCCCACCACGTCGACCGCGTCGGTCCGGACGTCCTCGGGGAGGTCGACAACGGTGGCGTTGGCCAGCATCGCCTGGACCAGGCCGGCGAGCTCCACCGGCGTCTCGCCCTTCGCCCGCAGGGCCACGGCGAACCCGGCCACCTGGACCGGGGTGGCGTTGCCCGCCATGATCTCGCCCATGGCCCAGGCGGTGTCCTGGGTCGGCAGCTCCTCGCCCCGCAGCAGGGCGCTCAGCAGATCGGGCCAGGTAGGTGCGCCCATGGGGGCCTCCGGAGGGCGAGGTGCGTGCGGGGGGTGTGGAGCGGTCAGCCCAGCGTGCCGAGGGTGCCGAGCGGGACCGCACCGTTGCGGCGGGCGCGCAGCATGCCGGCGATCGTCTGGCCCGTGGCCACCGGGTCGAGTGGGTAGATCAGGGTCGCGTCGACCTGGGCGTACGCGGCCAGCCAGCGGTCGGCCGCGCGGGCGATCACCACGCAGACGGGCGGCGGCTCGGCGTACTCGTCCTTGGTCTGGCGGGCGATGCCCAGGCCGCCGGCGGGGGAGGCCTCGCCGTCGAGGACCATCAGGTCGATCTCGTAGTCGTCGAGCAGGCGCCGGCACTCCTCCCAGGTGGAGGCGTCGACGAACTCGACGGCGAGATCGACCGCGGGGCGTACGCCGATCGCCAGCCGGATCTTGTCGCGGACCTTGATGTCGTCGCTGTACAGCAGGACCGTGTACTTGTCCGGCTCACGCTTGGTGACGTCGCTCATGAATGTGCCCCGGTTCCCACGCTCGTAGGTGCGAGCTGATCGTACCCAACCGGTCATTCGGCGTCGGGCTGTGGGCGTACCGTCGTCGTCTCGGTTGTGATCTTGGTCGCGGCAGGCGCGGCCGCGGCGCGTTCCTCGGCCTCCGCCCGGTCCAGGGCGCGGTCGATCCGCTTGGCCTCGCGCTCGGACTGCTTGATCCACTGGAGCACCAGGATGCCGAGCATCGTGACGCTGACGATCTCGCCGCCGGCCCAGAGGATCCCGCCGGCCGTGACCTGGTCGTCGAAGGGTTTCATCCAGCTCAGGTGCAGGTTGGGGTACCAGTCGCCGCCGAGCAGCGTCTTGCTCTGCATGATCGTCAGGCCGAGCACCGTGTGGAACGGCACCGACAGCACCATGAGCAGGGCTCTTGCCGGGTACGGCCACCGGTTCGGCAGCGGGTCGAGCCCCAGCAGCGGCCAGAAGAACAGGCACCCGGTCACGATGAAGTGCACGTGGATGAACTCGTGCAGCCAGGCGTGCTCCAGCGTGGCCCTGTACAGCCCCGTGAAGTAGAGGACGAACGGGTTGGCGATGAAGAGACCGAACGCGACCAGCGGAAACGTCAGGATTCGCACCACGCCGCTGTGCAGGACCGCCAGCAGCATCTTGCGGTGGCGTACGGGCAGGGTGCGCAGCGCCAGCGTGACCGGCGCGCCCAGGGCCAGGAAGATCGGGCCCACCATGGACAGGACCATGTGTTGCACCATGTGCACGCTGATCAGCGTCGTGTCGTACGCCTCGATCCCGGTCACCGTGACCGCCGCGAGCGAGCCGAGCCCGCCGGCCAGGAACGCCACGGTGCGGCCCGCCGGCCAGTGGTCGCCGCGCTGCTTGAGCCGGTGCACGCCGTACAGGTATACGGCGGCGGCCACGAGCAGGAACAGGGCGATCAGGCTGGTCAGGCGGATGTCGGTGAAGATTCGGGCGACGCTGAACGGCGGCGGGACAGTATCCCCCGCCACGACCGTGAACAGGGGCGTTTCGGCGAGCTGCACCATTCGAGGCTAGGCCCATCCCGGTGGCCGGGCCGCTACCGGGCTGCGACACATGCCGGATTAGGCCCCCCGCGACATGTTGAGGTGATCGCGGGGCAATAATGAGCCCGTGACAGCGGCAGCCATCGACAAGAGCCGGATCCACTCGCTGACCCGACCCAACATGGTCAGCGTCGGGACCATCGTGTGGCTCTCCAGCGAACTCATGTTCTTCGCAGCCTTGTTCGCGATGTATTTCGCGATCCGCGCGGCGGACTACAGCATGTGGGAAGAGCACACCAAGGTCCTGAAGATCCCGTACGCGACGACGTTCACGGTGATCCTGGTGCTCTCTTCGGTCACCTGCCAGCTCGGCGTGTTCGCGGCGGAGAAGGGTGACGTGTTCGCGCTGCGGCGCTGGTTCACCATCACCTTCGTCATGGGCCTGATCTTCGTGCTCGGCCAGGCGAACGAGTACCGCCACCTGGTCGAGGAAGGCATCAAGATCAATGGTGACGGCTACGGCTCGATGTTCTACCTCACGACCGGGTTCCACGGTCTGCACGTCACGGGCGGCCTGATCGCCTTCATCGTCTACATGATCCGCACCACCATGGGCCGGTTCACGCCGGCGCAGGCGACCTCGGCGATCGTCGTGTCCTACTACTGGCACTTCGTCGACATCGTGTGGATCGCGCTGTTCGCCATGATCTATTGGCTGCAGTAGCCCGCCGCCCGTCCGTGAGTTTCAAGGTCAAGACCCAGAGGGACACAGCCCATGACTTCTGACACCCCCGCCGGACGGCGTTTCCGGGTGTTCAACCGGCGGCGATCAGCGCCCAGCCGGGCGCGGCGGCGCCTCGGCGCGGCGGCGCGGATGATCGCCGCGCTCGCCCTGGCCGGCGGCATCTACACTGCCTTCGCCCCGGGCGCGTCCGCCGAGGACACCCGCCAGCTCTCCAGCGCCGCCCAGGAGGGCAAGGCGCTCTTCGACAACAGCTGCACCACCTGCCATGGCCGCAACGCCGAGGGTGTCGAGGGACGGGGGCCGAGCCTGGTCGGTGTCGGATCCGCCTCCGTGGAGTTCCAGGTCGGCACCGGCCGCATGCCGATGACCCGGCAGGAGTCCCAGGCGGAGCAGAAGCCGCCGCAGTTCGACGAGACGCAGACCAAGCAGCTGGGGCAGTACATCCAGGAGCTCGGCGGCGGCCCGCAGATCCCCAGCGGCGAGCTGACCGAGAACCTCGACCAGAACCCCGATGCGCTGGCCCGCGGCGGTCAGCTGTTCCGGCTCAACTGCACGTCCTGCCACCAGTACTACGGCGCCGGCGGTGCCCTCTCGTCCGGCAAGTACGCGCCGAGCCTGCACGACGCCACGGAGCAGGAGATCTACGCGGCGATGCTCACCGGCCCGCAGAACATGCCGGTGTTCGGGGACAACGAGATCACCCCGCAGGAGAAGCGCGAGATCGTCACGTACGTCACGCAGCAGATCCAGGAGGACAAGGCCCCCGGCGGCCTGTTCAACCTCGGCGGATACGGTCCTGTCACGGAGGGCCTGGCCATCTTCCTGGTGGGGATCACGGTCCTGGTGTTCACGGCGCTGTGGATTGCGGGGAAGTCATGACGGTAACGAAGCACGGGGCGCACGGGTCCGGCACCGAGCCGGTCGACGTCAACGACCCCCGGCTGTCCCGCTTCGACATCGTGCGGGAGGGTGCCCGGCGCGACGACATCGAGATCGTCACGTACGAATCGCAGTTCGAGGGCACGAACTCCAAGGCGGAGAAGCGCGTCGTGCGCAACATCGCCCTGCTGTTCGTCATCTCCGGACTGGCCGCCGCGGCGTTCGTGGTCTTCTACATCGTGTGGCCGTTCGAGTTCGAGCTCGGCCATGCGCGCAGTGACTACTTCACGCCGATCCTCGGCATCACGCTCGGCATCTCACTGTTCGCGCTCGGGATCGCGATCTTGGCCTGGGCCAAGAAGCTGCTGCCGCACGAGGTCTCGATCCAGGACCGGCACGCGAGCCCGTCCAGCGACGACGACCGGCTGATCGCCGGGCAGACCCTGGCGTACGTGGCCGACGAACTGGGCGTGCAGCGCCGGCCCCTGCTCAAGGGCGCGATCGCGCTCGGCATGGCGCCCCTCGGGCTCGCCGCGGCGGCACCGCTCATCGGTGGCCTGATCCAGGATCCGCACAAGGATCCCCAGCCGATGATGTTCCACACCGGCTTCGACCCGGTGCCGAACAACGGCAAGCCGGTGCGTCTCACCCGCACCGACGGATCCCCGATCGGGCCCTCCGACGTCAGCGTCGGTGGCCAGATTACGGTGTTCCCCGGTGTTCCGGGCGGCGCGACCAACAAGTACGCGGACTCGCCGACCCTGCTCATCCACCTGCGCGCGGAGGACGCCGAGGTGGCCCGCGCGGCGATCGAGTCGGATCCGGTCAACAAGGGTGCGATGTGGGGCAACTACGTCGCGTACTCGAAGATCTGCACCCACGCCGGCTGCCCCGCCAGCCTGTACGAGCAGCAGACCAACCGTCTGCTCTGCCCGTGCCACCAGTCGCAGTTCCTCATCATCGACAACGCCCGTCCGATCTTCGGCCCGGCCAGCCGCCGCCTCCCCGCCCTGCCGCTCGAGGTGGACGCCGAGGGCTACTTCGTGGCAGCGTCTGATTACCGGGAGACCATCGGACCCGACTTCTGGGAGCGGCCATGAAACGCCGAAAGCTGGACCTCGCGCAGGTCCCCGCTGCCGTCGGCAAGGGAGTTGACGACCGTTTCCAGGCCGCCACCCCGTTGCGGGCCCTGCTGAACAAGGTCTTCCCCGACCACTGGTCGTTCCTGCTGGGCGAGATCGCGCTGTTCTCGTTCATCGTCCTGCTGCTGACCGGCGTGTTCCTGACCCTCTTCTTCGACCCGTCGATGAAGGAAGTCGCGTACGACGGCCCGTACACCTCGCTGCGCGGCGTCGAGATGTCGGCGGCGTACAGGTCGTCGCTGGACCTGTCGTTCGAGGTGCGCGGCGGGCTCTTCATGCGGCAGATGCACCACTGGGCGGCGCTGCTGTTCATGGCGTCGATCATCGTGCACATGGCGCGCATCTTCTTCACCGGCGCGTTCCGCAAGCCGCGTGAGGCCAACTGGGCGATCGGCGTCGCGCTGTTCCTGCTCGGCTTCCTCGCCGGCTTCACCGGCTACTCGCTCCCGGACGACGGCCTCTCCGGCACGGGCCTGCGCATCGCCTCGGCGATCATGCTGTCCATCCCGGTCGTCGGCACCTGGCTCTCGGCGTCGATCTTCGGCGGCGAGTTCCCGGGCGAGCTGATCATCGGCCGCTTCTACATCGCGCACGTGCTGTTGATCCCGGGCGGCCTGCTCGCCCTGATCAGCATCCACCTGGGCCTCGTCTTCAAGCAGAAGCACACCCAGTGGCCCGGCCCGATGCGGACCAACGACAACGTCGTGGGCGAGCGGATGTTCCCGCGCTACGCGCTCAAGCAGGGCGGCTTCTTCATGGCCGTCTTCGGAATGATCGCGCTGATGGCCGGCCTGTTCCAGATCAACCCGATCTGGCTGTTCGGGCCGTACCGGGCCTCCGAGGTTTCCGCGGCGAGCCAGCCGGACTGGTACGTCATGTTCATGGACGGCCTGGTCCGCCTCATGCCGGCCTGGCAGATCGACATCCCGATCGGCGACGGCTACGTGATCCCGCCGCTGTTCTGGCCCGCGGTCGTCGGCCTCGGCGCGCTCACCACGGTCCCGATGTTCTATCCGTTCATCGAGGCGCGGCGGCTGAAGGACAAGCAGTCGCACCACCTGCTCCAGCGGCCCCGGGACGCGCCGGAGCGCACCGGCGTCGGCGCGATGGCCTTCACGTTCTTCATCATCGCCACGCTCTCCGGCGGCAACGACGTGATCGCCGACAAGTTCCACATCAGCCTGAACGCGTCGACCTGGGCGGGCCGCATCGGCCTGGTGATCCTGCCGCCGCTGGCGTACTACGTCGCCGTCCGCATCTGCCTGGGCCTGCAGCAGCACGACCGCGAGGTCCTCGCCCACGGCGCGGAGACCGGCATCATCAAGCGCCTGCCGGACGGCCGGTTCGTGGAGGTCCACCAGCCCCTCGGCCCGGTCGACGACCACGGCCACCCGCTGCCGCTGGAGTACGCGGGCTGGGTCGTACCGAAGAAGATGAACCGCCTCGGCGCCCTGGCACCGGCGGTCAAGGGCTTCTTCTTCCCGGTCGAGAAGCCGGTGGAGGCGCCGGTGTCGCCGGCGGTCGCGCCGCTGACCAGCCGGGAAGACCGCGAGGAGATCACCTCCGGTCGCTGAGCGCAGAGCACGGAAAGGGGGCCCGATCGGGCCCCCTTTCTTCATGTCATCCGGTCAGCACGGAAGTCGCCTTCCACAGGCCGGCGGCCACGGCCGGGTCGAGGCCCGCCTTGCCGGGCCTGCCGACGGCGGGGTAGCCCCTGAGGCCGGCGAAGCCGTCGGGTCCGACGTAGGCGTTGCCGGGAACATCCTGCGTGGCGGCGTACAGGATCGGCAGGGCGCCGTGCTCGGCGTCGTTGGTCAGGAACGTCAGCCGGTTGATGACGTTCGACGCCGAATGCGCGGCCAGTGCCGTACGCGCGATGCCGGGGTGGGCGAGCACCGACCGGACCGGGCTGCCCGAGGCGTCCAGGCGTCGTTGCAGTTCGAGCGAGAAGAGCACGACGGCCAGCTTCGAGTCCCGGTAAGCGCCCATGCTGCGGTAGTCGCGGGACCGCCAATCGAGGTCGTCGAGGTTCAGCCTGCCCTGGCGGTGCAGTTGACTGGTCACCGTCACCACCCGGTCGGTCAGCCGCGGCAGGAGCAGGTTCGTGAGCAGGAACGGGCCGAAGTAGTTTGTTGCGGTCTGCACGTCCAGGCCCTGTGCGGTCCGCGCCGCGGGGATGTCCATCACTCCCGCGTTGTTGATCAGGATGTCGAGAGCCCCGCTCCACGATTCCGCGAAGTTGCGGACCGAGTCGAGATCCGCCACGTCGAGTTCCCGGACGTGGAGGTCGCCGGGCACATCCGCGATCGACCGGCGGGTCTTGTCGACGTTGCGGACGGCCAGCACGACCCGGGCGCCGACCCGGCCGAGCTCCCGTGCGGTGATCAAGCCGAGGCCGCTCCCGGCCCCGGTGATCACCACTGTCTTGGCCGCCATGGTCGGCAGCCGGCTTGCGGTCCATTTGTTCATGCCCTCATGGGAACGCCCCCGGCGCCACCGGATGAAGGACTTGCTGAGCCACTGAACGGCAGGGCGTGGCTGAGATCCGCCCCATCACCGACGATGGGTACGTGCACACGACGCTGGATCGAGACGGTCTGGGACGCTTCCTCCGCGCCCGCCGGGAATCACTCCAGCCCGAGGACGTCGGGCTGCGCCGGGGCGCTCGCCGGCGCACCAGCGGCCTGCGCCGGGAGGAGGTCGCGGAGCTGTGCGACATGTCCGCCGACTACCTGGCCCGCCTCGAACGCGGCAGCGGATCCCAGCCGTCGGAGCAGATGGTCGCCGCCATGGCCCGCGGACTGCGCCTGACCCCGGACGAGCGCGATCACCTGTTCCTGCTGTCCGGACACCGCCTCCCCGGGCGGCAGCTACGGGGTGAGCACGTCAGCCCGGGACTCATGCGCGTCATGGACCGGCTGCAGGACACCCCTGCGCAGATCATGGGCCCGCTGGGCGACACGCTGATGCAGACCCCGCCCGCCGTGGCACTGCTCGGCGACCAGACCCGCTACACGGGGAATGCCCGCAGTGCGACGTACCGCTGGTTCACCGACCCCGGGGAACGCGACCGCTACCTGGCCGAGGACCACGACCTGCACAGCCGGGTCAACGTCGCACTCCTGCGCGCGGCCGCCACCGCGCAGGGCCCCCGATCGCCGGCAGCCGCTCTCGTGGCCGGCCTGCAACGCGGGAGCGAGGAGTTCGCGGCCCTGTGGAAACACCACGAGGTCGGCCTGCGGTGGAGCGACGCGAAGCGGTTCAGCCATCCCGAGGTGGGCCGGATCGATCTGTTCTGCCAGACCCTGCTCGACCCCGATCAGGCCCAGTCGCTGCTCATCTTCACCGCCACACCCGGCAGCGAGAGCCACCACAGGCTCGCCCTGCTGACCGTGCTCGGCACGGACAGCTTCGCCGCCGGCTGACCTGGGGCGTCAGTCCGCGTCGGGCAGGCCGATCGCGAAGGCATCCTCGAGGTCGTGCTTCGAGTACGCGCGGAAGGCGATGTGCGACTCGGTGTTGAGCACGCCCGGCGTCTTCGAGATCCGCCCGGCGATCACCTCGGCGATGTCGTCGAACCGGGGCACCCGCACGATCGCGATGAGGTCGACGTTCCCGGCGACGGAGTAGACCTCGCTGACCCCGGCCAGCGCGGCCAGCGCCTCGGCGACCTCCGGGATCGAGTCGGTGGCGCAGTCGATGTGCACGATCGCGGTGTTCACGCAAGCTCCTCGGGTCGGCGTCGGTTCATGCTAGCGATCCCCGCCGCCCGGCCGGCGACGAGCTTGCAGGTGTCGCGTCACGTCCCCGCCACCGTCATGTCGTCTTCGGCGCGGATGACGCCGGTCAGCTCTTCGCCGGCGGCCACTCGGGCGCCCGGCCACACCACGCATCGGCTCACCCGGCCCTCGACCACGGCGCCCGCACCGATCACCGAGCCGTCGGCATGGCCGGTGACCGTCGCCGTGGGGTCGATCAGCCCGTCGCCGGCCGCGTGGAGGTTCGCCGCCAGGTAAGTGGCCGGGGTGCCCGTGTCGATGTAGACGCCCTCGTACGGGATCAGCTCCAGCTCTCCCGCCGCCTCCGCCGGCCGCCACACCGTACGGACGAGGTCCGAGAACTCCGGGCCGAGGTCGCGTACGTACCGCCACGGCAGCAGGGAGAAACCGGCGAAGCGGCGCCCGCTGAAGCCGCCCGTGTCGCCCGGCGGTACCGGCTTCGTCAGCATCCGTACCGTGTCGCCGCTCCAACCCTCCAGCAGCGCGGCGATGTCCTTGCCCGGCTCCCGCAGCGGGTCGGCCAGGTAGGCGTCGGCGTTGCCGACGAGCGCGTCCCGGCCGTCGATCCAGCCGCGGAGCCGCCCGACGCCGCCCGAGGTGCCCACCGGGCCGTCCGGCTCGACGGAGAGCCGCGCCCGCACCCCGACGTGGGACACGACTTGGTCGGCGAGGTACGCGGCGTTGACCGCCACGGTGGACGGGCCGGTGAGTCCCAACCCGGCCACCCGGGCCAGGGCCCGGTCGAGCAGGGCGACGTTGCCGACGGGACAGAGCGCCTTCGGTACGAGGTACGTCAGGGGCCGCAGCCGTTGCCCCTCCCCGGCGGCGAGGATGACGGCGGCGACCGGGCTGCTGGTCACTGCGACTGCTGGGCGGCGCGGGGGCCGATGCCGTACACGCCGAGGAGCAGGGCCGTGTTCGTGGTCAGGGGCGGCAGGTCGTCGAGGGGGAACCAGCGCGCCTCCAGCACCTCGCCGCCGTCCACGACCAGGTCGGTGGTGGAGGCGGGGACCGTACCCAGGAAGACGGTGTCGATCCAGCCCTTGGGGTGCACGATCGCGTTCGGGACCGCCGGGGTGAGGTCCGCCGGGTCGATCACGACGCCGGACTCCTCGCGCAGTTCGCGGGCTGCGCCGTCGGCCGGGGACTCGGCCTTCTTGAGCAGGCCGGCGGGCAGGCCCCAGCCGCGGCCGGGCGGCTGGCGCAGGAGTAGAAGCCGGCCGGGCTGGGCGGCCTCGGCGTCGCGCACGATGCAGACCGCGCCGACAAGATACTTCGGGACGATCAGCCGCACGATCCGCCGGCGCATCCCGGACGGCAGCCGGTAGAACGCCTGATACGCGGCGCCGCGCAACCGCCGAGGGATTTTCACGCTTCACAGGCTAGCCGGGCGCCGCCCACCGCTCGGTGGGGGTTGCCGCGCCAGCTCCACCGGCTCCGCCCCGCTGCCCCGCCGGGGTCGCCGCGGCGGCGGAGGACCCGCTCAGTCCGGGTGGTCCACCAGCGCGATGAGCTGTTCCACCACCTGGTCCGGCTCGAGATTGCGCTCGGTCACCGCCACCAGCATGGTCTCCAGGTCGGGGTAGCCCAGCTCCTCCGCCAGGCGCCGCAGCGGCACCTCGCTCGCCAGGCCGCGGTCGTGTTTGCGCAGGGTCAGGCCGATGGTCGCGCGGCCGAGGCGGACCTTGTCGGCGATGCTGATGCCCGGCGAGTTCTCCTCCGCGAAGTAGCGGTTGATCTGCATCTGGGCCTGCGTCGACTTGACGAAGCCGAGCCACTCCTTGCGGGGGCCGCGCGGGGCGATGCCCGGCTCGACCTCGATGTGCCCGTCGGTCTCGGTGAAGATCTCCACCACGTCGCCGTCGCGCAGCTGGGAGCCGAGCGGGGCCAGGCGGCCGTTGATGGTCGCGGCCAGCGTCTGGTCGCCCTTGTCGGGGTTCAGCTCGTACGCGAGGTCAACCGGCGTGGAGCCGGCCGGCAGCTCGACGGTGCGGCCCTTGGCGAAGACGGTGATCTGGCCCTCGGCGAGGTCGCAGCGCAACGAATCGAGGAACTGGCCCGCGTCGGTGGTGTCCTGCTCCCAGTCGAGCACCCGCTTGAGCCAGGTGAGCTGGTCGGTGCCGCCCGCTGACTCGGACACCGACTTCGGGTACCGGTAGCCGGTGGCAACGCCGTACTCGGCGCAGCGGTGCATCGAGACCGTGCGGATCAGCACCTCGACCAGGCGGCCCTCCGGGCCGGTGACCGTCGTGTGCAGGGAGCGGTAGAGGTTGTTCTTGGGGGAGGCGATGAAGTCCTTGAAGCGGCCGGCCACCGGGCGCCACTGGCCGTGGATCGCGCCGAGCGCGGCGTAACAGTCGGTCTCCGGGCCGTCGACCACGACGGCGAGGCGGGGCAGATCGAACGGTACGGTGTGGCCGCCCGCGACCGTGTCCTTCCAGATCGAGTAGTAGTGCCGGGGCCGCGCCGTGACTTCGGCGCTGACCCGCAGGCGGCGCAGCGCCCGCTGGGCGTGGACCGAGACGGAGTTCAGATACTCGTCCCAGCCGGGGCGGTTCTTCACGTGCTCGTCGATGCGGGCGAACGACTCCGGCTCCAGGTGGTAGAGCACCACGTCGTCGAGGTCGCGCTTGAGGGCCTGGATGCCGAGCCGGTCGCAGAGCGGGACGAGCACGTCCAGCGTGGCCGTCGCGATGCGGGCCCGGGAGGCGGGGGAGCGGGCGTCCAGGGTGCGCATGTTGTGCAGCCGGTCGGCCAGCTTGATCACCAGCACCCGGACGTCCTTGCCGGCCGCGATGATCATCTTGCGGATGGTCTCGGCCTCGGCGGTCTTGCCGTAGAACGCCTTGTCGAACTTGGTCACGCCGTCGACCAGGTGGGTCACCTCGGGGCCGAAGTCGCCGTGCAGCGTCTCCAGGGTGTAGCTGGTGTCCTCGACCGTGTCGTGCAGCAGCGCCGCGACCAGCGTCGTGGTGTCCATGCCCAGCTCGGCGCAGATCTGCGCGACGGCGAGCGGGTGGGTGATGTACGGGTCGCCGCTCTTGCGGAACTGGCCGCGGTGCATGTTCTCGGCCACTGCGTAGCTGCGGCGCAGGATGCCGGCGTCGGCGGAGGGGTGGATCGCCCGGTGCGTGCGAGTGAGCGTGGTGACCGGGTCGTCGTCGTTGCCCTGGAAGCTGAGGAACGACTTGAGCCGCTGGGACAGCGGCGCCGGGAGGGCACGTCCAAGGGCGGCGCCGTGGCCGGCGTCGACGTCCACTCGGACACCCCCTCACGGATCGACCGCACATTACGCGCGGATCCCACCGATTTCTCGGCTTTGCAGCCGCGTGCTCTACAGCCTAAGCGAGCGAGCGTCATCCGAACGGTCAGTTACCGATGAGCGAACGTACGAGTCTCGTCTCGACGCTGCGGCTTCCGCCCTGGTGAGCAGGGTAGTGAACCGCGCTGCGCCACGCGCCGGTGACACCCAGTCGCCAGAAGTTTCCACCAGCCGGGTGTCGGGGCGGTCGAGCCACGCCAGAATGCGCTCGGTCTCCTCCGCCGAAGCGGCCGGAACGGGACCCGGTCCGGGTAGGACCGTCTCGGCGGTCGCCCGCGCCATGTCCAGGGTCGGCCGCGGATGCAGACGCGGCGGCGAGGTGGCCGCGGCCGCGAGGCGCCCGTGCCGGACGACGATGATCTCCCAGCCGTACGCGTCGTTGCGCCGCGCCGCCACCAGCTCCGCGAGCCGGGTCAGCGCCCCCAGCTTCTGCATCCGCACGGTGGCGCGCAGCAGGGCCACGAGGCGGGACCGGACGACCGCCGCCTCCTCGTAACGCTGCCGGTCCGACAACGCCTCGATCCTCGCCATGAGGGCCTCCACCAGGGGCTCCGGGTCGCCGTGCATGGCGGTGCGGAGCGGTAGTGCGGTGCTTTGGGCGTACTCGTCGGGCGTAATGCGGTGCTCGCAGGGCGCCGCGCATCTGTCCAGCTCGGCCAGCGCACAGGCCGGCGTGATGGTCCGGACGGAGAGCTTGTGGGTGCACTGCCGCAGCGGCACGGCGTCGTAGACCCCGGCTGCGGCCAGCTCGGCGGTGCGCCGCGAGGAGAACGGACCCAGATAAGCGGCGTCGTCGTCGGCGAGCTGCCGGACCACCGACAACCGCGGGTACGCCTCCGCGGTGAGCTTCAGCCAGACGACCCGCTCCGGATACTTCGACCGCCGGTTGTACGGCGGGGCGTGCGCCGCGATGAGCCGCAGCTCCCGGACCTCCGCCTCCAGCGAGTGGGCGCACTCGACCGCCTCCACCCGGGTGGCGGCGGCGATCATCTCGGACATCCGCGCCCGCTTCTCGCTGGCGGTGAAGTAGCTGCGCACCCGCGTGGCGATGTCCACCGAGGTGCCGACGTAGAGCGGCCGCTCGTCGGCGGCCCGGAACACGTAGACGCCCGGCACGTGCGGCAGATCGTCGGCGAGATGCCGTTTGCGCCGCTGGGTGGGGGTCACGGCCTTGGCGAACTCGGCCGCGTCGCCCAGCGTGTGCACCTTGAAGCTGCCGAGCCGTTCGATCAGCCCGTGCAGGACGTCGACGGTGGCCTTGGCGTCGTCGAGGGCCCGGTGGGTGGGCTGGACCCGGGCGCGGAAGAACTGGGCGAGCGTGCCGAGCTTGCGGTTGGGCACCTCGTCCCGGGTCAGTGCCCGGCGGGCCAGGGCGGCCGTGTCGAGCACGCGTAGCTGGGGCCATGCGTACCCGTGGCGGGCGCAGGCGGCCTTGAGGAACCCCACGTCGTAGGGAGCGTTATGGGCGACCAGGACAGACCCCCGGAGGAATTCCAGCAGGCTGGGCAGGACGACCTCGATCGGCGGCGCCGGCGCCAGCATCGCCTCGGTGATGCCGGTCAGCACGGTGATGAACGGTGGCAGGCGCTCACCGGGATTGACCAGGGTGGCCAGCACGCCCAACTCCTCGCCGGCGCGCACCTTGACCGCGCCGATCTCGGTGATGCCGCCGCCGTCCGGCGCGCCGCCGGTCGTCTCCAGGTCGAGGACCACGAACGTGGTGTCCCGCAGCGACAGAGCGGCCGGATCAACGGAGCCGTCGGCGCTCAGGAGGGTGTCCAGAGTGCCTTGGACATATGCCTGTTGTGCCACGGCGGGCAATCTAGGGCGGGGGTACGACATTCTCCGGGTCCGTACCCGAAAAGATCACTTGGCTCCGCGGGCCTTTCCGCTGCCCACGGTGGGAGAATGGAAAAATGTCCGCGCCGCAGGAGTTCCATGATCGCCCTTCCGAGGGGGCGGCTTTCGGCGTGTCCGGCGCGGACGGCGTCGGCCCGGCCGGGAGTGATGCCGGCGCCGCCGGTGACGGCGGCGCGGCTTCTGATGGCGGCGCGGCTTCTGATGGCGACGGCGCGGGCCACGATCGGCCGGGCGACGATGATTTCGGCTCGCCGGAGCCGTTGTTGCCCGAGCCGGTCCGGCAGCGGATCACCACGCTGACCGCGGCAGCCCTGCCCGGCATGCCCGCCGAAGAGATCCCCGTTCCGCTGCGGCGCGTAGCCCGCTTCGCCCCGAATCGGCGGGCCCGGCTCGGCGCGGCAGCACTCGCCGCACAGCTCGCCGCTGACCCCTTGTTCCGCCAGCGCATCGGTAGCCGGGTCGTCACCGAGACGGGTGACCTGGGCGTCGCGGTCGCCGCGGGGATGGCACCGGCCGCGGCGGATCCGGTCGAGGTTGCCGCCCTCGCCTACTTGGCCAGACCGGGCGGCTGGCGGGAGCTGGTCGAGGCCGCCGGGCAGTCCGTACGCGCCGAGGCCGACAGCGCGGCGGTGGTCCACCAGATCCGCGAGGCCGAGCAGCGCGCGGCCCGCGCCGAGCACGACCGGGCGGTCGCCAGGGTCGAGGCCGACAAGCTCCGCGACGAGCTCGCCCGGGTGCGGGAGGAGCTCGGCCAGATCCGCGAGGAGGCCCGCACCACCGCGCGGGCCCTGCGGGAGACGCAGGCGGCCCACAAGCGGGCCAGCGACCTGCTGGCCACCGAGAAGGGCCGCGTGGCCAAGGTGGCCGCCGACCACGATGCGGAGGTACGGCGGTTGCGCACCCGGCTGGCGGAGGCGGAGGCGGCCGCGGCCTCGGGCAAGCAGAGCGCGAAGGACGCCCGGGCCGCCGACGACGCCCGCCTCTGGCTGCTGCTGGAGACGATCGGGCAGGCGGCCTCGGGACTGCGGCGTGAGCTGGCCCTCGGGCCCGCCGACAAGCTGCCGGCAGACTTCGTCGCCGACGTGTCCGCCGACCGGCCCGGGGCGCAGGAACGATCCCGGCCGCGCGCCCAGGACACGGACGACCCCGGCCGCCTCGACCAGCTCCTGGCGCTGCCCCGCGCCCACCTGATCGTGGACGGCTACAACGTCACCAAGCGTGGATTCGCCGAGATGTCGCTGGAGCAGCAGCGGAAACGGCTCATCACGGGCCTGGGCGGCATCGCCGCGCAGACAGGCGACGAGGTCACGGTCGTCTTCGACGGCGCGGAGCGCGTGCACGGCCTCCCGCCGGCACCGCGTGGTGTCCGGGTGCTCTTCTCGCGCAAGGGCGACACCGCCGACGAGCTGATCCGGCAACTCGTCCGGGCCGAACCGGCGGGCCGCCCGCTCGTCGTCATCTCGTCGGACCGCGAGGTCGCCGACGGCGTACGCCGGCACGGGGCGTACCCGATGGGAGCCGATTCATTGCTGCGCCGGCTCGCCCGGTCCTGATTTTTGTCGTACCCCCTCCATAGCGTGACTGTCACCGATGGTGGTCGGTCCGCGACAGGCGCTTCCCCCGGATCGCGGCCGCACCACCGTCGGCACGAGGAGGAAGTGATGATCATCGACTGCGGCCGCTGCCCCGGTCGGGGACGCGGGTGCGAGGGATGCCTGATCAAGGCAATGGCCGAGACGCCGGACGGCATCGCCGACCTGACCCCGAGCGAACTGCGCGCGATCGAGGTGTTCGAGATGGCGGGCTTCGACGTGGAGCTGCTCGAGACGCCGGAACCGCCGGTCGTGGTGCCGCTGGTCCGTCGCTGGGGTCACGTGGCGTGATCATGAGTCCGGCCGCGACCGGACGGCCGCGACCGGACGGCCAGCAGGTAGCTCAGGCCGCCGATCCGCTGCCGGGGCGCGGAAGCCGGGCCGTCGCCGGGGCGCGGAAGCCGGGCCGGCGCGCGCTTAGGATGGGCGATCACGACGGGAGCCGGGTCGACTGGGCGGATTCCGGGTGGCAGATGTGAGTGGGACGGAGGCACGGGCGCGTGACACCTCGGCTGTGGGCCACATGCACGCTGGCCGTGCTCCTGGTGGCCATGGTGGTCTACTCCGCCGTGACGATCCCCTGGCAGCGAGCGCCCGCTCCTCGCGCCGATCAGTTGGCCGCGCTGGGGCAGTTCCCTGCCGACCAGCTGGCGCGGGCCCGGGAGTTCCACTCCGCGTTGCGGCCCGGGGCGTACGGGGGGCTGGTCATCGGGCTGGCCGTCGCGCTGCTGCTGGGGTTCACGCCGCTGGGCTCGCGGTTGGTGTCGTGGGCCGGGCGCCCGTTCGGCGACCATTGGATCGCGCAGGCGGTGCTCGGCGGGCTGCTGGTCGTTCTTGTCGCCGAGGTGCTCACGCTGCCCTTCGCGGCGTGGCGGCACATCGTCGTCGTCCGGTACGGGATCTCGACGCAGTCCTGGGGTGCCTGGGCGGTCGACGTCGCCAAGTCGTTCGCCGTCGGGGCGGTGATCGGGGCGCTGGTGCTGCTCGGGTTCTTCGCCGTGACGCGCCTGGCGCCGCGGTGGTGGTGGGCGTTCGGGGCCGTGGGGGCGGCCGGGCTGGTCGTCCTCCTGTCGTTCGTGCTGCCCGTGGTGGTCGAGCCGATCTTCAACAAGTTCACGCCGATGGCCGCCGGGCCGCTGCGGACCGAGCTCATGGATCTGGCCGCGCGTGACGGCGTACCCGTGAAGGATGTTCTCGTCGCCGACGCCTCGCGCCGGACGCGGGCGGTCAACGCCTACGTCTCCGGGTTCGGGCCGACGCGGCGGATCGTCGTGTACGACACGATGCTCACCGAGGCCACGCCTGCCGAGGTGGTGTCCGTGGCGGCCCACGAGCTCGGCCACGCCAAGCGCAACGACGTGCTCACCGGGACTGTCGTCGGCGCGCTCGGGGCGGCGGCGTCGGTGATCGCGCTCTATCTGCTCGGGTCCCTCGGCTGGCTGCTGCGCTGGGCCGGGGTCGACACGATGGGCGAACCCCGGGCGATCGCGCTGCTCATCGCCCTGGTCACGCTGGCCGGGCTGGCCGGTGGGCCGGTGCAGGCGCTCGTCTCGCGGCGCGTGGAGGCCCGGGCCGACGCCCATGCCCTGGAGCTCACCGGGGATCCGGCCACGTTCGAGGCGATGCAGCGCCGGCTCGGCACCGTCAACCTTTCCGATCCCGATCCGCCGGTCTGGGAGTACGTCATGTCCGCCTCGCATCCGTCCACCGTCGAGCGGATGGCCGCCGCCCGCGCCTACGCAAGGGGCGAGCGGTGACCGCACGGACGTTGCTCGTCACCAACGACTTTCCGCCGCGGCCCGGGGGGATCCAGCAGTTCGTGCACAACCTGGCCGTACGGCAGCCGGCGGACTCCGTCGTCGTCTACGCCTCGACGTGGCGGGGCGCCGGGAAGTTCGACGCCGAGCAGCCGTTCGAGGTGGTCCGGGAGAACACCGGCATTCTGCTGCCGACGCCCGCGGTGGCGCGTCGTGCCGCCGGGCTCGCGCGGGCGTACGACTGCGACAGCGTCTGGTTCGGCGCCGCCGCCCCGCTCGGGTTGCTGGCCGACGGGCTGCGGCGGCGCGCCGGGATCGAGCGGGCCGTCTCCCTGACCCACGGGCACGAGATCGGGTGGGCCGCGCTGCCCGGCGCCCGGCAGTTGCTGCGGCGGATCGCCCGGGGCAACGACGTGGTGACCTACCTGACGGAGTTCCAGCGCGTACGCCTCGACCGGGCGTTGCACGGGCTCACCACGCTGGAGCGGCTCACCCCCGGCGTGGACGTGGACGCGTACCACCCGGACGTCGACGGGTCCGAGGTTCGGGCGAGGCACGGGCTCGGCGACCGGCCGGTGGTGGTGTGCGTGTCGCGGCTCGTTGCGCGCAAGGGCCAGGACATGCTCATCCGCGCGCTGCCCGCGATCCGGCGGCGGGTTCCCGGGGCGGCGCTGCTGATCGTGGGCGGTGGGCCGTACCGGGAAAAGCTTCAGACCCTGGCCCGTGCCGAGGGGGTCGAGGCCGACGTGGTCCTCACCGGCTCGGTGCCTTGGGAGGAGCTGCCGGCGCACTACGCCGCCGGTGACGTGTACGCGATGCCGTGCCGCACCCGCGGCGCCGGGCTCGACGTCGAGGGGCTGGGCATCGTCTACCTCGAGGCGTCGGCGAGCGGGCTGCCGGTGCTCGCGGGCGACTCGGGCGGCGCGCCGGACGCGGTGCGCGACGGCGAGACCGGGTACGTGGTCGGCGGCCGGGACGTGCCCGCGATCGCCGACCGGCTGGCCGGCCTGCTGTCCGATCCGGAGGCGGCCCGGCGGATGGGCGCGGCGGGACGGTCCTGGGTGGAGCGGGAGTGGCGCTGGGAGACCAAGGCCGCAAAGCTGCGCGACCTGCTCCGCGCGGAAGGGCGCGAAGGCGGGCCGGCGCGAACGGCGCGAAGGGCATGAGTGAGTAATCACTCGTGGTATACGCGTAGACACGTTTCGTGCGAGCGGGGTAGGAACGGCTGAGAGCCCACGGGACGGGAGCCGTTGATGCAGGAACCCACCCGGCAGGAGACCGCCCGGCAAACCCCTGACCCGGGGGAGCGGCAGGCCGAAGAAGGTGAGCCCGGCACCGACCTGGCCGGCGAGGAGAGCGGCGAGCTGGCCCTGCCGTACTGGCTCACCAGCACCGAGGAGGCCGCCAACACCACCTTCCTGCGCATGTTCCGGCGGCTCCCGAAGCTGTTGCGGGCCGCGTGGTCGCTGGCGTGGCGGGCCAGCCCCGGCACCACCACCGCGGTCGTCGTGTTCCAGCTGCTCGGCGGGATCGCCAGCGCCGTCGGGCTGATCAGCGTGGTCGGGGTCTTCGACGGGCTGCTGCGGGAGGGGCCGACGCCGGAACGGGTGCGGGCCGCCGTACCGTCTCTGGTTCTGCTCGTTCTCGCCCTGGCCGTGCGGGGCGCGCTCACCTCGGCCGCCGCCGCGGCCAACGGCCGCCTCTCACCCAAGGTCTTCGAGGCCGCGGAGATGCAGCTGCTCGAGCTGACGACCAGCGTCGGGCTGTCCACCTTCGACGACCCCGGCTGGCGGGACGCCATGGAACGGGCCCGCGACCGGGGCATCGACGCCGCCCAGATGCTCGTCGACCGCGCCATCGAGCTCGGCACCAACTTCATCGGGCTGGCCGCCGCGGCCGGGGTGCTCGCCGTGCTGCATCCGGTGCTGCTGCCGTTGCTGGTGCTCGCCGTCCTGCCGATCGCGTGGGCCGCCGTGCGGTCCGCCCGCCTCGGCTACCGGCAGGTGCTGCGCTTCATCGCCGTCTGGCGGCGCCAGCGGATGCTCGCCCACCTGCTCGCGGCCCGGGAACCCGCGGCCGAGCTGCGGGCCTTCACGGTACGCGGATACCTGCTGGCCGAGATCAAGCGCCTGTTGTCGGTCGCCACACTCGAGGAGATCCGGCTCGCCGAGCGCCAGGTCCGCACCACCCTGGTCGGCAACGCGCTCAGCGGCCTGGCGACCGGGTTCACCTACGCGGTCCTGCTCTGGCTGCTGTGGACCGGCCGGATGGAACTGGCGGCCGGTGGCGGCGCCGCGTACGCGATCAGCATGGGGATCGGCAAGCTGACCGAACTCGCCTACAGCGCCAACCGTGTCTTCGAGCAGGGGCTCTACTTCGCCGACTTCCAGGGCTTCTGCGACCTCTCCCGGTCCCGGGACGAGGCCGCCACCGGGCGCGCCGCGCCGCCCGGGTTCACCGAGCTCCGCCTCGACGAGGTCACCTTCGCCTATCCGGACGCGGACCGCCCGGCCGTCCGCGACGTCAGCATGACCCTGCGCCGGGGCGAGATCATCGCTCTGGTCGGCGAGAACGGCTCCGGCAAGTCGACCCTGGCCGGCCTGCTCGCCGGCCTCTACCGGCCGCAGACCGGGCGGATCCGCTGGGACGGGCGCGACGTCACCGCCTACGACCCGGAATCGCTGCGCCGCCGGGTCGCGGTGGTCATGCAGGAACCCACCCGGTGGCCGCTCTCCGCGCGGGTCAACATCACGATCGGACGGTACGAGCGGAGCCCCCACCTCCCCGACATCCACGAGGCGGCCCGGGCCGGCGACGCCCACGACTTCGTGATGGAGCTCCCGCGCCGGTATGAGACGCTGCTGTCCCGCCACTTCACCGACGGCGCCGACCTGTCCGGCGGCCAGTGGCAGCGGCTGGCGGTGAGCCGCGCCTTCTACCGCGACGCGCCCCTGCTGATCTGCGACGAACCAACGGCCAACCTCGACGCCCGCGCCGAGCACGACGTGTACCTCCGGCTACGGGAGCTGGCGGCCGGCCGTACGGTCGTCCTGATCACCCACCGCATGGCGAGCGTCCGCGAGGCGCACCGCATCTTCGTCCTGGACCACGGGGCGGTGGTGGAGGAGGGCGACCACCGCAGCCTGATGGCGGCGGACGGCATCTACGCGCAGCTGTTCACGCTGCAGGCGAGCGCGTACCAGCCGGCGTCGTAGGTCACATCGCGGCGCCGCGGCGGGCGTGCCAGAGTGGGCTCATGGACACCGCGGGGCTGGTCGCCGCTGCTGCGGTCGTCGTGCTGGGTGTCGTGATCGGGTGGTGGCGGCGCCGCACCGACGGCCGGTTGCGCGCGGCCCCCGGCCGGGCTGCTGAGGTGGGGGATGCGGTGGCGGAGCGAATCGATCCCGCGCTGCTCGCCACGCTGGGCGTGGGGCCGGCGCCGGCCACGTTGCTCCAGTTCTCGTCCGCGTTCTGCGCACCGTGCCGTGCGGTGCGGCGGGTCAGCGGCGAGGTGGCCGCGATGCTGCCGGGAGTCCAGCACGTCGAGGTCGACGCCGAAAGCCACCTCGACGCCGTGCGCGCGCTCGGCATCTGGAAGACACCGACGCTGCTCGTGCTCGACGAGGAGGGCCGGGTCGCGAAGCGGGCGACGGGCGTGCCCGCCAAGCCCCAGCTCATCGCCGTCCTCGGCGAGCTCCTGCCGGCGCGCTGACCAGGGGATCTGCACCCCGCCGCCGGTGATGCACGACACCGTGGCGAGACGGCCGCGGCGTGCGAGAGTCCAGACATGCAGCTCGACCCGCGCGGCCAGCGCTTCGCCGCGGCGCTGACCACCGTCGTCCTCGTCGTCGTCCTGGCTACCGGGTGGGGCTGGCTCGCGCTTGCCCAGGCCGCGGTCTTCGCCCTCACCGCCGCCGCTCCGCGCCTCGGGCCCTACCCGCTGATCTTCCGGGCGCTGGTCGCCCCGCGCCTTGGGCCTCCAGCCGAGCGTGAGGAGGCGGCACCGGTTCGCTTCGCCCAGCTCGTCGGCTTCGCCTTTCTGGCGGTCGCGTCGGCCGGCTACCTGAGCGGGGTGGCGACCCTGGGGATGATCTTCACGGCCTTCGGTCTGCTCGCGGCGTTCCTGAACGCGGCCTTCGGGCTGTGCCTGGGCTGCGAGGCCTACCTCGCGGCGCGCCGCCTGACCGCCCGCCGCACCACCTCAGATCCCGCCGAAAAATCTTGATTCCAGAAACGCCGAAATTGCCAGGTGGGTGACGGAAAGACGGATAACGCCCCGGCCGTGGACCGGGCTCCGGGCAGGGAAAAACGACCGCCCGCCACCCCGGAAGGGACGACGGGCGGGAGCCGCGAGGCTCAGAACTTCGGCGCGTCCGGCGCTTCGAGCAGCCCCAGCCGCAGCGCGGTCATCAGCGCCTGCGCCCGGTTCGCCGCTCCGAGCTTTTCGTACAGCTTCGAGATGTGGGTCTTCGCCGTGGACTCCGACACGAACAGCTGCTTGGCGATGCCGGCCACGCTCATCCCGTCGGCGAGCAGGCGCAACACCTGTCCCTCCCGAGGCGAGAGCTGCGGTCCAGAAGGCGCGAGGCGCCGCTTCATCGCCTCGGCCAGGTCCGCCGCGGTGAAGGCGCTGGGCGCCGATGCCGCGTGCCGGGCTGCCGCTACGACCTCGTCGGCCGGGGCCGTCTTGGGCACGAACGCGCTCGCTCCGGCCTCCAGGGCGCCGAAGAGCTGGTCGTCGCCCGCGTACATGGTGAGGACCACGATGCCCATGTTGGCGTTGTTCTTGCGCAGGGCCCGGGTCGCCTCGAGGCCGCTGCCGTCGGGCAGGCGCAGGTCCATGATGACCACGTCGGGCTGGAGCGCGCCGGCCTGGCGGACGGCCTCGGCGGCGGTGGCGGCCTCGCCGACCACCTCGAACTGCCGGTCCCGCTCGAACGCGTGCCGCAGCCCCTTACGGATCAGGTCGTGATCGTCGACGAGGAGCACCTTGGTGCGGGTCGTCGGCATCGGACTGGTCGACATGCTCGGGTTACTCCCCTTCTGGTGCGGAAACGCTATCCCGCACGCTATCGCGCCGAGCGGAGGTTCCGAGCACTACCGCAACGGTTGTCCCGCTGGGGTGTCGTGGTCTGATCTCCAGCCGGCCCCGGATACGTTCCGCCCTCTCGGCCATGATCGCAAGGCCGTAGCGCCCGTCGGGGCGGTCGTCGGCAAAGCCTTTGCCGTCGTCGGAGACCTCGATCTCCGCGTACGGCGGGTCGACGGTGCACGTGACCCACAGGTTGGACGCGCCGGCGTGCTTGCGGGCGTTGGTGATCGCCTCCTGGGCGATGCGCAGCAGTTCCGCCTCGGTCGCGGCGGGCAGGCGGGCGGTCGATTCGTCGAACGTGAAGTGCACCCGCAGGCCGGCGGACGTGCCGAGGGTGCGGGCGTACTCGGCGATCGCCGCCGCGAGGCCGCCGTTGCGGTCCACCTCGGAGCGCAGCTCGAACAGGCTCAGCCGCAGCTCGGTGATGACCCGGGTGACCTCGCCGCGCAGGGTGCGCAGCTCCTCGGCGGTCTCGTCGGCGCCCTCCGGCAGGGTCGCCTGCGCGTTGTCGATGCCGTACCCGACCATCACGAGCTCCTGCGCGACGCCGTCGTGGATCTCGCGGGCGAGGCGCTGGCGCTCCTCATTGGTCGCCAGCGAGCGGACCTCGTCGAAGAGCAGGGCGGCCTCCAGCCGCAGCGCCGCGGGGCCGGTCACCTCGGTCACCCTCGCGATCACCGCCGACGGGTACGCGTTGGGCACATCGGCCTCGAGGATCACCAGCCCGATCGTGCGTACTCCTGCGACCAGCGGTACGACCAGCGACGACGCCTCGCCGCCCTGGTGCGAGCGGGCCTGGGACCGGGACGCGGTCTGCGGCTGCTGGGTGGCCCACGCGTCCGCGATCGCCGAGTCGGCGTCGAGCGTGACCTCCCAGTCGACCCGGTCGGCGCCGGTCTGGGCGAGCACGACGAGGCGCCCGCCGCCGCTGGCCGACAGCACGGCCGCACGGTGCCCGGGCGCGACCACGCGCAGTTCCTCGAGCAGGTGCTCGGAGATGCCGCCCGGGTCCAGGGTCGCGCCGGGCAGGGACCGGGCGACGCTGCGCAGCTGGGTGAGCAGCCGGGTGGCCTCCGCGTACGGCTGGGGCTTGTTCTCGGCCGGCGCCATCAGCTGCCGCATCGTGTCGGCGGCGAAGGTGACGATCGCGCCGAGCACGAGCCACTGGCCGCCGGCGGCGAGATAGCCCGGCTGGGTGATGATCGACTCGCCGTCCTCGACGATCACCCCGCCGATCACCATGGCCACCGCCGCGACGCCCAGCAGGGCCGCGCCCTCGGTCGGACGCCGGCGCAGCGCCGCGGTCAGCAGCGGTACGGCCAGGTACGGCAGCACCGCCTCCGCGCCGAACCCGGCGTCGACGGTCCCGGAGATGTTCG
The DNA here is from genome assembly GCF_040689425.1 of Actinoplanes sp. NPDC051475. Classification (NCBI taxonomy): domain Bacteria; kingdom Bacillati; phylum Actinomycetota; class Actinomycetes; order Micromonosporales; family Micromonosporaceae; genus Actinoplanes; species Actinoplanes sp. NPDC051475. The sequence goes on from NZ_JBFAZZ010000011.1 coordinate 78,600, forward strand.
CGGCGGCCGCGACCGATCCGGCGGCCAGCCCGGTGACGGCCACCTCGGCGAACCGGCCCAGCGGCGCGGCGATCCGGTGGTCCTGGGCGAACAGCGCGGGCAGGGCCGCGACCAGCAGCAACGCGATCCAGCGCAGCTGCCCGGCGTCCTGCGTGGCGATCAGGGTGAGCGCCGCGACGAGGGCGAGCATGACGAGGCGGGCGGCCACCGCGAGCGGGTGGACGCGCACGGGAGCGCTGGGTGAGGCGGGCACGTGACGGATCGTAGCCGGACCCTCCGGAATCGGCCCATCACTCGGTCCGGCCGGACCGCCCGGGACCGGGAAAGGCGGCGCGCCGGGCGGTCGTCCACAGATGCGGCCGGGGGTCGTCCGGATCCGGCCGGGCAGGGGGTAGCCTGCCAGCCATGGCGGACACCTCGACGCAGTCGATCCAGGTCCAGGCGCCCCTCGACCAGGTCGCCGCGGTGATCTGCGACTTCCCCCGCTATCCCGAGTGGGCGGACGCGATGAAACGGGTGGAGGTCCTCGAGGAGTACGAGGACGGCTACGCGGCCCAGGTCCGGTTCGTCCTCGACGCCGGCCCGCTCGCCGACGACTACACGCTGGAATACGCGTATGCCGATGACCTGTCGCGCATCGAGTGGCATCTGGTGGCACCGTCGAAGATGCAGAAGACGCTGAACGGCTCGTACGACCTCACCGACGCGGGCGACGGCACGACGACGGTGGTGTACGCGCTCGAGGTGGAGCTCAACATCGGCATGCTCGGCATGTTCAAGCGCAAGGCCGAGAAGATGATCATGGACACGGCGCTGAAGGAGCTGAAGCGCCGGGTCGAGAGCCTCGCCCGCGCGTGACGGCCGTTCGCACCACGGCGCGGGAGGGGCTCGGACGATGACAGGCACCACGGGATCGGCACGCCAGGAGGCGGAACGGCTCGTCGCCGCCCTGCTCGCCAGGGCTTCGCAGGGCGGCCGCGACGGGGACGGCGGCCTGGGCGACATGCTCACCGGAGTCGTGGGTCAATTCTTCTCCGGTACGGGGTCACAGCAGCACAAGAGCAGCACCGGCTGGGCGACTGGCACGGCCGAGTGCTGCGTGTGCCCGATCTGCCGGGCGATAGCCGCGCTGCGTGACCCGACGCCGGAGACCGCGGAACGCCTGGCCGCGGGCGCGGGGGACCTCGCCACCGGAGTGGCCAGCATGATGCGCGCCTTCTCGACGATCGCCGGCGCGACCGCCACCAAGCCGAAGCCGAAGACCGCGCCGCGTCCGGAGCCCACCCCCGACCAGGCCTGGTCCACCGCCACCCGGGCAGGGGAGCGGCCGGTCGCCCCGGCGAAAGTGGACGAGAACACCGATCCCTGGGGAGCCGCGACCCGCAGCCCGGCCGGTGCCGGGCACGAAGCGGGAGCGCGTCCCGAAGCGTGCGCCGCCGCGGAGGCCGCGTCCACGGGAGGCCGCCGGCCCGCCGCTGCGTCTGGGGGCGCCGACCCGCGTACCGAAGAATCGGACGGGGTAATCGGCAGCCCTCATCCGCGTTCCGAAGAATCGGATTCGGATGTGGCAAAGCACACCCGCCGCCGGGACGCGGATCCCTGGGCCGCGGCCGTGGCGAACTACGCAAAGGAGGATTCGCCGCGCAAAACCGGCGTGGTGGGATCCGGCAGCGTAGATCATGATGTGTCGGCACGAGGGACACCGGCTGCGGCCGAGGACCACGGCAACCGGCCGGGCGACGACGCCCCCGGCGACGTGGTGTGACACAACAGAGGGGACGGGCAGCGTGACGCTGACCATCGGAGTCGACGTCGGCGGCACGAAGGTGGCCGGCGGGGTGGTGGACGACCAGGGTGCCGTGATCGCGCAGACGCGGCGCGAGACCCCGGCGGACGATCCGGCCGGCACCCGCGACACCATCGTCGCGGTCGCCTGCGAGCTGGCGACCCAGTACCCCGAGGCGAAGGCGGTCGGCATCGGCGCGGCCGCGTGGATCGACGCCGCCGGCGCGACGGTGCTCTTCGCGCCCAACCTGGCCTGGCGCGACGAGCCGGTGCGCGACTACGTGGCCAAGGCGGTCGGGCTGCCGACCGTGCTGGAGAACGACGCCAACGTCGCCGCCTGGGCCGAGTTCCGCTTCGGCGCCGCCCGGCAGGCCGACGACTCGATGGTGATGATCACCGTGGGGACCGGCATCGGTGGCGGCATCGTCCTCAACGGCGCGCTCTGGCGGGGCGCCAACGGCATCGCCGGCGAGCTAGGCCACATCCAGTCGGTCAACGGCGGCCACCCCTGCGGCTGCGGGCGGCTCGGCTGCCTCGAGCAGTACGCCAGCGGCAACGCGCTGGTCCGCTTCGCCCGCGCGGGCGCGCGGCAGGAGCCGGACCGGGCCCGGCAGCTGCTGGAGCTGGCCGGCGGGGACCCGGAGCGGGTCAGCGGCCGGATGATCACCGAGGCGGCGCAGGCCGGCGACGGTGTGGCCCGCGACGCGTTCGCGCAGATCGGGTACTGGCTGGGGGTCGCGATGGCCGACCTGGCCCAGGCCTTCGACCCGCAGGTGCTGGTGGTCGGCGGCGGTGTCATCGACGCGGGCGACCTGCTGATGGGGCCGACCGAGCGGACCTACCGCGACCAGCTGGCCCAGCGCGGCCGCTTCCCGGTCGCGGAGATCAGAGCCGCGGAGACCGGCAACACCGCCGGGGTGCTCGGCGCGGCCGACCTGGCCCGCCGGATCTGAGGGGGAGGACGTGTCCGGGGTCCGGCTTCGGGTGCTGAGCTACAACGTGCACGGGCTGCGTGACGACCGGTCGGCCCTGATCGGCCTGGTTCGTGAGCTCGCCCCGGACGTCGTCATCGTGCAGGAGGCGCCGCGGCGGTTCCGGTGGCGGCAGAAGTGTGCGTCCCTCGCCGACGACTTCGGCATGGTGGTCGCCGCCGGCGGCATGCCGTCGCTGGGCAACCTGCTGCTGGTCAGCCTCCGGGTGCGCGTGCACGACACGTGGTGCCTGCGCTATCCGCTCACCCCCGGCCGCCACCTGCGTGGCGCGGCCTTCGCGCGGTGTTCGGTGCCCGGCGGCCAGTTCACCGTCTCCGGCTCGCACCTCGCCACCGATCCGGCGGAACGCCCCGACCAGGCGGCGCTCTGGAAGGATGCGCTGTCCTCGGTGGAGGGCCCGCTGGTCGCGGGCGGCGACCTGAACGAGGGGCCGGGCGGGGGAGCGTGGCGTACGGTCGCCGACGGCCTGATCGACACCGCCTCCCACGGCGGCGGCGCGGCGCTGACGTTCCCGGCGACCCTGCCGCGGCTACGCCTCGACGCGCTGTTCGTCTCGCCGGACGTCGAGGTCGCCGGGTACGAGGTGGTGGAGACCGAGGCGGCCCGCCGGGCGAGCGACCACCTGCCCGTACTGGCGGACCTGATGCTGCCCGCCGTCTGACCCTTCCGGCGGCGGCCCGCGTTCTGCGAGGATTCCCCGGTGCCCGACACCCCTGACATCGCCGACCGGCACGACGCGGTCTGCGTGATCGGCGCCGGCGGCAGCGGCCTGGCGGCGGTCAAGAACCTGCGCGAGCAGGGCTTCTCCGTCGACTGCTACGAGCGGGAGACGTCCGTCGGCGGGGCCTGGAACTGGCGCCACGACCGCAGCCCGGTCTACGCGAGCACCCACCTGATCTCGTCCAGGCCGCTGACCGAGTTCCCCGACTTCCCGATGCCGGACGACTGGCCCGACTACCCGCACCACACCCAGCTCCTGGCGTACCTCGAGCGGTACGCGGAGCACTTCGGCCTGGGCGACAGCATCTGGTTCGGCACCGAGGTGGTCGCGGTGACCCCGGTCGGCGACGGCCGCTGGGACGTCTCGACGCGCAGCACCGGCGGCGGCGCCGAACGGGTCCAGCGCTACGCGGCGGTCGTGGTCGCCAACGGGCACAACTGGTCTCCCAAGCCGCTCTCGGTGGACACGTCCGCGTTCCGGGGGCGGGTGCTGCATGCGTCGGCGTACAAGGATCCGGCGCAGCTGCGCGGCCGTAAGGTGCTGGTGATCGGCGGCGGCAACACGGGCTGCGACATCGCGGTCGAGGCGGCGCAGCAGGCCACCACGGTGTGGCACTCGACCCGCCGCGGCTACTGGTACGCCCCCAAGTACGTCTTCGGCCGCCCCGCCGACCAGGTCAACGCCACCCTGCTGCGGCTGCGCCTGCCGTTGCGCCTGCGCCAGTGGCTCTACCACCGCACGGTGCGCCTCACCGTCGGCGATGTGACCCGGTTCGGCATGCCCGCGCCCGACCACCGCCCGTACGAGAGCCACCCGGTGGTCAACAGCCAGCTGGCCTACTACGTGGGCCACGGGCGGATCACGCCGGTCCCGGACGTCGTCCGGCTCGAGGGCTCCACGGTGGAGTTCGCCGACGGCCGCCGCGCCGAGCCCGACCTGGTCGTCACGGCCACCGGCTACCTGCCGCGGTTCGAGTTCCTCGCGCCGGAGCTGCTCGAGGCCGACGAGGACGGCAAGCCCGACCTGCACCTGCACGCGTTCGCCCGGCGGCACCCGACGCTGGCGGTGGTGGGGCTGGTGCAGGCCGACGGGGGCCTGTTCCCGCTCGCCCACTGGCAGAGCGTGGCCGTCGCCCGGTGGCTGCGGCTGCGCGCCGGCGATCCGGACCGCGCGGTGGCGGTGCAGCAGAAGGAGTCGACGCGGCCGCTGCGCTCCTGGACGCGCCTGCGGGTCGTCCCGTCGTCGCGGCACTGGTTCGAGGTCAGCCACACCCATTACCTGCGCGCCCTGGAGGATCTCCTGAAGCAGATGGAGCCCACCCCATGAGGTCGCGGGTGGTGCGGTTCGAGGACTGGACCGACCCGGTTCCCCCGGTACGCCGGGAGGTGCTCAGCGCCCTCCCGCACCCCGACGACGGGCAGCCGCCGGTCCTCTTCGTGCCGGGCCTGGGCCACGGCGCCTGGGCGTTCCGGGAGCACTGGCTCGGCCACGTCGCCTCGCGCGGGTTCGCCGCGTACGCCCTCAACCCCCGGAAGCAGGGGTCGCTGCGCGCGTACGTGCACGACGTGGTGCAGGTGGCGGCGGGGTTGCCCCGGCAGTCCGTGCTCGTCGGCCACGGCGTCGGCGCGCTCGTCGTCGCGCACGCGATGGCGCGCTACCCGGCCCGCGCCGCGGTGCTGGTGGCACCGGTGCTGCACGGCTGGGCGGCGCTCGGTGCCGCGCTGCGCGCCAACCCGCGCGGCACCCTCCCGGCGTTCTTCGGCGGCGGGCTGAGGCTGAGCCGCACGCAGCTGTTCAGCGCCGACCTCCCGGCGGCGGACGGATACGTCGAGCGGCTGGTGCGGGCACCGTCCGCGGTCTACCGGTCGCTGCTGACCGCGCCCCAGCCGGCCGGCCCGGTGGGCACCCCGCCGACGCTCGTGGTGGGCACCCCCGACGACCGGGTCGTCACCCGCAAGGCGCTGGACCGCGCGGCGGCCCGTTACGGGGGTGCGCCGCTGCTGTTCCCCGGCATGGGACACGACCTGATGCTCGACGGCGGATGGCAGGAGCCCATGGACGCGATCCTCGACTGGCTCGTCAAGCAGCTAGCTGTTTAGAACCTTTACCTCAGGCTTACCTGGGCGCCCGTACGGTCGGCGCCCATGGTCAACTCGCTCACCCTCGCCCCGGCGCAGCCGGCTGCACCGGTTGCGGTCCCGGCCCCGTCGCGATGGCGCCGCGCCCGGCCGCATCTCGCGGCGGCGGGCGTCTACATCGGACTGGGTCTGCTGGTCATGGGCGGGTACCTGGCCGATCCCGGTGGGCGGATCTCGGGCCATCTGGCCGGCGACAACACGTGGTTCCAGTGGCTGCTGTCGCACGGGGCGTACTCGGTGCGCCACTTGTCGAACCCGCTGTTCTCGTCGCAGCAGAACGCCCCCGAAGGCGTGAACATGATCGCCAACACCTCGGTGCTGGGCGTGACGTTGCCGATGGCGCCGGTGACGATGCTGCTCGGGCCGCGGGTCGCCTATCTGATCTGGATGGTCGGCGCCTGCGCCGGTACGGCGTTCAGCGCGTACTGGGTGCTGCAGCGGTACCTGGTCCGCTCCCGGGTGGCGGCGTTCGCCGCGGGCGCCTTCGCGGGCTTCGCGCCGGGCATCATCCACCACGCGAACGGCCAGCCGAACTTCGTCTCCAACTTCGCGCTGCCGCTGATCGTCGCGCGGATCGCCCGGCTCGGCGTGGACGGCCGCTGGCGGCGGGACGGGCTGATCCTGGGCGCGCTCGTCACCTACCAGCTCTTCATCAACGAGGAGCTGCTGCTCATCACGGCCGTTGGCGGCCTGATCCTGACGCTGGTGCACGCGGCGATGCGACCCGCCGAGGCGCGGCGGCGGGCGGGCGCGTTCCTTCGGGCGCTCGGGCTCACGGCGGTCGTGGCGGGGGTGCTGTGCGCGTACCCGATCTGGTTCCAGTTCCACGGGCCGCAGTCGTTCTCGAGCATGCCGTACTTCACCGACTGGGGTGAGGACCCGCTCGCGTACCTGACGTTCGCCCGGGACACGATCGCGGGCACCCCGGCGTCCGAGGCGACGGTCGGGCGCAGCGAGCAGAACAGCTACTGGGGCTGGCCGCTGACGCTGGTCGCGGTGCTGCTCGCCGTCATGCTGTGGCGGCGGTCGGTGGCCGCGCGGGTGGCGGCCGTGACCGCGGTCGCCGGCGCGGTGCTCTCGCTCGGGCCGGTGCTGCGCCTCGGCGGCCTGGTCACGGACACCCCGGGCCCGCTGGCCGCGATGCCCGAGGGGTTGCCGGTGCTCGGCCTGCTGATGCCCAGCCGGCTGACGTTCGTGGTGATCGGCGCGATCGTGGTGCTGCTCGCGCTCGGCTGGGACCGGCTCCCGTGGCCGGCCGGGCGGTTGCTGATCGCGGCGGCGCTGCTGCCGCTCGTGCCCACACCGGTGCCCGCCATCCCGGACGCGCCGCCGCCGGCGTTCATCACCTCGGGCGCCTGGCGCCCGTACGTGGCGCCTGGGCACACACTCATCCCCGTGCCGCTGCCGGACTCATCGCGCGGGCGCGACGCGCTGAGCTGGGGCGCCGCGGCCCGCAACGAGTTCGCGATGCCGGAGGGCTACTTCCTCGGCCCGAGCGCGGAGGGTGTCGGCCGGATGGGCCCGGCCTACGGCAGCACGCTCAGCCGGCTCGTCAGCGAGACCACCAAGGCCGGCACCGCCCCGCTGGTGACCGTCGCGGACCAGGAAGCGATCCGCGCCGAGGTCAGCCGCTGGCACGGTGACGTCCTGGTGCTGCGCGCCGACGCCGCCCACGAGCCGCTGCGGGCCCTGGTCGAGCAGATCTTCGGGCCGGCCCGCCAGGATCAGGACGTGTGGGTCTGGACGCCGTGATCCTTTACTTCGGTTTTATGCCCCGGATCCGATAGTGACGGCGTGCGGATCCTGGTAGCCGATGACGAACGCCTGCTCGCGGACACGATCGCGGTCGGGTTGCGGCGGGCGGCCATGGCGGTCGACGTCTGTTACGACGGGGACGCCGCCCAGGAGCGGCTCAGCGTCAACCGCTACGACGTGGCGGTCCTCGACCGGGACATGCCCGGACGTACGGGCGACGACGTGTGCCGCTGGGTGGTCCGGGAGAACGTCGGCACCCGGGTGCTGCTGCTCACCGCCGCGTGCGGGATCTACGACCGGGTCGAGGGGCTGGGGCTGGGCGCCGAGGACTACCTGACCAAGCCGTTCGCCTTCGCCGAGCTGCTGGCGCGGGTGCAGGTGCTGGCCCGGCGGACAGCCCCCGCGCTGCCGCCGGTGCTGGAACGCGACGGCGTGGTGGTCGACGTGGCGGCGCGTACGGCGACCCGCGACGGCCGCCCGCTGAACCTGACCGTCAAGGAGTTCGGCGTGCTGCACGCGCTGATGCGGGGCCAGGGGCAGGCCGTCACCACCGAGGACCTGCTCGAGCAGGTGTGGGACGAGCACACCGACCCGTTCAGCAACGTCGTTCGGGTCACGGTGATGAACCTGCGCCGCAAGCTCGGCGCGCCGTCGATCGTGCAGACCGTGCCCCGGGCCGGCTACCGGATCGGCGGCTCAGCGGCGTAGCCCGGCGGCCCGCCCGCGCGCCCGCGCCGAGCGGCCCAGCCCGGCGGCGACGCGGCCGGTGCCGTCCAGCGCGGTCAGGTACGCCCGCGCCCACGCGATGATGTCGTGGCTGCTCAGGTGGGCGCGCATGGCCGCCATCCGCCGGGCCAGGTCCGCCGGGTCGGCCTCCATCGCCTGCAGCAGCGTCTCCTTGAGCCCGTCGACGTCGTGCGGGTTCACCAGGAAGGCGTCCTCGAACTCGGCCGCGGCGCCGGCGAACTCGCTGAGCACCAGCGCGCCGGAGGCGTCCGCGCGGGCGGCCACGTACTCCTTGGCGACCAGGTTCATGCCGTCGCGCAGCGGTGTCACCACCATCACGTCCGCGGTCTGGTAGAGCGCGGCCAGGTCGGCGCGGTCGAACGGCTGGTTGAGGTAGTGGATGGCGGTCTCGCCGACCCGGCCGTACTCGCCGTTGATCCGCCCGACCTCGCCCTCGATTCGGTCGCGCAGCACGCGGTAGCTGTCCACCCGCTCCCGGCTCGGCACCGCCACCTGCACCATCACCGTGTCGCGGACCTTCACCCGGCCGTCGCGCAGCAGCTCGTCGTACGCCGTCAGCCGGTGCTCGATGCCCTTGGTGTAGTCGAGCCGGTCGACGCTGAGCAGCACCCGCCGGGGCCGGCCGAGGTCGGCCCGCAGCTGCTGGGCGTGGTGGCGGACGTCCGGGCGGGCGGCCAGCGCCTGCATCTCGGCGACGTCGATCGAGACCGGGAACGCGCCGGTGCGCACCGTACGGCCGTCGACGGTGATCTGGTCGTTGGCCGTGACCTCCGCGCCGAGCATCTTGACCGCGAGCTGCGCCACGTTGTGGGCGGCCTGCGGGCGCTGGAAGCCGACGAGGTCCGCGCCGAGCATGCCGCGCAGCAGCTCGATGCGGCGGGGGAGCTGCATGAACAGCTCCGGCGGCGGGAACGGCACGTGCAGGAAGAAGCCGATCAGCACGTCCGGCCGCAGCTCGCGCAGCAGGCCGGGGACGAGCTGGAGGTGGTAGTCCTGGACCCAGATCGCGCCGCCGGGCTCGACGACCTCGGCCGCGGCCTCGGCGAAGCGGCGGTTCACGGCCCGGTAGGTCTCCCACCAGCCGCGGTCGAAGACGGGCTGCTCGACGGCGTCGTGGTAGAGCGGCCAGAGCGTCGAGTTGGCGAAGCCCTCGTAGTAGCCGCGCATCTCCCGCTCGGACAGCGCCACCGGCCGCAGCCGCAGGCTTCCGATGTCGGGCAGGCTCGGGGCCGGGCCCACCCCGCCGCCCCAGCCGACCCAGGTGGCCGGGGTCTTCTGGAGGATGGCGTGCAGGGCGCTGGCGAGGCCGCCGGGGCTGCGTCGCCATTCGCAGGCCCCGTCCGGTGCGGCGTTGTCATCCAGGGGGAGGCGGTTGGCGACGACCACGAGCGAGCTCTGGCGCATCCACGAGACGTTAGTGGATGACTACCGAGCGAAACAATGCCGGGAGTCTATGTCCGGGTTTGGGGCAGTCAGACGACCGCGCCGTCATCGAACTCGTCGTCGTCATCGCCGGAGCGCAGCCGCCACACCAGCGTCACCGCGCCGCCCACGATGGCCGTGAAGCCGATCAGCGTGACGAAGGTGCGCTCGATCGGCAGCAGCCACGGGAACAGGAAAAGCACGAAGCCGAGTACCACGCCGAGGACGCCGGCGATCGCGTACTTGGAGATGTGTGGCAGCGGCGGCGGGGGCGGCGGCACGTAGCGCTCGTCGTCGTCCTCGTCGTCGTCGAACCCGGCCCCGAAGGTGTCCAGGCCGTCCAGCATCGACGGCTCGTCGACGCGGTCGGTGCGGCGCCGGTTGAGCTGGATGCCGGTCAGGTCGGTGGCGGACGTCAGCTTGTCGCCGGGCTGCGGCCCGGGCTTGGGCGGCTCCGGCGCGCGGGTGGGGTCGATGCCCTCGGCGGCGGGCCACGGCGGCGCGGTCGGGTCGACGGCGGTGTGGAAGCCCGCGACGATCTTCGCCCACTCGGCGTCGACGTCGCCCTGGTCGCCGTCCGGGTGCTCCTCCGGGCGCGACGCCGGCGGGAACGGGCCGGTGCCGCCGGTCAGCTTGTGCAGGTGCTCGCGGGCGATGGCGAGGTGGGTGCGGTCGACGTAGAGCCGGTCGGTGGGACGGGCCGGGAACGTGGTGGCCCGCAGGATCGGGTTGAGGTCCGCCGAGGGCTGCAGATACGCCGCGATGCCGCCGGCCGCCAGGACGTCGAGCAGGTGCTCACCGACACGCGGATCCACGTCGCCCGCGGCCGCGTAGTCGGCCGCGTCGAGCCCGTTGTCCCGCCGCCCGCGACGGGCGCCTCCCGCAGTCACCCTGCACACTCCTCGCCCCGCGCTGCTCGCGCGCGTGCCTTGAATGGTGACACGCCAGGCACCGCTTGCGGGAGTGCGTTGTGGCGTGCCGCTCCCGCTTCGTACGCTTTCCCTACCCCACGGGCCCGGCCGCACGGGAAAGGACATCGGTGTTCTACTGGCTGCTGAAGTACGTGGTTCTCGGACCCGTCCTGAAATGCCTCTTCCGCCCCGATGTGGAGGGATTGCACCATGTCCCCGCGACGGGCCCGGTGATCCTCGCCTGCAATCACCTCTCGTTCTCGGACTCGATCTTCACACCCCTGATCGTGAAGCGGAAGGTGACATTCGTCGCCAAAGCGGAGTACTTCACGGGTAAGGGGATCAAAGGCTGGCTGATGCGGCAGTTCTTCGTCGGCACCGGGACCATCCCGGTCGACCGATCGGGCGGCAAGGCGGCCCGCGCGGCCCTCGACACCCAGCTGCGGGTGCTGCGGTCGGGCAACATCGCCGGCATCTACCCCGAGGGCACCCGCTCACCGGACGGCCGGCTCTACCGCGGCAAGACCGGCGTGGCCCGGCTGGCCTTGGAGAGCGGCGCCCCGGTCGTCCCGGTCGCCTTGCTCAACACCGACGAGATCCAGCCCACGGGCAAGCTAATCCCCACGATCAAGCGGGTCCGCCTGCGCTTCGGCGAACCCCTCGACTTCTCCCGGTACGCCCGCAGCGTCGGCGACCGCTTCGTCGAGCGCGTGGTGACCGACGAGATCATGTACGAGCTCATGACCCTCACCGGCCGCGAGTACGTCGACGTCTACGCCGCCACCCTCAAGACCGCCGTCGTCGCGCCGACCCCGGCGTTTGAGCCCGTGAAGGACCGGGCACGGTGATCGGGACGCGGACGTGAGGAGGTTCGCCATGCCGGCACGCAAGGACCTGCCCGGCACGCTGAAGCGGTCGCCGAAGAAGGCGCAGAACACGTACCTCAAGGCCCACGACAGTGCGGTCGAGGAGTACGGCGAGGGCGAACGGGCGCACCGCACGGCACTGGCCGCCGTCAAGCACTCGTTCGAGAAGGTCGGCGATCACTGGGAGCCCAAGGCGAAGAAGGGCCCCAGCGACAAGAAGGCCGCCGGTGGCCGGGACACCAAGGCCGCCACCAAGGGCGGGGTCGACGCGAACGCCAGCAAGGAGCATCTGCTCGGGATCGCGAAGAAGCTCGACATCAGCGGCCGGTCGAAGATGAAGAAGCCGGAACTGGTCGACGCCATCCAGAAGGCGAACGCCAAGAGCACCCGTAAGGCGAGCGCGAAGAAGTAGTCCCGCGGCCGGCTCGGTCAGGCCTTCGGTCCGGCCGAGCGGCCCCACTTGAGGTAGGCGATCGGGCCCAGCGGCTGCACGAAGATGCCCGCCCACCACAGCGCCTTGGGACCGCGGACCTGCCCGGACGGGCGCCGGATCAGGTCGATCGCGGCCATCGTGGTGAGGACGATCTCCGCCGGGCCGATGATCAGCGCGCCGGCCTTCTGCCAGCGCGGCAGGTCACTCCAGTGCTGGTTCGCCACGTCGGTCACCCTACCGGGCGGCCCTGCACTTCCATGGCGTTCCAGCGGGCGAGGTTGTGCTTCGCGTCCACCAGGGCGTCGTGGCGGCCCTGGGCGGTCGGGAGTGCCGGCCGGCCCAGGTCGTCCCAGCGCTGCCGCAGATCCTTGGTGAACCGGGGGATCTCGCGGGGCAGGGCCGGCATCGCACCCCACAGCTGGGCGAGCGCGACGTGGTCGTACGCCGCGTACCAGGCCCAGAGCTCCATCTGCTCGTCGCGGCCCTGCAGCGGCTCGACCAGGAACGCGTGCAGGTCGTCGCGGATGCGCTCGCGGGACCGCCACGCCGGATCCGCCGGGGACGGCAGCTTGTCCAGCACGTTGCGGCGTACCCAGGGCACGGCCCGGGTGTCGTCGAACTGGGTCGAGACCGCGTAGAACTCGCGGCCGAACTCGTCGACGACGCCGATGGACACGAGGTCGACCGTGCGGCCGTCCTCGATGAATTCACAGTCGTAGAAATAGCGGTAAACCATCGCCGCCCATCCTCGCCTACTCCGGGTCGGCCGCCGTCATCAGGGCCGCCTGTGCTCGCCGCAGGGCCTCCCGGTTGCCGTCACCCTCGCCGGTCACGAGCCGCCGGGCCGCCCAGTCCGCCTGGACGGCCCACCGGAAGCGCAGCAGCACCGGCAGGGCGGCGTGCAGCTCGCCCTCCTCCACCGGACCAGCCGCGAGATACCCGTCCAGCAGCTCCGCCGCGGTCTCCGGGCCGCCCGCGTACACCACCGCGGCCGCGACGTCGTAGAGCAGCGGGCCGGTGCCGCTCGCCCCGCAGTCGAGCAGCCCCGCGCGACCGGTGGCCGGGTCGACCAGGAAGATCTCCGGGGCCGGGTCGCCGTGCAGGACGCCGTACGTGAGCCGGTCGGTGACGGTGAGCCGGGTCATGGCGGTGATCGCCCCGACGACCGCCGTCCGCAGCCACGCCTCGACCTCCAGGTGCGGGCCGTCCGGGTCGAGCAGGTTCCAGCGGCGCAACCCCGGATGATGGAACGTCTGGAGGGTGCGGTGCACGGCACCCAGCCGATCACCCCAGAACTGCTGGTCGATCGGGTCCCGCCCGTCGAGGATCCGCCCCGGCGCCCGGCGCAGCACGGCCATGGCACCGCACGGCGTCTCGGCGGTGAGCCCCCCGCCCAGCGTGCGAACCGGCTCACCCGCCTCGATGCCGGTACTCCGCAGATGCTCCGCCGCCGCCAGCCCGGCCTCGACGGGCTGCCGCGCATCCGGCTCGGCAAGCCGCGCGACAAACCGCTCGCCCCCGGCCGTCACGTCCCACCCGTGCGACAGCAGCCCCCCGGGCAGCGCCGAAATCTCGGCAGGCACAAGATGCCACTGCTCACGCAGCGTCGATCGAAGAAGGTCATGGTCCGGCACGGCCGCGATTATCCCGACACACAACGTGACGCCGACGGACACAGAGGGCGATAACATGGCCTCCGCTTCGCTCCGGCGGGCGCAGTGCGACCTTGGTTGCGGCGGCATTAGACGATGCATCGTAACCGTCGGCGATTGGGGGGTGTACAGCCAGCGACATACGCGAAATGATCGAAACGCAGGCGCTCGAGGTATCAAATGGCGTTGATGGTGCTCTTCATGCTAAGAGTGATCGTTCGCGTCCAGGGGCCGACGTCGGACAGGGGTGCCGGTGTGGTCCCGACCGGGGGAAGGACTGACCGTGGATCATCGGCTGCCGGAGCCGGGTGACGCGCTCACGGGCGTGGAGATGTTCGCCGGGCTGGAGCCCGACGTGCGGCAGAGGGTGATCGCGGCAGCGGTGCCCCGTACCTACCGCAAGGGACAGATCCTCTTCGTCGAGCACGACCCGGGTGACTCTCTCATCGTGCTGCGCCGCGGCGCGATCGCGGTGTTCCGCACCGCGCCCACCGGCGAGCGGGCGGTCCTGACGGTGGTACGGCCGCCGGACGTCCTCGGCGAGGTCTCGCTGCTGGACGCGTCCACCCGGTCGGCCAGCGCGGAGGCGATCGAGGACAGCCAGGCCCTGGCGTTGTCCCGGGTCGCGTTCATGGACCTGGTGCATTCCAATCCGCGAATTCTCGACGCGGTGATGCGCTCGGTCGGCGGCCTGATCAGGCGGCTCACCGAGCAGAACGCCGATCACGTCTTCCTCGACCTGCCGGGCCGGGTGGCCAAGACGCTGGTCCGCCTGGCGGGGGACAGTCAGGCGCCGATGATCACCATCGAGCTGAACCAGAGCCAGCTGGCGGAGATGGCCGGCGGCTCGCGGCAGAGCGTCAACCAGGCCATCGGCTCGTTCGCGACGCGCGGCTGGCTGCGTACCGAAGGACGGCGGATCGTGGTCACGGACGTCTCCGCGCTGCGCCGCCGGGCCGGGATGGCCGAAAGGTAGGACCCGTTCGTTTCGCCGGTGGGGCCCCGGGAAGTCTCCGGGGATACCGGACGAAGGGAGCGTGTCATGACGGAACACACCGAGCAGGAGAAGCGCGAGAAGCTGAAGGAGCTCGTGAAGCACGCGCGGATCGGGATGCTCACCACGATGACCGCGCAGGGGCGGCACGTCAGCCGCCCGATGGCCCTGCAGGAGGTCGAGTTCGACGGCGACCTCTGGTTCTTCGCGTACGCGGACTCCGACCTGGTCGCGCAGATCCGGGCCAACCCGCAGGTGAACGTCTCGTTCAGCGATGCCAAGCAGCACGCCTGGACCTCGGTGTCCGGTTCCGCGGCGCAGACCGACGACCGCGCCAAGGCCGAGCAGCTGTGGAACCCGATGCTCAAGGCCTGGTTCCCGGACGGTCTGGAGACGCCGAACCTGACCCTGGTCAAGGTTCACGCCGAGACCGCCGAGTACTGGGAGGCCGCGCACAGTTCGCGGGTGGTCACGCTGCTCGGCTACGCCAAGGCGGCGGTGACCGGCCGGACGCCGGACGCGGGCGAGAACGAAACCGTCCGTTTGTAGCGGGGCGTTTTGGTCCGGGGTGGCCGCGGCGACTACAGTGCGCATGCGGCCCGCCCCCGGACCCGGCAGTGACGCCGGACGACGGAGTTCCCAGGGTGCCGGGCAATCTCGCAACCCGATAAGGGAGGACGAGCAATCATGCGTATCGGCGTGCTCACCGGCGGCGGCGACTGCCCCGGTCTCAACGCCGTGATCCGGGCGGTGGTGCGCAAGGGCGTCGCCGTCTACGGTCACGAGTTCGTCGGCTTCCGGGACGGCTGGAAGGGCCCGCTCGAGGGCCTGACGAAGCCGCTCGGCATCGCCGAGGTCCGCGGCATCCTGCCCCGCGGCGGCACCATCCTGGGCTCCTCCCGTACCAACCCGTTCAAGATCGACGGCGGCGTCGAGAAGATCAAGGCCAACCTGGCCGAGCAGGGCGTCGACGCGCTCGTGGCGATCGGCGGCGAGGACACCCTCGGCGTCGCCACCAAGCTCACCGACCTCGGCGTGAAGGTCGTCGGCGTGCCGAAGACCATCGACAACGACCTCAACGCGACCGACTTCACGTTCGGCTTCGACACCGCGGTCAACATCGCGATGGAGGCCATCGACCGGCTGCACACCACGGCCGAGTCGCACCACCGCACCCTGGTGGTCGAGGTCATGGGCCGGCACGCCGGCTGGATCGCGCTGCACGCCGGCCTCGCCGGTGGCGCCAACGTCATCCTGCTGCCGGAGCGCAACTTCGACGTGGAGCAGGTCGCCACGTACGTGACCAAGCGCTTCCAGGTCGAGTATGCACCCATCGTGGTCGTCGCCGAGGGCGCGCAGCCGCTCGAGGGTCAGATGGTCCTGCACAACCAGGAGCTCGACTCGTTCGGCCACGTCCGCCTCGGCGGCATCGGCCAGTGGCTCGCCCAGCAGCTCGAGGAGAAGACCGGCAAGGAGGCCCGTACGGTCGTCCTCGGTCACATCCAGCGCGGTGGCACCCCGAGCGCGTTCGACCGCGTCCTCGCGACCCGCTTCGGCCTCCAGGCCATCGACGCGGTGCACGAGGGCGACTTCGGCAAGATGATGGCGCTGCGCGGCACCGACATCGTCCGGGTGCCGCTGATCGACGGCACCGGTGAGCTGAAGACCGTGCCGATCTCGCGGTACGACGAGGCCGAAGTCTTCTTCGGCAGCTGAGTCGTGGTTCGGTGAAGGGGCGGGCGTCGGACGCCCGCCCCTTCTTCGTCGTTGGGAGGACGTATGACTGTCGTCGCGGTGCTGGGTGCCGGCAAGATCGGTGAGCTCGTGCTGTCCGGTCTGCTCCGCGCGGGCTGGCCGGCGGGAAGGCTGCTGGTCACCACCCGCCGCTCCACGCGGGGCGACGAGCTGCGCGAGCGCTACGGCATCCGGGTGGTCGACAACGCGACCGCGGTGGCCGAGGCGGACGTGCTGGCGATCGCCGTCAAGCCGCAGGACGCCGACGCCCTGCTCGCCGAGATCGGCCCCAAGATCCCGGCCGACAAGCTCATCATCTCGCTCTGCGCCGGCCTGCCGACCGGCTTCTTCGCCGCCCGCCTGCCGGAGGGCACGCCGGTGGTCCGGGTCATGACGAACACGCCGGCCCTGGTGGACCAGGCGATGACGGCGATCTCGGCGGGACCGCACGCGAGCGGGGAGCACCTGGCGGTCGCGGAGGAGATGTTCAAGCCGCTCGGCGCCACCATCCGGGTCCCGGAGTCGCAGCAGGACGCGGTCACCGCCCTGTCCGGTTCCGGGCCGGCGTACTTCTACCTGCTGGTCGAGGCGATGATCGACGCCGGGATCCTGCTCGGGCTGCCCCGGCAGGTCGCCCACGAGCTGATCGTGCAGACGGCGATCGGCTCGGCGGTCATGCTGCGCGACTCCGGGGAGCACCCGGTCAAGCTGCGGGAGGCGGTGACGTCCCCGGCGGGCACCACGATCTCCGCGATCCGCGAGCTCGAGAACCACGGGGTCCGGGCCGCCCTGCTGGCCGCCCTCGAAGCGGCCCGTGATCGGGCGCGGGAGATCGCGGAGCAGAGCTCCTAGTACCAGATGGCGATGCGGGCGCCGTTGTTCTCCTCGGGCGGGCTGGGGTGGCTCAGCGCGGCGCCCGTAGCCATGCGGTGGGCGCTCCAGGCGACGGCGGCCGCGTCGAGGATGTCGTCCGGGGGTGCCTGGCCCGCAGGTCCGAGCTGGTCGGGCAGGACGATGCCGTGCCGGGCCAGCAGTTCCCGGCGCCGGGCCTGACCGGTCCAGGTCTTCTTCGCGTACGCGAGGGGCTCGCCGGCCATCTCCCGGAACGACACCTCGGGGTGGGCCTCGAAGAGCAGGCCGGGATGGCGTTCCCAGATGGCGTTCGCCTCGAGCAGCTTCGGGCGCAGAGCCCACGACTGGCGGCTGAGACCGGCGCCGGTGAGCTCGCGGCAGAGCCGGTTGGCCGCCGCGAAGTCCGACTCCTGCCAGACCGCGCGCGGCGGCACCCGGAAGACGCTGCTGCGCCGCGGGCCGAGGTGGTCCGCGGCGACGGTGTCGGCGGCGCGCCAGCGGTCCGGCAGCATGCCGAGCGGGATGTCGACGCCGATGACGGCGGAGCCGGAGCTGCCGGCGACGATCTCGTAGAGCGTGGACGCGAGCATGGCCCGGCCGAAGTGGCCGTCGCGCAGCTCGACGCCCACCCAGCCGAGCGCGTACGCGTCGACGCCGATCACATGGAGGCTCATCGGCGGTTCAGTGGACCGTCTTCAGTCCGGTCGTGGGCGGTGGCGGGGTGGTTGGATGGGGCAAACGCTTCTCGATGGCGGCGGTCAGGCGTTCGTCCGCCGGTTCAGTGCCGGGTTCGAAGCGGGCCTCGACGGCGCCGTCGGGACCGACGACGAACTTCTCGAAGTTCCACTCGATGTCTTCGCCGGCGCCGACGAGCTCGCGGTAGAGCGGGTGCCGGCCGGGGCCGTTGACGTCCACCTTCGCCGTCAGCGGGAACGTCACCCCGTAGTTGACCTGGCAGAACTGTTCGATGTCCCCGGCGGTACCGGGCTCCTGCTCGCCGAACTGGTTGCACGGCACGCCGAGCACGACCAGGCCCCGGTCGCCGTACCTGCGGTGGAGCTCCTCGAGGCCGGCGTACTGCGGGGTGAAACCGCACTTGGAGGCGACGTTGACCACCAGGACGACGTTGCCGCGGTATTGCCGTAGATCAGCGGGTCCGCCCTGGAGTGCGTCGATGTCGACGTCGAAGATGGTCATGACGGCAGACTACGCGTAGTGCCTGTACGAGTGCACGCTGTGGCGCTCGCTCCGGAAAAGTTAAGAGGTCTGTTAAACCGGGGTGACCTTCTTGACTGAAGTTCATAGATGTGACTACCGTCTCTTCAACTTCCCTTTGGAAAGTTTCCTAACTGTTCTGAGGAGACGCAGTGAAGAAATCCCTCCGCCGCGCCCTGTGGGCCGGGGCGATCGTGGCGATGGCCTCCGCCGCGATCCCCATGGTCCAGGCGTCCGCTGCCGCCGCCTGTGCTCCCGCTTGGAGCTCCTCTGCTGTTTACGTCAAGGACAACTCCGCTTCACAGAGCGGTCACAACTACACGGCCAAGTGGTGGACCCAGAACGAGTCGCCGGCCACGCACAGCGGCCAGTGGGACGTCTGGATCGACAACGGCACCTGCAGCGGCGGGGGAACGGACCCCACCACGCCTCCGACGACTCCTCCTGTGACTCCTCCGGACACGCCCCCCACGACTCCGCCGACCACCCCGCCGACCCAGCCCCCGGGCGGTGGCGGCAAGAACGTCGTCGGGTACTTCGCCGAGTGGGGCGTCTACGGCCGCAACTACCACGTCAAGAACATCGTGACGAGCGGCTCGGCCTCGAAGCTGACCCACATCCTGTACGCGTTCGGCAACACCACCGGCGGCCAGTGCTCGATCGGTGACTCGTACGCCGACTACGACCGCGCGTACACCGCCGCGGAGAGCGTCGACGGCGTCGCGGACACCTGGGACAACGGCGCGCTGCGCGGCTCGTTCAACCAGCTGCGCAAGCTCAAGAAGGCGTACCCGAACATCAAGGTGATCTGGTCGTTCGGCGGCTGGACCTGGTCCGGCGGCTTCACCCAGGCCGCGGCCAACCCGGCCGGCTTCGCGAACTCCTGCTACAACCTGATCAAGGACTCCCGCTGGGCGGACGTCTTCGACGGCATCGACATCGACTGGGAGTACCCGAACGCCTGCGGCCTCAGCTGTGACGCCAGCGGACCCGCCTCGTACAACAACGTCATCTCGGCGCTGCGCACCAAGTTCGGCAGCAACTTCCTCGTCACCTCGGCGATCTCGGCCGACGGCTCCAACGGCGGCAAGCTGGACGTGGCCGACTACGCCTCCGGCATCGCGAAGCTCAACCTGGTCTTCCCGATGACCTACGACTACTACGGCGCCTTCAGCCCGCAGGGCCCGACCGCCCCGCACTCGCCGCTGACCTCGTACACGGGCATCCCGACCCAGGGGTTCTGGTCCGATGCGGCGATCCAGAAGCTCAAGAGCAAGGGCGTCCCTGCCAGCAAGATGCTGCTCGGCATCGGCTTCTACGGCCGCGGCTGGACCGGCGTCACGCAGAGCGCTCCCGGTGGCACGGCGACCGGCGCGGCGCCCGGCACCTACGAGGCCGGCATCGAGGACTACAAGGTCCTCAAGAACACCTGCCCGTCCACCGGCACCGTCGGCGGCACGGCGTACGCCAAGTGCGGCAGCAACTGGTGGGGCTACGACACCCCGGCCACCATCGGCGGCAAGATGACGTACGCCAAGCAGCAGGGTCTCGGCGGCGCCTTCTTCTGGGAGTTCTCCGGCGACACCAGCAACGGCGAGCTCATCACGGCGATCAAGAACGGTCTCGGCTGAATCTGAAGCTGATCCAGTCCTAGCAAGTGGGGCGCCGGGGATCCTCCCGGCGCCCCTTCGCCGTCCCTGGTTAGGCTTCCTGACATGCGCCGAGAGTGGCATCAGCTCAGTCATCCCGGGGTCGGTGCGACCGCCCTGCAGACCTCCCGTCCGTCCACCGACTCCGCCGAGGACTCGGCGCTGGGCCTGGACCGCTGGCGCGAGCTCCCGCGGGTGCAGATGCCGCCGTGGGCCGACCCGGACGAGGTCGGCAAGGTCTGCCAGGTCCTCGAGAACGTGCCGTCGATCGTCGCGCCCTACGAGGTCGACCAGCTGCGGCACAAGCTCGCCGACGTGTGCGAGGGCCGGGCTTTTCTGCTCCAGGGCGGCGACTGCGCCGAGACCTTCGCCGACAACACCGAGAGTCACCTGCTCGCCAACGCGCGCACCCTGCTGCAGATGGCGGTCGTGCTGACGTACGGCGCCTCGATGCCGGTCGTCAAGGTGGCGCGGGTGGCCGGGCAGTACACCAAGCCCCGGTCCGCGGCGACGGACTCGCTGGGGCTGCCGGCGTACCGCGGCGACCTGATCAACTCGCTGGAGGCCGACGAGGCCGCCCGGGTCGCCGATCCGCAGCGCATGATCCGGGCGTACGCGAACAGCGCCGCGGCGATGAACATGCTGCGGGCGTACCTTGCGGGGGGCCTTGCTGATCTTGCGGGTCTGCACGACTGGAACAAGGACTTCGTCCGGGCCTCGCCCGCCGGCGAGCGCTACGAGGCGATCGCCCGGGAGATCGACCGCGCCCTCGACTTCATCCGCGCCTGCGGCATGACCGACGACGAGGCGCTGCGCACGGTCAGCCTGTACTGCTCGCACGAGGCGCTGGCGCTCGAATACGACCGTGCGCTCACCCGCGTCTCGGACGGCCGGGCGTACGGGCTCTCCGGCCACTTCCTGTGGATCGGCGAGCGCACCCGCCAGCTGGACCACGCGCACATCGAATTCGTCAGCCGCATCGCCAACCCGATCGGCGTCAAGCTGGGCCCCGGCACGTCGCCGGAGACGGCCATCGAGCTCTGCGAGAAGCTCAACCCGGAGAACGAACCCGGCCGGCTCACCCTGATCAGCCGGATGGGCAACGGCAAGGTCCGCGACGCGCTCCCGCCGATCGTCGAGAAGGTGACCGCCGCCGGCGCCAAGGTCGTGTGGCAGTGCGACCCGATGCACGGCAACACCCACGAGTCGTCGAACGGCTACAAGACCCGCCACTTCGACCGGATCGTCGACGAGGTCCTCGGCTACTTCGAGGTCCACCGCGGCCTGCGTACCCACCCGGGCGGCATCCACGTCGAGCTGACCGGCGAGGACGTGACCGAGTGCCTCGGCGGCGCGCAGGGCATCGAGGACCTCGACCTGCCGGACCGCTACGAGACCGCGTGCGACCCGCGGCTCAACACCCAGCAGAGCCTCGAACTCGCGTTCCTGGTGGCGGAGATGCTCCGTGGCTGACCTCCGGTCGGACACGGTCACCCGGCCGACAGCGGCGATGCGCGAGGCGATGGCCACGGCCGAGGTCGGCGACGACGTCTTCGGCGACGACCCCACGGTCAACGCGCTCGAGGCGCACGTCGCGGCCCTGTTCGGGCACGAGGCGGCACTGTTCGCCCCGTCCGGCACGATGGCCAACCAGATCGCGCTCCAGCTGCTCGTCCCGCCCGGGGAGGAGCTGCTGGCGGGGGCGGATGCGCACGTCGTCACGTACGAGCTGGGTGCCGCCGCTGCGCTGGGGGGCATCTCCACCCGTACCTGGCCCTCGGTCGGGGCTGCCCTGGACGCCGAGGCGATCGCGGCGATGATCCGGCCGGCGGGCTACCCGTCGCTGCCGACCCGGGCGGTCGCGGTCGAGCAGACGCACAACCTCGGCGGCGGTGGCATCGTCCCGCTGGCGACGCTGCACCGCCTGCGCGAGGTCGCCGTCACGGCCGGGGTGGCTCTGCACTGCGACGGCGCCCGCATCTGGCATGCGCACGTGGCGGAGGGGGTGCCGCTGTTCACGTACGGGCAGCTCTTCGACACGCTGTCGGTCTGTCTGTCCAAAGGTCTCGGCGCGCCGGTCGGATCGCTGGTCGTGGGCTCCGCGGAGCGGATCGCCCGGGCCCGGGGCATCCGCAAGCGGATGGGCGGCGGCATGCGCCAGGCGGGCATCCTCGCCGCGGCCGGCCGGTACGCCCTCGACCATCACGTCGAGCGGCTCGCCGACGACCACGCCCGGGCCCGCCGCCTCGCCGAGGCCCTGGAGCCGTTCGGGGTGGTGGAGCCGGCCGCGGTGCGCACCAACGTCGTGCTGCTCGACCTGGCCAAGGCGCCCCTGGACGCGCCCACGCTGGTGGCGCGGGCGGCCGAGCACGGCGTCCACATCGTGGCGATGCTGCCCCGGACGGCCCGGATGATCACCCACCTCGACGTCGACGACGACGGCATCGACCGGGCCGCAGAGGTGTTGTCCGATCTTCTGCGCGCCGTCTGAGCCGAGGGCCCGCCGTCTGGTTACATCGAGTCCGAGGCAGTCCCGAACCGCTGAGGAGTTCCGATGACCCGCCGCGCCACCGGCACCTTCGTCGCCGTCTTCGAGCCGCTGCCGATCGACGACGACGTGCTGAGCCGGATGCAGGTGCTGAAGACCATCGAGGGCGATCTGACCGGTACGGGCCGCGCGGAGATGCTCTCGGTCGGCACCCCGATCGACGGCTCGGCGGGCTACGTGGCGATCGACCGCATCACCGGCACGCTGCACGGGCGCAGCGGCAGCTTCGTGTTGCAGCACTACGGGCTGCTGGACCGCGGCGCGGCGACGCTCATCGTCCAGGTGGTGCCCGATTCCGGTACGGACGAGCTCACCGGCCTGGTCGGGACGTTCCAGATCGACAACAGCTCCGAGGAGCACCGCTACACCTTCGACTACGACCTCGAGGTGCACTGACCCGTCAGCCGCGCAGGCCCTTCAACAGGGCGATGTCGGCGGCGTGGCCCTCGTGCTCCTTCGTCGGGGTCTCCACGATCACCGGGATGCCGTCCGTCGCCGGATGCGCCAGCAGCTCCGCGAACGCCGCCGCGCCGATGCGGCCCGCGCCGATCGTCTCGTGGCGGTCGCGGGTGGAGCCGCAGTCGTCCTTCGAGTCGTTCGCGTGGATCAGCATCAGGCGATCCCGGCCCACCGTCGCCACCAGCGCGTCCAGGGTCTCCGTCATGCCGCCCGGGCGGGCCAGGTCGTGCCCGGCGGCCCAGGCGTGGCAGGTGTCGAAGCAGACGCCCAGCCACGGGTGGTGCTCCACCGCCTCCAGGTACGGGCCCAGGTCCTGCACCTTCGACGCGAGGCTGCGCCCGCCGCCCGCGCTGGGCTCCACGAGCAGCTTCGGCAGGCCCTGCGCGGCCGCCACGTCGAGCAGCGGCAGCAGCGCCTCCCGGAGCTGGTGCATGGCCTTGTCGTCGTGGGCGGGGTCGACCGAGCTCCCGGCGTGGTAGACCACCGCCGTCGCCCCGATGGCCGCGCCCCGGCGCATGGCGTGCTCCAGGGTCTCCACCGAGCGTGACACCGTCAGCTCGGTGGGGGAGCCGAGATTCACCAGCAACGAGGCATGAATGTACGCGGGAAGCCCGCGCTCGCCGCACCCGTCGCGGAAGAGCGTGTCCTGCTTCGGGTCGCCCGGCGGCAGCGCCCAGCCCCGCGAGTTGGACACGTAGACCTGGACCGCCTCGGAGCCCGCCGCGTCGGCGTATGGGAGGGCCGCCTTGGCCAGCCCGCCCGACGTCTTGGTGTGGGACCCGATCCGACGGCTCACAGACAATTGAGCACGACCTCCGTCTGCGGTGCCACAGGCGTGTTGGGCCCCGGGTTCTGCTGGCGGACGAGCCCGTTGGGGTTGAAGTTGATCCGTACCCGAAGGTTCATGCCCTGCAGGGTCTGCGCCGCCTGCTGGCACGGCTGGTTGGTCAGGTCGGGCACCGTCACCTGCGGCGGACCCTTGCTGACGTCGAGCTTGATCTCGTCGTCCTTCTCCGCGCCGGTCTCCGGACCGGGGGACTGGCCGATGACCGTGTCGGCGGGCTGGTCGCTGTCCTTGTACTGCTCCACGACCACCAGGCCGAGCCCCTGGAGCTGGTTGCGGGCGTCGTTGATGTTCTTGCCCTTGACGTCCGGCACGGTGATCGGGGCCTTGCCCTTGCTGATCACGACGGTGACCGTGGCACCCGGCTTGAGCTGGTCGCCGACGTGGGGGTTGACGGAGATCACCACGCCCTGCGGCACATCGTCGCTGTACTTGCCGTCGCCTTCCTTGAACTTGAGCTTCGTGCCCTCGATCTCGCCCTTGGCGGCGGCCTTCTCCATGCCGACCACGTCCGGCACCGGGTAGCGCTCCGGGCCCAGGGACAGGGTGAGGGTCAGCAGGCCGCCCTTGACGAGCCGCTCCCGGGCCGGCGGATCCTGCGCCAGCACCACGTCCTTGGGGATGTTCTCGTCGTAGCGGCCGTCGTCGAAGCCGAGCGAGAAGCCCTTGGTCTTGGCCTCCTCCTCGGCCTGGCCGCGGGTCATGTTCACCAGCTGCGGCGCGTCCGTGTAGCGCCCCGCGGTCACCCACCAGGTGCTGAAGACGACGGTGAGCACCATGAGGGAGACGGCGGCGATGATGAAGATGCGGCGGCGGTCGCCGAAGCGGCCGGCCGGGCCGTCCGGGAACGGCGGAGGGGCGCCGCGGCGGCGCTGGCCGCGCGGGTTCTGCTCCGGCAGCCGCGCCCAGGTGGGGCGGTCGCCGGTGGTCGGGAAGACGGAGGTGAGGGCCGGCACCAGCGCCGTGGCGTCCCCGGCCGGCGGGCGCGCGGCCACCTGGCGCAGCAGCGCGGTCTCCACGTTCGCGGCGCCGAGGTCGTCGCGGACCACCTGGACCTCGGCGAGCAGCGCGCCGGCGTCGGTGGGGCGGGCGCCCGGGTCGCGGCGGGTGGCCCGCGCGACGAGGTCGTCCAGGACCGTGGGCAGGCCCTTGACGATGCTGGACGGGGCCGGTACATCGTTGTCCACGTGCTGCCAGGCCACCTCGACGGGCTCGCCGCCGTCGTACGGCACGCGGCCGGTGAGCATCTCGAAGAGCACGATGCCCGCCGAGTAGACGTCGGTGCGGGCGTCGGCGTGCCCGTCGGTGACGAGCTCGGGTGCGACGTACGCCACCGTGGCCATCAGCTGGCCCGAGTCGTCCGTGCTGCTGGCCTCGACGGCGCGCGCCAGCCCGAAGTCGGCCACCTTGACGACGCTGTCGACGAGGTTGGCGATGCCGCCGCTGGGCGCCTCGGCGACGAGCACGTTCTCGGGCTTCACGTCGCGGTGGACCAGTCCGGCGCGGTGCGCGGCGGCGATCGCGGCGAGCATCTGCTCGAGGATGGCCAGCGCCTCCACCGGGTTGAGCCGGCGGCGCTGGATCAGCAGGTCGCGCAGGGTGCGGCCCTGGACGTACTCCATGACGAGGTAGGGCAGGCCCTGGTGGCGGCCCTGGTCGTAGACGGCCACGACGTTGGGATGCGTGAGCCGGGCGATCGTCTTGGCCTCGTCGGTGAACCGGTCGACGAAATGGACGTTCGTGGCCTGCGACGGGTGGATGATCTTCAATGCGACCGTACGCTCGAGTCGGTCGTCCACGGCGGTGTAGACGGTCGCCATCCCACCACGGGCGACGCGCCCGGTGATCCGGTAGCGCCCGTCAATCGTCGTGCCGATCAACGTGTCGGCGACAGTCGTGTCCATCGGCGTGAAGTGTATGTGCCCTTCCGGGAAAGGCGGACCAGGATGTCTCACCTGAGACCTAACGGGTACTGCGCGACGTGCTGACCTGCGCATAAGGCAGAAATCGGCCCGCGGAGCCGGGCACCGCGGGCGCTATATGTTGACAAATCGGATCAGCGCCCGCCAGTGTGGCGCGCCCGTTCCGTCCTCCCACCGGTGTCGCCGCTGCCGCCGCCGCTGGAACCCTCGGACGCGGGCGACGTGGGGTCGTCGCTCGGCTCCGGCTCGGCCGAGTCGTCGGTGGACGCGCTGGGCGAGGGGGTGGGCGACGGGTCGTTCGGCGTGGACGGCGCCGCGGTCGGCGTCGGCACGGGCGGGGTCAGGCAGTCACAGTCGGTGGGCCCGGTCGCCGGGTCGGCGCCGCCCACCGTGCTGCGGTGCGGCAGCAGCGGGGCGATCCGCGTCACGGGTGGCCGTGC
Source organism: Actinoplanes sp. NPDC051475 (assembly GCF_040689425.1). NCBI lineage: Bacteria > Bacillati > Actinomycetota > Actinomycetes > Micromonosporales > Micromonosporaceae > Actinoplanes > Actinoplanes sp. NPDC051475. The sequence goes on from NZ_JBFAZZ010000011.1 coordinate 104,679, forward strand.
CGTGGTGGCCACCGGATTGGGCAGCACCCGGATCGTGCCGCCGGTGGGCTGCGGTGCGGTCACGGTGTCCGGCGCCGAGCCCTGGCCGAGACCCTCGTGCGAAAGGTCGCCGTGCGCACCGCCGGGCGCCGCGGCGGCCAGCGGGTACGGCTCGGCGCCGCCCGGGTCGCTCAGCAGCGCACCGAGCCCGTTCACGACGGCGAAGTAGCTGCCCGTGGCCCCGGCGACCGCAAGCACGCCGAACGCCGTGACGGCGACCAGGCGACGGGGGTGACGGGCCTGGTCCACCCCGTACGCCGTCCGCAGCCCGTCGGTGATCCCGGCCCCGCCGAAGGTACTGAATCCGGTGGCGGTCACGTCGGGGACGGCGGGTGCGGTGCCGGCCTGTGCCGCTCCGGGTTCCCCCTCGCGCCGGCCCAGGTCGTAGCGCAGCGATCGCCACGCGCCGGCCACCTCGTTGCGGGTTGTCCGCCACAGGGTCATCGGGTCAATCTCCGCTCTCGTCGGACCGGGCCGGTCCCGGCTCCGTCAGGGGGTTCCGCGTGGTGGGGTGGAAGCCCGGCGTGGCACGCTGGTCGGGTGACCGAACCCGTAACCGTGGGCCCGGCGGCCGACCAGCCGACCGGCCCGGCCGAGTGGATCAACCTGCCCGACGTGGCGGACCGGCTCGGTGTGAAGATCACCAAGGTGCACCAGATGATCCGCGACGGCGAGCTGCTGGCCGTCAGGCGCGACGGCATCCGGGTGGTGCCCGCCGAGCTGGTGGCCAACAGCACCGTGCTCAAGCACCTCCCCGGCATCCTCACGCTGCTCCACGACGCTGGGTACAACGACGAAGAGGCCCTCGGGTGGCTCTACGAGCCCGACGAGACCCTCGGCGGCTCGGGCGCGGCGGCGCTCGGCGGCGACCGTGCGCGCGAGGTCAAGCGGCGCGCCCAGGCGCTCGGCTTCTGACTCCGGATGCGCCACCTGGCCTACCTCGGCGTCCTCGCCGGCTGCCTGGTGTGCGCGCTGTGGCTGGAACCGGTGCTCAAGGTCAACGTCCTGCGCCGGTGGCGGCGCCTGCTGCTGACGCTCCTGCCCGTCGTGGTCGTCTTCGTGCTCTGGGACCTCGCGGCGATCGCGGCCGGGCACTGGACGTTCGACCCGGAGCAGACCACCGGGGTCCTGTTCCCCGGCGGGCTGCCCCTGGACGAGGTGCTGTTCTTCGTCGTCGTACCGGTCTGCGCGGTGCTCGGGTTCGAGGCCGTGCGGGCGGTGCTCGGCCGGCCGGCCGGGGACGGTGACGAGTGACCTACACGGCGGCGGCCCTGCTCGGCGTGGCCGCCGCGGTCGCTGCCGACCTGTTCGTGCTGCGTACGCGGCTCGTCCGGCGGGTGGTCCTCTGGGCGACGTACCCGATCGTCATCGTCTTCCAGCTGTTGTCCAACGGCATCCTGACGGGGCGGGACATCGTGGTCTACGACCCGGCCGCGATCGTCGGGTGGCGGATCGCGTACGCGCCGGTCGAGGACCTGCTGTTCGGCTTCGCGATGGTGCTGCTGACGCTGTCCGTCTGGGTCTGGCTGGGCCGGCGCGGCGTGCAGCGGGAACCGCGGGCGGGGGAAGGCAGCGCGCTGCTGCGCCGCCTGCGCGAGTGACCTTCAGACGGTGCGGCGCACCGCCGCGTCGGCGAGGTCCAGTAGCACGGCCCGGGCCTCGGGCTCGACGTCCGCGGCCTGAAGCGCCCCCAGCGCCTCCTCGGTGAGCGCGGCGATCCGCGCCTCGGTCCGGGCGAGCGCGCCGCTCTCCGTGATGATCGCGCGCAGCCGTCCGACGCCGGCCTCATCCAGCTCCGGGTCGCCCAGCCCGCGTTCGATCTCCGCCCGCCCCGCGCCGGACACCGTCTCGTATGCGGCCGCGACGAGATACGTCCGTTTGCCCTCGCGCAGGTCGTCGCCGGCGGGCTTGCCGGTGACGACCGGGTCGCCGAAGACGCCGAGCACGTCGTCGCGGAGCTGGAACGCCTCCCCGAGCGGCAGCCCGAAGGCGGAGTAGGCGCCGATCAGGGCCGGCGGGGCGGCGGCGAGCGCCGCACCGAGCAGCAGGGGGCGCTCGACGGTGTACTTCGCCGACTTGTAGCGGGCCACCTTGCCGGCGCGGTCCAGCGACGTGTCCCGGGTGACCGCGGTGAGTACGTCGAGATACTGGCCTGCGGTCACCTCTGTCCGCATTCCGTCAAAGACGGGCCGGGCCCTGGCGAGGTCCTCGAGCTCGACCCCCGAGCCGTGCAGCAGCTCGTCCGACCAGACCAGGACGAGGTCGCCGAGCAGCACGGCGGCGTTGTCGCCGAAGGCCTGCGACGGGCCGCGCCCGACCGCCGGGGCGTGCCGGGCCGCGAACCGCTTGTGCACCGACGGCTCGCCGCGGCGGGTGTCGGAACGGTCCATCAGATCGTCGTGGATCAGCGCACTGGCCTGCACCAACTCCAGCGCCGCGACAGCGGCGACGACGTGGTCCGAGTCGAGGCCGCCCGCCCCGCGGTAGCCCCAGTAGGCGAAGGCGGGCCGCAGCCGCTTCCCGCCGCGCAGCACGAACGCTTCGAGCGCATCCGCCACCTCGGCGAGCGCTTCGTCGATCGACAGCAGCCGGGAGCGCTGCGTGGCGAGGAAGGCGGCGAGGGCCTTGTCGACGCGGGGCCGGAGGCCGGCGCGTTCCAGCGGGGAGCTCACGGCGCCAAACCTAGTCCGTCGGTTCTCGAGCGCCAGCCGGTAGAGTCTCCGGTGTGTCTCTCGGCCTTCCTTCCCGTCTCCCGGCATCCCCGGCGATCGGCGACCTGATCCGTCGCCCGGCGCCGACGTTCTCGTTCGAGTTCATGCCGCCCAAGACCCGCGAGGCCGAGCAGCTGCTGTGGCGCACCATCCGCGAGCTCGAGCCGCTGCGGCCCGACTTCGTGTCGATCACGTACGGCGCCGGCGGCACCACCCGCGACACCACGGTCGACGTGACCGAGCGGGTCGCGACGGAGACCACCCTGCTGCCCATGGCCCACCTGACGGCGGTCAACCACTCGATCGCCGAGCTGCGCAACGTCATCGGGCGGCTGGCCGGCGCCGGCATCCGCAACGTGCTGGCCGTGCGGGGCGACCCGCCCGGCGACCCGACCGGCGAGTGGGTGCGGCACCCGCAGGGCGTCCTCTACGCCGAGGACCTGGTGCGGCTCCTGCGTGAGGCGGGCGACTTCAGCGTCGGCGTGGCCGCCTTCCCGTACAAGCACCCCCGCTCGGCCGACATCGAGAGCGACACCCGCAACTTCATCAGCAAGTGCCGGGCCGGTGCCGACTTCGCGATCACCCAGATGTTCTTCGAGGCGGACGACTATCTGCGGCTGCGCGACCGGGTGGGCGCCGCGGGCTGCGACACCCCGATCGTGCCGGGCGTGATGCCGGTCCTGCGGATGGCGACCATCGCGCGGTCCGCTCAGCTCTCCGGCGCGCCGTTCCCGCCGGCGCTGCTGGCGCGGTTCGAGCGGATCGCCGACGACGAGGCGGGGGTCCGCAAGCTGGGCATCGAGCTGTGCAGCGAGATGTGCCGCAAGCTGCTCGACGAGGGTGTGCCGGGGATCCACTTCATCACCATGAACCGCTCGCCCGCGACCCGCGAGGTGTGGCAGCAGCTCGCCGGCGCGCCCGCCGCGCCTGCCGCCGCCGCCTGAGCGGTGACCTGGGAGCAGTACGCCGCTGCCTGGTCGGCGCTGCACGGCGGTTTCGACCCGCGCACGGCCTCGCCCGTGGTCCGCGGCTGGGTGCGCCTGGCATACCGCGGCGGCAGCCTGCTCGGCCGGTTGCACGTCGGACCCACCTCGGTGACCGTTTCCGGTCTGCTGCTCTGCGCGGGCGTGCCGTTCGTGCCCCTGCTCGCGGGCGCGCTGCTGGTGCTGCTGGCCGGGTTCGCCGACGCCCTCGACGGGGCGGTAGCCGTCGTGACCGGGCGTACGACCCGGCTGGGCTTCGTCTACGACTCGGTGGCCGACCGGCTCGGCGAGCTGGCGTGGCTGGCCGCCTTCTGGGTGGCCGGGGCGCCGGGCTGGCTGGTGGTCGCGGGTCTCGCGATGAGCTGGCTGCACGAGTACGTCCGGGCCCGGGCGGCGGCCGCCGGGATGGACGGGCTGGGCGTGGTCACCGTGGGTGAGCGCCCGACCCGGGTGTTGGTGGCGGTCAGCGGGCTGCTTCTCGGCGGCGTCGCGGAGCTGGTCCATCCGGGCTGGGAGCGGACCGTGGTGGTGGGCGCGGTGCTCGTCTGGGTGGCCCTCGGACTGATCGGCCTCGGCCAGTTGCTGGTGGCCGTCCGCCGTACGCTGATCGATTAATTCCGTTGTCCAGTACCGAACGTCCGCCTACCTTGTGTGTCGACGACGTGGCCCGGATCACCGGGCCTAGGGAGATGACATGACGGCTTTCCGGCACGGAAGCAGGGGTCACCGACGCGGTTGATCGCATCAGCGATGACCGTCGCCGCTCACCCCGTGCTGTCCGGGGCCGGGCGGCTTTTTCATGCCCAGACCACAGGGGAGGTGACCCGCGATGAGCGTGGTCCTCGTACTCAACGCCGACTACGGGCCGCTGCACCGGGTCAGCGTCCGGCACGCCATCCGCATGCTCTTCCGCGAGGTGGCGGTCGTGCAGGAGGCGCGGCCGGACGCGCGCATCGGCGTCTTCCCGATCCCGACCGTCGTCCGCCTCGTCAGCTACGTGGTCACGCGCTGGCGGCACAGCCGCGGCCCGGCGTGGTCCCGCGGCGGCGTGCTGGCCCGCGACGGCCGGCGCTGCGGCTACTGCGGCGGGGCTGCGTCCACGATCGACCACGTCCTGCCGCGCTCGCGGGGTGGGGGCAACACCTGGGAGAACACCGTCGCCGCGTGCGGGCGCTGCAACCAGCGCAAGGGGGACCGTACGCCGGCGGAGGCGCGGATGCCGCTGCGCTGGACGCCGACGGCGCCCAGCTGGGCGGCGCTGACCGCGCGGTGAGGACGGCGGCCGGTGGGAGGAACACGGGGGTCCGCCGGTCGTCCACCTCGCCGGGCTCGCCGTGTGTCAACGTAGTGTTGACACATGGCGATCCTGGACCAGCTCGCCGAGATCGGTCCCGCCCGGGCCGGCCTGGACGAGCGTGAGCTGGAGCTGATCGACCGCGCCCGCCGGGCCGGCGCCACGTGGACGCAGATCGCCGGCGCGCTCGGGCTGGCCAGCCGGCAGGCCGCCGAGCAGCGCCGGCAGCGGCTGGTGGCGGCGGCCCGGGCCCGCCGGCACGACCATGACCTCCGGTACGCCCACAGCATCGTGGTCCTCCGCGAAGCGGTCTCCGACCTGCACCGCAGCATTGCGGCGGATCGGCGCTGGGCGGGTCGCTTCACCCGCGCGCCGCTGGTGCGGGACACCGTCGCGGCCGCCGTGGATGCCCCGCCCGGCGGCCTCTACGCGCTCGCCGAGCAGGCCGTCCAGGACCTCGCACGAGCCGGTCACACCGCCCTCCCGGGACACGTACGACTGGCCGTGCGCAAGCTGACGGGGGCCTTGTCAACAAACCGTTGACGATCTTGCCGTCCACCGATGCACCTCCGCAGGATATGAGTCGCCCTGACTCACCTTTGAGGCGGAAGTGCGCCGCAACACCACGTTGTTCGTCGGCATCTCCCTGCTGTCCGGCTTCGGCAGCAGCGCGATGTCGTTGGTCGTGGGCATCTGGATTCTCGACCTGACCGGCTCCGCGAGCCTCGCGGGCCTGGCCGGGCTCTGCGTCTACGCGCCGACCCTCGCCGGCCCCTGGCTCGGCGCGCTCGTGGACCGCGTACCCCGGCGAACCCTGCTGATCACGACGAACCTGGCGCTGGCAGCGGCGCTGTTGTCACTGTTCGCGGTCCGGTCGCCCGACAGGGCGTGGTTGCTCTACGGCGTCGCTTTCGGGTACGGGCTGAGCTACGTCCTGCTGGACGCGGGCGAATCGGCGCTGCTGCCGTCGGCGCTGGCCCCGGAAGAGCTCGGGGCGGTCAACGGCTGGCGCTCCAGCGCGCAGGAGGGCATGAAGCTCGTCTCGCCGCCGGCCGGAGCCGGCCTCTACGCCTGGCACGGCGGCCCGGCCGTGGCCGTCCTGTGTGCGCTGATGCCGCTGGTCGTCGCTGCCCTGTACGCCCTGCTCCGCCTCACCGGCACTCCCGGCCCCACCCCGCCGCCCACCGAGCGGGGATTCCGCGCCGGCCTGGCCGTCCTGCGAGGACGACGGATCCTGCGGGTGACCGTCCTGCTGGCCGCGGTCTCGATCGGGCTCTCGGGCTTCGCCACAGCCGGCGTGTACGAGGTGGTCACCGTCGACATGGGCATGCCCAGCACGTTCCTCGGCGTCCTGATGAGCGCCCAGGGCGCCGGCTCGATCCTCGCGGGCCTGGTGGCCGGCCGGGTCATCGCCCGGTGGGGCGCCGTCGCGACCGGCGTCACCGGGACGGTCCTGTTCGCGGCCGGGCTCCTGACCCGTTGCCTGCCATGGTGGCCGGCGCTCGTGACGGGCGCCGTGATCGGCGGGATCGGCCTGTCCTGGACGCTGGTCGCGGCGGTCACCGCGATCCAGACCCACACGCCCGGCCACCTGCTCGGCCGGGTCTCGGCGACCGCGAACACCGCGATGTTCGGCCCGATCGCATGTGCGAACCCGCTCGGATCCGCCGCGGTGGTGCTCGGCGGGCGCGTCAGCCTGCTCGCGGCCGCGGCGCTCGGCCTGGCGGTGGCCGGCGTGGCGGCTCAGCGGGAGAAGGAAGCGGCGGGGATGGTCAGATGAGCCGCCCCAGCACGCCGGACTCGACCACGATCACCACGCCGATCGTGACGAAGACCAGCGGGACGAGCCAGTGGCCGTACCGCTCGGCGACCGCGATGACCCGCCGGTGCGACCCCAGCCACGACGCGGCACCGCACCAGACCGCGACCAGCACCGCGAAGACGGCGACGGTGGTGACGCTGCCGCCCACGCCCAGCGTCCGGAACACCGGCGTGTACACGGCGATGTTGTCGGCCCCGTTTGCCACGGTCACGCCGGCGACGGCGAACGCGCTCCCGGCGGTGACCGTGTCCGGGGCGTCGCCGTCGCTGCGAAGGGCACCGATCAGACCCCGCACACCCAGCGCGATCGGCACGAGGCCGAGCAGCCCGGTCCAGGGGTCGGGCACGATCGTCAGCCCGAGAGCGGCCAGCGCCGAGACCGCCACGAGGGCGGCGATGCCCGCGTACTGACCCACCCAGATCTGCCACGGCCGTGGCTTCCCGGTGGCACGGGCAGCGAGGAACAACACCGTGAGCACGATGATGTCGTCGACGTTGGTGCCGGCGAAGACGCCCGCGGCGGCCAGAACGGTCTCACCCATCGGCACCGGCCAGCACCGGACGGGACACGTCGGAGTTGTCGACGACCACGGATGCCCGCTGCCAGGGCTCACACGCGGCGAAGTAGAGGCGCTGGCCCGCCACGTACCGGGCCTGCGAGGGATGGCCGGGATCGGGGTGCGAGCCGTCCCGGGCCGCCATGCGCGGCACCGTCACCTCGAACGGGGCGGAGAGGAACACCGAGAAGTCCCAGAACCCGGCCAGCTCGTCCCGGTGCAGGAACAACCCGTCGACCACCAGCACCGCCCCCGGCGGCGCGACGAGCCACGGGGAATCGAGCACGTCGTCCGTCACGACGTCGTGCACGGCCGGCCGGTACCTGCCGTTGCCGCCCGGACCGAACGGCGTCAGAACGTTGTCGATCAGCGCAGCGTAGTCGTACGAGTCGAGCCAGAAACCCTCGGGTGAGTCCCGCCCGCGCCGATGCCGGACCGCCCGCGGGTGGTGGAAGCCGTCCGCGGAGAGATGTACGGCAGGACGACCGGCAGCGGTGAGCGCGGCGGCAATCTGCCGCGCGAATGTGGTCTTCCCGACGCCGTCCACCCCGTCGACCGCAACCCTGACCGCTTCGCCGGGCACAAGCCCCGCGACCGCACCTGGCGACCCGTCACCCCTGAGCACGCTCATGGCTGGCGGTCCTTCTCGGCGAGGTGTGCAGCGGCAGCCCGTTGTGGGGACGGGCCGCCGCTCCGGATGCAGTCAGCTCTTGCGGACGGCCTTGCGGTAGTCGTTGTTGAGGCGGCCGATCAGGGTCAGCGGGATGCCCTTCGGGCAGACCGTCGTGCACTCGCCCATGTTGGTGCAGCCGCCGAAGCCCGCCTCGTCCTGGGCCTCCAGCATGTCCACCACGCGGCTGTCCCGTTCCGGCTGGCCCTGCGGCAGCAGGCCCAGGTGCGCCACCTTCGCGGCGGTGAAGAGCATCGAGGAGCCGTTCGGGCACGCCGCCACGCAGGCGCCGCAGCCGATGCAGGTGGCGGCCTCGAACGCCGCGTCCGCGTCCAGCTTGGGGACCGGGGTGGCGTGCGCGTCGGGGGCCGTACCCGTGGGGGCCGTGATGTAGCCGCCCGCCTGGATGATCCGGTCGAAGGCGCCGCGGTTGACGACGAGGTCCTTGATGACCGGGAACGCCGACGCGCGCCACGGCTCGACGTCGATGACGTCGCCGTCGTCGAAGTGGCGCATGTGCAGCTGGCAGGTGGTGGTCGCGCGCTCGGGGCCGTGGGCCACGCCGTTGATCATCATGCCGCACATGCCGCAGATGCCCTCGCGGCAGTCGTGGTCGAAGGCGATCGGGTCGTCGCCGTCGAGGATCAGCTTCTCGTTGAGGACGTCCAGCATCTCGAGGAAGCTGGCGTCCGGCGAGATGTCCTTCACGTCGTACGTGACCATGCGGCCCTTGTCCTCGGGACCGGTCTGGCGCCACACGCGTACCTGGATGTCCATTACTTGTAGCTCCGCGTGCTCGGGTGGACGTACTCGAAGTCCAGCTGTTCCTTGTGCAGGGTGGGGGTCTCGCCGTACTCCCAGGCCGCGACGTAGCTGAATTCGTCGTCGTGGCGCAGGGCCTCGCCGTCCGGGGTCTGGCTCTCGGCGCGGAAGTGGCCGCCCGCCGACTCGGCGCGGTGCAGCGCGTCGATGCACATCAGCTCGCCCAGCTCGAGGAAGTCGGCGACGCGGCCGGCCTTCTCCAGGTTCTGGTTGAGCTGCTCGCCCGTGCCCGGCACCTTGACCCGGGCCCAGAACTCGTCACGCAGGTCGCGGATGAGGCCGATGGCCTTGCTCAGGCCCTCCTCCGTGCGCTCCATGCCGCAGTACTCCCACATGATGTGGCCGAGCTCGCGGTGGAAGGAGTCCACGGTCCGGTCGCCGTCGATCGAGAGCAGCTTCTGGATCCGCTCCTCGACCTGGGCGCGGGCCGCGACGACCTGCTCGTGGTCCGGCGAGATCTTCTCGTACGGGCCGGAGGCCAGGTAGTGCGCGAGCGTGTGCGGCAGCACGAAGTAGCCGTCCGCGAGGCCCTGCATGAGCGCCGACGCGCCCAGGCGGTTGGCGCCGTGGTCGGAGAAGTTGGCCTCGCCCACCACGAACAGGCCGGGGATCGTCGACTGGAGGTCGTAGTCGACCCAGAGGCCACCCATCGTGTAGTGCACGGCGGGGTAGATGCGCATCGGCGTCTCGTACGGGTCCTCGCCGGTGATGCGCTGGTACATCTCGAACAGGTTGCCGTACTTGGCCTCGACGGCGTCGCGCCCCAGCCGGGAGATGGCGTCGGCGAAGTCGAGGTAGACGCCGAGGCCGCCGGGGCCCACGCCACGGCCCTCGTCGCACACGTTCTTGGCGGCGCGCGACGCGATGTCGCGGGGGACCAGGTTGCCGAAGGAGGGGTAGATCCGCTCCAGGTAGTAGTCGCGGTCCTCCTCGGCGATGTCGGCGGCCGGCTTGCCGCAGTCCTCCCGGCGCTTCGGGACCCACACCCGGCCGTCGTTGCGCAGCGACTCGCTCATCAGCGTGAGCTTGCTCTGGTGCGAGCCGGACTCGGGGATGCACGTCGGGTGGATCTGGGTGTAGCAGGGGTTCGCGAACAGCGCGCCCTTGCGGTGTGCCCGCCAGCTCGCCGTGACGTTGCAGCCCTTGGCGTTGGTGGACAGGAAGAACACGTTGCCGTAGCCGCCGGAGGCGAGCACGACCGCGTCGGCCAGGTCCGTGGTGATCTCGCCGGTGACCATGTCGCGCACCACGATGCCGCGGGCCTTGCCGTCGACCACGACGAGCTCGAGCATCTCGTGCCGGGCGAACATCTCGATGTTGCCGAGCCCGATCTGCCGCTCCATCGCCTGGTACGCGCCCAGCAGCAGCTGCTGACCCGTCTGGCCCCGGGCGTAGAACGTACGGGACACCTGGGTGCCGCCGAACGAGCGGTTGTCGAGCAGGCCGCCGTACTCGCGGGCGAACGGTACGCCCTGGGCCACGCACTGGTCGATGATGTTCACGCTGACCTGTGCGAGCCGGTACACGTTGGACTCGCGGGCGCGGAAGTCGCCGCCCTTGACCGTGTCGTAGAACAGCCGGTAGATCGAGTCGCCGTCGTTGCGGTAGTTCTTGGCGGCGTTGATACCGCCCTGCGCGGCGATGGAGTGCGCGCGCCGCGGGCTGTCCTGGTAGCAGTACGAGCGGACCTTGTAGCCGGCCTCGGCCAGGGTCGCCGCGGCCGAGCCGCCGGCCAGGCCGGTGCCGACGACGATGACGCTGAGCTTGCGCCGGTTGGCCGGGTTGACCAGCTTGGCGGCGAACTTGCGGCGGTCCCAGCGGGTCTCGACCGGGCCGTCGGGCGCCGCCGTGTCGGCGATCGGTTCGCCCTCGTTCCAGAAGGAGTTGGTCATGTCAGTCCACCAATCCGGTGAGCACGGCGAACGGCACCGACAGGTAGCCGGCGACGAGGACGGCGGAGAGCACCAGGGCGACGGCCCGGGCGATGCGCTCGCCGCGCTGCGTGCGCTGGCCGAGGGTGCGGACGGCGCTGAACAGCCCGTGCCGCAGGTGGAAGCCGACGCTCACGATGGCCAGCGTGTAGAAGAGCGTCACGTACCAGCGGCCGGGCGCGAAGTCGGCGACCACGTTCGCGTACGGGTGCTGCGGGTCGGCGTTGGGGTTCAGCGTGCCGGTGGTCAGGTCGAGGATGTGGTAGATCACGAACAGCAGGATGATGACGCCGCCCCAGCGCATGGTCCGCGCCGCGTAGCTGCCCTGGACCTTGGCGCGGCGCACGTAGCGCACGGGCCGGGCCTTGCGGGCGCGCCGGGCGAGGATCGTGGCCGCCACGATGTGCCCGACGACCGCGACGGTGAGGGCGGCGCGCTGGATCCACAGGTACCAGTCCTGCGGCAGCAGCGGTACGCCGATCGTCCGCAGCCAGTGCGCGTAGTGGTCGAAGTCCTTGGCGCCGAGGAAGATCTTCAGGTTGCCGATCATGTGCACGTACAGGAACGCCACCAGGAGCAGGCCGGTGACCGCCATGAAGATCTTGAGCGCTACGGACGAGCGCAGGCCCCGCGGCCGCCGCTTGGCGGGGGCCTTGGCGAGAGCCTTGCGTGCGGGCTCGGCCGTCGCCTTCGGGGGAGGAGTTCTGGTATCTACCGACACACCCTGGACGGTAAGAACCTCGGAGCGATTCGTCTAATGCATGATCGAGTTAGTGCTCATAGACATAGGCTATGGAAGTGCAGCTTCAACAGCTCCGATACTTCCTAGCAGTGGTAGAAACCCGGCATTTCACCCAAGCGGCGGACTCGCTGGGCGTCTCACAGCCGACTTTAAGTAAGCAGATTCACACCCTCGAAACAACTCTCGGCGCTCCGCTGTTCGAACGCGCCCGCGGCGCCGTCGCTCTCACCGCGGCGGGCGACACCCTCTTGCCCCTCGCCCGCCGGATGGTCGCCGACGCCGACGCTGCCCGCGACGCCGTCCAGGAGATCGTCGGCCTGCGGCGCGGCCGGGTCCGGGTCGGTGCCACCCCCAGCCTCTGCTCGTCGCTGGTCCCGACGGTGCTGCGCCGGTTCCGCACCGAGCACCCCGCCATCGAGCTGTACGTCAACGAGGGCAGCTCCCAGGACCTCATCGCCGACCTGCTCGCCCGCGACCTCGACCTCGCCTTGATCGTCCAGCCCGAGCACGGCGTCGACCCGTCGCTGCACGCGGCGCCGGTGCTGCGCGAGAGCCTGGTGGTCGCCTCCGTGGCCTCCGGGCCGCCGCCGACCGCGGGGACCGAGCTCGCCCTCAGCGAGCTGCGGGACACCCCGCTGGTCATGTTCCGCCCCGGCTACGACCTGCGGGACGTGACCCTGGAGGCATGCCGGCGCGCCGGCTTCGCCCCCCGGTTCGCGGTCGAGGGCGGGGAGATGGATGCCGTGCTGGCGTTCGTCGAGGCGGGGCTGGGGGTGGCGCTCGTACCCAGCATGGTGCTGGTGAACCGGCCGTTGCTGCGCGCGACCCCGCTGGCGCCGCCGGGGATGCGCCGGACGGTCGCGCTCGCCCACCGCCGCCGGGCCGTGCTGCCGCACGCGGCCGAGGCGCTGCGCGCGACCCTGCTCGACCACATCGCCACGGGCGAGCTCCCGTTCGGCGTCCAGCCTCTGTAGACAGCTGCTGGCGCGGGCTGCGGTGGATGCGCCGGTTCGCTAGGGTCGGCACCCTTCGAACCGGGAGATCGACAGTGAAGCGTGCAGTCAGAATTCTCTTCGCGGCGACGGCGAGCGCGTTGCTCGCCGTCGGTGGCGCCGTGGTGGCTACCGGCGCCGAGGCGGCCGAGCCGGACCCGGTCTTCGGGGTTCCGGTGTTCAACGACCCGGCCGGCAGCGAAGCCGCGCAGTACGCCATCTTCCAGCAGCTGGCCCGCCTGATCGACCGGGTGCCGGCCGGCGAGACCATCGAGATGTCCTGGTTCGAGTTCAAGACCCCCGACTACTCGGACACCACAGCGCGGCCCGCCATCACCGACCGGCTGATCAAGGCACACCGGCGGGGCGTCAACGTGCGGATCCTGCTGGACGGCCAGGTCGCCGGTGACGGCAGCTCCAACGCGACGCAGCCGCCGTACCTGCGGTTGAAGCCGGAGCTCGGCACCAGCGAGACCGCCTCCTCGTACATCCTGCTGTGCGCCAAGAACAGGGGCTGCATCGGCAAGCGCAAGATCGGCGACGCTGACGCGTACAACCACAACAAGTTCCTCACCGCCACGAAGGTGGTGCTGAACAACGGCGCGGTGAAGACCGGCGTGGTGTTCCAGTCGTCCGGCAACCTGGGCACCTGGGACGCCGACACCGCATACAACAACGCGATCACCTGGACCGAGGCGTCGTCGTACGCCAACTACAAGGCGTACTTCAAGGACCTGAAGAAGTACCGGACCAGCAGCACCGGTGACGACAACTACTACCGCGTGGGCGCGTCCGCGGACCAGTACAAGACGCACTTCTTCCCCCGCAAGGAAACCAACGGGGACTACAACCAGGCCTCCACCGACACGATCGTCAACGTGCTCGACTCGGTGAAGTGCTCGTACGTGGGCCAGACCGACGGCGATCCGCACCAGACCGACATCCGCATCGTGATGTGGGCGCTGACCCGCACCGCCGTGGCCAAGAAGCTCGCCGACCTGGTGAAGGACGGTTGCTGGGTCGACGTCGTCTACTCCGTGACCAGCACGTCGGCGCTGGACGCCCTGGGCAACGTGGGCGGCAGGAGTATCGGCATCACCTCGTGCGAGGCGCGGTACGGCAACCGGACCATCAAGGCGCACAGCAAGTACATGCTGATCGACGGGGCGTACGACGACGATCAGATCCCGCGCGTCTTCATGGGCAGCCACAACTACTCGCTCACCGCGCTGCGCAACGCCGACGAGTCGATGGTGCGGATCCGCGACTCGAGCGTGCACGAGGCCTACCTGCATTCCAACTTCTACAAGGTCCGGGACTTCTGCCGAGCGAACACGACCGCGGCCGCCGCGGCGACGACCGTGCTGAGCGACGCGGCAGCGCTCCGGTTCGACGAGGGCTGACAGCATCCGGACCGCCCGCGGCCGGCTCTCGGCGGACGCTGAGGCCGTCAGGCCGGGCCGATCCGGTCCGCGACGATCCTCGCGGAGAGAGTGACCATCGGCAGGCCGCCGCCCGGATGCGCCGATCCGCCCACCAGGAACAACCCCTCGACCGGACCCCGGTTGACCGGCCGCAGCAGCCCGCCGGCCGTGCCGTAGATCGCGCCGCCCGGCGCACCCGTCGCCTCCGCCAGGTCGGCCGGTGTGCGCGTCTCCATGAACACCAACCGGTCGCGGACGTCCAGGCCGCGACGGGCGAGGACGTTCAGGATGTGGTCCCCGTACGCCGGGGCCAGCCCCGGCCGGCGCCAGTCGACGGCGCTGAAGCCGGTGCCGTGCCGGGGTGCGTTCACCAGGACGAACCACGCCTCCGTGCCGGGTGGGTGCACCGCCGGGTCGGTGGCCCGGGTGACGAAGACGGCCGGGTCCGACGCGGGGCGGGCGCGGCGGCCGCGGGCGGGGTCGCCGAAGACCGCGTCGAACTCCGCGTCGTAGCCGCGGGGGAAGAAGACGGTGTGGTGCGCGAGTTCCGGCGTCTCGCCCCGGACGCCCAGCAGCAGGACGAAGCCCGCCAGGCTGCGGTCGGCCAGGCCGGCGAGCCGGCGCGGGGAGGGCAGCAGGTCCCGGTACAGCGTCGCGGCGTCCACATCGGAGACGACGACGTCGGCGGGGACGGCGCCGCCCGGGGTCAGGACGCCGGTGACCCGGCCCTCGGCCGTACGGATGGCGGTCACGGGCGACGAGGTGTGGATCGTGACTCCGAGCGCCGCGCAGCGGTCCCGCAGGGCTGACGCCAGGACGCCGAGGCCGCCTCGGAGGTACCAGCCGCCGAAGGCCAGCTCCGCGTACGGGATCGCGGCGAGCGCTGCCGGAGCTTGCCGGGGATCGGTGCCGGTGTAGGTCGCGTACCGGTCCAGCAGCATCCGCAGCCGCCGGTCGCGCAGGTAGTGCCGGCCGAGGGTGCGCAGTGAGCGGCCCGGTGCGATCGCGGCGAGGTCGCCGATGCGCCAGGACAGCCGGGCCAGCGTCGCGGGGGAGACCTCGCGTTGCAGCACCGAGCGCCACGACGCGGCCCAGATGCGTTCCGCGCGCCGCCAGAAGCGGGCCCAGTCCGCGGCCGCCGCCGCCCCGAACGCGTCCGCGATCCGTTGAGCGAACACCGAAGGGTCGGACGACGAGTCGAGGGTGCTGCCGTCCGCGAACACGTGGCGCACCACCGGGTCCAGCGGCTCCGGGTCGAGGTCGAGGCCGAGGCCGGCGAAGACCTGCGGCAGCGTCAGCAGGCTCGGGCCGGTGTCGAAACGGAACCCGTCGCGCTCGTAGCGGCCGAGCTTGCCGCCGACGGTCGCGGCCCGCTCGTGCACCGTGACCTCGTGGCCCGCGCCGGCCAGCCGGATCGCCGCGGCGAGGCCTCCCACGCCCGCGCCGATCACCACGATCCGGCTCATACCGGTCGCCCCCGCCAGCTCAGGCGCCCCTGCCGGCGCCGCGCGAACGATCGCGCCACGAGGGCCGCGAAGACCAGGATCGACACCGGCTGGGCCAACGGGTCGGGCCAGGTCCGCCCGCCCGTCGCGGCCGCGGCGATCATCCTGCCCAGAACACCCATCCCGTACGCACACAAACTCCCCAACGCAAGATCCACCGTTGCGGACATCAGGGCGAGTGCCGCGGTCACCGGCGGGGCGACGTACAGAAGCATCAGCAGGAGCACGACGGCGGCCGCACCGGCCGGCGACCCGAACGACGCCCACAGCGACTTCCCGTAACCGTCGCCCAGCTCCCGCCACGACGCGTACATGTGGCACGTCGCCAAGCCGGACCCGTCCGCGAGCGCGATCCGGCCGCCGGAGCGCTTGACCGCCCGGGCCAGCCCGATGTCCTCGAGGATGTCGCCGCGCACCGCCGCGTGCCCGCCCGCCCGTTCGTAGCCTGCCCGGTCCACGACCAGCCACTGCCCGCCCGCGGCGGCAAGCGACGGACGCGGCGAGCGTTCCATGAGCCGCAACGGCAGGAACGTCAGCCACGACCACTGCAGCAGCGGCTGCACGAGCCGGCCCGCCCCGGTGATCCGCGGGTACGGCGACAGCAGCGTGACCTGCGCCGACCGCAGCAACGCCACGCCGCCGGCCACCGCGTCGGGCGCGAGCACCACGTCGGCGTCGACGAAGACGAGCACGTCGCGGTCGCCGGCCGCCTCGGCCAACTGCGCGCACGCGTGCGGTTTGCCGAGCCACCCCTGAGTCGGCGGTGCCCCGGTCAGCAGCCGCACCTTGTCCCCGGCGAGCCCGCGTACCACCTCCGCCGTGCCGTCCGTCGAGCCGTCGTCGAGGACGATGATCTCCAGGTCGGCGACGCCGCGCTGGCCGAGCAGCGACTCCAGGCAGGGCGTCACCCGGGCGGCCTCGTCACGCAGCGGCAGCAGGACGGCAACCCGCTCGGTGACCGTCGCGCCGCGCGGCGGACGGCGCAGCAGTGCCGCGTTGACGAGGGTGTGCCCGGTCAGCGCCAACCACGGCAGCAGGGCGAGCCACGTCATGCGGGGCGTCGCAGCGCGGGGAGCAGGGGCAGCACCGCCGCACCCATGAGGATCCCGCCCCAGAGCGCGGACCAGGGCAGACCCAGGAACACCGCGTGGGCGAGCACAGACGAAGCGTACGTCCACAGCCACAACGCGATCATCGGGGCATCCCGGTCGCCGGGGCGGTTGCCGGGCCGGCCGGCCGCGACTCCCAGCACGGTCATCAGCACCAGCGCGAAGCCCAGCCAGCCCAGGTAGTTGCCGACCGGGATGCCGGGCACGCCGGGCAGCGCCGGGGTGGGGGAGTGCCAGCGCCAGTACCCCTCGGCGACCATCTGCGGGTCGAGGAACAGGTCCCAGGCGGCCAGCCCGGCCGCCGCGAGCGCGATCCGGGCCGGCCGCGACCGGGCCAGGCGCAGTGCCGCCAGCCACGCCGGCCACGCCATCCAGGTCCAGGCCAGCGGGATGATCAGGGGTACGCCGAGCACCTCGGGGCCGAGCCGGCCGGCGTAGTCGTACGTGCCGAACGGGAAGCCCGTGGCCACGCCCACCGCCTCCACCGCGAACCCGCCCAGCGTGGCCGTCGCCACCAGCGCCACGGCCGGCCGGGCTCCCCGGCTGAGCCATGCGTGGGCGATCGAGAGCACGTACCCGAGAACGACCGTGGTGATCGTCAGCCCGGCGCGTGCCCCGCCGTGGGTGAGCGGATAGCAGATCTGCACCAGCACCAGAGCGCCGAGCAGGACCCAGAGCGCCCTGGGCCGGTCTTCAGTCCGTTTGTGGGTGGCGGCGGGGTGGTTGGACGGGCGGTCAGATGCCGACAATGCCGGGAGCGCCCTCCGCCGGGGCGCGCTCGGTCAGCGGCAGGCCCCGGCCCAGGATCGCGAAGGCCCGCTCGTCGCCCGGGAAGTAGAAGTCGCGCAGCAGGTCCTCGAAGCCGAAGCGCCGGTACAGCCGCCAGGCGCGGGAACGCTGCTCGTCGGCCTCCGGCGTCGACAGCATCACGGTCGAGCCGTCCGCCATCGACAGCAGGGCCCGCAGCTGGCGGGCGCCGATGCCGTGCCCCTGCGCGCTCGGGCGTACGTGCAGCTCGACCACCTCGAAGCACTCGGCCAGCCAGCGCCGCCGGGCGGTGTCGTCCAGCGCCGAGCGGACCTGGTCGTGCCACCACTGGCCGGGGCCGGACGCGTAGCCGTACCCGAAACCGGCGAGCTGCCCCTCGGTGGTCAGCGTGGCGACGGCCCGGAAGCCGGCCCGGCGCACGTGCGCGCCGATGTAGCCGCGGCGGGTCTGCAGCAGCTCGGCGCGGTAGCCCATCGCCTCGCCGTACACGCTCACCACGTCGTCCAGCCGCCGGAGCATGTCGTCCGGCTGCCAGGGGACGAGCCTCATCGCTCTCCTTCCCGCCAGCCCAGCACGGCCCTGTCGCCGCTGATGCCGAGCACCGCGAACCTGGCGAACAGATCCTCGGCGTACCAGTCGACGGCTGCCGTCCGCGCGATCACCGCGCGGTGCTCCGGCTGACGGTACGCGAACCGGGTCAGGTCCGTCGCGTCGCGCCACACACTGACCGTGCCCTGCCAGCCGACCGGCGCCTCCCCGAGGCCGAAGCGCGCGAGCAGCCCGGGTGCGGCGGCCAGCTCCCGGGCCACCGGCGGCACGGCCCTCCAGAACGTCAGCGCCTTCGCCGGCCGCAGCCGGGCCCTGGTCAGCGCCAGCACCGGGCCGTCGGTACGGCCGCCGGACGGCTCGCCGAAGGGAACGGTCCCGGACCACCGGCCGCGGCTGGTCAGCGGCCGCAGGTCGGCGCGGGCGGCGGAGGTCGCGATCGCGTCCCAGGCCGCCCCGACCCGGCCCAGGTCACCGCCGCCGGCGTCGTCCCAGGCGACCACGGCCGCGTACCGGGTGAGGTCGCTGTCGCCCGGCCCGAAACCCGTCCCGGTCCCGGTGCCGAGCAGTTTGCCGAAGCGCACTCCCGGCAGCCGGCGCAACCGGCGCGGATCGGCCGCCATCCGGACGAAGGCTCGCCCGACGGCTCGCCGCGGCACCCGCCACACGTGCAGCGTGACCAGCGGCGGGACGGGATTCATCCCGCCACGCTACTTCCCGGGCCGGCGAATGAGCTCGGAGACCCACAACCGGTGGAACACGGTCTGTGAGATGAGCTGGAAGCGCTCTTCGATGGCGGGCTGCTGGCCGGCCGGCAGGGGGCTCAGCGGCAGGCCGCGGGGGTCCGACGAGACGACCCAGATGCGGGGGGTGTCGCCGAGGCAGGCGGCGGTGTCCGGGCACGGCGGGTGCACCCAGGACCAGGCCGTGCCGGGCGCCTGGGCGACCAGGATCTCCCGGGGCTGCTGCCCCGCCGGCTGGTGCCGCCACTCGTAGCGGAAGCCGCGGTGCAGGTAGTCGTACCCGGTGAAGACGATGCCGTCGCCCGGCTGCTCCCGCTCGGCGATGTGATGGGCTGCGTCCCGAAAGGCGTACTCGTTCTCGGGGTCGGTGCGGACGACCGTCTGGCGGTGCCAGCCCACGACGACCAGTGCGGCCCCCGCGACGAGGGTGGCCATCAGGACCTTGGGCTCGGTGCCGGCGAGCCGGCGGATCGCGTACGCGCCGAGCAGGACCCACGCCGGGATCGTGAAGAGCAGGTAGCGCGGCAGGAAGAAGTGGAACTCGTGGAAGGTGTAATAGGCCAGCACCGGCGGCAGCAGCGTCCAGAACGCCAGGGACGCGGCGATCCACCGCTGCTTGCCGCCGTCCGCGACGGCGAGGATGACCAGCGCACCCGTTCCCAGGGTGAGGAAGAAGCCGGCGACCGTCGTGCTGAGGAACATCTCGCCCGGGAACTTGTGCACCCGTGCCCAGGTGGTGTCCCCGATCCAGCTGATCTGGGCGTGCTGCCGCCGGCCGGCGAGGATCAGCGGCAGCATCGCCAGGACCGCGGCGAGCACGGCCGAGGTCCAGCCGATGAGAGTCCGGAGCCGGTCCCGGCCCTCGGCCCGGCGGGCGGCGGCCACCACGGCCACCAGGTGCGCGGCCAAGGCCATCAGCGCGACGACGTGGCTGTATCCGACCCAGAGCACCCCGACGGCATACCCGGCCCAGCGCCACACGGTCGGCCGCTCGAGCGCGCGCAGCAGCAGGAACACGGCGACGACCGAGGCGAGCATCGCCATCGCGTACGGCCGTGCCTCCTGGCCGTACCGGCTGATCACCGGGACGGCCGGCAGCAGCAGGCCCGCCACCAGGCCGGTCGGCGCGTCGAAGAGGCGCCGGCCGAGGAGGGCGAGCACGGCCGCGGCGAGCGCCATGAAGATCGCCGACGGCATCCGCAGGGTGGCCTCGGCATCGCCGAACAGCCCGATCCACCCGTGCATGAGCAGGTAGTATGGATACAGCACCGCGTCCACGGTGCCGGTGAGCCGGCCCAGATCGGGCACCGGCTGCGAAGCCGCCCACCAGGTCGCGTGCTCGTCGCGCCACAGCTCCCGTTTGCCGATGCCGATCAGCATCACGGTGAGCGTGACCCCGAACGGCGCGGCCGTGAGGGCCACGGTCTCCCGGGTTCTCAGGCGACGTCCATCGGAGTGCCGTCGGTGACTTTCAGCAGCTCCTCGTACGTGATCGGGAACACGGCTCGCGGCACCCCGCCGGCCGCCCAGATCTCGTCGTACTGCGCGAGGGCGGTGTCGACGATGGTGCGTACCGGCCTGGGGTGGCCCAGGGGAGCGACCCCGCCGATCGCCTGCCCGGTGTGCTCGCGCACGAATTCCGGGGTGGCCCGGCCCAGCTTGGCCAGGCCCAGGGCGGCAGCCACCTTCCCGGTGTCGACGCGGTGCGCCCCGGACGTGAGCACGAGCAGCGGCTCGCCGTCCGCGTCGAAGATCAGGGAGTTGGCGATCTGCCCGACCTCGACCGAGAGCGCCGCGGCGGCCGCGGAGGCGGTGTGCACGCCCTCGTCGAAGATGACCATCTCCGGCGCGGACCCGCCCAGCGCGGCGCGCACCGCGAGCACGTTGGGATGATTCTGCATCGGCCCATTGTCCATGCCGTGCCCGGCCGGCGGCCTTCCGGCCGTCAGAGCCCGGTGGCCGTGGCGCTGGAGTCCCACAGCCGGGCGGCGAGCGCCGGGTCCGCGAGCCGCCGATCCGGCTGGGTGGCCTTGTGGCCCACGTAGTACGCGCCGTTGCGCAGCTCGTCGGCCGGCGCGGTCGCGAGCCACGTCAGCAGCTCACCCGCCTTCTCCGCGCTGGTCAGGAACGGCGCCACCTTGTAGAAGAAGCGCGTGACGGGGCCCGCACCGAAGTTGGTGCGCACCACGCCCGGATGGAACGCCACCGACAGGATGTCCGGCCAGCGCCGCGCCGCCTCCTCCGTGAACAGGATGTTGGCGGCCTTGCCCGCCCCGTAGGAGCGCCACCCGTTCCACTTCGCCGGATCGCCGGTGAAGTCGTCCGGGTCGACCCTGGCCCCCTGATGCGCGCGGGACGAGGTGTTCACCACCCGGCCGCCGCGCAGCGCCTCGCGCAGGAGATTGGTCAGGAGGAAAGGCGCGAGGTGGTTGCTCGCCACGGTCGCCTCGAAGCCGTCCTCCGTCTTCCGGTACGCGGCCAGCATGCCGCCGGCGTTGTTCGCGAGGACGTCGATGGCCGGGTACGCCGCCAGAAGGTCATCCGCGAGCCGGCGTACCTGATCGAGGGATTCGAAGTCGGCCCGGAACTCGGCGGGCGGGGGGCCGGTGGCCGCCGCCCGGACCGCCGCCATCGCCGCGCTCAGCCGGCCGGGATCGCGTCCCACGACGACGACCTGGTCGCCTTGCGCGGCGAGATCCTGCGCCGCCGCCAGGCCCACTCCGGAACTCGCCCCGGTCACCACGATTGTTCGCATGCGCGCATCTTCCGCTCCGCCGGTACGGGTGTCGAAACCATGGTGCATGCTGACAGGCGATGAGCACTGAGATCAACGTGCCGGCGTCCGTGAACAGCCCGGCGCCGACGCCCGCACCTCGCCACCGAGTGACCCGCTGGTTACTGGCCAACCGGGTGCAGCCGGTCGGGCCCGAGGCGGCGGAGAACGAGGCCCACCAGCAGCCGTGGTGGAAGGTCATGGCGCTGACCGGCGTGGACTACTTCTCCACGCTCTCCTACCTGCCGGCCATCGCCGCCCTGGCAGCCGGCGCCCTGTCGCCGCTGGCCACGCTGCTCATCGTCGCGCTCACCCTCCTCGGCATGCTCCCGATGTACAGGCGCGTCGCCCGGGAGAGCCCGCACGGCCAGGGCTCGGTCGCCATGCTCGAGGACCTGTTGCCCTTCTGGTACGGCAAACTGTTCGTCCTCGTGCTGCTCGGCTTCGTCGCCACCTCGTGGATCATCACGATCACGCTCTCCGCGGCCGACGCGACCGTGCACATGTCGGAGAACCCGTACCTGCCGGGATTCCTGCACGGGCACGCGGTGCCGATCACGGTCGCGCTGCTGCTCATCCTCGGGTTCGTGTTCCTGCTCGGCTTCAGCGAGGCCGTCAAGGTCGCGATCCCGCTGGTAGCGGTCTTCCTCGGGCTCAACGCGGTGGTCACGATCGTCGGCCTGATCGACGTCTTCACCGTCCCGCACGCCTTCTCTCAGTGGATGGACGGGATATCCGCGGGCGGGTTCGGCACGGTGTCGTCGGCGTTCCTCGCCTTCCCCGCGCTGGTGCTCGGCCTGTCCGGCTTCGAGACCGGCGTCAGCATGATGCCGCTGATCGCCGCCTCCGGCGAGTCCCCGGCCGAGCGGCTCGAGGCCCGGATCCGCAACACGCGCAAGCTGCTCACCGTCGCCGCCCTCATCATGAGCGTCTACCTGCTGCTCACCAGCTTCGTCACCACGGTGCTGATCCCGCACGAGGAGTTCGAGCCGGGCGGCGCGGCCAACGGGCGGGCGCTGGCCTACCTGGCCCACGAGAAGCTGGGCGAGGCCTTCGGCACGGTGTACGACGTCAGCAGCATCCTCATCCTGTGGTTCGCGGGCGCCTCCGCGATGGCCGGCCTGATCAACATCGTGCCGCGCTACCTGCCCGCGTACGGCATGGCCCCGGACTGGGGTCGTGCCGTACGCCCGGTCGTGCTGGTCTACACCGTGATCAGCGTCGGCATCACCATCGCCTTCGGTGCGGACGTCAACGCGCAGGCGGGTGCGTACGCGACCGGCATCCTGGCCATGATGGTCTCCGGCGCCATCGCGGTCGCCATCTCTGCGGCCCGCCGCCGGCAGCGTGGCGCCACCATCGGCTTCACAGTGCTCACCCTGATCCTGCTGTACGCCCTCGGCGACAACATCATCGAGAAACCGGACGGCATCGCCATCTCGGCCGTGTTCGTCGCCGGCATCATCATCGTCTCCCTCATCTCCCGGGTGAGCCGCACGACCGAGCTGCGGGCCGACCGCATCGAGTTCGACGAGCCGGCCCGCCGCTTCATCGCCGACTCGATCGCGTACGACGGCGAGCTCAACCTGATCGCCAACCGCCGCCAGGCCGGCGACGAGGACGAGTACGCGGCCAAGGAGGGCGAGCAGCGCGGGATGAACCCGGTGCCGGGCACGGCCGACCTGATGTTCCTCGAGATCGACGTGGCCGACCCGTCCGAGTTCAGCAACGTCCTCACGGTGCACGGCGTCGAGGTCGGCCCGTACCGGATCCTCCGGGTCCAGAGCCCGGCCGCCCCCAATGCGATCGCCGCCGTCCTGCTCGCCCTGCGCGACGCCACGGGCGTGCAGCCGCACTGCTACTTCGAGTGGGCGGAGGGCAGCCCGCTGGTCCACCTGTTCCGCTACCTGCTGCTGGGCCGCGGAGACACCGCGCCCGTGGTCCGCGAGATCATCCGTAAGAGCGAGCCGGATCCGGCTCGTCGCCCGGGTATCCACGTGGGCTGACGCCCTCGTTCTCCTCCTGCGCGCGGCGTTCGTCGCCGCTCAAGGTGTGCAGCGGCTTCTCCTGGATGAACAGGACCGCGATCACGGCGAGCAGCGCGATCGGGGCGCCCACCAGGAACAGACCGGCGGTCGCCTCGCCGTAGACGTCGCGGACGACGGTCAGCACCTCCGGCGGCAGGGTGGCCAGATCGGGCACCTTCGCGGTGCCGCCCGTCGCGGCCGTGCCGAAGCGCTCGGCCAGCATCGAGGTCACCCGGTCGGCCAGCACGGCGCCCAGCGCGCTGACGCCGATCGCGCCGCCCATGCTCCGGAAGAACGTCAGCGACGAGGTGGTCGCGCCCAGTTCCTGCGCGGGAACGTCGTTCTGGGCCGCCAGCACCAGGTTCTGGATCAGCATGCCGACGCCGACGCCGAGCACCCCCATGAACACCGCCAGCGTCGGTACGCCGGTGTGCGCATCGATCGTGCTGAGCAGCAGCATCCCGCAGGTCAGCACCACCGCCCCGGCCACCAGGTACGGCTTCCAGCGGCCGTACCTGGTGATCAGCTGACCGGCGACGGTCGAGGACACCAGCAGGCCGAAGACGAGCGGCAGGCTCATCAGCCCGGCGACCGTCGGCGACTTGCCGAGCGAGATCTGGAAGTACTGCGACAGGAACACCGTGCCACCGAACATGGCCAGGCCGACCAGCACGCTCGCGACGATGGCCAGCGAGACCGTCCGGTTCCGGAAGATGCCCAACCGGATGATCGGCTCCGCGGCCCGCGATTCCACGTACAGGGCAAGGGTGAGCAGCAGGAGCCCGCCCACGACGAAGGCCGCGGTCTGCCACGACGCCCAGGGGAAGCGATGACCGGCCAGGGTCGACCAGATCAGCAGGTCGCACACGCCCGCCGTGATCACGACGGCGCCGAGCCAGTCGATGGAGACCGGCCGGCGTGGCGTCGCCGGCAGCCGCAACGTCTTCTGCAGCAACGCGATCGCGGCCAGCGAGAACGGCACGCCGATGAGGAAGCACCAGCGCCAGCCGAGCCACGACGTGTCCACCAGCAGTCCGCCGATCAGCGGCCCGGCGATGGTCGCGGCGCCGAAGATGGCGCCGAACATGCCGGAGTAGCGGCCCATCTCGCGGGGCGGGATCATCGCGGCCATCACGATCAGCGCGAGTGCGCCCATGCCGCCCGCGCCGACGCCCTGGACGACCCGGCTGACGATGAGGACCCCGACGTTCGGCGTGAGGCCGGCGATCAGCGAGCCGGCGACGAACATGCCGAGCGAGACCTGGGTCAGGAGCTTCTTGCTGTAGAGGTCGGCCATCTTGCCCCACAGCGGCACGGTTGCCGTCATGGCCAGCAGCTCGGTGGTGACGATCCACGTGTAGACGGACTGCGAGCCGCCGAGATCGGCGATGATCCGCGGCAGCGCGTTCGACACGATGGTGGAGGCCAGGATCGTCACGAACAGGCCGAGCATCAGGCCGGACAGCGCCTGGACGACCTCCCGATGCGACATCTTCCCGGTGGTCACCGACGTCATTTACCGTCCTCCGTGGTCGTTGTCAGAATGACGAGTTGCCGGGTAGCCCGGGTCATCGCGACGTAGCGGTCGACCGCCCCTTCAATCCCGTCGCCCATGAGAACCACCAGATCGAACTCGAGTCCCTTGGCGAGCTCCGGTGTCAGCGATCGGACGCGGGACGTCTCCCGGAACGAGGGATCGCCGATGACACAGGCGACCCCCTCCGCGTGCTCGGCCTGCCAGGTGTCGAGGATCGAGCCGAGGTCCGACGTGGATCCGTGGACGACGGGAATGCCGTTGCTGCGGATGGAGGTCGGCACGTTGGCGTCGGGGAGCACGGCCCGGATGACCGGCTCGGCCTCCGCCATGACCTCCTCCGGCGTCCGGTAGTTGATGCTCAGTGAGGCCAGCGTGACCCGGTCGAACCCGGCCCGCTTGAGCCGTTCCCCCCATGACTCCGTGAATCCTTGCCTCGCCTGGGCGCGGTCCCCGACGATGGTGAAGCTGCGGGACGGGCAGCGCAGCAGCAGCATCTGCCACTCCGCGTCGGTCAGCTCCTGGGCCTCGTCCACGACGATGTGCGCGAACGGCCCGGCGAGCACGTCCGGATCGGTGCCGGGCAGTGCCGCATCATCGACCAGTACGTCCCGCAGATCCTGCTGGTGCAGCATCGTCAGCAGACCCTCCCCGTCGTCGTAGACGGTGGACTCGAGCAGGTCGTCGATGACCCTCGACATGCGCGCGCGTTCGGTGGCGACCGCGGCGTCGTGCCGGCGGTTGCGCCGTGACGCCTCCCGATCGCCGAGCCGCCGGCGAGCCGCATCCAGCAGCGGCAGGTCCGACACCGTCCAGGCGCAGGCGTCGTCGCCGCGCTGCAGCCTGCGGATGTCGCCGGGACTCAGCCAGGGAGCACATTTGCGCAGGTACGCGGGCACCGACCACAGATCGGCGACGACGTCGGTCGCCTCGAGCAACGGCCAGCCGCGGTTGAAGGCGGTGAGCAGCTCCCGGTTCTGCAGCAGCGCCCTGCGGACCATGTCGTCCGGCTCGTCGCCGTCGTACTTCGTCAGCAGGATCGTCAGCAGCTCCTCCCAGATCTCGTCACGCGCCTCGTTGTGCGGCGTGCCGGGGCCCGGCGCCTCGAACGCCTCGGCCCAGTCGTCGGCGGTCAGCCGGATGTCGGAGTCGCCGGTCGGCACGGTCATCGGTTCCGGCGGCTCCTCGTAGAACCGGACGGCCGTCTCGATGGCCCGTACCAGATCCGCGGACGACTTGAGGCGGGCCACCTCCGGATCCTCCTCCACCGCCGCCGAGGCTCCCTCCTCGACGAGGGCCCGCAGGGTGCAGGACTGCACGCCCTCCTCCCCGAGGCTGGGGAGGACGTCCTCCACATAGGCCAGATAGGGCTGGTGCGGGCCGACGAACAGCACGCCGCCCCGGCGATGGCCCAGGCGGGGATCGGAGTAGAGCAGGTACGCCGTCCGGTGCAGCGCGACGACGGTCTTTCCCGTACCTGGACCGCCGTCGACGACGAGAGCGCCCCGCGAACCCGCCCTGATGATAACGTCCTGGTCCGCCTGGATGGTGCCGAGCACATCACGCATCCGCGCCGACCGGTTGCCGCCCAGGCTGGCGATGAAGGCGGACTGGTCGTCGAGCGCGGCGTGCCCCTCGAACCCCTCCGGCGTGAACACCTCGTCCCAGTAGTCGTTGATCCGCCCCCGGGCCCAGCGATACCGGCGGCGGCTCGCCAGGCCCATCGGGTCGGCGTGGGTCGCCCCGAAGAACGGCTCGGCCGCCGGAGAGCGCCAGTCGAGCAACAGCCGGCGACCCGCTCCGTCCGTGAGACCCAGCCGCCCCACGTACAGGGGCTCGGAGCCGTCCGCGCCCACCATGCGCCCGAGGCACAGATCCAGCCCGAAGCGACGCAGGGCGCGCAGGCGGGCGGTGAGCCGGCGGATCTCGGTGTCCCGGTCGGCGGCCCGCCGGCCCATGCCACCGGGAGCCTTGCGCTCGGCATCGAGGCTGTCGGACAGGTCGGCGATCGACTGCTGAAGGCTCTCCGCGATGGCCGCGAAGTGCAGCTCGTCGCCGGCGATCAGCTTCGGGTCGGCCTTGTGGGACAGGTGGTCGGGAAGGTCGAACACGCCGGTGATCAGCGGCGGATTCACGCCATCAGCTCCTCGGTCTCGTCACACTCCGTCGTCGGTTCGGGTCGTCCGGACGCCAGCATCCGCATGTCGTATTCCCCCATTTGCGAAGATCCCGGCCTTGAGCGACCGATTCTGCGCCATGACCCGGGTCTTGCCGCAAGCCCCGGGGTCCGCTATATCTTGAAAGTGGAAGGAGTGTGTGTGCCTCCTCCCTCTCGCGGTCCGGGCTCGTCTTCGCTCCCCGGTCTTTGCCGCCCTCGGGCCTTCGCCCCCGGTTTTGGTCGCCCGCTGGGTCCCCTTCGGCCCCGGCCTTCTGTGACTGAGCGCGATAGTTGGCGAGTCTGAGCACCTTAGTTGGCGAGGCTGCTCGACTCCGTCGTGTCGAGCTCGGAGAGGTGTTGGTTTCCCCCGCGGCGGGATGTTCCCAGCTTGGCCGTTACGAGGCGGCCGGGGTGCGGATCTGCCGTGAGAGGTCAGCCCGGCGCGGGGCATTCCGTGAGCTACCGGCTAGCGTGGGTGTATGACGCGGGCCGAGGTGGCGGGCACGGGCCGGGTGGCCCGGTGGCTGCTGCTGGCCTGCACGTTGTTCGGTCTGGCTGCGATGCACACCCTGGGCCATGCGGGAACGCACGCGGCCGGTGAGCACTCCGCCGGCGGGCACGTCACCGTCGGCACCCTCGCGATGCAGGCGATGGCCGTCGGTGCGGCAAAGGGTGAGGGCTGCGCCGGCGGTTGTACGCACCTCGGGCCGCTGTCGAGTGGTGACGGTGGTATGGCCGGTTGGAGTGTCTGCCTGGCGGTCCTGAGCGGGTTCGCGGTGCTGGTTCTGCTCGCCGCGCTGTGGTGGGCGGCGGTGATGCGCCGGCGCATGTCGGGGTTGCAGGGTGGGCGCCGTGTGGCTGGCGCCCGGGCGCCTCCGGTGCGGTTCGGGTTGGTCCTGGCCGCGATGTCGGTGCTGCGCCTATAGAACGTCGCTGAGCCACCCCTTCCAAGGGGTGGGCGTTCACGTTCTCGCGCACGTTCACCGATATCGAAAGGCTCACTGTTGTGTTGACACGTTCTGTTGTGCTGCGTCGTGCCCTGCTGGCCGGCGCTGCCGTGACCGCCACTATCGTGCTGTCCGCCTGCGGCGGCGGTGATTCCTCGTCCGGTTCCGGGATGGACCACGGCTCCGGCATGACGCCGGGCGCCCCGGCCAGTGCGTCGGGGAGCGCGTCGCCGTTCGCCGACGCTGACGTGACGTTCGCCAAGATGATGGTCGTGCACCACCGGCAGGCCATCGAGATGGCGGAGTTGGCCAGCACCCGCGCCGCGGATCCTGAGGTCAAGACCCTCGCCGGGAAGATCAAGGTTGCGCAGCAGCCCCAGATCGACACCATGACCGGATGGCTGAGCGCCTGGGGCAGCCCCGAGCCGACGCCGGTGATGAGCGGTGGCATGGCGATGCCCGACGCGATGTCGAGCATGGGACACGGCGGCATGCCGGGCGCGATGTCGCAGGCCGACATGACCAAACTGGCTGCGGCGAGGGGCGCCGCGTTCGACAAGCAGTTCCTCGCCGTGATGATCGACCACCATCAAGGCGCGATCTCGATGGCAAAGCTGGAGACCCTCGGGGGTGACAACACCGACGCGAAGGCTCTCGCCGCGAAGATCATCACGGATCAGCAGGCCGAGATCACCACGATGCAGGCCATGCTCGACCGGCTGTAGCCGGCCGTCGCGCGCATCGCCCCAGTTCGGCGTTAGTGGGCGTGGTGGTACTGGTGCACGACCGCGTGGCCCTTTCCCCACGAGATCATCCACCGGTTGACCGGGGTCGTGAGCAGGAACGCCACGACCAGCGAGCCGGCCAGGGATGCCCAGAACAACACGCTGGTCAGCCCGGCGTCCATGGCGCCGGGCACGGCGATAATGAACGCGTTGTCGAGCAATTCCATGATCGCGATGGAGACGGTATCGGCGGCCAGCGCGATCGTAAACGCGGTGCGCAGGTCCACCCCGGCGCGCAGCACGCCGCGCATCGTCAGCGCGTAGCCGAACACGAACGCCAACGCGATCGACAGCACCACGGTGGCGGCGTTGCGGAACCCGAGCACGGTGCCGATGACCATGCCGAGGACTTCGCCGATGGCGCAGCCGGTCAGGCAGTGCAGGGTGGCCTGCGCCGCCGCCGTCCAAGTGGTCGCCTGCCGGGTCGGGTGCTGGTGGGCGCTGTGGTCCGTCCCAGTGTCGTGGTGGGCGTGGTGATCCATGTCGAGCCTCCTTGTCGGCACCGCCCAAGGTACCTCCGGGGGGTATATTTCGCTAGTGGCTGGAGCCCCTTAGTACAGGCCGAAACAGTTCCCCCGCAGGTCACCGCTCCGCCGTCGTGCACGCACCGTCGCCCGCCGGGCCGTCCGCGGCCGGGGCGGGGCTCAACGGATGTATGACTTCCGCCAGCTCACCATGGCTGAGATCGCCACATCCTGTGCCGTCGGGCCCATGACCAGCTACCGCAATATCCGAAGCGGGTCGCAGTTGCGGACACCGTCTCGGGTTTGGATCTGCGGCGTTCTGCGGTCAGTCTCGGATGGGCGTGGGTGTGGTGGCGAGGCGGGTGATCAGGATCAGTAGAGCGACGGCTTGGCTGGCGGCAACGGCGATGACCAGTGCGGTGCGGGAATATTGGTAGAGGGCTCCGGCGGCGGCGCCGCCGGCGAGGGCGCCCGCACCTTGGACGGCGGCGAACAGTCCATAGGCGGTAGCCCGCCGGTTTCGGGGGACCAAATCGGCGACCAGGGCCTTGACGGTGGAGTCCTGCAGTCCGACGGCGGCGCCCCACAGCAGGATTCCGGTCACGACCATGGCAAGGCTGGCGGTGAACACGAGCGGGGGGACCGCGGCGACCATCATCGGCAGTGCCAGCAGGATCCAGGGCCCGCAACGGTCGTAGAGCAGGCCGGTGATCAGCGCGATGACCGCTCCGGCGGCCATCGCCGCGGCGTAGAGCAGCGGTACGACGGCATTCGCTACCAGGTGTCCTTGGGTGAGATGGAAGCCGATGAGCCCGTACGTGACCAGGCCGGCCGTGCACAGCCCGGCGGCGGCAGCGAACCACCAGAACCGGGCCGGCAGCCGTACCGGCGTCGGGGCTGCGACGGTCGTCGCCGGTTCGGTGACATCGGTGGGCGTCGGCTGTTCGAGGCTACGGCTGCGTGAGCGCAGGACGATCAGGAGCAGGATCGACGCCGCGCCGGGTACGGCCAGGGCTGCGAGGGGCAGCGAGAGTCGCCCGGCGCCGTATGCGACGAGGGCGGCGACCAGCAGCGGTCCGGCGAACGCGCCGATTTGATCGAGGGCTTTGTGCACGCCGAGGCCGCGGCCCATGCCGACGTGTTCGGCGGCGTCGGCGAGCAGTGCGGACTTGGCGGGACTACGGACCGCCTTGCCAAGCCGTTCGGCCAGGATCAAGGTGGCGGCGACGGCCAGACCGGCGCCGCCCAGGGCGGGTGTGACGGCCAGCAGCGGCACACAGATTGCGGTGAGCGCGTAGCCGAGCAAGGTCAGGGTCCAGTAGCGGCGGGTGCGGTCGGCGAAGGGGCCGGACACCAGCCGCAGCAGCAGCGCGGTGGCTTCGCCGGCGCCGGTGACGAGCCCGACGATGGTCGCGGACGCGCCGACGGATGCCAGCAGCGGCCCGTACACGGAGCGGGCGCCTTCGTAGACCATGTCCCCGGCCAGGCTGACCAGTCCAAAGCCGACCACGGTGCGCCACGGCGACCAGCCGCGCGGCGAGTCGGCACCCTTCACCCGCGGTTCTGCCACCGACCCTCCTCACCTCGTCGGGGTGCACAAATCACTGGTCACGCTTGTCTTCCGGTGAGCCTCACGGCGATGCAGCGTCCCGGCCGTGCGGATGTGCTGCACGCATCAGCACGATGATGAGATCAGCACTGTGATGGTGGTGCCGCTGGTGGGGTGCTCGCAGTCGTGGTCGAATCGCCGGGCCGTGCGGTGGTGCAGTCCGCGGGAGCAGATACGTAGTTCGCCGTGGTGGGCGGTGACGATGGCGTCGACCAGCGACAGGCCGAGCCCGGTGCCAGGTGTGGTACGGGCGGTGTCGGCGCGGGTGAAGCGTTCGGTGGCGTGTGGCAGGAACCCGGGTTCGATGCCCGGTCCTTCGTCGTGGACGACGATGCGGACCGCGGCGCCGAGGGTGTCGGCGTGCACGGTGATCGGACCGGCGCCGTGCCGGACGGCGTTGTCGAAAAGGTTGGTCAGGGTCTGTCCGAGCGCGGCGGCGTCGCCGTGGACCAACAGACCGGGTGCGACCTGTACATGTAGCAGCCGGCCGGCGGTGGTGGCGCGGTATCGGTCGGTAATCGTGGCGAGCAGTTCGGTGACGTCGACGCTGGTGTCCGCGACGCGGGCCGGGTCGGCGGGGGTGCCGACCCGTAGCAGGGTGTCGGCGAGGTTGATGAGGTCCTGGGTATCGGCGGCGGCGCGCCGCACGACGTCTTCGAGTTCGGTGGTGCTGCGGGTGCGGCGCAGCGCCAACTCCAGCTCGGTGGACAGCAGGGTCAGCGGGGTGCGCAGTTCGTGGCTGGCGTCGGCCACGAACCGGCGTTCACGCTCCAGTGCGGTCTCGAGGGCGGTGAGCATGTCGTTGAGGGTGCGGCCGAGGCGGGCGACCTCGTCGTGGGATCCGGGCGGGACGCTCAGGCGTACGCCGGTGGCGCCGGCGGCGATCTGCGCGGCTTGGGTGCGGTACCGCTCGACGGGTACGAGTGCGGCGCGGGCGAGGCGGTAGCCGACGAGCGACGCGACGGCGAGAGCGGCGAGTTGCGCCAGGGCGAGCTGGCCGATCAGTTCTCGTAGGGCTTCGTCGCGTTGGTCACGACGGACGGCGACCAATGCGACCGCGGGCCCGGTCGCTGTGGTGGCGCCGGGGTGCAGGGGTACGGCGAGGAGCCGCAGCGGCCGGTCGCTGATCGGCAGCAGCTCACCGCGGTCCTCGCGCAGCGGAGCGCGCAGGGCGGTGCGTAGCTCGGCCGGGCGTAGCAGGGAGGGCCTGGGCAGGCCGGGTGCGGAGGCGAGCACCCGGTTGCTGGTGTCGAGTAGCTGGTAGTACTGGCCGTGCGGAAGCAGCGGTGCGTCGCGGGGGCCGGCTGAGGTGGTAGCCGCGGCGCGCAGCTGGGCGGACTGCTCGGCGAGGTCCTCGTTCAGGCGCAGGTCCAGGGCGTACTGCACCCGCAGGTAGACGAACGCCCCGGCGGCGGTGAGCACCAGCAACATGGCGGCGGCGAACCCGGCGACCAGCCGGATCCGCAGCGGCAGTCTCCCCCACAGCGCGGCGGCCCGACGCCGTACGGCGGAGGTGGTGGTGATGGGGGGCATGTCAGCCGCCGGCGGGGTCGAGTCGGTATCCGGCGCCGCGCAGTGTTTGGATCGCGGCCCGCCCGAATGGTTTGTCGACCTTGCTGCGCAGGGTCGCGACGTGCACGTCGATGACGTTGGAGCGCAGGTCGGTTTCGCCGTCCCAGACCTCGTCGAGGATCTGATATCGGGTCACGCATTGCCCGGCGCGGGCTAGCAGCAGGGCGAGGATGTCGAACTCGCGGGCCGACAGGTCTATTTCGGTGTCGCCGCGCAACACCCGCCGGGCGCCGCGGTCCAGGCGCAGGTCCCCGGCTTGTAGGGCGGCGGTGTCGCCGGGGGTGGCGCGGCGGTGCAACGCCCGCAGCCGGGCGAGGAGTTCGTCGAAGGCGAACGGTTTGCTCAGGTAGTCGTCGGCGCCGGCGTCGAGGCCGGCGACCCGGTCGGGGACCTGAGTGCGGGCGGTGAGCATGAGGATCGGCACGCCGATGCCGCGTTCGCGCAGGCCGCGGCAGACGGCGAAGCCGTCCAGGCCGGGCAGCATCACATCCAGCACCACCGTGTCGTAGGGCTGCGTGGCGGCGGCGAGCAGCCCGTCGGTGCCGGTGTGGCATACCTGCACGGCGTGCCCCGCTTCGCGCAGGCCGCGGGCGATCAGGTCGGCCAGGCGCCGTTCGTCCTCGATCACCAGCACCCGCACGAGCCCACCCTTCACCGATCTCGCCCCACCGACGTTGGCGGTAACGGCAGTGCATCACACCGGTCGTGGGTCTTCATCTTTCCTTCATGGTGCGTTCACTACCGTGCGTCGAGCCGGTGAGCTGCGCCGACACCCCGCCCCCGCTTCGCGAGGAGAACGCGTCCGTGACGACTGTGCCCTGCGCCCCGGCGACTCACGTTGCCACCCGCCATGCTCGGGCAACCGGCGGGCGGGGCTGAGATGCGCCTGCTGCATGACGTGGTGCTGGCGGCGAACGCGGGCCGGGGTCCGCTGGACGCTGCGGACCTGCTGGTCCGGGCTGCCGTCGACGTGGTGGCGCTGCTGGCGCTGACCGCCGGGTTGTACGCGCGCCGGCACAGCGGCCGGGAACTGCTGATGGTCTACGTGTGCTTCAACATCGGGCTGTTCGCCGCGCTGACGATGATCACCACAGGGAAGTTCCCGGCCGGCGTCGGGTTCGGCCTGTTCGGCGTGTTGTCGATCATCCGGTTGCGTAGTCAGACGTTCTCGACCGCGGAGATCGGCTACTTCTTCCTCGCCCTGGTCCTCTCGCTTGTCAACGGGTTGTCCGGCCGCAACCTCGCCCTGTCGATCGCCCTGTCCGCGGCCCTGCTGATCGCGGTGTACCTGGCCGATCACCCGGCGCTGCACCCGACCGTGCACACCGCCCGACTGACGTTGGCCCGTGCGTATCCGGACTCGCCGCAGCTGCGCCGCGCCGCCGAGGAACGCCTGGGCGGGCCGGTGGTGGAGCTGAAGGTGCTGGAGATCGACGACGTGCGGGACACCACCCGGGTCGCGGTGCGCTACCGCCGCCCCGACGGTTCCCCGAGCGCCGAGTTCGTGCTGGACACCGAGGGTGCTGACCGGTGAGTACCGACTGGGTCAGCGGCCGTCTCGCCGCAGCCGCGCCGATTGGGCTGGCCGAGCTGGACGCGGCAGCCGGGCTGCAGCAGCGCGTCGACACCAAATACCTGATCACTCTGGAGCAGCTCGACCAGGTCGCCGACGCGTTGACCGCCGGCCACCGGCGGCTGTCCATCGACGGGGTCAGCGCGTTCGCGTACCGCAGCAGCTACCTGGACACCGCGGAGCACGCCTGCTTCCACGCCCACCGACAGGGCCGAAGATTGCGGTTCAAGGCCCGCACCCGCTGCTACGACGACACCGGCCTGTGCCGCTTCGAGATCAAACTCAAAGACGGACGCGGCGGCACCGACAAGCACGCCCGCACCGTGCCGGCTACCCAGTTCGCCACGGTCCCCGACCTGGCACCGGCTTTGCTGACCGAGGTCCTGGCCACCCGCTACGGCATCCCCGCGCCCACCGACCTTGAGTCGCAGCTGTTGGTCAGCCACCACCGGCACACCCTCGCGGCCCGGTTGGGGGCGTGCCGGGTCACCCTCGACACCGGCCTGCGGTTCACCGCCGGGCCGGTCACCGCCGGCCTGCGCGACGACCTGGTACTGGTGGAAACCAAATCCGCTCGAGGCCGCAGCGACGCCGACAGCCTGCTGCGCCGGGTCGGCGCCCGGCCCGTCAACGTCAGCAAATACTGCGCCGGCATGGCGCTGACCCACCCGCACCTGCCGGACCAGCCATGGCGGCCGCTGCTGCGCCGGCAT
Organism: Actinoplanes sp. NPDC051475; assembly: GCF_040689425.1. NCBI lineage: Bacteria > Bacillati > Actinomycetota > Actinomycetes > Micromonosporales > Micromonosporaceae > Actinoplanes > Actinoplanes sp. NPDC051475. Next base: position 139,491 of record NZ_JBFAZZ010000011.1, read on the forward strand.
TTCACCGGCCCGCACCCAGCCGACATCGGGGCCAGGACCGGGCACCACCGCCCGCCCAGCCACGCCGCCGCCTGCTCCTGACCCGCACCGAGACGTACGAAGGAATCCGCCATGGCGCAAGCCCGCACGGTCAAGATCGGGATCGCCGCCGCGGTCGTCGTCCTCGTCGCGGTCGCCGCCGGCACCTACTTCTCCACCGCTGACAAACCGAACCCGATCAAGTCGCACCCGATGCCGGCGCTGTTCACCGCCGCGCAGACCGCACCTCTGCAGCAGGCTCTCGCCGCGCAAAGACCGCTTGCCGATCAGGCCTACGTGCAGTGGGCGGCGACCCATCCCGGCCGGGACGACGCCGCTTTCACCGCGTTCGCCATCGCGCACCTGTCTCTGCCTCCGGATCCGCAGCAGCAGGCCGGCGAACTTGCCGAGGTCCGCCGGTTGGCCGCTCAGCGCACACCGGCCGGGATCACCGCAGCGACTTGGCTCGAGCAGTACGGCAAGAAGAACGTCTGGACCCTCTATGCCCACGACCTCGCCGACCTGCAGTCCGCCGACCAGGGCGCCGCGCAGATCGCCCGGCTCAAGACCAGCCTCGCCCTCGCCAAGTCGATCACCGCCGCGGCCCAGGCCCGGTTCAACCGGCAGGCGCCGTTCATCGCCGATCCGAGCCTGCGCTCCGACAAGGCCGGTATCACCGCGAAACTGTCCTACCCGTCGGCCCACACCGCCGACGCGTTCACCGCCCTGACCCTGCTGGCGCGCGCCTACCCACCCCGGACCGAGGAGTACGCCTACATGGCCGCCCAGGTCGCCTACTCCCGGCTCTACATGGCCGGGCACTACCGCAGCGACCTGCTCGCCGGCGCGTTCCTCGGCGACCTCATCGGCGACTACGAAACCGGCACCACCAGCGCCGCAGCCTGCCCGCCGGCCTCGACCGCGCCGATCCCGGCCACCTCCGCAGTCACGCCGACCCCGCTCACGTCAACGGGACAGCGACCGGCATGTGTCCCGCCGCAGCTGGCCGCCGCCGGCCCGACGCCGTCGGCCTGAGCCCGAACGGACCACCATGCTGATCGCTGCTGCCCCCGCGTCCTGTACCCGCTGGTTCCTCGACGTCAACCACCTAGCCCCGCACACCCCGTGGCTGCACACCCCGGTCAAGGCCTACGCCGACTGCGGCGCTCTGCTGTTCGCGCTCCTGCTGCTCGCCGGCTGGTGGACCGCGCGCCGCCGCGCGAACATCACCGTCATGTCCGCCGCGCTCTGGGCGCCGGCCGGGATGCTGCTGGCCGCTGCCGTGAACCAACCGATCGCCGCCGCCGTCGTCGGCGAAGCCCGCCCCTACACCACCCTGCCGCACATCCTGGTACTGGCCACACTTAGCACCGACCCGTCATTTCCCTCCGACCACGCCACCATGGCCGGGGCCGGCGCCGCCGGGCTGCTGCTCGTCAGCTGGCGCCTCGGCCTGACCGCCGTCGTCGCGGCCGCCGGGATGGGATTCGCCCGCGTGTACGTCGGCGCCCACTACCCCCAGGACGTCCTGGCCGGACTGGCTCTCGGGGCGCTGGTCACCCTGATGAGCTACCTCGTGGCCCGCCGCGCCCTGGCCGGCAGCAGATCACCGACGAGCTCCGCACCAGGGAAAACGCCACCCAGCGTCGGCAAACCGACTGGAGCGGCCGCAAACGCGCGACCGCCACAGCCCTCATCTGGATCCACATCACCCAAGGCGAACACCGCCTCGCGCCCCACCGCCGCACCCCCGGCACCATTCCAGGCACCCCGCAGGACCCCGGTCTCGACATCGACCGCGCATGGTGGCGGACACGCGCGGGCAAGCCAGGGCACCACTACCCGACGCTACAACGCACCCTCCGCGCGTACGCCGACGAGCTTGCTCGCATGATCGACTTCGCCAACTAGCATGCTCAACCTTCGCCAACTAACGCGCTCAGTCACATTGCTTTTTTGTCGGAGGGGGGTGTTACTCTCTCCAGTAGTTAGAACGAGTGTTCGATTGGTTCGAACGGCTGTTCCAGCCGGGCCGACACCGATCCGACGGTTGCCCCTCCTGGCAGTCGACGATCGGACCGTCCCGCGGAGCGGCCGGCCGGTCGGGCGCTCGGACTGACTGAGGGAGCCGCGTTCGCGGCGTGGCTCCCGGGTGCGGCGCCCGCGAAGCGCCGCACGCAAGGTCCGGGCATTCGCGGGTCCGGGCCTGCACCAGGCAGGACCGTCGTCCGCCGCCCTCGACCCCCGGGCAGCGGACGACGGACCCGCCGGCGAAGTCCGGCCGGGTGTGGTGTGGGGAAGCTTCACACCCGGCCGGCGCTTCACCCCGCTGTGCCTTCCTCCGCAGCGACCCGGTTCGACCAGCACGTCGGATGCGACACACGCGAGGAGAGACCATGGTGAGCAACGCGGCACCGGGCCTGAGACCACCCGTCCCGCAGCCGAGCCGTCCAGACCTCGGCCTCCGGGGCGTGGACGAGCCCGAGCCTGCCGCTGCCCCCGGCCCACGCGCGGACGGCCTGGCGCACGCCCCGACGGCCGGAACGCAGGCGGCCCCGACGATTCCCGCCAACCTCCTGCCCAACCGCACCCCGGCGCAGCTGCTCGCCATCGCCCGCCAGGGCCTGACGGAAGCAGCCCGCACCCGCCCCGACGGCCTGCGCTACGCGGCGGCCCACCTGGCCGCCCTCAGGGCAGCCGCGGCCGTCCTCGCGGCCCGTGCCAGACCGGCCGCCCCCACCCGCCGCAACCGTGTCACCAGCGTCTGGTCCCTCCTGGTCCTGGTGGCCCCGGAGTTCGGCGACTGGGCCAGCTACTTCGCCCTCGGCGCCACCAAACGAGCCGCGGCCGAAGCCGGCATCCCCCGCGTGGTCACCGCCCGCGAGGCGGACGACCTGCTGAGAGCCGCGGAGACCTTCGTCTCGCTGGTGCAGTCGGCGCTGGGCCTGGCCTATCAGCCCACCTTCGAAGCCGCCTGACCCCCGGAACGGCCGCCGTCCGGGCTGATCCGGCCCCACGGCCCGGTCGAGCCGAAGACCCCTCGCTGCCTGGCTCCCACCCAAGCGGCTGACGCGGCTAGGCCTCCAGCTCCGATGGCCGGCGTTGACCGGGCTCCGGGTCCGGTGGTCGACGTTGAGCAGGCTTCGGGTCCGGTGGCCCGGCGGTGGCTGGGGCTTCGGGTCCGTGGGGCGGCGCTATCCGGCTTTCCGGGCTGGTGGTCGGGACTGTCGGCTTGGTTCGAGGCTGGTGCCGACGTCGTCCGGGCCGCGCTTCGCCGCCTTCAGCGCCGTCCGCCGTCGGCGGCGGGGACCCCGGGCTTTCCGATGTGGATGTGCCCTCCGGCAGATCCATGAAGATCAACTTGAGTGAACGTGTACAGCGGGGCGGGGCGGATGGCCGGGCGGATGATCAGTGGGGCTGCGGCTCTTGCTGAGCTGGTTCGCCCCGCTGGGGACGCCGACGAGGGCGGGATGCACCGGGTGCTGCCGGTGCTTCCCGAACTCGGGCGGTTGCTCCCCGGGCGCGGCCTCCGCCGGGGCAGCACCGTCGCGATCGGTCTCGCCTCCGACCCCGGCTCCGCGTGGGAACCCGCCGGTTCCGGCTCCGCGCGAAAATCGACCGGTCCCGGTGCTGCGCGGGAGGCGGCTGGTTCCGGCTTTGGGCGGGGGTCGGCTGGTGCCGGTGCGATGCGGGAACCGGGGTACGGCTGGAACCGGGGCGGCGCGAGTCGGGGTGGCGTCCGTGATGCTCCGGGGCGGGAGAAGGGCGTACGCCGGAATGTCGGTGGCCGTGAGAACGGGGTAGCGCGGGCCGGTAGCGGAAGCACCTCTCTTCTTCTCGCCCTTCTCTCCGCCGCCTCCCATGCCGGGTCGTGGTGTGCCGTGGTGGGCGTACCCGCGCTCGGGGCCCTCGCTGCCGCGGAGAGTGGGGTTGCGCTCGATCGGCTGGCGTTCGTGCCCAACCCCGGTCCCGAGTGGCCCACCGTGGTCGCCGCGCTCATCGACGGGGTTGATGTCGTGGTTGTCGCCGTTCCCGGGCAGGTTTCCGCCTCCATCGCCAGCCGTCTCGTCGCCCGGGCTCGGCAGCGGGGGTGTGTGCTCGTGCCGTACGGGCGGTGGGACGGGGCTGACGTCACGCTGCAGGTCACCCAGGGTCGGTGGGAGGGGCTGGGCGCAGGGCGGGGGCGGTTGCGGCGGCGGGAGGTCACTGTGGTCGCCCGGGGGCGGGGGGCTGCCGCGCGGCCCAAGGAGTTGACCCTGTGGATGCCCGGGATGGCTGCGCTGCCCGCGCCCCCTCCGCTCGGGGCCGGACGGGATGCGGCGGCCGGACAGGACACGGTCCGGGGGAGTGCGGCCGGGCGGGACGGGGCCGACGAGCGGGCCGCCGGGAAGGCCGGCCGGGGACGCCGGACCGGCGAAGAGGAGGCCGGGCGGGAGGCGCGGTTGTCTGTGGTGGAGTCCGCGTGAGTGCCGTCTCTGCTCCCCGTACCCTGCTCGTCTGGTGCCCGGACTGGCCGGTCGTCGCCGCGGAGATCGTGGATGGGGTTTCTGCCGACGGGCCTGTGGTCGTGGTGCGGGCGAATCGGGTGGTTGCCTGTTCCGAGGCCGCCCGGGCCGAGGGGATTCGGCGGGGGTTGCGGCGGCGGGAGGCTCAGGGGCGGTGTCCTCAGCTCGTTGTCGTCGAGCATGACCCGGGGCGGGATGCTCGGGCCTTCGAGCCGGTGGTGGCCGCCGTCGAGGAGGTTGCCGTCGGGGTGGAGGTGGTGCGGCCCGGGGCTTGTGCGCTGGCCGCGCGGGGGCCTTCGCGGTATTTCGGGGGTGAGGAGCGGGCTGCCGAGCGGATCGTCGAGCAGGTGGCCGAGGCCTGTGCCGTCGAGAGTCAGGTGGGGATCGCCGACGGGGTGTTCGCTGCCGGGCTGGCCGCGCGGGCCGGGCGGATCGTTCCGGCCGGGGGTACGCGGGAGTTTCTCGCCGAGGTCACCGTCGAGGCGCTGGAGCGGCCCGAGTTGGCCGATCTGTTGCGCCGGCTCGGGGTGCCGACGCTGGGGGGCTTCGCCGCGCTGCCCGCTTCCGATGTGCTCAGCCGGTTCGGGTTCGACGGGGCGTTGGCGCACCGGCTTGCCGCGGGGCTCGATGATCGGCCGCTCGCCGTACGCCGGCCGCCGCCCGACCTGGAGGTGACCGGCACCTACGACGAGCCGCTCGAGCGGGTGGATGTCGCCGCGTTCGCCGGGCGGGCGCTGGCTGAGCGGCTGCACGACCGGCTGGGCGCGTACGGGCTGGCCTGCACCCGGCTGGGCATCGAGGCGGTCACCGCCGACGGGCAGGAGCTGCACCGGGTGTGGCGGCACGACGGGCTGCTCACCGCCGCGGCCATCGCCGAGCGGGTGCGGTGGCAGCTCGACGGGTGGCTGACCGGGGCTCGCCGGGGTGCGCCCGCGCGGCCGACCGCGGGGCTGGTGCGGTTGCGGCTCGTCCCGGACGGTGTGCTCGTCCATCTCGGACTGCAGCCGGGACTGTGGGGTGACGCGGGTGCGGAACGCGAGCGGGCGCATCGGGCGCTGAGCCGGATCCAGGGTCTGCTCGGGCCGGACTCGGTGGTCACGGCGGTGACCGGCGGGGGGCGGTCCGCCGACGATCAGGTCCGCTTCGTGCCGTGGGGCGACGAGCGGGAGCCGGCCCGGCCGGCCGCGCCGCCGATGCGGATGCAGGAGCCGGTGGTGGTCGCGATCGACGACCCGCCGCCCCCGGACGAGAGCCCCCGGGGGAAGGGCAAGCTGCCGCCCTGGCCGGGCCGGCTGCCGGCGCCCGCCCCGGCCCTCGTGCTTCCGCAGCCTGCGCCCGCGGTGGTGCTGGACGAGACGGGTACGCCGGTGGGCGTGAGCGCCCGCCTCGAGCTCACCGGCAGCCCGGCCGTGCTGGTGATCGGCGAGGAGTCCGCCGCGGTCGCCGGGTGGGCGGGGCCGTGGCCGGTGGACGAGCGGTGGTGGGCGCCCGGCGAGTCGCGCCGGCGGGCCCGGTTCCAGGTCGCCGTCGAGGACGGGCGGGCGTTCCTGCTGTCCCTGGCGTCCGGGCACTGGGCGATCGAAGCGATCTACGACTAGGCGGGGAGATGGGTTTCCACAATCCACGGATGCCGTGGGGCGAGCTGGAGAAGACGCTGACAGGGGAGCGGCACCTGCACGTCGTCGACCCGCTCGCCGTCGACGGGGACGGCGGTGATTCACCCGCGTGGAGTCGCAAGCGGGAGCCGTACGAGGCTCCCGCGCTGATCCGTACGGTGGGCGAGGAGCCGTACGCCGAACTGCACTGCCACACCAACTTCAGCTTCCTGGACGGCGCGAGCCACCCCGAGGAACTCGCCGAGGAGGCGGCGCGGCTGGGGCTGACCGGGCTCGCCGTCACCGACCACGACGGCTTCTACGGGGTGGTGCGCTTCTCGCAGGCCGCCCGGGAGCTGGGCCTGCCCACGATCTTCGGCGCCGAGCTCTCCCTCGACCTGACGAAGCCGCAGAACGGCGAGCCCGATCCCGAGGGCCGGCACCTGCTCGCCCTGGCGCACGGGCACGAGGGGTACGCCCGCCTCGCCCGGACCATCTCCCGCGGCCAGCTCGACGGCGCGGAGAAGGGCAAGCCGGTGTACGGCGACCTGGAGCGGATCGCCGAGGTGCTGCGCGACCACGTGCTGGTGCTGACCGGCTGCCGCAAGGGCAGTGTCCCGTGGGCGCTGGCCACCGAGGGGGTGCACGCCGCGGCGCGCGAGCTGGACCGGCTGGTGGGTCTCTTCGGCCGGGGCAACGTCGCCGTGGAGCTGACCGATCACGGCGACCCGTACGACGACGACCGCAACGACGTGCTCTACGACCTCGCGAAGAGTCGCCGGTTGGAGGTGGTCGCGACGAACAACGTGCACTACGCGACCCCGGGCCGGCGGCGGCTGGCCACCGCGCTGGCCGCGGTCCGGGCCCGGCGCAGCCTCGACGAGGTCGACGGCTGGCTGCCCGCGGCCGGCACCGCGCACCTGCGCAGCGGTGCCGAGATGAAGCGGCGGTTCGCGGCGTACCCGGGTGCGGTGGAGGCCGCCGCCATGTTCGGTGAGGATCTGGCCTTCGACCTGAACCTGGTGGCGCCGAAGCTGCCGGACTTCCCGATCCCCGAGCCGGGGCACACCGAGATGAGCTGGCTGCGGGAGCTGACCATGCGCGGCGCCCGGGAGCGGTACGGGCCGCCGCAGGCGCACCCGAAGGCGTACGCGCAGATCGAGCACGAGCTGCGGATGATCGACGAGCTGAACTTCCCCGGCTACTTCCTCGTGGTCTACGACATCGTGCGGTTCTGCCGCGAGAAGAACATCTACTGCCAGGGGCGGGGTTCGGCGGCGAACTCGGCGGTCTGCTACGCGTTGCGCATCACCAATGTGGACGCCGTCGAGTACGACCTGCTGTTCGAGCGGTTCCTGGCGCCGGAGCGGGACGGGCCGCCGGACATCGACGTGGACATCGAGTCGGACCGGCGCGAGGAGGTGATCCAGTACGTGTACCGCACGCACGGCCGGGAGCACACCGCGCAGGTCGCCAACGTGATCTCGTATCGCCCGCGGTCCGCCGTACGCGATATGGCCAAAGCCTTTGGATTCTCGCCCGGGCAGCAGGATGCGTGGAGCAAGCAGATCGATCGGTGGGGGAGCGTCGCCGCGATCGACGTGGACGACATTCCCGAGCAGGTGGTCGCGTTCGCGAACGAGGTGCAGAGCTTTCCGCGGCATCTCGGCATCCACTCCGGCGGCATGGTGATCTGCGACCGGCCGATCATCGAGGTGTGCCCGGTCGAGTGGGGGCGGATGCCGGGGCGCACGGTGCTGCAGTGGGACAAGGACGACTGCGCGGCGATCGAGCTGGTCAAGTTCGACCTGCTCGGCCTCGGGATGCTGTCGGCGCTGCACTACGCCTACGACATGATCGAGTCCGACCTGGACCTCGGCACCATGCGTCTCGACGACGAAGAGATCTACGCGATGCTGTGCCGCGCCGACTCGGTCGGGGTGTTCCAGGTGGAGAGTCGTGCGCAGATGGCCACGCTGCCCCGCCTCAAGCCGCGGGAGTTCTACGACCTCGTCGTGGAGGTGGCGTTGATCCGGCCCGGACCGATCCAGGGCGGCTCGGTGCATCCCTACATAAGACGGAAAAACGGGCTCGAGGAGGTGACCTATCCGCACCCCTTGATGCGCAACGCCTTGGAGAAGACGCTCGGTGTGCCGCTGTTCCAGGAGCAGCTCATGCAGCTCGCGATCGACGTCGCGGGGTTCGACCCGGCCGGGGCGGACCAGCTCCGGCGGGCCATGGGATCCAAGCGGTCCGTCGAGAAGATGGAAAGGATCAAGAAGCGACTGTACGAGGGGATGGCGGAGCGCGGCATCACCGGTGACCTCGCCGACGACCTGTTCCTGAAGCTGTCCGCGTTCGCGAACTACGGCTTCCCGGAGAGCCACGCGATGAGCTTCGCCTACCTCGTGTACGCGAGCGCCTGGCTCAAGCGCTATCACCCGGCGGCCTTCTGCGCGGCCCTGCTCAACGCCCAGCCGATGGGCTTCTACTCGCCGCAGTCGCTGGTGGACGACGCCCGCCGGCACGGCGTCGAGGTGCGGCGCCCGGACATCAACCTCAGCGACGCCGCCGCGACGCTGGAGTCCACGGCGGCCACCCGGTGGGGATCCGCGCCGGAGGAACCGCCGCATGCGTGGGGGCTGGGCGGTCCGGCCGTACGGATGGGGCTGTCGAGTGTCCGTACCCTCGGCGAGGAGCTGGCGAAGGCCGTCGAGCAGGAGCGCCGCGCGCACGGGCCGTACCGGGACATGGCGGATCTCGCCCGCCGGACCGGATGCTCGACCGCCCACCTGGAGGCCCTCGCGACCGCCGACGCCTTCGCGGGTTTCGGTCTCTCGCGCCGGGAGGCGCTGTGGGCGGCCGGGGCCGCCGCGCAGGACCGGCCGGACCGCCTTCCCGGTACGGTCACCGGCACCGAGGCTCCCACCCTGCCCGGCATGGGTGACGTGGACAAGCTGGTCGCGGACGTGTGGGCGACGGGCCTGTCCCCGGATTCGCACCCGGCGCAGTTCCTCCGCGAGGAGCTGACCCGGCAGGGTGCGCTGCCGATCGCGAGGCTGGGCCGGGTCGAGGCCGGCACCCGGATCCGGGTCGGCGGCATCGTCACGCATCGGCAGCGGCCGGCGACGGCGGGCGGGGTCACCTTCGTCAACCTCGAGGACGAGACGGGGATGCTCAACGTCACCTGCTCGCCGGGGCTGTGGCAGCGCTACCGCCGGGTGGCCCGGACCAGTTCGGCGCTGGTGGTGCGGGGGCGGCTGGAGAAGGCGGCCGAGGGGGTGCTGAACCTGGTCGCGGACCGGCTCGACGCGCTCACCCCGCCGGTCACGCCCGCTTCCCGGGACTTCCGCTGAACGGACACTATATTTCCGTTCTGGGCGTACGGCACCTTTTGCGGCGTACACCGAATGCGCGTACGAAACGCACGACGGGGGAGCGACACCATGATCCGTACCATCGGCCTGTCCGTGGTCCTGGTGCTCGCCGTGGCGAGCCCGGCCGCCGCGGCGGCGAAGAAGAGGACCGAGCTCGAACTGAGCTACACGGCCGACGCCGGCTACGCGGCCGCGGTCATCCTGCGCTGCGACCCGGCCGGCGGCCCGCACCCGAAGAAGGGCAAGGCGTGCGCCGCGCTGGCCAAGGCGGGCGGCGACCCGGCGAAGCTCAAGCCCGCGCGAGGCGTCCTGTGCACGATGGAGTACGCGCCGATCACCGCCCGGATCACCGGCCGCTGGAAGGGCAAGAAGGTCGACTGGTCGCGGACCTTCGGCAACCCGTGCGACATGGCCCGCGCGACCGGAGTGGTCATGGCCTTCTGATATCTGTCGGCTTCCGGTCAGTCATGCCCGGGAGTCCTGGTCTATTCGCAAGCGTCAATGTACCGCCGGGGTTCCACCCGGCGGGACATGGGGAGGACGCATGCGCAGACGAATGCTGCCCGCACTGTTGCTGGGCATTGTCACGATCACCGCGAGCACCACGGTCGCCGGCGTGCCGGCGGCTCACGCGCTGCCCGCCACCACCCTCGCGGACCGGGCCGGCTCCGGCACCGCCACCTCGGTCACGCTGATCACCGGCGACCGGGTCACGCTGCTCGGCGACGGCAGCACCGCCGTGCAGGCCGGGCCGGGGCGCAAGGGTATGCGGTTCGTGAGCGACCGCACTGCGAAGGGCCGGACCGTCATTCCGTACGACGCGGTGCCGCTGGTGCGCTCCGGCCGGCTCGACGCGCGGCTGTTCGACGTCACCGCGCTCGCCGCCTCCTACGCCGACGACCGGGTGAAGGAGTTGCCGCTGCTGGTCGCGTACCCGGGAAAGCAGGCCCGGCAGGCCAGAGCCGCGACCCTGGCGGCGGGTGCGCGGGTGACGCGCGACCTGCCCGTGGTCGGAGCGGTCGCGGTCCGTGCGGACCGCGCCGGCCGGGCGGCACTCTGGCAGGCACTGACCGGGGGTACGCCGACCGCCCGCACCCTGCGCCCGGGCATCGACCGGATCTGGCTCGACGGCACTCGGAAGATCAGCCTCGACCACAGCGTGCCGCAGATCGGTGCCCCCGCGGCCTGGCAGAAGGGCCTGGACGGCACCGGCGTGAAGGTCGCGGTGCTGGACACCGGCATCGACGCCACCCATCCCGACTTCGCGGGCCGGATCGCCGAGGCGCAGAACTTCACCGGCACGGCGAGCACGGACGACGAGGTCGGACACGGCACCCACGTCGCATCCATCATCGCCGGCAGCGGTGCCGCCAGCCAGGGCCGCTACCGCGGCGTCGCACCGGGCGCGCAACTGGTGATCGGCAAGGTCTGCGGCACCGAGTTCTGCGAGGAGTCCGACATCCTCGCCGGCATGTCCTGGGCCGCTGCCCGGGCACCGGTCGTCAACATGAGCCTCGGCGGCACCGACTCCCCGGGCATCGACCCGCTCGAGGCGGCGGTCGGCGAACTCACCGACCAGTACGGCACGCTGTTCGTGATCGCCGCCGGCAACGAGGGCGAGTACGGCACGGTCGGTTCCCCGGCCAGCGCCGACGCCGCCCTGGCCGTGGGCGCGGTGGACCGCGAGGACCAGCTCGCGTTCTTCTCCAGCCGGGGGCCGCGGGTCGGCGACAACGCGATCAAGCCCGAGATCACCGCGCCGGGCGTCGAGATCGTCGCGGCCCGGGCCGCGCACGGCGTGATCGGCGATCCCGCACCGCTGCCCGCGTACACGAGCCTGTCCGGCACCTCCATGGCGACCCCGCACGTGGCCGGCGCCGCCGCGATCCTGACCCAGCAGCACCCGGGCTGGACGCCGAAGCAGCGCAAGACCGTCCTCATGGGAACGGCGCAGCCGACCGAGGGCGTCGACGTCTTCGGCCAGGGCGCCGGCCGCGTCGACGTGGCCCGAACCGTCAGCCAGGCCGTCGCGGTCGACGAGGGGACCATCGGCTTCGCCGGTGAGCCGTGGCCGCACGGCGACGACGTGCCCGAGACGAAGACGGTGACCTACCGCAACGACGGCACCGAGCCGGTCACCCTGTCGCTGGCCCTGACCGCGCCGAGCAGCGTCTTCACCCTCGCTGACGCCACGGTCACCGTGCCCGCCGGCGGCACCGCCACCACCACGCTCACCGCGGACACCAGCGCCGACGTCGCCGACGGCTTCCACACCGGGTACCTGACCGCGACCGCGGCCGGCGTCCGTGTCGAGACGCCGGTGGGTGTCTACCGCGAGCCGGAGAGCTACGACCTCGCGGTCGAGCCCATCGACCGGGACGGCAGCCCCAGCGACACGATGTACGCCGTCTTCTTCGACCTCGCCACCGGCAAGTCCTACCCCGTCGACGGCGGGGCCACCACCTTGCGTCTGCCCAAGGCCGCGTACGGCCTCTACGCCTTCATCGGCGACGACGACGTGTCGTTGCTCGTCCAGCCCCGGCTGGTGGTAGACGGGCCGGCCCGGATCCGCCTGGACGCGCGGGCCGCGAAGCCGGTCTCGGTCACCGTGCCCACCGCGGGGGCGGCGCCGGTCCTGGCCGCGGTCAACGGCGAATGGACCAGCGACGACTACGGAGTCGGCGTCAGCGCCCTCGGCGACGGATTCGACGGCCTCTACACCGGACAGCTCGGCCCGAGGACGCCGATGGCGGCCTTCACCGCCTCGATCAACACGTCGTTCGCGGCGCCGGGTGCCGACGGCCGGTTCCGCAACAGTCCTTACACGTACGACCTCGGCTGGTTCTCGCCCGGCGTGATGTACACCGGGTTCCGCAAGGCGGTGCAGCCCCGCGACCTGGCCACGATCAAGGCCGCGTACGCCACCGAGGCCACCGGCGTGGAGGGCGTCAAGGCCAACTCCGCCCGGTACGGCGACAGCGGCTACTGGTCGGTGTTCATCCCGTTCGAGCTGCCGTTCCGGCGTACCGAGTACGTCAACGTGGACGGGCGTGCGCAGTGGTCCGGCTACTTCATGCAGCAGGTGCCGCCGCAGGGTGACGAGTGGCCGGTGACGGTCAGCGCGGCCGGGACCCCGCCGGCCACGGTGCGCGGCGGGCGCACGTACCAGCAGGAGTGGAACCGGGCGGTGTTCGCGCCGACGGTCGCCGCGCCGGAGTACCCGTTCGACTACGTGACCCGGATCGGGGACAGCATCGTCGCGCTGCTGCCCACCCACGGCGAAGGGCCGGGGCACCCCGGATACAGCACGCTCGAGTCGGCCCGGCTGGCGCTCTACCGCAACGGCACGCTCGTCGGCGAGTCCCCCGCCGAGCAGGCGGAGTTCGAGGTCCCGGCCGGCGCCGCCGACTACCGGCTCGAGCTGTCCGCCGCGCGCGGCGCCCCGCACACCCTGTCGACGCAGGTCAGCGGCGTGTGGACGTTCCGGTCCGGGCACGTCGACGGCGACGAGCCGCACAGGGTGGAGGTGTCCACCGTCCGGTTCCACCCGGCGCTGGACGAGCACAACGCGTCCCCGGCCGGGCGGGTGCTCGCCGTACCGGTCACCGTGGACCGGCAGGTCGGCACGCAGGTCCGGACGGTGTCGGTGCAGGCGTCGTTCGACGACGGGCGCACCTGGCGGGCGGTGCCGGTCCTCGGAGCCGGTGCTCACCGGGTGGCGGCGATCCGGCACCGGCCCGCGCGGGATACGTCTCGCTGCGCGCCACGGCCACCACCGGTGCCGGCACGGTGACGCAGACCGTGATCAGGGCGTACGCGATCCACTGACGCGGGACACCCCCGGGGGGTGGCGGGCCCGGCTCGCCGCCCCCCGGGCTGCAAGGGGCCGATACGCTGCGCACGTGGACACCGCATCGACGCGTACCCCCCGACCCCCCGTCACCGTGCGCACGGCCGCCGTCTGGGCGGTGCTGCGCCGCGAGCTGGAACGCCACGCCGGGCGTGAGCTGACCGTGCTCGACGTGGGCGGCGGTACGGGTGGCTTCGCCGTGCCGCTGGCCGAGGCCGGGCACCGGGTCACGGTCGTCGACGCCAGTCCCGACGCGCTCGCCGCCCTCACCCGCCGTGCCGCCGACGCCGGCGTGGCGGACTGGGTCGCGGCCGTCCAGGGTGACGGCGACGCGCTCGCCGGACTCGTCGCGCCCGGCAGCGTCGACCTGATCCTGTGCCACGCCGTGCTCGAGGTCGTCGACGACCCGGCCCGGGTCGTCGCCGCCGTCGCCGCCGCGCTGCGGCCCGGGGGAGCGGTCAGCCTGCTCGTCGCCGGGCGCGCCGCCGCGGTTCTCGGCCGTGCCTTCAACGGTCACCTGGGCGCCGCCTCCGCGCTGCTCGACGACCCCGACGGCCGGGCCGGTCAGCGCGACACGCTGCGCCGGCGCTACGACGCGGAGACCGCCGCGGCGCTGCTCACCGGGGCGGGGCTCACGGTCGAGGAGACCCATGGGGTACGGGTGCTCGCCGACCTCCTGCCCGCCGCGGTGGTCGAGGCCGACCCGCGAACGATGCTCGACCTGGAGCTCGCCCTGTCCGCGCGGCCGCCCTTCCGCGACATCGCCGCCCAGCTGCACGTCTTCGCCCGGCGCCCGTGACCGCGCTCGACGTCGTGCGGCCCGCGTACGGGTCGGGCAGCCTGGCGGAACTGCTGCCGAGCGTGGGCGCGGTGCTCGGGGTGCCCGGTGCCACGGACGTGCTGGGGCTGGGCGCGCGGCTGGACGGCGTCGATCGGATCGCGGTGCTGCTGGTGGACGGGCTGGGGGCGTATCAGATCCCGGTCGCTGCCCCGCACGCGCCGATCCTGACCCAGCTGGCCGGCCGGACGCTGACCTCGGGTTTCCCCTCCACGACACCGGTCAGCCTGACCACGCTGGGCACCGGCGCGGCGCCCGGCGCGCACGGCATCCTCGGCTTCACGACACGCCGGCCCGACGGCGGCGTGCTCAACCACATCAAGTGGGACACGGATCCCGATCCCGCCGCCTGGCAGCCCGTCCCGACCTGGTTCGAGCGGGCGGGAATCCGGACCACGCTCGTCACCAAGGCGGACTTCCGGGGCACCGGCCTGACCGTGGCGGCCTACCGGGGTGCGGCGTTCGCCGGCGCCGACAACCCGTACGCGCTCTCCGAGGCCATGCTCGCCGCGCTCGCCGAGCCCGGCGTCGTGTACGGCTACCACCCCGACCTCGACCACCACGGGCACGTGTCGGGCATCGACTCCGACCAGTGGCGGGCGGCCGCGGCGGTGGTCGGCGAGCTGATCACCCGTCTCGTCGAGGGCCTGCCGCCCGGGGCCGCACTGCTGGTCACGGCCGACCACGGGCAGCTCGACATCCCCCTCGACGGCCGGGTCGACCTCGCCGCCGATCCGGCCCTCGGCGCGGGCATCGCAGGGGTCGCCGGGGAGGCGCGGGCCCGCTACCTCTACACCCGCGACGGCGCAACCGCGGATGTCGTGGACGCGTACAGGTCGGTGCTCGGCTCGTCGGCGTGGGTGCTCACGCGCGAGGAGGCGGTCGAGAGCGGCCTCTACGGCCCGGTTCCGCCCGGCCACCTCGGCCGGATCGGGGACGTCGTGGTGATCTGCCTGGACCACACCGTCGTGCTCGCCGGCGGATGGGAGCCCCCGGCGGTCGGTGAGCTGGTCGCCTACCACGGCTCGGTGACCGCCACGGAGATGACCGTTCCGCTGCTCACTTATGTCAGACCCCCTGTCTAGTCTTCAGGCGTGGGACGCAGCCAGGCCATCGGACGCGGGCGGGACCCGCGGTTCGGGCCGGAGGCCGACGACGCGGGCTGCACCGTGCTGCACGTCGACATGGACGCGTTCTTCGCCTCCGTGGAGGTCCGCCGCCGCCCCGAGCTGCGCGGCAAACCCGTCGTGGTCGGGGGTGCGGGTCCGCGCGGCGTCGTGAGCTCAGCCAGCTACGAGGCCCGGCGGTACGGCGTACGCAGCGCGATGCCGGGGATGCGGGCCCGGGCGCTCTGCCCGAACGCGATCTTCCTGCCGCCCGACTTCTCGGCCTACTCGGCGGCCTCCGACGCCGTCATGCGGATCTTCCGCGACGTCACCCCGTTGGTCGAGCCGCTGTCGCTCGACGAGGCGTTCCTGGACGTGGCCGGCGCCCAGCGGCTGCTCGGCCGGCCGGCGGCGATCGCCGCGTCGATCCGCCGGCGGGTGGTCGAGGAGCAGCGGCTGACCTGCTCCGTCGGCGTCGCCGCGAGCAAGTTCGTGGCCAAGCTCGGCTCGACCCGCGCCAAGCCCGACGGCGTGATCGTCGTCCCGCCCGGCCAGGTCCTCGACTTCCTGCACCCGCTGCCGGTCGACGCGCTGTGGGGTGTGGGGGAGAAGGCGGCCGCCCAGCTGCACCGCCTCGGCCTCACCACCGTCGGCGACCTGGCCCGCGCGCC
This sequence comes from Actinoplanes sp. NPDC051475, assembly GCF_040689425.1. NCBI lineage: Bacteria > Bacillati > Actinomycetota > Actinomycetes > Micromonosporales > Micromonosporaceae > Actinoplanes > Actinoplanes sp. NPDC051475. Next base: position 155,451 of record NZ_JBFAZZ010000011.1, read on the forward strand.
GCTGAGCATGCTGCGCTCCGCCCTCGGCGAGGCGTCCGCCGCCCACCTGCACGAGCTGTCCTGGGGCCGCGACCCGCGCCGCGTCGTCGCCGAGCACGAGGAGAAGTCGATCGGCGCCGAGCTGACGTACGACACCGATGTCACCGACCCGGCGGTGATCCGCCGCAGCATGCTCGCGCTCGCCGACAAGGTCGGCGCCCGGCTGCGGGCGAGCGGAAACGTCGGCCGGACGATCTCCATCAAGATCCGGGTTGCCGACTTCCGGACGGTCAACCGCTCCCGCACGGTGCAGACGACGACCGATGTGGCACGCGAGATCTTCGAGATCTCGTGGGCCCTGTTCCAGGCGCTGCGCCCGACCGAGCCGATCCGCCTCGTCGGCATCCGCGTGGAGGGCCTGGCCGCCGCGGCGACCGCGGCACGGCAGCTCACCCTGGGCGAGCCGGAGCGCGGCTGGCGCGAGGCGGAGGCCGCCGCGGACGCCGTGGCGGCGCGGTTCGGCCGCTCCATCGTCGGACCGGCCAGTCTTTTGGGACGAACCGATCTTCGCCGCACCGAAAATCACCCGCACTCGACGGTCGTCCCGCTTTCCGACCCGCCGACCCCCTCGTAGACTTGCGGTAAGGCAGCCGGACGGCTGCCTCGCACCATCGGCCCGCCTGCACCTCCGCCGGGGGGCCGGACATGCGCCCGGGGAGGAATGCCGTGCCGCTCTCTGAGCACGAGCAGCGGCTGTTCGATCAGATCGAGCGGTCGCTTGCCGAGGACCCCAAGTTCGCCTCGGCTGTGCGGAACAGTGATCCGCGTTTCCACGCCCGGCGCCGGCTGGTCGTCGCGGCGTTCGTGATCGTCATGGGTCTCGCACTGGTTGTCTTCGGCACGGTGAGCAGCAATACGCCGCTCGGCGTGGCCGGTTTCGTGGTCATGCTGGCCGCGGCGGCGTTCGCGATGCAGAGCCGCCGGAAGGGGCAGGCACCCGACCTGCACGCCGTCGGCGGGACCGCGACCCGTCGCACCCGGCAGACCCGCAAGGCCGGCTTCATCGACCGGCTCGAGGACCGCTGGCGTCAGCGGCCCGAGGGTCACCGCTGACCAGAAACCCCACGGCGACGAGATGGCGGCCACGCGGCCGCCATCGCCGTATCCGCCCGCTGCTCACTCACGATGACCCGGGCACCGCGCAACGTCGATTCCGAGCTCCGACTCCGGGAGACGCAACGTCTTTTTGTGCGCCCTGCGCATGTGCTTGTCGTGTCACGTAGACCGGCGCGGGATCAGGTCACGCCAGGTCGAACGCCGCCAGAATCGCCTGTGTCAACTCGATCTCCTGCTCGGGCCGCAGCCGCCCGATGGCCCGTCCCAGAGCGTCCGCAGGAACCGTGACGATATTGTCGCAACTGACCACGCAAACCTTGTCGACGCCGTTGCGCTCCGGGTCGAGTGCCACTTCGGTGGACAGGCCCCGAATCGTGCCGGTGATCGGTGCGACCGTCACCCGCGTCAGGTAGGGCCGCACCTCCTCGCGGGTCAGCACCAGAACCGGACGGGTCTTGTCCAGTCGGGCCACGTGAATAGGACGCATCAATCGATGTCCATCGGCTGGCGTGCCGCGTAGGCGGCAAGAGAGTCGGCGTCCGCATCGGCCGCGGCCGCAGCGTAGATCTGTGCGTCACGTTGCGCCGAGAGGCTGCGCTGCATGCGCCGCAACGCCGCCGTGATGGCGGCGGCGCGGCTGTCGGCCGTTCCCTCCTCGACCTGGCGGTCGACGAAGGCAGCGATGTCGTCCGGAAGACGAACGGTCATCTGAACAGTCATACCACGACTATACCGACCCGGTATGGGAACGGTATAGCCGATCAGCGGGTGCGGCCGGCGAGCAGGCGGCGGGGGCTGAACCGGACCATCACGTCACGGCCCCGGCTCATCGTGACCATCCAGCGTGCCGACGAGTCGCCCAGGCGCATCCGCCAGCGCAGCATCACCGACGGCGGGAACAGGACCGCGATCAGCCGGGTGCGGCGGGTGGCCGTACGGGCCAGGCCCTTGCGGACCTCGGTCAACGCGTCGGTCAGGCCCTGGCCGCGCAGCGGACTGCGGGCGTACCGGGCCCGTTCCTCGGCGTGCCCCAGCAGGGCCGCGCCCTGCGCCAGGTCGTCCGTCAGGTCCGCCTCGCGGACGAGGCGCTGGGCGGTGTGCCGGGGCGTCTCCGTCGGGTCGACCGGCACCCGGTAGTCGACCATCGTGTCCACGAGCTCGTCCCAGGCGGCGTGGGCGTCCTCGCGAGCCCGGTTCGACTCGGTGGTCACGGTGACGCCGCGGTCGCCCGGTGGGGACGCTCCGGACGCCGCCGCCACGCTCAGCGGGACGGTGGCCGCGTGGCGCCGCTTGCGGAGCAGGACCCGGCGCAGGGCCGGGACCAGGAGCAGGGCGATGAGCAGCGCGGCGAGGCCGGCGGTCAGCAGGCCCGTGGAGGAGCCGTTCGACGGGGCCGCGGCTCCGGGGGCGTCGAGGGAGTCCGCGTCGAGGTCCTTGTCGGGGCGGTTGCTCGCGCCCGGGCCGGCCGAGCCCGCCGCGCCGGGGGCCGTGGACGCGCTCGACGACGCCGAGGGCGTGTCGACGCGGTCGGTGTCCGGCGCCCACTCCGAGCGGCTGGAGCCGACCACCGCCGCCGCCGGGGTGGCGTCGAACGGGATCCAGCCGTAGCCGTCCAGGTAGACCTCGGTCCAGGCGTGGGCGTTGCGGTTGGTGAGGACGTACGTGTTGCCGTCCCGGCCGCCGCCCCGGGTGAAGCCGAACGCCACCCGGGCCGGGATGCCGGCCTCGCGCACCATCCAGGCCAGCGCCGCCGCGTACTGCTGGCAGTAGCCGGTCTTGTTCTTCAGGAATGCCGAGATCGCCGAGGCGCCGGCCTCCGGGTCGGCCGCCTGGAGGCTGTACGAGAAGCCGTTCTCGCGGGAGAAGTAGCTGTAGAGCGCCGCGATCTTGTCGTACTGGGTGTCCTCGCCGCGGGTGAGGCGGGCGACCAGGGCCTCGACCTTGGGATCGTCGGGCACGGTGGTGAACTGTGTGCGGATCGGGTCGTCCACGGCGAGCGGCTCGGCCTGGCGCAGCTGGCCCGGCGTGTACTTCGCGCGGACGTAGTCGAAGGAGTACTTCTTGCCCTTCGTGGTGGTGCGGTTGGAGAAGACGACCTGGGCGCTGGGGTCGTACGACCAGGCGCCGTCCAGGCCGTCGATGTCGACCGTCCCCGAGTAGATCGGCGCGAGGGTCTGCCCGAAGTCCTGGGTGATCTCGACCTCGGCGTGGTACTGCTGGAAGCTCCCGCCGTTGGTGGTGCCGCTCAGCCGCGGGTCGCTCATGCCGCGCGACAACGGCCGTCCGGTCGGGGTCCGGTTGCTGAAGCCCTCGGCACTCAGCACGTCGGCGGTGCCGAAGCGCAGATAGAACGGGTCCGGCTCGCTGGTGGTGACCCGGACGTAGTCGGTCGTCTGGCTCTGGTTGAGCTGCCCGCTGAGCGAGGCGAAGAGGTTGATGCGCCCGTTGCCGCCGCTGCCCGTACCGTTGCCGGCCCCGCCCGTGCCCACCTGGGTGAGCTGGTTGAGCAGGCCGGTGTTCAGGCCCGGCACGATCAGCGGGAGCAGGACCGCGGCGGCGACGCCGATGACGGCGAGCCGGCGTCCGGCCGCGGCCAGCGGCGACGGCTCCCACACGTCTACGTCGCGGCCGTCGCCGGTGAAGCGGCGGCCGAAGCGGCGGACCCGGTCGACGTTGTCGGCGACCAGCAGCCAGAGGAAGCCGATCGCGCCGACGATGAACGGGATCACCGGGACGCTGTCGATGTAGACGGCCACCGGCACCGAGTAGATGGCCAGCATCGGCAGGCCGGCCAGGGCCGGGCGGCGCGCGACCACGGTGAGCAGGTCGACCGCGACGGCCACCGAGCCGATGCCCAGCGTGGCGATGAACAGCAGGCCGTCGCGGTCGGGGACCGGTACGCCGTACGACCGGGTGTCGTTGCCGGCCTCGGAGAACAGCTGGGCGAAGTGGTTGAACGTCGCCGGCGACGGGATCAGCGACAACAGCTCGTCGCCGCTGGGGAACATCCAGGTCAGCGTGAGCAGGAGGGTGACCACCATGGCGGCGGCCTGGGCCCAGGTGGGCAGGCGCAGGGTACGGGTCAGCACCGCCGCGCCGGCGACCAGGCCGACCGCGAGGATGCACTGCGTCAGCCAGGTCCAGGTGTCGAAGATCGCCGACAGTGGTGCCGCGGACAGCAGCGTCGCCGCGGCCGCCACCAGCCCGAGTCGTCGTCTTCCGGTCACAGCGGAACTCCCGTCATCACATGCCTGCCACGGTCTCGGCCATCGCCGCGCGGTAGGCGAAACCCTGCGATCCCCGCCCGGCCGCCGGCCACAGCGCCGCGAGCGAGTCGCCGTGCGCGACCGGTACCGACCACCAGCCGCTGCGGACCAGGGCCAGCGACGTCGAGGCGTGCTGCCGGTCCGCCTCCTCGCGGTCGGCGGGTGCCATGTTCACCCAGGTGGAGCTGTCGATGGCGAACCCGATGCAGGTGGCGCCGTTGCCGCGCAGGCCGGTCAGCACCTCGGCCTCGGCGACGGTGAGCGCCCCGAACAGGCCGATCACCAGGCCGCCGTCGGAGCGGCGCCGGACCGCGTCGACCAGGCCGGCGATGTCACCGGCCTGGGTCAGCTTCACGTCGGCGAGGGTGTCCAGGATCGCGCCCTCGCCGCCGGCCTCGATCGCGTCGAGGTCGATGCCCGTACCCGTGACCAGGCGCAGCTTGTATCCCGCGTGGCGCAGGTGGACCGCGATGCTCGCGGTCGCCGACACCGCCCACTCGAAGCTGGCGGCCGGGCCCTCGCCGCGGTGGGCGTAGAGCCGGGTGTCGAGCACGACCGTGGCGCGCGACTCCCAGGGCTGCTCCTCGCGGCGCACCATCAGCTCGCCGGTGCGCGCGGTCGAGCGCCAGTGGACCCGGCGCAGGTCGTCGCCGCGGCGGTACTCGCGGGTGGCCGCGTCGTCCTCGCCGTGCACGGCGACCGAGCGGGCGCGGCTGTCGCCGGTGCCCGCGTACTCGCCCGCCAGCCGGACCGAGGGCAGCGGGACGACCTGCGGGATGACCGTGAGCCGGTCGACGCTGGGGAACGAGCGGGTCAGCTCGCACAGGCCGAACGGGTCGGTCAGCTTGATCACCAGCGGGCCGACCGGGTAGCGGCCGCGGACGTCGGCGCGCACCGTGTACGCCACCGAGCTGGCCATGTGTGCGCCCAGGCGTTCCAGCACCACCCGGGGCCGGCTGCCCAGTGCGTACGGCAGCCGATCCTCCAGCAGCAGGGTGCCGGTGGGCAGCCGGGACATGTTCTGCAGGCGCAGCACCACCCGCGCGCTTGAGCCGACCGGGGCCCGGCCGGGCTCCAGCGACCGCGTGCAGGCCAGCTTGTAGCGGCTGCGCCCGACGTACGCCGCGGCGAGCAACGGCAGCGCCGCGAGCAGGATCGCGACGCGCAGCAGGTCCTTCTCGCCGAGGATCACGGCCGAGACCGCGGCGGCGCCCCCCGCGGCGAGGAAGGAGCGGCCGCGCGTCGTCATGCCCCGCAGGGCTTCCCGCATGTCAGCGCCCCCGGGACTCGAACTGCGCGCGGCCGTCGCCGGTGGCGCGGGTGTCGTACGGCGAGCGGCTGCGGTCGTGCGGCAGCGGCAGCCGGTGCACGATCTCCGCCACGATCGCGTCCGTCGTGCGCCGGTTGAGCTGCGCGTCGGCGGTCGGGATGATGCGGTGCGCGAGGACCGGGACGGCCAGCGCCTGGAGGTCGTCGGGGAGGACGTAGTCGCGACCCTCGAGCGCGGCCACCGCCTTCGCCGTCCGCAGCAGCTGCAACGTCGACCGCGGCGATGCGCCCAGCCGGATCTCGGGCGCCTCACGGGTCGCCGTCACCAGGGCGATCGCGTACTGCTGGACCGCGTCGGCGGCGTGCACGTCACGGACCGTGGCGATCAGCCGGCGTACCAGGGCCGCGTCGGCGACGGAGCGCAGGGCGTTCAACGGGTCCACGGCACCGTGCCCGTTGAGCATGGCCAGCTCGGCGCGCGGGTCCGGGTAGCCCATCGCGATGCGGGCGGTGAACCGGTCGCGCTGCGCCTCGGGCAGCGGGTACGTGCCCTCCATCTCGATCGGGTTCTGGGTCGCGATGACCATGAACGGCGCCTGCAGCTCGTACGTGGTGCCGTCGACCGTGACCTGCCGCTCCTCCATGCACTCGAGCAGGGCGGACTGGGTCTTCGGCGACGCCCGGTTGATCTCGTCGCCCACCACCAGGTTGGCGAAGACGGCGCCCGGCTTGAACTCGAAGTCGCGCGTCTCCTGGTTGTAGACGCTGACGCCGGTCACGTCGCTGGGCAGCAGATCCGGGGTGAACTGGATGCGGCGCACGGAACAGTCGATCGAGCGAGCCAGCGCCTTGGCGAGTTTGGTCTTGCCGACGCCGGGCACGTCCTCGATGAGGAGATGGCCCTCGGCCAGCATGACGGCGAGCGCCAGCCGTACGGTGGCGCTCTTGCCCTCGATGACCTGCTCGATGTTCGCGATGATCGCTTCGCTCGCGGCGCGGAACTCCGCATCCGGCAGCGGACCGCCGGGCTCGTCCCAGGTGGGGGTTGTCACGGGCCTCCTCCATGTCGTTCAAGCCCCTTCCACGGTTGACACCGGAAGGGAACCGAAGGTTCGCGGGCGGCCGGGGTGTCCGTGGGCCTCCGGCGCTCGCCGCCCGTTCCCCCACAGGTTAGCCCGGTCACAGCAACTCGCCGAGTGGGGCGTAAACCACCAACACGACACGTGGTCAACCAGACACGCATATCGGATGCGTTACGAATGGGGGTGGGGTGATACCGGTCGCCGCCGCCGAAGCAGGGCGGGTACCATGCCCGTATGGCCCGAGCCTTCCTGCTTCTTAGCTAGCCGTGCTGCTCGTCCCGCGAGGACCGCGAGGACGACGACCAGCGCGGCGCCCCCTCCTGTGAAGGGGGCTTTTTTGTGTCCACAGGCAGGCCTATACGAGAACGAGATGGTGACGATGAGCGAGTCCGAGACCACCGCGGACGTCCCGCCGTACCGGTACACGGCCGCGATGGCCGCCGCGATCGAGCCGCGCTGGCAGGCGTACTGGGCCGAGAACGGCACCTTTCACGCGCCGAACCCCACCGGCGAGCTGGCCGACCCCTCGCACCCGCGCGCGGGCGCGCCCAAGCTGCACGTGCAGGACATGTTCCCGTACCCGTCGGGTGCGGGGCTGCACGTCGGGCACCCGCTCGGCTACATCGGCACCGACTCGTACACCCGCTACAAGCGCATGGCGGGCTACAACGTGCTGCACCCGATGGGCTTCGACGCGTTCGGCCTGCCCGCCGAGCAGTACGCGGTGCAGACGGGCACCCACCCGCGCACCACGACCGAGGCGAACATCGAGCGCTACCGCGGTCAGCTGAAGCGCCTGGGCCTGGCGTACGACGACCGCCGCTCCTTCTCGACCACGGACCCGGACTACTACCGCTGGACCCAGTGGATCTTCCTGCAGGTCTTCAACTCGTGGTTCGACCCCGACCTGCGCAAGGCGCGGCCGATCGAGGATCTGGTCGCCGAGTTCGAGGCGGGCACCCGCGCTGTTCCGGACGGGCGGGACTGGGCCGGCCTGTCCCCGGTCGAGCGGCGCAAGGTGATCGACGGCTTCCGGCTGGCGTACGTCAGCGAGGCGCCGGTCAACTGGTGCCCCGGGCTGGGCACGGTGCTGGCCAACGAGGAGGTCACGCCGGACGGGCGCAGCGAGCGCGGTAACTACCCCGTCTTCCAGCGCTCGCTGAAGCAGTGGAAGATGCGGATCACCGCGTACGGCGACCGCCTGGTCGAGGACCTGGACGTGCTGGAGTGGCCGGAGCCGGTCAAGCTGATGCAGCGCAACTGGATCGGCCGCTCCCGCGGTGCGCACGTCGACTTCCCGACGGACGGCGACGACGTCATCTCGGTCTTCACCACGCGCCCCGACACCCTGTTCGGCGCGACGTACATGGTCCTGGCGCCCGAGCACGCCCTGGTCGACTCGATCGTGCCGGCCGCGTGGCCCGAGGGGACGAAGGACGCCTGGGCCGGTGGGCACGCGACGCCTTCCGGCGCCGTCGCCGCCTACCGTGCCGCGGCGGCTGCGAAGACCGAGGAGGAGCGGACCGCCGACGCCAAGGTCAAGACCGGCGTCTTCACCGGCGCGTACGCGACCAACCCGGTCAACGGCGCCCGCATCCCGGTCTTCATCGCCGACTACGTGCTGGCCGGTTACGGCACCGGCGCGATCATGGCTGTTCCCGGCCAGGACGAGCGCGACTGGGCCTTCGCGGAGGTCTTCGAACTGCCGATCATCCGTACGGTCGAAGCACCGGAAGATTTCGACGGCGCCTTCACGGGCGAGGGACCGGCGATCAACAGCGACTGGCTGAACGGCATGGGCGTCGCCGACGCGAAGGCGTCGATGATCTCCTGGCTGGAGGAGAAGGGAAAGGGCCGCGGCGCGACCACGTTCCGGCTGCGCGACTGGCTGTTCAGCCGGCAGCGGTACTGGGGCGAGCCGTTCCCCATCGTGTACGACGAGACGGGCCTGCCGATCGCACTGCCCGAGTCGATGCTGCCCGTGGAGCTGCCGGAGGTCGACGACTTCTCCCCGCGTACCTTCGATCCGGAGGACGCCGACAGCGAGCCGGAGACGCCGCTGTCGCGCAAGAAGGACTGGGTGCAGGTCGAGCTGGATCTGGGCCACGGGCCGAAGACGTACACCCGCGAGACGAACACCATGCCGCAGTGGGCCGGCTCCTGCTGGTACGAGCTGCGCTACCTGGACCCGCACAACGACAAGGTGCTGGTCGACCGGGAGAACGAGGCGTACTGGATGGGCCCGCAGGGTCCCGGCGACCCGGGCGGCGTCGACCTGTACGTCGGCGGCGTCGAGCACGCCGTCCTGCACCTGCTGTACGCCCGCTTCTGGCACAAGGTCCTGTACGACCTGGGCCACGTCTCGTCCTTCGAGCCGTTCCGGAAGCTGTTCAACCAGGGTTACATCCAGGCTTACGCGTACCGGGACGTTCGCGGTGTCATCGTGCCCGCCGAGGAGGTCGTCGAGCGCGACGGCAAGTACTACCACGGTGACCAGGAGGTCGCCCGCGAGTACGGCAAGATGGGCAAGTCGCTGAAGAACGTGGTCACCCCGGACGAGATGAGCGAGCAGTACGGCGCCGACACGTTCCGGGTGTACGAGATGGCGATGGGCCCGCTGGACGTTTCGCGGCCGTGGGAGACCCGCGCGGTCGTCGGTTCCCAGCGGTTCCTGCAGCGGGTGTGGCGGCTGATCGTGGACGAGGAGTCGGGCGAGGTGCGGGCGACCGACACCCCGCTGGACCCGAAGGTCCGCCGGGCACTGCACCAGGGCATCGCCGGCGTCCGCGAGGACATGGACGAGCTGCGGTTCAACACCGCGATCGCCAAGCTGATCCAGCTGACCAACACGCTGACGCCGCTGGAGACGACGTCGCGTGAGGCGGTCGAGCCGCTGGTGCTGATGATGTCGCCGTTCGCCCCGCATCTGGCCGAGGAGCTGTGGCGCAAGCTGGGTCACGACGGCAGCCTGGCGTACGAGCAGTTCCCGGTCGCCGACCCGGCCCAGCTGGTCGCCGAGTCGGTCACGTACCCGGTGCAGGTCAACGGCAAGGTCCGCGGCCGGGTCGAGGTGGCGCCGGACACGGCGGAGGATGCCGTACGGGAGGCCGCGCTGGCCGCGGTGGCCGAGGTACTGGCCGGCCGCGACCCCCGCAAGGTGATCGTCGTTCCCGGCCGCCTGGTCAGCGTGGTGGTCTGAGCATCCACCTGGTGGAACAGGGCCCGCCGCGAGTGCTCGCGGCGGGCCCTGACTCGTCAGAATGGTCCCGTGCCTGATCTTCCGGATGTGCTGCCCGTCGCCCCGCTGAGCTCGCCGCTGGACGCCACGGTGCGTCCGCCGGGTTCCAAGAGCATCACCAATCGCGCGCTGCTCTGTGCGGCGCTGGCGCCGGGCACCTCCGTGCTCTCCGGAGCGCTCTTCGCCGACGACACCCGGGCGATGATGGGCGCGGTCGCCGCGCTGGGCGCCCGCGTCGAAGCCGACGAGGCCGCGCGGACGATCGAGGTGACCGGCATCGACCCGCGGACCGCGGTGACCTCCGGCATGATCGACGCCCGGCAGTCCGGCACGACGTCCCGCTTCATCCTGCCCGCGGCGGCACTGCTGCCGGTCCGGACGGTCGTCGACGGGACGGCGCAGCTGCGGGCGCGCCCGTTCGGCCCCGTTCTGGAGGCGCTGCGCGGGGTCGGTGCCGTTGTGGAGGAACTGGACCAGCCCGGCTATCTGCCGGCCGCGGTGCGCGGGCCGCTGCGGGGGGGACCGGTCGAGATCAGCGGGCACATCTCCAGCCAGTTCCTGTCCGGTCTGTTGATGGCGGGGCCGCTGATGACCTCGGGGCTGGCGGTGTCACTGACCTCCCCGCTGGTCTCCGTGCCGTACGTGGAGATGACCAAGGCGGTGATGGCCGCCTTCGGGGTGCGGGCCGACGGCCTGTCCGTGTCTCCGGCGAGCTACCGGCCTGCCGACTACGAGGTGGAACCGGACGCCAGCGCCGCGTCCTACTTTTTGGGGGCGGCGGCGGTGGCCGGCGGCCGGGTGACGGTCGAGGGGCTCGGCACCGGCAGTCTCCAGGGTGACGTCCGGTTCGCGGACGTGCTGGAGCGGATGGGCGCCTCGGTGTCCCGCACCGCGACCTCGGTGACGGTGAGCGGGAACGGCCGGCTCACCGGGGTGGACGTCGACATGTCTGACATCTCGGATACAGCGCAGACGCTCGCGGCGGTGGCCGTGTTCGCGGACTCGCCGACGCGGGTGCGGGGGATCGGCTTCATCCGGGGCAAGGAGACCGACCGGGTGGGCGCCGTGGTGACGGAGCTGCGCCGGGCCGGGATCGACGCGGTCGAGGACGAGGACGGCTTCACGATCCACCCGGGGCAGCCCCGGCCGACGCGGTTCGCGACGTACGAGGACCACCGGATGGCGATGAGCCTGTCGCTGCTGGGGCTGCGGGCGCCCGGCATCGAGATCGAGGACCCGGGCTGTGTGGCGAAGACCTACCCGGACTACTTCAGGGACCTGGCCGCGTTGTCCTGACCGGGGTCAGGCGGCGACCGCGGCGGCGCGGCGGGCGGCCAGGCGCCAGCGGAGCACGATCGCCGTGGTCAGCCCGAAGCCGATGGCGGCCGGCGCGAGCGTCACCGGGTTCAGCTCGCCGGGCGACGCCACGGCCGCGCCGATCACGGCGTAGGAGACCGCGGACGGGATCGCGGCGAGGGTCGTGCCGAGCAGGTAGCGCTTGCGGCAGACCGACGTGGTGCCGTACGCGTAGCCGATCAGGCCGTACGGCGCGAGTGGCAGGAAGCGGACCAGCAGCACGGCCGCGAGGCCCCGGCGGTTGAGCCAGCTGTCGAGGCGGGCCATCCGGCCGCCGGCCTTGGCGCCGAGCGCCCCCCGGCCGGCCCAGCGGCCCGCGTAGTAGGTGGCGATCGCGGCGATCACCGCGGCGGCGAGTGCGGTCGCCGCGCCGGTCGCGGGGCCGAGCAGGGCGCCGCAGGCCAGCGTGATCGCCGTGCGCGGCACCAGCACCGACAGGAGCAGGCCGCCCACGACGGCGATGGCGACGGCGGCGGCGGGGCCGAGCGCGACCACCGAGTCGGCGATCGACTGCAGCGGCAGCACCGCCGCGGCCACGCCGAGCGCGGCGACGACGGCGGTGAGGACGCCTACGCGGACGAGCCCGCGGCGCCACCCCATCGGCTTGGGGGTCTGCTGGCTGGCCTGAGGGTCCGCGGGCGAGTGGAGCCCCCGCGGGGCGATCAGGGTGTCAGTCATGCAGGCTTACCGCCCTACGTCTCGTCGGTCCAGGAAATAGAGCTCGTTCCGGGTCACGCGGCGCCCGCGGCTGCGAGCCGCTCGCCGCGGAGCCGGTCGGCCCAGGTGTCGTCGAGCGGTGCAAGACTATCCGCGCCGATCGCCCAACTCAGTAGCAGATCGGCTATAGCTGGGTTGCGGGCGAGCGCGGGTCCATGGGCATACGTGCCCAGGATCTTCCCGTGCCAAGCGCCCTCGGTGTGCCCGTCATTCCCGATGCCGGCGGTGACCCGGGCCAAGGGTGCGACCCCGGGGCCGAGATGGGTACGCCCGCCGTGGTTCTCGAAGCCGGTCAGCGGGGGCAGGCCCAGCCGCGGGTCGATGTCGCCGCGGACCTCGCCGACCGCGCGCGTCTCGCCGCGGTCGGAGGTGAGGTCGAGCAGGTCCAGCCCGGCGCACTGGGCACCCTTGGCGAAGAAGGAGGCGCCGAAGAGCTGGTAGCCGGCGCACACCGCGAGCACCGCCGCACCTTGCGCCACGGCCCGGTGCAGGCCGCCGTCGGCGATCAGCCGCTGGGCGGCCAGGGCCTGCGGGCCGTCCTCGCCGCCGCCGATGAGATAGATGTCGGCGCTCGCGGGCATCGCCTGGTCGGAGCGCACCTGGTAGGTCTCCACCGGGATGCCCCGCAGGGCCGCGCGGCGCGCCAGGATCAGCATGTTGCCCCGGTCGCCGTACGTGGACAGCAGGTCCGGGTAGATCCAGACGATCCGCAGGGTGCTCTCACTCATGGTTTTCCTTTTGTTCTCCGCTGCGGGCAGGCTCAGTTGACACGGTCCAACTCCGCTCGGATGTCCTGGAACGCCGTGTAGTTCGCGATCACCTCGAGGCGCCCCGGCGGGGTGGCCTGGATCGCCTCCTCGAAGGTCTTAACGTGCCGGAAGGGCACATCGTTCACCTCGAGGCGTACGGCGAGGTCGTACGCGCGGTCCCCGGTGATCAGCACGGGCCGCCCGCGCAGCGGCGAGAAGTCCACGTCGTACAGCCACGAGGTGTCGAATCCGTCGGGGTCGCGGGCGTTGATGGAGAGCAGCGTCGGCGCCACCTCGGCCATGTCGAACGCCTCGAGCCAGCTCGCAGGGTTCTTGGCCAGCAGCAGCCGGATGTTGCGCCCGTCGCGGTCCACCTGCGCGTAGCGACCGGCCACAGAGGCCACGCCCGCGAGCCGGGGTGCCGCCTCTATGGGGCGTACGCCGAATTCGGCGGCGACGGCGAGCGCGGTGGCCGCGTTGCCGAGGTTGACCTGGCCCGGCAGCTGAAGCTTGACCAGGTGCCAGTCGCCCCTGGGGTCGAGCACGCCCTCGTCCTCGACCGTCCACTGCGCCTGCGGCCGGCGCAGCGGGCATCCCGTGCACCACCAGTCGCCCTGGGCCCGGTTGATGGGGGAGCCGCACTCGGGGCAGACCCACGAGTCGTCGGTCCAGCGCTGGCCCGCGCTGAACCAGACGACGTGAGCCGTGTTCACGGCCGCCCAGACCACCATCGGGTCGTCGGCGTTCGCGACCACGTGCACGTCCGGGTGGGCGGCGAGGGCGGTGCGCCACATCTGCGCCATCATCGCCACCTCCTTCGCCCGGTCGAGCTGGTCGCGGGAGAGGTTGAGGAGGGCCACCACGCGGGGGGTCGTCTCCTCGATGACCCGGGCGAGGTAGTGCTCGTCGACCTCGAGCACGGCGAACGGGGTGGAGCCCGCCTTCGCCAGCGCGGAGGTGTGCCCGGTGGGCATGTTGGCGCCGAACGAGTTGGTGGCGACCGGGCCCAGGACGCCCAGTGCCGCGGCCGTGAACCGGGTCGTGGTCGTCTTGCCGTTGGTGCCGGAGACAAGGGCGATGGCCCGGCCCGCGGCGAGGTTCCGCAGCAGGTCGGGATCGATCTTGAGGCCGATCCAGCCGCCGATCACCGATCCGTCGCCGCGTCCCGCGGCCCGCGAGAGGGCCGCCGCCGTGCGCGAGACGGAGCTCGCGACCTTGGCCCGCAAGGGCATCTTCCCGTCCGTCACGGCGACGAGGGTACCGGAAACGGACACTACGTCGAGTGGCGCCGGGTGCGACGCCGCCCGCGGTCACCGGTGCGGGGGGCGGCTCCGCCGAAAGGTTGATCGGGATAGGTCGTCCGTTGCCGTGTTTGGGCCGGTGGGGATGTTTGCGGGGGCATTCGCCCGACCTGTGCGCCGTCCTTGATCGCACCGCCCGCGGCTTTTTGTGTGTTCTGTTTCACCCGTAACCTTCAGCTGTCCGTAAGCATTACTGCGCGTAGCGTGGCGGCATTTGTCACAGGTGGATCACAAATCGGACACTGTCCACTGTGCCAAATACGAAGAGTCACGAGGGGCCGCCCCACGGTGGATCGAGAAATCGGGTAGGCAGGGTGGGCCGGTGAGCGACCGCCCACCGCTCGCACTGCACGGATCACGCCGAGCCCTGCCCCGGTCCGTACGGTGCGACCACGAAGCAAGTGAACGACCATAAAGGCATACGGGGGCAGGGACGGGGGACCCATTTCCGGTCCATCGGGTCGCAGGACCCGGGGGACCTCGGGGTGAAGCCGCCACCGGCGGCCGGGCATCCTTCCCGCCCGAACCCGACAGCTAACCTCGCAGGCGTGCCGGAGGGATATCTCTACCGTGCACGAACGCAGTTCGAGCCGGGGCCGCCGCATGTCCGTCGGCACCGGAACCGTCGCACTGTCCCTGGGTCTCTGCCTCTGCGCCGGCCAATTGGTCGCGACGCCGGCAGCATCCGCCGCCCCGATCACGGCGGCCGCTGCCGCGAAGGTGAAGCCGAAGGTCACCGCTTCGTACAACAAGCGGACGGTGTCCTGGGGTTCCAAGGTCCGGGTCACCACCAAGCTGATGAATCCGCGGACCGGCAAGAAGGTGGTCCATGGTTGGGTCCGCCTGCAGTCCAAGATCAACGGCAAGTGGAAGACCTGGCAGAACAAGCACGTGACGACCGGGACCGTCGTCTTCAACACCCAGCCCGGCAAGACCGTCTGGTTCCGTACGTACTACGGCGGTTCGCGGGGCATGGTGCCCAGCGCCAGCAAGCCGGTCAAGATCACGGTCAGGACCAGCGGCGCGAAGATCCTCGCCGAGGCCAAGAGGCACAAGGGCGCGCTCTACAAGTACGGCGCGGCCGGCCCCAAGCGCTTCGACTGCTCGGGTTACACCTTGTACGTCTACAAGAAGGCGGCGGGCAAGAAGCTGCCGCACAAGGCGAACTCGCAGCAGCACTACGGCAAGGGCGTCAGCAAGGGCAGCAAGCAGGCCGGCGATCTCCTCGTCTTCCGGTCCGGGTCCTACGGCACCCACGCCGCCATCTACGCGGGCGGCGGTTACATGTGGGCCTCCCCGCACACCGGTGCCCGGGTGCAGAAGCAGAAGATCTACGGCAGCAACTACGTCGTCCGGCGCATGGTCTGACGACAATGCAATAAGCAGTACGGCGGCACACGACAGTTCAGTGGGGCGCGACCCGGTTCGGGTCGCGCCCCACTGTCATGTCCTCCACTTCTCCCTCCACTTCCCTCCCCAAGGTCGACCCGAGCGCTCGGGTATGCCCTTTTTCGGCGGAGTTTCGTGCCCGCCTGGGCGGCTTGTCGGAAAGTGGACCTTGAATGGGGGCGCCAACCCCTCCACTCCGACCCACCGCGTCTGACGTGCGCATTCATCCGCGAAAACGGTTCATGGACGCGTCGATTCCGGTTGCGGGTGGAGGGAAGTGGAGTAGAGTGGAGCGCAGTGGCAGGGCCGGAGCGGACCTGCCGGCCCGAGTGAACAGGCGGACCGCGAAACCGCCAAAAGGGCAGGGGGGTTGCGCCGATGTTCCTCGGCACTCACACCCCGCGCCTGGACGACAAGGGCCGGCTGATCCTCCCGGCGAAGTTCCGGGACGAGCTGGCGGGAGGTGTCGTGATCACCAAGGGGCAGGAGCGTTGCCTGTACGTGTTCCCGATGCCGGAGTTCCAGCGGATCGCCGGGCAGCTGCGTGACCAGCCGGTCACCAACAAGGCAGCCCGGGCCTACGGCCGGGTGTTCTTCGCCAGCGCGCACGACGAGATCCCCGACAAGCAGGGCCGGGTCACCATCCCGGGCCACCTGCGGGAGTACGCGGCACTCGACCGCGAGCTCGTGGTGATCGGGGCGAGCACCCGGGTGGAGATCTGGGACAAGCAGTCCTGGGAGCAGTACCTCTCGGCGAGCGAGGACGACTTCGCCGACATCGAGGAGGGGGTGCTGCCCGGCGGACTGTAGGCGTGCTACCTGCCGGCCGCCGAGGCGGTCCGGACGTCGCTGCCGCCGTACTGCGAGATCTCCAGCCGCTCCCGCTCCTGGCGCCTCTTCCCCGGCGCCAGGCGTGTGTCCGGTGGGGCGCGCCCGATGGCAACGGGCACGAGCGGATGGGGATCTGGCGGTACGGAAGACGACCGGACGCCGATCGCGAACAAGCGGCCGGACGGCGCGCGAAAGAGAGCAGGGCGATGGGGGTCGACATGGGGGAGCTTCGCGGCACGCACGTGCCGGTGCTGCTCGAGCGCTGCCTCGAGCTGCTCGCCCCCGCGCTCGACCGTCCCGGTGCGGTGCACGTCGACTTCACGCTGGGCCTGGGCGGGCACGCCGAGGCCGTGCTGGAGCGGCACCCGGACGCGGTCCTGATCGGACTCGACCGGGACCCGGAGGCACTCGCGCACTCCCGGCACCGGCTCCAGCGCTTCACCGACCGCATCCACCTGATCCACGCCGTGTACGACGAACTTCCGGCGGTCCTCGCCGAGCTCGGCTTCGCCGCGTTCCACGGTGGGCTGTTCGACCTGGGCGTGTCCTCGTTGCAGCTCGACGAGGCGGACCGGGGCTTCGCGTACGCCAAGGACGCACCGCTGGACATGCGGATGGACCAGTCGCGGGGGATCACCGCCGAGGAGGTCGTCAACGGCTACGAGCCGGGCGAGCTGGTCCGCATCCTGCGGGTGTACGGCGAGGAGAAGTTCGCGCAGCGGATCGTCTCGGCGCTCGTCCGGGAGCGGGCGAAGGCGCGGATCGTGTCCACGGCCAGGCTCGCGGAGCTGGTCCGGGACGCCATCCCGGCCGCCGCGCGGCGAACGGGTGGCAATCCCGCCAAAAGAACGTTTCAGGCACTACGTATTGAGGTAAACGCGGAACTCGCCGCCCTCGAAGCCGCGGTTCCGGCTGCATTGGACTTCCTGGCCCCGAAAGGGCGCCTTGTAGTGATGTCGTATCAGTCATTGGAAGACAGGATCGTCAAGCGCGCCCTGGCCGCCAGGGCACGCAGCACCGGGCCGATCGATCTGCCGGTCGAACTGCCCGGAACCGGTCCGACAATGCGGCTGCTGACCAGGGGGTCCGAGCCGCCCACGGCGGCGGAGGTGGCGGAGAACCCGCGTGCGGCTTCGGTGAAGCTGCGCGCGGCGGAACGGATCGACGAGCAGGACCAGGGACAGGGGGCCGCCCGCGAACGGCCCCGGATGTCCGCGCACGGGGGACGAGGGCGGCGACGCCCGGGGGAACACCAGGAGGGGGAGGGGCATTGAGCGAGCGCATGACCACCGCGCCGCGGTCGGGGGGCCGGACCGCGGATCGGGCGGACAAGGGCCGGCGCACGCCGGCCGGCACGAAGGGAACGGCGCGGGGGGCGCGCCAGTTCCCGATCGAGGGCACCACCGCCCTGAAGCTCAACGCTGAGCAGCAGCGGGACACCGTCGCGACGCCGCGCCTGCGGGTCGCGCCGCCCGCGCCGATCAACGCGCCGCGGGCGCCGTTCATCGCGCTGGTGGTCGCCGTCGTGGTGGCCGGGGTGCTGGGCATCCTGCTCATCAACACCAGGACGGCGGAGAACTCGTTCGAGCTCGACACGCTGCAGCAGCAGCAGGCCGATCTGGACGCGCGCCAGCAGGCGCTGGAGAACGAGATCGCCGCCAACAACATGCCCGGCAGCCTGGATGCGGCAGCGCGCCGGCAGGGCCTGGTCAAGGCGGACTCGCCGGCGTACATCCGGCTGCCCGACGGCAAGATCATCGGGGTGCCGAAGCCGGGCCGCGGTGAGCCGGCCGTGACCGCCCAGGACCCGGCCGCCACGGCTAGGGCCGTCGAGCGGGCGAAGTCCACCCAGGACGCGACGACGCAGGACGTGACCGGGGACGCCGCCACCGGATCGGGTGCGGCCACCCCGGCAGGTGTGCCGGGTGCGGCTGCCCCGGCGGGCGTGCCGGGTCAGGGCACGTCTCCCGTCACCGGGCAGTAGCGCGGTGACGCCGCGTTCGGACGAGACGCCGCGCCGGGGCCAGCAGCCCCGGCGCGGCGCTTCTTCCCAGGAGCAGACGACCGCGGGCGACGAGCGTGACCGCGGCTTCGGGGGCATCGGCGCCGCGCGGGCGTACACGCCGCGCGGGCGGACCGTGCGCGAGGGCGACCAGCGCACCCGGTCGCCGCGGACCGGGCGGAACGTCGACCCGATCCGGCCGCCGCTGCAGGTTCTCGACGGCGGCCGGCCGGTGCGGGAACGCCGCCGTGACACCGACGACGAGCTGCCGCCGCAGCGCCGCGGTGCGACAGGCGACGGCCACGAGGAACCCAAGGGCCGCTCGCGCCGGGACCGCGGCGACCGTGATCAAGGAACCCGGGACCGCCAGCCGCGAACCGGCCGGGCCGGACAGGACCGTGGCCGGGCGGCACCGGACCGTGGCAGGGCGGCGCAGGACCGTGGGCGGAGCCAGGGCGCGCGCGGTGAGGCGACACGCGCGACCGCGGGGGCCGGACGTACCCGGTCGATCGCCGATCCACGCCGCGCCGGTGCCGGGCGTACCGAGGCGGGCCGGCCCGGGCGCGACCGCCGTGTCGCCGCCCCGCCCGGTCCCCGGCGGTCAGCGGGTGCCCGGCCCGGCGCCGCGCCGCCGCGCCCCGGCAGCCGCCGACTCACGGCGGTGGTTCCGGCCGAGCCGCCGAAGCTGGCCAACAGCACCAAGCGGCTGCGCCTGGGCACCGTGCTGGCCCTGTCGCTGTTCGTGATGATCGGCGTGCGGCTCGTCGTGCTCCAGGTCATGGAGTCGCCGGCCGCGACGCAGAGCCTGATGGAGCAGCAGAAGAACCGGCTGGCCGACGTCGTGCTGCCCGCCTCGCGCGGGAGCATCCTGGACCGCTCCGGGGCCGTGCTCGCGCACAGCGTCGAGGCCCGGTACATCTATGCCGACCCCGAGCTGGTCAAGGACCCGGCGAAGACGGCCGCCCAGCTGTCCCCGCTGCTCGGCGTGCCGCAGTCCAAGCTGATCCAGCTGATGGCGAAGAAGAAGCGTCCCGGCGGCGGCGAGTCCCGCTTCGAGTTCCTGGCCCGCGGCGTCGACATCGCCGTCGCGGACAAGATCAAGAAGCTGAACCTGGCCGGCGTCGGGTCCCGGCGTGACGAGCGCCGGGACGTGCCCGGTGCCGACCTGGCCGCCAATCTGATCGGCTTCACCGGCGAGGACCACACCGGGCTGGAGGGCATCGAGGCCCGCTACGACGAGCTGCTGCGCGGCACCAACGGCGAGAAGGTGTACGAGATCGGCCGCGGCGACCTGGCCAAGGAGATCCCCGGCGGCTACCACCGCGAGACGCCGGCCGCCCCGGGCTCCTCGGTCCAGCTCACCATCGACCGCGACCTGCAGTTCGAGGTGCAGCGCTACCTCAGCCAGCAGATGGAGAAGGTCAACGCCACCGTCGCCGGCGCGGTCGTCCTCGACGTGCAGACCGGCGAGGTGCTGGCGCAGGCGAGCTATCCGACCTACAACGCGCAGAAGCCGTTCGACTTCAAGCCCACCGAGCGCGAGGACGCGCCGTCCAGCGTCATCTCGGACCCGGGCTCGACGCACAAGGCGTTCACCATCGGGGCGGCCCTGCAGGAGGGGGCCATCACCAAGGACTCCGAGGTCGTCGTCGGCCGGGCGCTGCGGCTGGGCGGAGAGCCCTTCGTCGACCACCACTCCTTCCCGAACGGTACGAAGCTCACGATTCCCCAGGTTCTGGCGTACTCGTCGAACGTCGGCACGATCCGCATCGGGCAGAAGCTCGGCAAGGAGAAGCTGTACGAGTACCAGCAGAAGTTCGGCCTCGGCCGCCCCACCAACGAGGGCATGCCCGGTGAGGCGTCCGGGCGGCTGCTGGCGCCGGACGAGTGGAGCGGGTCCGCGTACGGCTCGGTGCCGATCGGCCACAGCGTGGACGCGACCCTGCTGCAGATGGTGGCCGGGTACGGAGCGATCGCCAACGACGGCATGTACGTCCAGCCGCACCTGATCAAGGGAACGATCTCCGGCCGCGACGGCACGGTGACGGCGACCGCGCCGCCGGAGACGCACCGGGTGCTCGACACCCGGGTGGCGCGGGACCTGCGCGAGATGATGGAGGCCGTCGTCGACGCCAAGGGGGCCACCGGCACCAAGGCCAAGGTCGACGGCTACCGGGTGTCCGGCAAGACGGGCACCGGCAAGATGCTGGTCGACGGGCAGTACACCAGCCACAACGCGGGATCGTTCATCGGCATGGCGCCCGCCGAGAAGCCGCGCTTCGTCATCGGCGTCTTCGCGGACGTCCCCAACGGCACCGGCGGCGAGGTGGCCGCGCCGGCGTTCGCCAAGATGATGAGCTCGGCGCTGCTGCACTACCGCGTGCCACCGTCCGGTACCAAGCCGCCGATCTTCGCGTGGAAGGACTGAGCCACGCGGATGGCGTGCGCAGCCAGGTCCGCGACACCGGGTAGGGTCTGACGCCGTGTCCGGCATTCCCCGTCCCCAGACCGTCCAGCCGTCGCGGCTGACCGGCCTCGCGGCGCTGGTCGGCGCCGAGGTCGCCGGCGCCGACGCCGAGGTCACCGGCGTGACCCACGCCAGCGGTGAGGTCCGTCCCGGCGATCTGTACGCTGCGCTGCCCGGCGCCCGCCGGCACGGCGCCGAGTTCGTCGGTGCCGCCGCCGAGGCGGGCGCCGCCGGCGTGCTGACCGACCCGGCCGGACGGGACGCCGCGTCCGCCGCCGGGCTGCCGGTGCTGGTGGTGCCCGACCCGCGCGCGGTGCTCGGCGTGGTGTCCTCGGCCGTCTACGGCGACCCGACCGCGCGGCTCACCGTGATCGGCCTGACCGGCACCGCCGGCAAGACCAGCACGGCCTACCTCGTCGAGTCGGGGCTGCGGGCGGCGGGACTGACCACCGGGCTGATCGGCACGGTGGAGACCCGCCTGGGCGACCTCGTGGTCGGCAGCGCGCGTACGACGCCGGAGGCCACCGACCTGCACGCGATCCTCGCTGCCGCGGTCGAGCGCGGGGTGACCGCGGTGGTGATGGAGGTGTCCAGCCACGCGCTGGCCATGGGCCGCGTCGGCGGCGTCCGGTTCGCCGTCGGCGGTTACACCAACTTCGGGCTCGACCACCTCGACTTCCACGCCGACGCCGACGACTACTTCGCGGCCAAGGCGAAGCTGTTCGACGGCCGCTGCCGGTCCGAGGTGCTGAACGCCGACGACCCGGCGCTGAAGCCGCTGTTCAAGCCGGCCACCATCAGCTATTCCGCGGCCGGGGACGCCGCCGCGACCTGGTCGGCGTCCGGCGTCAGCGGCGACGCCTTCGGCCAGCGCTTCACCGCGCACGGCCCCGGCGGCGACGTCCGGGCCGGGGTCGCGCTGCCCGGGCGGCACAACGTCGCCAACGCGCTGCTCGCCCTCGCGTCGCTGGTCGCGGCCGGCATCGACCCGCAGGTCGCGGCCGACGGCATCGCCGCCTGCCCGGGCGTGCCCGGCCGGCTGGAGCGGGTCGAGTCCCCGGGTGAGGTGTTCGGCGTCGTGGACTACGCGCACAAGCCGGACGCGATCGTGGCTGCGCTGGCCGCGCTGCGCGAGCTGGCCACCACCCGCGGCGGCCACCTGGTCTGCGTCATCGGCGCCGGTGGCGACCGGGACAAGGGCAAGCGTCCGCTGATGGGTGCGGCCGCCGCTCGCGGCGCCGACCTCGTCGTGGTCACCGACGACAATCCGCGCACCGAGGACCCGGCCGGCGTGCGCGCCGCGGTCCGGCAGGGCGCGGAGGAGGCCGGCGCGCCGGCGAAGATCATCGAGGTGGCGGGCCGCCGGGCCGCCATCGACGAGGCGGTACGGCTGGCCGGTCCCGGCGACGTCGTGGCCGTCCTCGGCAAGGGACACGAGCGAGGCCAGGAGGTGAACGGCGAGGTGCTGCCGTTCGACGACCGGATCGAGCTCGCCGCCGCGCTGGCCGCGCGCCCCGGCGGTGCAGCTTGATCCGCATGACGCTGGATGAGATCGCCGCGGTGACCGGAGGGCGTCTCGTCAACGCCGACCCGGCCGCGACCGTCACCGGCCCGGTCGAGTACGACTCCCGCGCCCTGCTGCCCGGCGGCCTGTTCGTCGCGTTCGCGGGCGAGAAGGTCGACGGGCACGATTACGCCGCCACCGCCGTCGAGGCCGGGGCCGCCGCGGTGCTCGGCTCCCGCGACACCGGGCAGCCGGGCATCGTGGTCGCCGAGCCGCTGGAGGCGCTGGCGAAGCTGGCCCACGTGGCGGTCGGCCGGCTCCCGGAGCTGACCGTCGTGGGGCTGACCGGCTCGTCCGGCAAGACCACCACCAAGGACTACATCGGGCAGCTGCTCGCCCGGCTCGGCCCCACGGTGGCGCCGGCCGGGTCGCTCAACAACGAGCTCGGGTTCCCGTACACGGTGCTGAAGGCGACCACCGGGACGCGGTTCCTGGTGCTGGAGATGGGCGCCCGGGGCATCGGGCACATCGCGCACCTGACCGGCATCGCCGCGCCGCGGATCGGGGTGGTGCTCAACATCGGCGCCGCCCACATCGGCGAGTTCGGGTCGGTCGAGGGCACCGCGCGGGCCAAGGGTGAGCTGGTGGAGAGCCTGCCGGCCGAGGGGCTGGCGGTGCTGAACGCCGACGATCCGCTGGTCGCCGCGATGGCCTCGCGCACGCAGGCCCGGGTGGTCCGGGTGGGCGAGTCGGCGCAGGCCGGGGTGCGGGCCACCGACGTGACTCTGGACGAGCGGGGACGCGCGGCCTACACGCTGGTCACCCCGGCGGGCAGTGCTCCGGTACGCCTCGCCGTGACCGGCCGCCACCAGGTCGGCAACACGCTCGCCGCCGCGGCCGTCGCGCTCGAGGCGGGGATGCCCGTCGCCGATGTCGCCGCCGCGCTGGGCGAGGTGGGAATCGTCTCCAGCCGCCGGATGGACGTCTTCGACCGCCCGGACGGGGTGACGGTCATCGACGACTCGTACAACGCCAACCCGTCCTCGACCGCCGCCGCCCTGCGCGCGCTGGCGGCCCTGGGGGAGGGGCGGCGCACGATCGCCGTGCTGGGCTACATGGCCGAGCTGGGGGAGTACGAGACGTCCGGGCACCAGGACGTCGGCCGCCTCGCCGCCGAGCTGGGCGTGGACCGGCTGGTGGCCGTCGCGCAGGCCGCGCCGGTGCTGGACGGTGCTGCGTCCATACCGGAATGGAAGGGTGAGCCGATCGCCGCCGCCGACCAGGCGGCCGCCATCGCCGCGGTGACCGGGGATCTGCGCCCGGGCGACGTGGTGCTGGTCAAGGGTTCGCGCTACCGCACGTGGGAGGTGGCCGATGCGCTGCGCGCGGATGCGGCCGCCGAGGAGGTAAGCCCGTGAGGGCAGTCATCGTCGCGGCCGCGGTCGCGTTCATCATCTCGCTGTTCGGCACCCCGGTGGCCATCCGCGTGTTCACCGCGCTGAAGGCCGGCCAGCCGATCCGCGCGGTCGGCCCGGCCTCGCACCAGGGCAAGAAGGGCACGCCCACGATGGGCGGTGTCGCGTTCATCGTCGCGACGGTGCTGGCGTACGTGGCCGGCCACGTCGCGCTGACCACCCTGCCCCCGGGGCAGATCGCCCAGGTCCAGCCCACGATGACGGCCCTGGTGCTGCTCGGGCTGTTCGTCTTCTGCGGCGCGGTCGGCTTCCTGGACGACTTCCTCAAGGTGCGCAAGCGGCACTCCGGCGGCCTCAGCGCCAAGGGCAAGCTGCTCGGGCAGCTGGTGGTCGGCGGCGGCCTCGGTGTCGCGGCGCTCTACGTGCAGAGCACCAACGGGCAGACCGTGGCGAGCGAGCACATCTCGTTCATCCGCGACATCAGCTTCCTCGACGTCGGCAAGGTCGGCTCGGTCATCGTGTTCGTCTTCGTCATCATGTCGATGTCGAACGGCGTGAACCTCACCGACGGCCTCGACGGCCTGGCCACGGGCGCCTCGATCCTGGTGCTGGGGGCGTACGCGCTGATCGGCTTCTGGCAGTACCGCCACTGGTGCGGCGACACCGCGTACACGGGCCGGTACTGCTACGAGGCCCGCGACCCCCTCGAGATCGCGCTGATCGCGGCCGCGGCCGCGGGCGCCTGTGTCGGCTTCCTGTGGTGGAACACGTCCCCGGCACGGATCTTCATGGGCGACACCGGCGCGCTGGGCCTCGGCGGCCTGATCGGCGGCCTGGCGATGGCAACCCGTACGACCCTGCTGTCGATCATCATCGGCGGCCTGTTCGTCATCATCACGATGTCGGTCGTCATCCAGATCATCTCGTTCAAGACCACCGGCAAGCGGGTGTTCCGCATGTCGCCGCTGCAGCACCATTTCGAGCTGGCGGGCTGGAGCGAGGTCAACATCGTGGTCCGCTTCTGGATCGTCGCGGGCATCTGCGTCGCCATCGGCCTGGGCCTCTTCTACAGCGACTTCCTGCGAGTCATGGGATAGATCTCCCGCGACACGCCACGGCGGAACCCGGGCGTGGCGTGTCGCCCCACCATGATGGTGGGCATGGGGGAGGACAAGCCTGAGGCCCGGACCACGGTCACCGTGTCGCCGGCGGCGACCGTGCAGCCCGCGCCGCCACCGGTGCGGCCCAAGACGCTGAGCCAGCAGCTGCTGCCCGCGGTGCACGGCATGCTCGCACGGCCGCTGTCCTCGTACTACCTGCTGATCGCCAGCTCGGGCCTGCTGCTGCTGATCGGCCTGACCATGGTGTTCTCCGCGACCAGCGTCAAGGCGTACGCGGAGGACGGCAGCGCCTTCGGTGCCGTACGCAACCAGCTCGTCTTCGCGGTCCTGGGCCTGGTCGGCTTCTGGGTGTGCCAGCGGCTGCCCGCGAGCACCCTGCGGTTCTTCGGCGTCTACATCCTGGGCGGGGCCGTCGTGCTGCTGGGAATCCTCGACCTGCTCCAGGCCTTGGGCGCCATCGGCATCCTGCACGTCGCGCCGGACGGCAGCGTGTCGCTCGGGCCGCTGCGCGCCAACCTGCTCTGGCTCTACATCGGCCCGGTCGGCCTCCAACCGTCCGAATTCGTCAAGATCGGCGTCGCTCTGTGGGGCGCGGACATCATCGCCCGCAAGGGCGCCGACCTCGGATACTGGCGGCAGCTGTCCATGCCCATGTTCCCGATCGTCGGCCTCCTGTTCGTCCTGGTCGGCTACAACGACCTCGGCACCATGCTGGTGGTGCTGGCACTGATCGTCGGCCTCCTCTGGGCCGCCGGGGTGCGGACCCGGGTCTTCGCCGCCCTCGGCGTGCTGGGGCTCTCGGGCGTCGGCCTGCTGATCGCGGCGGCCTCCCGCGGCGCCGGCTCGGGTGCTCAGGGCGAGCCGAACTACCGGCTCCTGCGCATCACCACCTGGCTGAAGCCGCCGACGGACTGCGCCGCCGACCTCTGCTACCAGATTCTGCAGGCCCGCTCGGCAATCTACGAGGGTGGCTGGTTCGGTGTGGGCCTCGGCAAGGGCGCCCTGAAGTGGAACTGGCTGCCGGCTGCCGACAACGACTTCATTTACGCGGTGGTCGCCGAGGAACTGGGCGTGGTCGGATGCATGGTGATCGCCGTGCTTTTCGGCGTGCTCGCGTACACCGGTTTCCGGATCGCCCGCCGCGTCGACGACCCGTTCCGGCGTCTGGCCGCGACCGGCATCACCACCTGGCTCGTCGCGCAGGCGGTCATCAACATGGGCGGCGTGATCGGCTTGCTGCCGCTGACCGGTGTGCCGCTGCCACTGATCTCCGCCGGTGGCAGCGCCCTGGTCGTGACGATGGCCGGCGTCGGCATCCTCGCCTCCTTCGCCAGGGCGGAGCCCGACGCCGCGCGAGCCCTGCACGCCCGTCCGCCCGCTCGGTGGGTGCGACTAGTGTGGGCCCCGCTGCCGCCGCTCCCCCCGCAGCGGCGGCCGGGTCCGTCGCGCCCTGCCAACCGGGCACCCGAGGCCAAGGGGGGTGTTAGGAGACGGTGATGGGTCCGCTGCGGTCGGTCGTGCTCGCCGGAGGAGGCACCGGCGGTCACATCTATCCGCTGCTCGCCTTCGCCGATGCGCTGCGCCGCCACTTCCCCGAGGTGCGCATCACCACGCTGGGCAGCCCGAAGGGGATGGAGAACGACCTCATCCCGCCCGCCGGCTACGACCTGCGGGTGATCCCGGCGTTCCAGCTCCCGCGCGCGATCAACCTCAATCTCCTGCGCACCCCGGACCGCATGTACAAGTCCGCGCACGCCGCCGGGAAGATCATCGACGAGGTTCAGGCCGACGTCGTGGTCGGCTTCGGCGGGTACGTGTCGGTGCCGGCGTACCTGGCGGCGTGGCGGCGCGAGCTGCCCATCGTCATCCACGAGGTCAACGTGCCCCCGGGTGTGGCCAACCGGATGGGCATGAGGTTCACCAAGAACGTCGCCGTGGGCTTCCCCAGCCAGCCGCGGGCCGCCGAGTCGCTGCGCGACGCCAGGGTGGTGGGCGTGCCGCTGCGTACGGCGATCGCCCGGATGGACCGCGCCGCCCTGCGCCCGCAGGCGCTGGAGCACTTCGGCCTGCGCCCCGACCTGCCGGTGCTGTTCGTCTCCGGCGGCTCGTCGGGCGCCCGCACCATCAACCTGGCGGTGGCGGAGGCGGCCAAGAAGATCACCCACGCCGGCATCCAGGTGCTGCACGTGCAGGGCGGGCGCAACGACCCGTTCGAGGTGCCCAGCGACCTGCCGGCGCCGTACGTCGTGGTGCCGTACCTTTCGGACATGCAGCTCGGCTACGCGGCCGCCGACCTGATGCTCTGCCGCGGCGGGGCGATCACGGTCGCCGAGACCACCGCGATCGGGTTGCCGGCCATCTACGTGCCGTACCCGCACAGCAACCAGGAACAGAAGCGCAACGCGCTGCCGGTCGTCGAGTCCGGCGGCGGCCTGCTGGTGGACAACGCCGAGCTGACCGCGGAGTGGATCGAGCGTACGGTCATCCCGCTCGCCCGTGACCCCCAGCGGCTCGGCGCGATGGGCCGGGCGGCGGGCGCGTACGGCCGCCGCGACGGCGATGAGGCACTGCTGGACTTCGTGTGCGAGGCGGTCGCCCGCCGATGAACCTTTCTGCGAGTAGGGGAGTGACCGCGTGAACACGGCGGAGCTGAAGCCGGCCGGCGGGTTGACCGCCGAGGACCTCGGCACGGTCCACCTCATCGGCATCGGCGGTGTCGGCATGGGCGGCCTGGCCCGCCTGCTGCTGACCCGCGGCGTACCGGTCTCCGGCAGCGAGCTGCGCGAGTGGCCGGCCCTGGCCGCGCTGCGGGCGCTCGGTGGCACGGTGCACATGTCGCACGAGCCGTCCAACCTCGACGGCGTCGACACGGTCGTCTACTCCACCGCGATCCCGCAGGACCACGTGGAGATCGTCGAGGCGCGCCGGCGCGGGCTGCGGGTGCTGCACCGCTCGGAGGCGCTGGCCGCGGCGATGACCGGGCGCCGCACGATCGCGGTCGCCGGCACCCACGGCAAGACCACCACGACGTCGATCATGACTGTGATCCTCCAGCACGCCGGGGAGGACCCGTCCTTCGTCATCGGCGGCGAGATCTCGGCGGCCGGCTCCAACGGCCACCACGGCTCCGGCTCGTACTTCGTGGCGGAGGCCGACGAGAGCGACAAGTCGTTCCTCATCTACCGCCCGCACGTCGCGATCATCACCAACATCGAGGGCGACCACCTCAACAACTGGGGCGACCTCGAGGGGCTGAAGGCGGGCTTCCTGGAGTTCGCCGAGCTCGCCGACCCGGACGGGTTCGTGGTCACCTGCGCCGACGACGAGGGCGTGCAGGACCTCCTCACCGCGCTGCGCGCCAAGGGCAAGACCGTTTACACGTACGGCGAGAGCGAGGGCGCCGACCTCCGGCTGACCGGCGTGGTCTCCTCCGTGCAGGGCGTGCGCTACCAGGCCACCCTCGACGGCAAGCCGCTGGGCGAGATCACGCTCGCGCTGCCCGGCCGGCACATGGGGCTGAACAGCGCCGCCGCGGTGCTGACCGCGCTGCGGCTGGGGCTGCCGCTGGACAAGATCACCGAGGCGCTGGGCTCGTTCCCCGGCGTCCGGCGGCGGTTCGAGCGCAAGGGCACGGTGGCGGGGGTCCGGGTCTACGACGAGTACGCGTACCACCCCACCTCGGTCAAGGCCGCGCTGCGCACGCTGCGGGAGGTCGCCGGCGACGGGCGGCTCGTCGTGGTGTTCCAGCCGTACCGGGTCTACCGGACCCGGGATCTGCAGGCCGAGCTCGCCGAGGGGCTGGCGATCGCCGACGAGGTGATCGTCATGGAGGTCTTCGGCCCGGGCGAGACCCGCGGCCCGGGTGAGGGCGGCGTCGCGCTCACCGCGGCCGTCGACCTGCCGGCCGACCGCAAGATCTTCGTGCCGTCGTGGGAGGACGTGCCCGCCGAGGTGGTGCGCCGCAGCCGGCCCGGCGACGTGGTGGTGACCATGGGCGCCCCGCCGATCTCGCTCATGGGCGACGAGCTGCTGGCCGCGCTGGCGGAGAGCTGAGCCTGCGATGAGCGACGGGGGCGGGCGCAACTGGCGGCTGGTACGCGCGGACACGGACGCCGTGCCGCCCTCGGTGCGGCGGTTCATGGCCCGGGCCCGGCAGCGCCGGCTCCGGGCGGCGCTGCCCTGGGCGGTCGGCCTCGGCGTGCTGGTCGTCGTGGGAGCGCTGGTCTGGACCGTGTACGGCACCTCCGTGCTGGGAGTCAGCGGGGTCCGGGTGGTCGGCACCGACACGCTGACGCCGGTGCAGGTGGAGCAGGCGGCGGCGGTGCGCATGAGCGAGCCGCTCGCCCGCGTCGACCTGGACGCGATCCGCGACCGGGTGCAGGCCCTGCCGGCCGTCGAGCGGGCGGTCGTGTCCCGCAGCTGGCCGGGCACCGTCGAGGTGCAGGTCGTGGAGCGCAGGCCCGTCGCCGCCGTACCCGTGGGCAAGGAGTTCTCGCTCATCGACGCGGAGGGCGTCGCCTTCCGGGCGGTCCCGGAGCGGCCGTCCGGCCTGCCCGTGGCGAAGCTCGCCGCGCCCGGGCCGGAGGACGTCAACACCCGGTCGGCGCTCGTGGTGCTCTCGTCGCTCACCGCCGAACTGCGCGAGCAGCTGGTGTCCATCTCGGTGCCGGCGCCGGCACAGGTCAGCCTGGGGCTGCGCAGGCGCCGGACGATCATCTGGGGCGACGACACCGAGAGCGAGAAGAAGGCTCAGGTGGCGACGGCCCTGCTGGCTCGCAAGGGCGACACGATCGACGTGAGCGCGCCGACGGTCGTCACCATCCGCTGACCGTCCGTTAATCGGACAAGACACGCCAAACGGCTTATTAGGTTCGAGGTTACGGCTGAGTCGGATAGTCGCCTCATCAGCGGACGCCGACACGCCGCGTTGGTCCTTGGATCGGGCGACACGTCCGCTTACGTTTCCCCGAGAGGTTCAGTAGTTGACATAGCTCTAAGCCTCTAGTAGAGGGTGAGGGTTCTCCTCGCCCTCCCTTGTACGGAGCGGACGTCGATGGCGGTTCTTGGCCGGACCGCTGGGGCCTCGACGTCCGCCAACCCTGGAAGGGAAGGCTGAGCCCGATGACACCTCCGCACAACTATCTGGCGGTCATCAAGGTCGTCGGCATCGGTGGCGGCGGCGTGAACGCCGTGAACCGCATGATCGAGGTAGGGCTCAAGGGAGTCGAGTTCATCGCGATCAACACCGATGCCCAGGCGCTGCTGATGTCCGACGCCGACGTCAAGCTCGACGTCGGCCGCGAACTGACCCGCGGGCTCGGCGCCGGTGCGCAGCCCGAGGTCGGCAAGAACGCCGCCGAGGACCACCGCGACGAGATCGAGGAGGTCCTCAAGGGGGCCGACATGGTCTTCGTGACCTGCGGCGAGGGCGGCGGCACCGGTACGGGCGGCGCGCCCGTGGTCGCGAACATCGCCCGCAAGCTGGGCGCGCTGACCATCGGCGTCGTGACGCGCCCGTTCTCGTTCGAGGGCAAGCGCCGCCAGGTGCAGGCCGAGTCCGGCATCGACGAGCTGCGCAACCAGTGCGACACGCTCATCGTGATCCCGAACGACCGGCTGCTCGCGCTCGGCGACCGCGGCATCAGCATGATGGACGCGTTCCGCCAGGCCGACCAGGTGCTGCTCTCCGGCGTGCAGGGCATCACCGATCTGATCACCACGCCGGGTCTGATCAACCTGGACTTCGCCGACGTCAAGAGCGTCATGAGCGGCGCCGGCAGCGCGCTCATGGGCATCGGCAGCGCCCGCGGCGACAACCGCGCGGTCGAGGCGGCCGAGAAGGCGATCTCCAGCCCGCTGCTCGAGCAGAGCATGGACGGCGCCCGCGGCGTACTGCTCTCCATCGCCGGCGGCTCGGACCTGGGCCTGTTCGAGATCAACGACGCGGCGCAGCTGGTCACCGACGCGGCGCACCCGGACGCCAACATCATCTTCGGCGCGGTCATCGACGACGCGCTGGGCGATGAGGTCCGGGTCACCGTGATCGCGGCCGGCTTCGACGGGGGAACCCCCTCGTACAAGCCGTCCGAGCCGGGCGTCCGCAGCAAGGTTCCCCAGCCGGCCGCGCCGCCCGTCGTGGCGCCCAGCGTGGCCGCGCCGGTGAGCCCGGCGGTGTCCACGCCTGCCACGGCCACCCCGCCGCCGCGCCGGGTGCTCTTCGACGACGTCGACGTACCGGACTTCCTCAAGAACGGCTCCTGACGTCCTTGACCGACCAGGCGCGGCGCGCCGAGCTGGCCGCCTCGCTTGCCGAGGTGCGCGAGCGGATCGCCCGCGCCTGCTCGGCGGCCGGCCGCGACGAGGGCGGCGTGGCGCTGGTCGCGGTCACCAAGACGTACCCGGCGGAGGACGTCGTGCTGCTGGCCGGGCTCGGCGTCAGCGACGTCGGGGAGAACAAGGACCAGGAGGCCGCGACCAAGGCGGCCCGGGTCGCCGAGGCCGGGGCCGCCGTCCGGTGGCACTTCGTCGGGCAGTTGCAGCGCAACAAGGCCAGGTCGGTGGTGCGCTACGCCGACGTGGTCGAGTCGGTCGACTCGGTGCGGCTGGCGTCCGCTCTGGACGCCGCCGCCGGCAAGTACCGCGACACGCCGCTGGACGTCCTGATCCAGGTCAGCATCGACGGTGACCCGGCCCGGGGCGGAGCGGTCGACCCGGCCGGTGGCACGCCGCCGTCCGATCCCGAGCACGATCTGCAGCGCATCGCCGACGCGGTGGCGTCCTCCGGGACGCTGAGGCTGCGGGGGCTGATGGCCGTCGCACCGCGCGGCTGGGAGCCGGACCGAGCCTTCGCGGCACTGGCCGGCACCGCCGCCCGGGTCCGGGCCGACCATCCGGACGCGACGGTGCTGTCCGCGGGCATGAGCGGCGACCTTGAGCAGGCCGTACGGCACGGGGCGACACACGTACGGATCGGGACTTCTTTACTCGGGATGCGAAACCCGCTGCGGTAGCCTTGCGGCGGGCAGCAAACTACATACGTGTTGTTTAAGCGCGACGTGCCGGGCAGGTCAGGCCCACAGCCGCCGCGCCCGACGACGCAGCGTCGTCAGCGGGCGCCGGGGTCCGAAGGTTTGAAGATCACGGAATCCGTGCAAGGGGGGAGCGGCGCGCCAGGGGACGCGGGTCGCACACGGACGGAGGTGGGGGCATGGACAAGCGGTTCGGCGCCGAGCAGGGTCTGGTGATCGCATGAGCGCGCTGCGCAAGGCCGGCGTGTGGCTGGGCTTGGTCGAGGAGGAAGACCAGTACGACGAGCGCGGTTACCGCGACAGCGGATACCGCGAGCGGGAGCGTGACCGCGACCGCGACCGGGATCACAACTCCGGGTACCGCTACGCCGACGAGTACGCCGACGACGAGGACGACGTCGACGAGGCGCCGTCGCTGCCCCGGGCGCGTGCGTCCGAGCGGGGCAGCGGCCGCCTGGAGCGGGCCGCCGCGGCGCTCGACCGCGAGGAGCACGAGCGGGCCGAGCGCGGCAGTGTGCGCTCGATCACTCGTCCGCCGGCGCCGGTGGCCGAGCCCTCGTACTCCACCCGCGACAATCTGGCGCTCGCGCCGCAGACGCAGGTGCACCAGCGCCCGGTCGAGGAAGAGCAGCGCTACCAGATCACGACGCTGCACCCGACTACGTACCGTGAGGCCCGCACGATCGGCGAGCACTTCCGCGACGGCGTACCGGTGATCATCAACCTCACCGAGATGGACGAGGGGGACGCCCGCAGGCTCGTGGACTTCGCCGCCGGGCTGGCCTTCGGCCTTCGCGGTACGATCGAGCGCGTGACCAACCGGGTTTTCCTGCTCTCGCCGGCCAATGTCCAGGTCACCGCGGAGGACAAGGCCAAGATCGCTGAGGGCGGCTTCTTCACCCAGAGTTGACCCCTAACGAGGGACGCGCCGGACGTGCTGTCGATCGTGTTTCAGATCATCTATCTGTTGGTCTACGTGTTCTTCCTTACCCTGCTGGCCCGGTTCGTGCTGGGTGCGGTGCTGCAGTACGGGCGCCGATGGCAGCCGGGACGTGGTGCGTCGGCTGCACTGGAATCCGTGTGGAGCGTCACTGATCCACCCCTCAAGGCGTTGAGGCGTGTGATCCCACCGCTTCGAATTGGTACCGTGAGCTTGGACCTGGCGTCCCTGGTCCTGCTGGTTATCCTGTTCGTGCTTTTGAACTTCGTGTTAGCGCGTCTGATCATCGCGTTCGCCTGACCGCGGGCGCCCTGATCGGCTGCGCCCCACGCGGCCGCAACTGACCCGAGGAGTTTCGATGCCGCTGACCCCGGCGGACGTGCACAACGTCGCCTTCAAGAAGCCCCCGATCGGCAAGCGGGGGTACGACGAGGAGGAGGTCGACGCCTTCCTGGACGAGGTCGAGCGTGAACTCGCCCGTCTGATCGAGGAGAACAACGAGCTTCGTGCCCAGGTGGAGCGCGGCGGACGGGGTGGCGCACCGGCCGGTCCGAGCGCCGACCCTCGCCTCGCGGCTGAGCTCAACGACATGAAGGCGCAGCTTGACCGCGTCCAGCGGGACAAGACCGCGGCGGAGCAGGCGGCCCGGCAGATGCAGGCCGAGCTCGAGCAGGTCCGTGCCCAGGGCCCGGTCGGCGCCGGCGCGTCGGCGTCCGGCAGCGGCGACGGCGAGCAGCAGGCGCTGCGCGTCCTGATGATGGCCCAGCGCACCGCCGACGACCACGTGTCAGACGCGCGCCGCGAGGCCGACAAGCTTCTCTCCGACGCCCGCTCCAAGGCGGAGGAGGTCACCCGCGAGGCCCGCGCCAAGGCGGACGCCCTCGAACGGGACGCGCGCCAGCGGCACCAGGAGGCCATGGGCGGCCTGGACGCCAAGCGGACCGCGCTGCAGAAGCACATCGAGGAGCTCAAGCAGTTCGAGCGGGAGTACCGCACGCGACTGAAGGCGTACCTCGAGAGCCAGCTGCGCGACCTCGACGGCCGCGGTCAGGGCCTCGAGGCCGAGATGACCCGCGCCGACGCCAACCGCGCGGTCGGCGGTTCGGGCGGCCTCGCCGCGGCGGGCCTCGCCGGCTCGTACGGCGGCAGCCGCGCCACCTCGATCGAGACAGGCCGCTGAGCCCTCGCGTCACCCCTCTCGGACGTGTCCACGCGGCGGGGATGAGCCATGATTGTCGTTAGTCTGCTGCTCATCCTCGTCGCTGTGACGCTGCTCGTCCTCGGCCTCGCCGGCGGCTCGAGCACCCTGCTCATCAGCTCCATCGTCGCCAGCCTGCTGGCCGCGGTGGCCCTCGTCGTCGGCGCCCGCCAGGCCGGCGCGGGCCGTCGCACCGTCGGTGAACCCCTCCTCACCGACGACACCCACCCCACCACCGACACGGCGTACGCCGAAGCCCCGGCCCACGCCGGCGCCGGCGCCGCCCGCCGGGGTGCGGGTCCCGCGGACCGCACCTTCCGCTCCCTCCCGGACGACGAACCGGATCCCGACCGCATCATCCGCGAGGCCTTCGCCGGCACGTCGCGGGACAGCCGAAGCCCGGCCGGTGGCGACTCCTTCGCCGGCTCGGGTGACACTCTCACTGGTTCCGCGGAGGGTGACGGCACCGACCGGGCCGCGGATTCCGGGGCGGCGCCGGGCGGTTCCGTTCCCTCCGACAGCGAACCTTTCACCCACAGCGAACCTTCCACCCACAGCGAACCGGACCGCGCCGCCGCGTATGCCGCGGGTCAGCGCGACACCGAGGCGGGCCTCACCGGCACGTCCCGGGCGGCGGGCGGTCCGGGCCCCGAGGTGACCCAGCGGGTCGAGCCGGACACCGGCCCGGCCGCCACGCCGGCACCCGGCGACGTCGGCGCCGGTGCGGACCGCGCCCCGTACTCGGGCACGGACGCGGACCGCACCGCCACCGGCCGTCGCGCTGCCGCCGATCGCGTGGACAGCGAGCGCGCTGCCGCGGACCCGGCTGCTCCCGACTGGGCGGCTGCCGACCAGGCTGTTGCTCCCGGCTGGGCTGCTGCCGACCGGACCGCCGCTCCCGACTGGGCCGCGGCTGATCAGGCTGCTGCTCCTGGCTGGGCCGCTGATCAAGCCGCTGCTCCCGACTGGGGTGCGGCGGACCGGGCTGCTGGTCCCGACTGGGCTGCCGCCGACCGGGCTGCTGCCGACCGGGCTGCTGCCGACCGGGCTGCTGGCGACCGCGCCGACGTCGGCGACTACGACCAGGCGTCGTCGATGATCGGCGGAGCGCGCGCGGCCGAGGACGAATCGTGGCGCCGTGCGCGCAGCGATGCCGCGTCGGATCGCGAGGAGTCGTGGCAGCGAGCGGACGGTGAGGATGGTCCGGCTCGCGAGGAGCCTTGGCAGCGTGCCGGTGGTGAGGATGGTCCGGCTCGCGAGGACGAACCGTGGCGTGCGGAAGCTGTGGCCGGGGCGGAATCAGCCGAGGCCGGCGGGTCGCGGGCCGGTGCCGCCGGGGAGTTCGACGAAGCGGATCCCGACGATCCCGACGACGAGCCGCTGCCGCAGAAGGTCCGGCCCTCCGATGCGGTCCGCGTGGCGCGGATGGACGCCGAGGTCGTGGTCGTGGACGGACGGCCGCGTTACCACCTGGCCGGCTGTGCGCACCTGAGCGGCCGCCAGACCGAGGCTTTGCCGGTGGCCGAGGCTGTCGAGCTGGGCTTCGGCCCGTGCGGCCTGTGCCGCCCGGTCGACCACCTGGTCGCGGCGAGCGTGCGCTGACGCCCCGGCGGCCGCTGGACATGCGTTGACATGACCCGGCGGCCGCTGAGGGCGTCGAGTGCGGCCGTCCACTGTCCGCTGTCGGCCGACCCCGCTTCGGCGAGGGAACGAAGATCGGCACAATGGGGCATGGCCAACCGGCGCATGCCCTCCGACCGGCCCGGCTCCGCAAGCCGGGCCGGCTCCGCGGGTCGGGTCGAGTCCGCCGCGGCGGGCCATCCCCGGCCCGAGGGTGCGTCGGCCGAGTGCTCCGTCGCTGTGCGGGTCCGGCCCGGTGCCGGCCGTGACCGGGTCGGTGGCCGCTACGACGGGCCGCACGGCCCCGCCCTCGTCATCGCCGTCGGGGCTCCCGCCGTCGACGGCAAGGCCACCGAGGCGGTGCGGCGGGCGCTCGCCGCGGCGCTGGGCGTACGTCCCGCCGCCGTGACGCTCAAGATCGGCGCGACCAGCCGGGACAAGGTCTTTGCCGTGGCCGGAGACGTCGCCGGTGACGTCGCGGGCCGGCTCGCGGAGCTCCGAGACGGGTCCCCGTGACAAGCGGACTGGACGTCGCGCTGCTCGTCGGGGCGGCCGTCCTGCTCGTCGCCGTCGCCGCGGTCCGGGTGTCCACCCGTCTGGGGCTGCCCAGTCTCCTGGTCTATCTGCTCATCGGCATGGCGCTGGGGGAGTCCGGGCTCGGGATCCGGTTCGACGATGCCGAGCTCACCCGTACCCTCGGATTCTGCGCTCTGATCATGATCATCGCTGAGGGCGGGCTGACCGCGCGCTGGAGCACCCTGCGGCCCGTGCTGGGGTTGTCCGCGATTCTCGCCACGCTGGGGGTGGCGGTCAGCATCGCGGTCGTCGGCGCCGTCGTGCATTTCCTGCTCGGGCTCGACTGGCGGCTGGCCCTGCTCTACGGGGCGGTGCTGTCCTCGACCGACGCCGCGGCGGTCTTCGCGACGCTGCGGCGGCTCCGGCTCCCGCCGCGGCTCGTGGCGACGCTCGAGGCGGAGTCCGGCATGAACGACGCCCCGGTCGTGCTGCTCGTCGTGCTGCTGTCCACCGCCGGGTTCGCCCACCCGTGGTGGTACGAGCTGCTGGTCGTCGCGTACGAGCTGGCCGCCGGCGCCGCGATCGGGGTCACCGTGGGGTTGGTGGGCCGGTGGCTGCTGCGGCATGCCGCGTTGCCGTCCGCCGGGCTGTACCCGATCGCCGCCGTGGGGCTGACCGTGCTCGCGTACGCGGCCGGCGCCGTCAGTCATGCCTCCGGTTTCCTCGCCGTCTATGCGGCCGGTGTGGTGCTGGGCAATGCCCGGCTGCCGCACCGGCGGGCCATTCTGGGGTTCGCCGACGGGCTCGCCTGGCTGGCGCAGATCGGCCTGTTCGTGCTGCTCGGACTGCTCGTCTCGCCCGACGCGCTGCCCGCCGCGCTGGTGCCCGCGCTGGTCGTCGGCGGTGCCCTGGTGCTTTTCGCCCGGCCGCTGTCGGTGTGGGTGTCGGCCCTCGCCGCGCGGCGGTCACGCCGGCTGGGCTGGCGGGGGCAGGCGTTCCTCTCCTGGGCCGGGCTGCGGGGCGCCGTACCCATCGTGCTGGCGACGATTCCCCTGTCGAGCGCCACGCCGGGCTCGGACCGGCTCTTCGACGCGGTCTTCGTCCTCGTGATCATCTTCACGCTGGTGCAGGCGGGGACGCTGGCGCCGGCCGCGCGCCGGCTGGGGATCACCGCGCCCGCCGAGGCGGTCGAGATCCACGTGGAGACGGCGCCGCTGGAAGGGATGCGGGCCGACCTGCTTCAGATCGACGTGGCGCCGGGGTCGCGGCTCGCCGGGGTGCACATCGACGAGTTGCGCCTGCCGGTCGGGGCCAGCGTCACGCTGGTCGTCCGGGACGGTGCCGGCTTCGTGCCAGGACCCGACACCCGATTGCGTACGGGGGACAGCCTCCTGATCGTCGCCACCGCGGACGTCCGCGACGTCGCCGAGCGCCGGATGCGGGCGGTGAGCCGCCGCGGACGGCTGGCGCGCTGGTTCGGCGAGGACGGCGTCGACCAGCGCTGACCTGCCCCCAGTCGGGTATCCGACGGGCGTACGGGTGCGCCGTGTTGTCGCTGCTCCTCACGTTACGTATCCTTGCGAGCCTCCGGGGTGCGCGGCGAATGGGCCGCGCCGTTTGTGCACTTGGGGGTTGTGCACCGGTCGCGCGGGGGCGTGACCAGACGATGGGCAGGCGCGGTGGGCGGCCGCGACCTGCTGACCGACACGCCGATTTCGCCGCGCCGGGCGCGGCTCAGGGGAGCGACGATGGCCAAGGCAACCGAGAAGGCTGCGCCCGAGCGGTCCCGCAGCGCGGCGGAGTCCGAGAAGATCCGCGTCGCGCTGACCGGACGCCGGGACGAGCTGCAGGCGGAGTACGACCAGTCGCTCACCGAGATCACCGAGCTGCAGCGTGAGCGGCTCGCCGACTCCGCGGGCGACGACCAGGCGGACACCGGCACGAAGACGTTCGAGCGCGAGCAGGAGATCACGCTGGCGAACAACCTGCTGGAGCGCATCACCCAGGTGGAGCGTGCCCTCGAGCGCCTCGGCGAGGGCAACTACGGTTGGTGCGAGCGATGCGGCAACGCCATCCCGGTCGAGCGGCTGGCGGCGTTCCCGGTCGCGACCCGGTGTGTGGCCTGCAAGCAGTTGGAGGAACGACGCTGAACGCCGACGAGGCAGCGGGCGGCATCCCGGAGACCGGCGTCGGACGTCCGGCCCGGCCGGGGTTCGCGCGTGCCGCGGTGGTGGTCCTCGCGGTCACCGCGCTGCTCGCCGTCCTGCTCGACCAGCTCACCAAGGAGCTCTCCACCAACGGGCTGACCGAGGGTGAGCCGGTCCGCATCCTGGGCGGCCTGGTCTATCTCTCCCTGCTGCGCAACAGCGGGGCCGCCTTCAGCCTGGGCAGCGGATTCACGTGGGTGTTCCCGCTCGTCACGCTGGCCGTGATCGGCTGGATCGGCTGGATGACCATGCGGCTGCGTTCGGTGCCGTGGGCGGTCGCGCTCGGCCTGGTGCTCGGCGGCGCGCTCGGCAACCTCGGCGACCGGCTGTTCCGCGCCCCTGGGGTGTTCCAGGGGCACGTCGTGGACATGATCAGCCTCTTCGGGCCGTACGGGGAGTACTTCGCGGTCTTCAACGTCGCCGACAGCTGCCTGAGCGTCGGGGTGGTGCTGGCCGTCCTTCTCGAGCTCACCGGGCGTCAGCGCGACGGTTCGAGGGCCAAGACCAGGGAGAAATCAGCAGCATGACGGCGCGTTCTCTGCCCGTACCGGACGGGTTGGACGGGATGCGTCTCGACCAGGCCGTGTCGCGTCTCTTCGGCCTGTCCCGCACGGCGGCCGCGACCCTCGTGGAGGCCGGGGACGCCCTGGTCGACGGGGTTCCGCGGCCCAAGTCCGACAAGGTCAGCGCGGGCGCCTGGCTCGAGGTCACGCTGCCCGCGCCGGTCTCCGCGCCGGCGGTCGTGGCGGAGCCGGTGCACGGCATGAAGATCATCCACAGCGACGACGACATCGTCGTGGTCGACAAGCCGGTCGGGGTGGCGGCGCACCCGAGCCCCGGCTGGACCGGCCCGACCGTCATCGGCGGCCTGGCCGCGATGGGCCAGAACGTCGCCACCAGCGGCGCCGCGGAGCGCCAGGGCGTCGTGCACCGCCTCGATGTCGGCACGACCGGGCTCATGGTGGTCGCCAAGAGCGAGATCGCCTACAGCGTGCTCAAGCGCGCGTTCAAGGAGCGCGAGGTGGACAAGCGCTACCACGCGGTGGTCCAGGGCCACCTCGACCCGCTGCGCGGCACCATCGACGCGCCGATCGACCGCCACCCCACCGCCGACTACAAGTACGCGGTCATGTCCGGCGGCAAGCCGAGCGTCACCCACTACGACACGCTCGAGGCGTTCCGGTCGGCCAGCCTGATCGACGTGAAGCTCGAGACGGGGCGCACCCACCAGATCCGGGTGCACTTCTCGGCCATGCGGCACCCCTGCGTGGGCGACCTGACGTACGGCGCCGACCCGACCCTCGCCGCCCGCCTCCAGCTGGGCCGCCAGTGGCTGCACGCCCGCGAACTCGGCTTCGTGCACCCCCGGACACAGGACGAGGTCCGGTTCGTCAGCGACTACCCTGACGACTTGGGGTACGCACTGGACGTACTCCGCGACGCGACCTGACCACAGCCGCCGGAGAGGGAGTCTCCCATGAGGCCCGGGGACCGGATGATGCCACCGGCGGCGCGCACCCTGCTGCGCGCCGGCTCGGGGCCGCTCCGGCTGCTGCTGACCGGGCTGACCCTGGCGTCGGTCGTGGCGTTGCTGGTCACCGTCGTGCTGATCACCGACCGCGGCCCCGACGGGCAGAGCCCGGCCGGTGACGTGGTGCGGGTCGGCGTGGTCGAGGGCCAGTCCGTCTCCGGCTATCTGCGCTCCAGCCAGAACGAGCTCGCCGCGCTGCTGCCGGCCTCGGGGACCCCGACGGCCGGGCAGACCTGGGCGCTGGTGAGCCTGGCCGCGTACTACGCGCCCGACAAGCTGGCCGCGCCACTGGAAGGCGCGGCGGTGGCCGAGGTGTACGCGAGGGCCCCGCTGCCGAACGTGCGGACCCCGGTGGTGCGGATCCCGGTCTACCGGATGCCGCAGGACGTGGTCGGCGGGATGCTGAACGCCGCGCTCGCCCGGGACCAGGAGCAGGCCGACTACCGCAAACTCAGCGCCGAACTCGAGGGCGACGGGGTCAACGAGATCCGGCTGCGGCGGGCGTACGACACCGCCGCGCAGACCGCCGCCGCGGAGGCCGCCGCCTTCCGGGCGCACTGCGCCTGCGTCTTCGCTGCGGTGGTCCGGGCCGACCCGGCGGTGCTGGAGCGGATCGCCGGGCGCGCCGAGGTTCGCGTCGTCGACCCGGCCCCGGAGGTGCGGCGGCTGGACCGGACGGAGTTCCGGCCGGTTCTGCCCGAACAGACCACGACCGTCCCGGACGACGACACCTCCGTGTCGCCTGTGCCATCGCAGCCCGTCACTGTTGCCCCCGCGGACTCCGCCCCACTACCCTCATCCGGGGCTGGTGTGACGTCGGCCTCATCCGCCGGGTCTGCTCGGGAGCCCGGATCCTCTGCCACGGCACCGGAGGAGAGCGCTGCCGTACCCTCTGCCTCGCCCTTGTCTCCCCGCCCTGACGTGCCGTCCTCGGTCGCGGGAGCATCCCGGGGCGCCCCCGGGCGTTAATTTTCCCGTCAGCCTCGACCAGAACAGCTTCCCGAGCCGTATGGACGAGTGGATGCACGTACGTGAGCGTTGTGCCACTGGGTGATCAACTGAGCGCGCATTTACGGTTGCCAGGTGTGGCCCGAATAGGGTTGGCGTCCGTAGCCTGTTGCAGGACGACGACGCTCGCCGAGATCGAGTAGGCGCTGGGAGGACGAGCCGTGGACGGGACCGAGACCGGCTGGGGCCGGCCTGCGGAACCAGCCCCGCGATGGCGGGCGCTGCTCGACCGTGCCCGGCACGCGTCCCGCGCGGCCGACGAGGCCCACGACCACGAGGCCGAGCAGCACGAACGGGAGGCCGAACCCCGCCGTGCGGCGGGCGCGACACCGCTGCCCAGCCGTCCCGTCGGCCGGCCGTACAACCCGCTCGATCCGCGCCAGCGCGAGCAGCCGCCCGCGAACGGCTACGGCCAGCCCGAGCCGTCGCGACTGCCACCGGTCAACCCGCTCGACCGGCGTCCCGGCCGCGCCACCCTCGGCGAACGGCTGGGCGCCAGCGAGTCGCTCGGGCCGCCGGCGGAGCGCCCGGCGGATCCCCGGCCGCCCGACCCGCCGCGCCCGGTCAACCCGCTCGAGGCGCGCCGCCAGTCGCGGATCGGCGAGGGCTTCCAAGCCCGTCCCGACGCCGAGCCGCACAGCTTCTTCAATCCCGCCACCCGCGCGGTGCCGACCTCGATCGGCCGGGTCACCCACGACCCGACGATCCCGCCCAGCCGGGGCGCGGCCTCGGTCGGCTCGGCTTCCGTGCTGCCCCCGCCGGCCGCCCCGCTCGCCGCCGCGCCGCCGGCCCCGCTCTCGCCGCCGGCCCCGCTCCCCCCGCCGGTGACGCTCCCGCCGCCGCTGCCGGCCCCGGCGGTGCCCCCGCAGGCCCCGCCCGGCGCCCCGGCGCCGACCTCGCCGGCCCCGGCCCGCATCGAGTGGCGCCAGACCCGGCCCGAGCCGGAGGACCGGGCCGCCGGGATCCTGCGCCGCAAGCTGGGCAAGCCACGGGTGCTCGCCTTCGCCAACCCCAAGGGCGGTGTGCACAAGACCACCGCCACCGTGCTGGCCGCGGCCACCATCGGCAGCGTCCGCGGCCGCGGCGTGCTGGCCTGGGACGACAACGAGCTGCGCGGCACCCTCGGCCTGCGGGCCGGCAGCGCCCGGCACGCCCGTACGATCCGGCACCTGGTCGGCGACCTGCTCGAGATCGAGAACATGCACGGAAACGACCTGATGCAGTATTTCGACGGCTACCTGCGGCACGCCTCCGACGGGTCGTACGACGTGCTGGCCGGCGAGGAGAATCCGCGCTTCGCCCAGCGGCTGGATCAGAGCACGGTGCGCCGGGTGATGGACCTGCTGCGGCGTACCCATGACGTGATCTGTGTGGACACCGGCAACAACGTCGAGAGCGTCAACTGGCAGACGGTCATGCGCAGCGTCGACCAGCTGGTCATCACGACCGTCCCGCGCGAGGACGCCGCGTTTACCGCCGACTGGATGCTGGACGTGCTCAACGAGACCGGCATGGAGGATCTCGTCGCCAACGCCGTGACGCTGATCTCCTGCCCGTCGCCCGGCAAGCTGCCGCTGCTCGACGACCTCGCCAAGCACTTCGCCACCCGGACCCGTGCGGTGGCCGTCGTCCCGTACGATCCGGCGCTCGAGGTCGGGTCATCGATCGAGTATTCGGTGCTCCAGCCGGAGACCAGGCAGGCGTGGCTGCGCGCCGCCGCTGTGATGATCGAGCCAT
Source organism: Actinoplanes sp. NPDC051475 (assembly GCF_040689425.1). NCBI lineage: Bacteria > Bacillati > Actinomycetota > Actinomycetes > Micromonosporales > Micromonosporaceae > Actinoplanes > Actinoplanes sp. NPDC051475. The sequence continues at coordinate 198,038 of NZ_JBFAZZ010000011.1, forward strand.
TCGTCGAATAGCCGGTGTCGCGCGTGCGGTGCACCGCGGCCGAAGGACTAGGCTCGCAAGGCCGGATCCGCCGCGGGAGTAAGGGGGCCCTGGGTGTCTGACTCGTTCGTGCACCTCCACGTGCACACCGAGTATTCGATGCTCGACGGAGCGGCCCGGCTGAAGGACCTGTTCGCCGAGGCCAACCGGCTCGGCATGCCGGCGGTGGCGATCACCGACCACGGCAACATGCACGGGGCGTACGACTTCTACCAGCAGGCGACCGCGGCCGGCGTCACCCCGGTGATCGGCATCGAGGCGTACGTGGCTCCCGAGTCGCGGCTGCACAAGGCCCGCGTCAAGTGGGGCCGCCCGGAGCAGAAGTCGGACGACATCTCCGGTAACGGTGCGATCACCCACAAGACGATGTGGGCGCGCGACGCCCAGGGGCTGAAGAACCTGTTCCGGCTGAGCAGCCGGGCGTCCATGGAGGGCCACTACGTCAAGTGGCCGCGGATGGACATGGACATCATCGCCGAGCACGCCGAGGGCATCATGGCGACGACGGGCTGCCCGTCCGGCGCCGTGCAGACCCGGCTGCGCCTGGGGCAGTACGACGAGGCGTACAAGGTCGCCGCGCAGTACCAGGAGATCTTCGGCAAGGACAACTACTTCCTCGAGATCATGGACCACGGCCTCGAGATCGAGAATCGGGTCCGCGACGGCCTGCTCGACATCAGCCGCCGGCTCGGCATCCCGCCGCTGGTCACCAACGACTCGCATTACACCCACGAGGCCCAGGCCGAGGCGCACGACGTGCTGCTGTGCGTGCAGACCGGCAGCAACATCGCCGACCCCAACCGGTTCCGCTTCGACGGCGGCGGCTACTTCATCAAGTCCGCCGACCAGATGCGCGCGGTCGACTCCTCCGATGCCTGGCTCGAGGGCTGCCGCAACACCCTGCTGGTCGCCGAGAAGGTCGACACCCAGGGCATGTTCTCCTTCAAGAACCTGATGCCCCGCTTCCCGGTGCCGGAGGGGCACACCGAGGAGTCCTGGTTCCGGCACGAGGCGTTCGAGGGCCTCAAGCGGCGCTTCCCCGGCGGCATCCCCGAGACGCACATCAAGCAGGCGGAGTACGAGCTCGGCATCATCATCCAGATGGGCTTCCCGTCCTACTTCCTCGTGGTCGCCGACTTCATCCAGTGGTCCAAGAACAACGGCATCGCGGTCGGACCGGGCCGTGGCTCGGCGGCCGGGTCGCTGGTGGCGTACGCGATGGGGATCACCGACCTGGACCCGCTGCCGCACGGCCTGATCTTCGAGCGGTTCCTCAACCCCGAGCGGGTCTCCATGCCCGATGTCGACATCGACTTCGACGAGCGCCGACGCGGCGAGGTCATCCGCTACGTCACCGACAAGTGGGGCGAGGACAAGGTCGCGCAGATCGCGACGTTCGGCACGATCAAGGCGAAGGCCGCGATCAAGGACTCGGCCCGGGTGCTCGGCTACCCGTTCGCGGTGGGTGACCGGATCACCAAGGCCCTGCCGCCGGACGTGATGGGCAAGGGCATCCCGCTCTCCGGCATCTTCGACAAGGAGCACAAGCGGTACGGCGAGGCCGGCGAGGTCCGGACCCTGTACGAGCAGGACCCGGACGTCAAGAAGGTGATCGACACCGCGCGCGGCATCGAGGGCCTGATCCGGCAGACCGGCGTGCACGCCGCCGGCGTGATCATGAGCGCCGAGCCGATCATCGACCACATCCCGCTGATGCGCCGCGCCACCGACGGCGTGATCATCACGCAGTTCGACTACCCGACCTGCGAGACGCTCGGGCTGCTGAAGATGGACTTCCTCGGCCTGCGCAACCTGACGATCATCGACGACGCCGTGAAGAACATCGAGCTCAACCACGGCAAAGAACTGGACCTGCTGGGCCTGCCGCTGGACGACAAGGCCGCATACGAGCTGCTCACCCGCGGTGACACGCTGGGCGTCTTCCAGCTCGACGGCGGCCCGATGCGGTCGCTGCTGCGGCTCATGAAACCGGACAACTTCGAGGACATCTCGGCGGTCCTGGCGCTCTACCGGCCCGGCCCGATGGGCGTCGAGTCGCACACCAACTACGCGCTGCGCAAGAACAAGCTCCAGGAGATCACCCCGATCCACCCGCAGCTGGAAGAGCCGCTGCGGGAGATCCTGGAGCCGACGTACGGCCTGATCGTCTATCAGGAGCAGGTGCAGCGCGCCGCGCAGATCCTCGCCGGCTACAGCCTCGGCCAGGCCGACCTGCTGCGCCGGGCGATGGGTAAGAAGAAGAAGGAGATCCTCGACAAGGAGTTCATCCCCTTCCGGGACGGCTGCCGCGAGCGCGGCTACAGCGACGAGGCCATCCAGGCGGTGTGGGACGTCCTCGTGCCCTTCGCCGGGTACGCGTTCAACAAGGCGCACTCGGCCGCGTACGGCCTGGTGTCCTACTGGACGGCGTATCTCAAGGCGCACTACCCGGCGGAGTACATGGCCGGGCTGCTCACGAGCGTCGGCGACGACAAGGACAAGATGGCGATGTACCTGGCCGAGTGCCGGCGCATGGGCATCCAGGTCCTGCCGCCGGACGTGAACGAGTCCGCCGGCCCGTTCACCCCGGTCGGCCGGGACATCCGGTTCGGTCTCGCCGCGATCCGCAACGTCGGGCACAACGTGGTGGAGGCGGTCGTCCGCTGCCGCGAGGAGAAGAGCAAGTATCAGGACTTCTACGACTTCCTGTCCAAGGTCGACGCGGTCGCCTGCAACAAGAAGACGGTGGAATCCCTGATCAAGGCCGGCGCCTTCGACTCGATGGGGCACAGCCGCAAGGGCCTGCTCGCGGTGCACGCCGAGGCGATCGACGCGTACGCGGACGTCAAGCGCAACGAGGCCGCGGGCCAGTTCGACCTGTTCGGCGCGTTCGGCGACGAGGCCGGCGGCAGCTCGGCGACGGTGGCGATGCCGACGATCACCGACGGCGAGTGGGACAAGCGCGACAAGCTCGCCTTCGAGCGCGAGATGCTCGGCCTCTACGTCTCCGACCACCCGCTCGCGGGCCTGGAGCAGATGCTCGCGAACGCCGCCGACACCACGATCGCCGCACTCAACGAGGAGGGCTCGGTCCCCGACGGCCAGGTGGTCACCCTCGCCGGCATCCTCACCGGCGTCCAGCGGCGGATCACCAAGCAGGGCCGGGCCTGGGCGTCGGCCACCCTGGAGGACCTCGCCGGCGGCGTGGAGACGCTGTTCTTCCCCAACACGTACGAGGTGATCGGCCAGTACATCGCCGAGGACGCGATCGTGGTGGTCAAGGGGCGGGTCGACCGCCGCGACGACACCCCGCGCATCATGGCGATGGACATGTCGATGCCGGACGTGAGCCACAACCCGGACTCGAAGCCGATCACGCTGACCATGCCGATCACCCGGTGCACCCCGCCGCTCGTCTCCGAGCTCAAGGAGATTCTGGTCAGCCATCCCGGCGACAGCGAGGTGCACGTCCACCTGCTCAACGGCAGCCGCAAGACGGTCATGCGCCTGGGCGGGTTCAAGGTCGCGCCGACCCCCGCGCTGCGCGCCGACCTCAAGATGATCCTCGGCCCCTCGGCGGTCGCCTGATGGTGACCGGTCAGGAACCCGTTTTCCCGTACGGGCCGCCGGAGGCTTCCGGCTGGGAGCCGCCGCGGCCGCCGCGGCCGTTGCGCCGTAGCGTGGCCGCCGCCGCGATGATCATCGTGGCGATGGCCGTGGCCGGTGGACCGCTCGGCCTGCTGTGGGCCTGGCTGTCGCCGTCGGTGCCGGTGATCAACGCGGGGCAGAACGGCATCGTGGTCAGCGACCCGTCGCCGGAGGAGTACATCGCGGCCGACGGCTGGTTCACCATCATCGGATTCGCCTTCGGCCTGCTCGCCGCGATCGTCGCCTGGCTGGTGCTGCGCCGTGACCGCGGCCCGGCGGTGCTGCTGGGGGTGACCCTCGGCGGTTTGGCGTCGGCACTGACGATGTGGATGACCGGGCGGATGATCGGGCTCGGCGAGTGGCGGGACTGGCAGCACAGCTCGGCCGCGGGCGAGACCTTCAGCCGGCCGCCGGACCTGCACGCCCACGGCGCGCTGCTGGTCGCCGCCTTCGCCGCCGTGATCGTCACGACGCTGCTCGCCGGCTGGTCCAACGATCCCGAGCTGGACCGGCCGGGCGCGAAACCGGGCTACGGCCACGACCTCGGCGCGGACGGTTCCTACCCCGGTCCGCGCCTCGACCCGGACGATTCCTACGCCGGCCCGCACCCCGGTGCGGAGGGGCCGATCAGTTCGGGCTCACCGGGCGCGCCAGATCCGACAGCGGCACCGGCACCGCCCGCACCTTGGCCAGCAGACCCGCCTCGCGGTTGAGCAGCCGCAGCTCGGCGCGCAGCCGGACGGCGGTGTCCGGCGCGGCCAGGAGTTCCTGCCGCTCGTCGATGGTCAGCTGCGCCGTCGCCGCGACCAGGTGGGACAGCACGGTCGGGTCGTCCGGCACCTGGTCGAGCACCTCCGAGTCGGGCCGCAGCAGGTCCAGGTAGGTGCGGAAGGCCGCCAGCACCCGAGGGGCCAGCACCCGCGCCGTCTGCTCGTCCGGCTCCTCGTCGGGCAGCCACTCGACCTCGGCGGTCAGATACGGATGGGTGTCCGCGGCGATGCTCAGCACCCGGAACCGCCGCCGCCCGACCGTGACGATGTCGAAGCGGCCGTCCGGCAGCTCGGTGACCTGCCGCAGCTCCGCGGTGCAGCCGACGTCGTAGAGCTGTTCCGCGGCGACCGGCGGCCCGTCGGGTCGCTCGTCGTCGCCCTCGCCGGACAGGACCTCCGATCCGTGGCGCAGCGTCACCACGCCGAACTCGTGCGGCTCGTCGGCGGTCGTGGCGACCAGGTCGCGCACCAGGGTGCGGTATCGCTCCTCGAAGATGTGCAGGGGCAGCACCAGGCCGGGAAAGAGCACCGTGCCCAGCGGGAAGACCGGGAGAATCGCGCCCACGGTGCGAGCGTATCGGCATGGTCGCCGTCCGCGCGCGCCCCGCGACGGTGATCTTTGCCCGACGATCGGCAAAAGCCGCATAGTGGTGGTTCCCACTGCCTGGTACGGCGCCCGGGGCGGGACCGGCCCGCGGCCTAGACTTGGCGGCGTGCTGAACCGGATCGACCTGCGCGGCTCCCGCCGGGACCCGCGCGGTCTGCTGCCCCGTGCCCAGCTCGACGTCTCCCAGGCCGTCGAGAAGATCCGCCCCGTCGTGGCGGCGGTCCGGGAGCATGGTTTCACCGCGATCCGGGAGGCCACCGAACGCTTCGACGGCGTCCGCATCGAGCGCCTGCGGGTGCCCGCCCAGGCCATCGCGGAGGCCGAGAAGTCCCTCGACCCGGACGTGCGTGCGGCCCTGCTCGTGGCCATCGAGCGCGCCCGCAAGGTCCACGCCGACCAGCGCCGCACCGACGTGACCACCCAGGTGGTTCCCGGCGGCAGCGTCACCGAGCGGTGGGTGCCGGTGTCCCGCGTCGGCCTCTACGTCCCCGGCGGCCTAGCCGTCTATCCGTCCACCGTGGTGATGAACGTCGTGCCCGCCCAGGCGGCCGGCGTCGCCTCGCTGGTGGTGGCCAGCCCGCCCCAGCAGGAGAACGGCGGCCTGCCCGACGCCCGCGTCCTCGCCGCCTGCGCCCTGCTCGGCGTCGACGAGGTGTACGCGGCCGGCGGCGCCCAGGCGATCGCCATGCTCGGCTACGGCTCCGACGGCGCCGACGAGAACGACCGCTGCGCGCCGGTGGACGTCATCACCGGGCCCGGCAACATTTGGGTCACCGCGGCCAAGCGCCTGCTGCAGGGCACGGTCGGCATCGACGCGGAGGCCGGGCCCACCGAGATCGCCATCCTGGCCGACGACACCGCCTCGCCGGTGCACGTCGCCGCGGACCTGATCAGCCAGGCCGAGCACGACCCGCTCGCCGCCAGCGTCCTGGTCACCGACTCGCCCGAGCTGGCCGACGCGGTCGACGCGCAGCTCGCGGTCCAGGTGCCGGCCACCAAGCACGAGACCCGGGTACGCGAGGCGCTGGGCGGCACGCAGTCCGGCGTGGTGCTGGTCGACGACCTGGCGCAGGGGCTGGCGGTCGTGGACGCGTACGCGGCCGAGCACCTCGAGATCCAGACGCGGGACGCGCGCGAGTGGGCGATGCGGGTGCGCAACGCCGGAGCGATCTTCGTGGGGGCGTACTCGCCGGTGTCGCTGGGCGACTATGCGGCCGGTTCCAACCACGTGCTGCCCACCGCGGGCTGCGCCCGGCACTCGTCCGGGCTGTCCGTGCAGTCGTTCCTGCGCGGCATCCACGTCGTGGAGTACGACGAGGCCGCCCTGCGCGACGTCGCCCCGCACGTGGTGGCGCTCGCCAACGCCGAGGACCTCCCGGCCCACGGGCAGGCCGTGACGGCGCGGTTCGCCTCATGACCACGCTCGACGACCTGCCCCTGCGCGACGATCTGCGGGGCAAGTCCGCGTACGGTGCGCCGCAGCTCGAGGTGGCGGTGCGGCTCAACACGAACGAGAACTCGTACCCGGTGCCGGACGCCGTCGTCGACGCGATCGGCAAGGCGGTGCAGGCGGAGCTGCGCGACCTCAACCGCTATCCCGACCGGGACGCCGTGGCCCTGCGCGCCGACCTCGCCGGCTACCTCGGGCACGAGCTGACCACGGCGAACGTGTGGGCGGCCAACGGCTCCAACGAGGTCCAGCAGCAGCTGTTGCAGGCGTTCGCCGGCCCGGGGCGTACGGCGCTCGGGTTCGGACCGTCGTACTCGATGCATCCGCTGCTCGCCGCCGGCACCGGCACCCGGTGGGTCGGCGCGCTGCGCGATCCCGACTTCGGCCTCACCCCGGCGTCGGCGCTGGCCCAGCTCGAGGAGCACGACCCCGACCTGGTCTTCCTCTGCTCGCCCAACAACCCGACCGGCACCGCCCTCGAGCCCGGCGTCGTCACCGCGGTGCTCGAGGCGGCGCGCGGCATGGTGATCGTGGACGAGGCCTATGCGGAGTTCGCCCGCCCGGGCACCCCGAGCGCCCTCGCCCTGCTCCCCGGCCACCCGCGGCTGGTCGTGACCCGCACCATGAGCAAGGCGTTCGGCTTCGCCGGCGGCCGGCTGGGCTACCTCGCCGCGGACCCGGCCGTGGTCGACGCGGTGCAGCTGGTCCGCCTGCCGTACCACCTGTCGGCGCTGACCCAGGCCGCCGCCCGCGCGGCGCTGGCCGAGCGGGACGCGCTGCTCGCCACGGTCGACGCGATCAAGGAGCAGCGCGACCGGATCGTGGCGACGCTGCGCGCCCGGGGTGCCGAGGTGGCCGACAGCGACGCCAACTTCGTGCTGTTCGCCACCGGCGGCGACCAGAAGGCCGCCTGGCAGGCCTTCCTCGACCGCGGGGTGCTGATCCGCGACGTCGGCCTGACCGGCTGGCTGCGGGTCACCGCGGGCACCGAAGCCGAGACTTCCGCGTTCCTGACCGCCGCCGAGGAGATTCTGTCGTGAGCCGCACCGCGCGCATCGAGCGCGTCACCAAGGAGACCAAGGTCCTCGTCGAGATCGACCTCGACGGCACGGGCCAGGGCGACCTCTCCACCGGCGTCGGGTTCTACGACCACATGCTGAACCAGCTCGCCAAGCACGGCGGTTTCGACCTCACCGTGCGCACCGAGGGCGACCTTGAGATCGATGCGCACCACACCATGGAGGACACGGCCATCGCGCTGGGCGAGGCCTTCGCGCGGGCGCTCGGCGACAAGGCCGGGATCCGGCGGTACGGCTCCGCGACCATCCCCATGGACGAGGTGCTCTGCCGGGCCGCGGTGGACCTGTCCGGCCGGCCGTACGTGGTGCACGACGAGCCCGAGCTGGCGCCGTACATCGGACCGGTCTACCCGACGAGCATGACCCGGCACATCTTCGAGTCGTTCGGCCACGCCGCCAAGGTGACCCTGCACGTCAGCGTGCTGCGCGCCGCCCGCGACGGCGGCCGCCCGGACGCCCACCACGTCGTCGAGGCGCAGTTCAAGGCGTTCTCCCGGGCGCTGCGCGAGGCCGTCGAGATCGACCCGCGCAACGCCGGGGCGCTGCCGTCCACGAAGGGCGTGCTGTGAGCGTCGCGCCGATCCTGCTGCTCGCCCTCGCCGGCATCCTCGTCGGCGGCGTGATCTCCCTGGCCCGGCAGGGCGCCACCAAGTTCTCCATCGGTCTCGTCGCCGTCCTGGCGCTGCTCGCGCTGGCCGGTGGCGTGCTGTGGCTCATCCCGGGGGACGCCACATGACCCGCGTCGTGATCCTCGACTACGGGTCGGGCAATCTGCGGTCGGCGGAGCGGGCGGTCGCGCGTACCGGCGTGGACGTGACCGTGACCGACGACCTCGATGCCGCAGCGGCCGCGGACGGCCTGGTCGTCCCGGGCGTCGGCGCCTACGCGGCCTGCATGGCGGGTATCGAGAAGCTGGGTGCCGGCCCGGTCATCGCCGGGCGGGTGGCGGCCGGTCGCCCGGTGCTCGGCATCTGCGTCGGGATGCAGATCCTCTTCGAGACCGGTGTCGAGCACGGCGTCGAGACCCGCGGCCTGGGCCTGCTCCCCGGGGCCGTGACCAAGCTGGCCGCGCGGCGGATCCCGCACATGGGCTGGAACACGGTCACGGCGCCGGAGGGCTCGGTCCTGCTGGACGGCCTGCCTGAGGACACCCGGTTCTACTTCGTGCATTCGTATGCGGCGTCGGATCTGGCCGCCCTCGAGTCCGCCGGTGCGACGGTGACGACGGCCGCCCACGACGCGCCCTTCGCGGCCGTGGTGGAGCGGGGATCGCTGTCGGCCGCCCAGTTCCACCCGGAGAAGTCCGCGGACGCCGGGTACGCGCTCCTGCGCAACTGGGTCGCCGGGCTCACCGCACGGTGAGCAAGGAGAGGGCCCGGCGGCGGGCGGAGCGCCTGGCCGTCCTGGAGAAGGAGAAGGCCTCCCGCGCTCGCCGGGTGGCCCGCCGGCAGACCCGCCGCGCCCTGCTCCGCCGCCTCACCCCGCAGCGTCGCGGGTCCGGCCGCCTGTACCGGCGCGGCCGGGCACAGCGCGCCGGCATCGTCGTGATCCCGCTGGTCGCCTCCGCGCTGATCTGGTTCCTGGTGCCGGAGCTCGCCCTGCGGTTCGTCCTCATCGCGTTGATCGTTCTCGTCCTGCCGGCCCTGGTCGTCGTGATCCTCGGCCGCCGCTAACCCTGCCGAAACGGAGTCCTGCCGTGACCCTCACCCTGCTGCCCGCCGTCGACGTCGCGGACGGCCAGGCGGTGCGCCTCGTCCAGGGCGCCGCCGGTTCCGAGACCAGCTACGGCGACCCGCTCGAGGCCGCCGTGGCGTGGCAGAACGACGGCGCGGAGTGGGTGCACCTGGTCGACCTCGACGCCGCGTTCGGCCGGGGCTCCAACGCCGCGCTGCTCGCCGAGGTGGTCGGCCGCCTCGACGTGAAGGTCGAGCTCTCCGGCGGCATCCGCGACGACGAGTCGCTGCGCGCGGCCCTGGCCACCGGCGCCGCTCGGGTCAATATCGGCACTGCGGCCTTGGAGGACCCGGAGTGGTGCGACCGCATCTGCGGCGAGTACGGAGACCGCGTCGCCATCGGCCTGGACGTGCGTGGCCGTACCCTCTCGGCCCGGGGCTGGACCCGCGACGGCGGCGACCTCTTCGAGGTGCTGGAGCGGCTCGACAAGGCGGGCGCGGCCCGCTACGTGGTCACGGACATCACCAAGGACGGCACCATGAAGGGTCCGAACCTGGACCTGCTGCGCGAGGTGTGCTCGCGTACGCCGGCGCCGGTGATCGCCAGCGGCGGCGTGTCCACCCTGGAGGACCTGCGGGCGTTGGCGACCCTCGAACCGGTCGGCGTCGAGGGCGTGATCGCGGGCAAGGCGCTCTACGCGGGCGCGTTCACGGTCGCCGAGGCTCTCACTGCCCTGAGGTCGGCATGACGGTCGCGGTACGGGTGATCCCGTGTCTGGACGTGGACGCCGGACGGGTGGTCAAGGGCGTCAACTTCGTCGACTTGCGTGACGCCGGGGACCCGGTGGAACTCGCCGCCGCGTACGACGCCGCGGGCGCTGACGAGCTGACGTTCCTCGACGTGACCGCCTCCTCCGACGACCGGGGCACCATGCTCGACGTCGTACGCCGTACCGCCGAATCGGTCTTCATCCCGCTGACCGTCGGCGGCGGCGTCCGCACGGTCGACAACGTCGACACCCTGCTGCGCGCGGGCGCGGACAAGGTCGGCGTGAACACGGCGGCGATCCACCGCCCCGGCCTCATCTCGGAGATCGCCGACCGCTTCGGCAATCAGGTCCTGGTGCTGTCGCTCGACGTGCGGCAGGTGCCGTCCGGGCCGGCGCGGGAGCACCCCAGCGGCTGGGAGGTCACCACTCACGGCGGGCGCAAGTCCGCCGGACTCGACGCGGTCGACTGGGCCCGGCGGGTGGCGGAACTGGGGGCGGGCGAGATCCTGCTCAACTCGATGGACGCCGACGGGACGAAGGCGGGCTTCGACCTGGAGCTGATCGCGGCGGTGCGGGCCGTCGTCGACATCCCGGTGATCGCCAGCGGCGGTGCCGGCTCGGTGGAGCACTTCCCGCCGGCGGTGGCGGCGGGCGCGGACGCGGTGCTGGCGGCCAGCGTGTTCCACTTCGGAGACCTGACCATCGGCGAGGTGAAGGACAGCCTGCGGGCGGCGGGCCACCCGGTCCGCTGAGCGGGCCCGGTCAGCGGCCGTCGGCGAGGCGCAGGGAGTATTCGCGGACGGCCGCGTTGTAGGTCTGGTCGTCCAGCTCCCAATCGGCGTCACCCGGCGTGGCGGCGCGGTTGAGCTGGGTCTGCAGGGTGACCACCGCCGAGGACAGGCCGCTGAACGGGCGGGTGCGCCAGAGCTGCTCGCCGGCCGGGGCCACCTCGACCAGGTCGTCGTCGACGGTGAGCAGGCCCGCACCGGCCAGGCGCCGGACCGACTCCTCCAGCTCCGCGCGGCTCGGGACGCTGTGGTGCAGGAAGTCCGCGGCGGCCAGGACGTCGGCCAGGCTGGCGCCGGTCACGGGCAGGGCGGCGTGCATCGCCCGGTCGCGCTCGAGGCGCTCGGCGATGACCGCGGACACGAAGATCCAAGCGTCGTTCCAATGCCAGCCGCCAGCCCCCATGCCGCAATGATGCCGTCTGTCCGGCAAACCGGAAAGCACATGTGTCGTGATGATCACCGAGCTGTGTCCCGGCGCCGGGACAAATCACCCGTGGGGTCCACCTAGGAGGTACTGAGAGCCGGCGTCAGCCGCACCGTACGGGCGTGGGGTGCCGCCGAGAACACCGGCAGGAACAGCTGCACCAGCGGCCCGATCGCCAGCGCGTACGCGACGGTGCCGAGCCCCACCGTGCCGCCGAGCAGGAAGCCGGTCGCCAGGACCGCCACCTCGATCGTGGTACGGACCAGTCGAACGGACAGCCGCGGGAAGCGGTTGACGATGCCGGTCATCAGCCCGTCGCGGGGGCCGGGCCCGAAGTGGGCGCCGAGGTACATGCCCGTGGCGACGCCGTTGAGCAGGATGCCGACCACCAGGTAGGTGACGCGCATGGTCATCGAGTCGCCGGGCGCCAGGACGGCCAGGGCGGCGTCCACGACGAGGCCGATCACCACGAGGTTGGCGATGGTGCCGAAGCCGGGCTTCTGCCGCAGCGGGATCCACAGCAGCAGGATGGGGATGCCGGCGAGGATCACCACCCAGCCGAAACTCAGGCCAGTGGCCTTCGACACACCCTGGTGGAAGACGTCCCAGGAGGTGAGGCCGAGGCGGGACTCGACCATGAAAGCCATGCTCACGCCGTACAGGACGAGACCTGCGAAGAGCTGACCGACGCGGCGGGGGAGACCGCGGCCGGGTGTTTCGGAGTTGCTCTGGAACCTCATGAGTGCCACTCTGAAGGCCAATTCGGTCGGCTGACAGAGCCAATTTCCCGGAGGTGGCCATGACGACGTCCGTGCGGGGAGGCCAATTGGCCCGCCTGCTGGGTCAGTGGCACTCGCTTCCGGGCCGGCATCGCAGCCCGGACTACGCCGCGCTGGCCGGGGCGATCCGCGGGTTGCTCAGCGACGGGCGGCTGCCGCTGGGCGTACGCCTGCCCGCCGAGCGCGAGCTGGCCGAGGCGCTGGGCGTGAGCCGGACGACCGTCACCGCCGCGTACCGGAGCCTGCGCGAGACCGGCCACCTGACCAGCCGCCGCGGCGCCGGAAGCTGGACCACCCTGCCGAACGGCCACCGGGTGGCCAGCTCCGGGCTCTGGACCCCCGGCGACGACATCGACATGATCGACATGGGCGTGGCGGCCTCGGCCGCGCCGGTCGAGCTGGTGCCCGCCGCCCGCGCCGCCGCCGACGACCTGCCGCGCTTCCTCGGCAGCGCCGGCTACCACCCGACCGGCCTGATGGAGCTGCGCGAGGCCGTCGCCGAGGCCTACACGGCGCGGGGCGTGGCCACCAGCGCCGAGCAGATCCTCATCACCAGCGGCACCCAGCAGGCCCTCGATCTCGTGCTCCGCCTGTCCGTCCCGGCCGGCGCGCCGGTGCTGGTGGAGTCCCCGACATACCCGAACGCGCTCGCCGCCCTCTCCGCGCGCCGCGCTCGGATCAGCACTCACGGCCTCGACGCGGGCAGCGGCTGGGACGGAGAGCTGCTGCTGGCGGCGCTGCGGCAGACCCGGCCGCGGCTCGCGTACGTGATCCCGGAATTCCAGAACCCGACCGGCCACCTCATGCCGACCGCCCTCCGCGAGCGCCTCGTCGCCGCGGCCCACTCGACCGGCACGGAGCTGGTCGTCGACGAATCCTTCGTGGACCTGCCGCTCGACAGCGACGAGATGCCCCCGCCGGTGGCGGTCTTCGACCGGCACTCCCGGGTGGTGTCGATCGGCGGCATGAGCAAGGCCTACTGGGGTGGCCTGCGGATCGGCTGGGTCCGCGCGTCGGCGCCGCTCGTCCAGCGCCTGGCCGCCCTGCGGGTGGGGGTCGACATGGCCAGCCCCGTGCTCGAACAGCTCGTCGCGGTCCACCTCCTGCAGGACGCTCCGGCCATCGTGGCCGCCCGCCGCGCCCAGCTCGCCTTCCGCCGGGACGCCCTCATCGAGGCGCTGCACGAGCACCTGCCGGAGTGGCGGTTCACCGTTCCGCGTGGCGGCGTGACGTTGTGGGCGGAGCTCGACGGGCCGATCTCCAGCGCGCTGTCGCGCGCCGCCGAGGACGTGGGGGTGCGGCTCGCGCCCGGCCCGCGCTTCGGGCTCGACGGTACGCTCGAACGCTTCGTGCGGCTGCCGTTCACCCTGGCGGCCGACGACCTGACGGAGGCCATCCGGCGCATCGCGTCAGTGCGGCACGACCTGGACCGCGCTACCCGGCCTGCCTGGCGGACCCCGGCGGTCATCGCCTGATCCTCGCGGCTTTCTCGGTGGCCACGGCGGGCGCCGGGCGGGATGATCGCCGCATGACCGGAGAATCAAGTCCGCGCTCCCGGGCCCAGCGCAAGGCGGACACGCTCGCCAAGCTCGAGGGCCCGGTGGCCGACTGCTGGGTGGCGACCGCGGACGGCGGAGCGCCCTACCTGGTTCCGCTGACCCTGGCGTGGCTGAGGGAACGCATCGTCCTGGCGACCGACCGGAATTCCCGTACCGCCCGGGCCATCACCGCTACCGGGATCGCGCGGCTGGGGCTGGGTGGGACCCGCGACGTCGTGATGATCGATGCGCGGCTGGAGTCGGTCGCGGCCGTCGGTACGGCGCCGGGCTGGGTGGCCGAGGGCTATGCCGGCAGGGCCGACTGGGATCCGCGTACGGCGGGGGAGGGCTATGTCTTCCTGGTGCTGGCGCCGCAGCGGATCCAGGCGTGGCGGGAGGCCGACGAGATACCCGGGCGCACGCTGATGCGGGACGGAGTATGGGCGAGCTGAGCCGGGTCATGGCTCGACGGCGGACTCCCGCTGCCAGAGGATCTCGGTCAGCCGTTCCACTCCGGCGGCCAGGTGCCGGCGGTAGGTGCTCATCGGCAGGCGCAACAGGTCGGCCGCCGCCTGCTGCGTCCCGGCCGGTTGCAGATAGGTGTGGTGCAACGCCCGGTACGCCGACCGGTCCCGGGGCGAGTCGGCCAGCGTCGCCGCGGCCTCCTCGACGACCGCGCGCAGCGCTTCGGCCGTACGCCCGCCGGACGCGCGCGCGAGCAGTCGGGCGGACAGCAGCGGGCTCGTCGCCAGCCGGTCGAGCCGGCCCCATTCCCGCAGGGCCGCGCGGACCGCGGCGGTGAAGGCGGCCCGGTCCAGCGGGCCGGACACCGTCGACGGTTCCGGTGCGGCCGGCTCGCCGGACGTCTCCCGGGAGATGAGCATGCTCAGCCAGGCCATCCGCGGCATGCGACGCCAGTCGTGGCCGAACCCGGCGTACCGGCGGCCGTCCACGACGAAGTCCGCGTCCTCGACCCGGGCGAACCCCACGTACTCGCACATCGGGGCCCACAGCCCCGGATCGGCGTGGTAGATCAGCGAGTAGCCGAGGCCCGGCGTGATCAGGTAGTGGCGCACCGCGTGCAGCGAGATGAGCGCCTGCACGGGGGAGGGCTGCTGGTACTCCTCGGCGTCGAGCCAGAACCGCAGCAGCGAGACCGCTTCACCCGCGGCGGGTGCGCCACGCCGCCACGCCGCCGCTGCCGCCGGGTCGCGCGGGTCCGGCGCGTGCAGGGTCAGGAGCACGGCCAGGCCCACCGCGGTGTCCTCCGCGTCGACCACCGCGTGCACGGCCTCCGGCTGGTCGCGGCACCAGTGGTCGAACAGGTCCGCCTCGGCGGCGCCTTCGTGGCGCCGTACCATCTCGCGCAGCGCAGGCCACCGGTGCGGGCCCGCGGTCACCACCCGCAGGTCACCGCTCGGACGCTGTTGCAGGAACGCCCCGATCACCGGGTTGTCGCGGTGCAGGAACGCGAAGTCCAGCAGGATCCGGCGCTGCTCGTCGGGGGCGGCGCCGGCGAACCGGCGCCGGTAGGAGCCGCCGGCCCGGTGGTGGATGGTGGCGTGCAGCTCCGGATGCCGCCAGCGCAGATCCCGGGCCAGCACCTCGCGGGCGAGGTCGTGCAGGACCAGGCCGTGCGAGCTCGCCGCCATCACCGACAGCCCGCGCAGCCACTCGAACAGCTCGTGCGCGTCCGGCAGGTCCAGCAGTTCGGCGAGCAGCGGCTCGGTCGTCACGGCGACCTGCGACACCGCGTCGAGGGCCAGGCGGTGCGCCGGGCTGGGCACCGCGTCGAGGAGCGCGGCGAGCAGCGTGGCCACCACCTCAGGTCCTCCGGCCGGAGCGGCGGGCTCGCGTCGCTGGGCGCGGACGTCGGCGATCAGCGCCAGGGCCAGGGGGTGGCCGTGGGTGAAGGCCATCGCGTCGGCGTGCGCCGCGGCGGGCACGCCGCGCCGGGTGAGCAGCAGCGCGCTCTCCACCTCATCGAGGTTGACCAGGGGCATCGTGTGCAGCACGCTCGACCAGCCCGGGTCGATCCGATACTGCACCGGCGGCCCGGCCCGGCTCGCCACGGCGACCACGGCGTCGGCCGGCAGCGCCGCCAGCAGGTCCGTCTCGACCGCCTCGTCGGCCAGCACCACGAGGCCGTCGCCCTCGGGCACGCGCTCGTCCAGCCACACGACCGTGCGGCCCGAGCGCCCGGCGAGGTCCGCGAACTGGTGGAGCAGCGAGGTCTTGCCCACCCCGCCGGGGCCGGAGACCCAGACCAGCGCGCCGCCGTCGCCGGCCAGCAGCCGCGCGAACCCGGCGAGTTCGGCCGCGCGGCCGACGAAGTCCCGCCGGCGGGCGCTGGCCACCTGGTCGGCGAACCGCGTGCTCATGGCCCAAGTCTCGTCCCTTTCCCGCCCGGCCGTCTGTCGAAATCCCGACGCGTCACGGTGGGCGGGGTGAGCGGAAAGTGGGCGGGGGTCGGGCGCGGACCGGTCTGTCTTGTGGAAGTTCGGCGGCCATAGCGTCAGCGGCGTCAGAAAGACCCAGCTACGCCAAGGAGCCCACCATGATCCGCACCACGAACCGCAGCTTCCTCGCCCGCCACGCCGGACGCGCGGCGTTCGCCGCCGGCATCGCCGGCATCGCCCTGGCCGTCACTCCGCACGCGGCCCTCGCCTCCGCCGAAGGCTGGGGCGGCACGCTCCGCCCCGGAGAGCAGCACTGCCTCACCGCCAGCGACATCGCCACCTATCAGGTCCGCGCCGACGGCCAGGCCACCGCGTCCGGCGCCAAGTTCAAGGTCACCCGCAACGGCGGCCTGGTGTACGGCACCCCGACCGGCACCATCGCCGGCTTCGCGTACGAGGGCCGCACCTCGCTCGGCACCTTCGCCGGTTCCGGCAGCTACACCGTCTGCGCGACCAACAACAACGCCACGAAGACGCTGGTGAACCTCCACATCTTCACCGACGGTGACCTGCCGTACTGACGCCGCCCCGCCGCGTCGGGTACCGCTCAGACTCGGGCGGTACCCGACGCGCCGCATCTTCCGCGCCGGGCGGCAACGTGAAGGGCCGGGACGGGACGGCTCCCGTCCTCGGCCTAGACTCCGCCGGGTGATCGTGCGGAGGGCCGGCGTGGCGGACGTGGCGGCGCTCGCGGAGCTCCGGGACATCGAACCGGACAAGCTCGAGGCGTACGCCGACTGGGTGGCCGCCCATGCGGAGACGCACCTGCCGTTCGTCGCGGAGGTCGACGGGTACGTGGTCGGCTCCGCCTGGCTGCTCGTCGCGGAACGGGTGCCCGGCAACGGGTCGCTGGACCGGCGGTACGGCGACGTCCAGTCGGTCATGGTCCGCCAGGAGCACCGCAGCCGGGGTGTCGGCGCCGCGCTGATGGCCGCGATCCTGGCCGAGGCCCGTACCCGGGACCTGGTGCACGTGACCGTCCACTCCGGCCGCCGCGCGGTCGACTTCTACCTGCGCAACGGCTTCGGCCACCACCGCCAGCTCCTGCTCTGGGAACCGGCCCCTCCCTGATCGAACCGGTCGGTTGAGGGTGGTGTTTGAGGTTCGCTGGTTGTGAGGGACATCGGCTAACGCGGTCATGGTCGAAGTGGCATCCGATCTGGTCCACATCGGAGTGCACATCGAGGTGTACGACGAGCCGCCCGCAGTCGACGATTCCGCTGATCTGCTCCGGGACGGACAGCTCAAGGTGCCCGGAGGGTTCATCAGTGTCCCGCAGTCGCTCGAGGAGACGTTTCAGCGCGGCTTAGAGCTCCCGGATGGTCCTGGCACGTACGGGGTGCGGGTGTGTGGCTACGGCCGCAACCGAGCCCGGCAGCTGCGAGAGGAAGGCGCTGCTCCGGACGGTCCGGGTCATTTCGATGCCATCGTGGACGCGCTGGCCGGAGTCGAGCGTTACCGGATTTGCCTGTGGCAGGTGTCGTCCGAGCCTCGCTGGGAGGACGACGAAGACGAGTGACCCACCCGGCACGCTCTGCCGGCGTTGTCAGGTCAGCCGAAGGCTGCGTCGCGTAGCGGACGGGCCAGCGCCCCGTCGAGGTAGGTGCTGGTTCCGCTGTCGCGCAGCTCCTCGGCAGCGCGCACCAGCGCGCCGTAGGCCGCCCAGGCCAGGCTGCCTCCGGTGGACACCCGGCGCACGCCGATGCCGGCGAGTTCGTGCACGGCGGGGCCGTTGCGCAACGCCAGGACGTTGACCGCGACACCGACTTCGTCGACCACCCGGGCGATGTCACCGAGGTCGGTCAGCCCGGGCGCGTAGACGCAAGCCGCGCCGGCGTCCCTGTACGCGGTCAGGCGCGCGATCGTGTCGTCCAGGTCACCGATCCCGTAGAGGTGATTCTCCGCCCGTCCGGTGAGCACCATGCCATGGCCGGTGCACACGCTCGCGGCCGCGGCGATCCGCTCGATTGCGATGCCGACGGGTGTGATGCGGCCGGTGCCCGGGTCGTAGTCCTCGATCGACACGCCGCTCGCGCCCGCGTCGGCGAGCATCCGTACGGTCTCGGCGACGCCTTCCGGGTCCTCGGCGTATCCCCGTTCGGCGTCGACCGTGACCGGCGCCCGTACGGCGGCGGTGAGGGCGGCGACGTGGGCGACCAGTTCCTCGCGGGTGACGTGCTGGTCTCCGCGGCCGAGCGAAGCGGCGAACCCGGAACTCGTCGTGGCCAGGGCCGGGAAGCCGACCTGTTCGAGCAGCCGCGCCGACGGCACGTCCCACGGGTTCGGCACCACGAACGTGCCGGTCGTGTGCAACTGGCGGAAGGCACCGCGAACGTCCTCGATCATGCCGCGAAACCTAACATCGGCAGGTACGCGGTCAGCCGGTCGGCGAGTGGCCCGGGATGACTGAGCGCCACTGAGTGGCCGCCGTCGATCTCGTCCGGGGTGACGCCGAGCCGGTCGGCGGCGACCCGGCGCTGGAAGTCCGGCGGGAAGAACCGGTCCTCGCGGCCGATGAGCACCTTCGTCGGCACGTCCGGCCAGGCGTCCAGGGGCCACGGCTCGTCCCCTTCCGCGCTGGTCTGGTCCCGGCTGTGCCCCGCGGCCTCCGCGACGATCTCGGCCGGCACGCCGTTGTAGAACTGCTGCACCTCGCTGAGGCCCTCCGCGCCGCGGTAACCGGTGTTGCCCCACCAGTCCCGGGGCCGCTCACCGGGCTCCGGGATCATCGGAGTGAGCAGGACGATCAGCCGCAGGGGCAGCCGGTCGGCGATCAGCGGCGCGGTGAACCCGCCGTACGAGTGTCCGACGACCACCAGGTCGGTGCGTCCGCCGATCGCAGCGAGGACCGTCTCACGGAACTCGGCGAACCCTGCCGAGCTGTCCCCGATCGGCAGTTCCGGTACCACCACGTCGTGGCCGCGGCGCGCCAGCTCCGGAACCAGAAGATGCCAGTCCCAGGCACTGCCCCCGCCGCCGTGAATCAGAACGAAAGTCGCCATACCCGGAAGCCTCACACAGGGCGGATATCATCGCCGGTCATGACGTTCCCATTCGACGGTGCCGCCCGGATGGGCCTGGGCCTGGCCGCGGTCGGGCGCCCCGGGTACATCAACCTGGGGCACGGCGGAGACCTTCCGGCCGAGCGGACCGTCGAGGCGCTCCGTGACCGGGCCCACGCCCTGCTCGACGCTGCGTACGCGGCCGGCGTGCGGTACGTCGATGCGGCCCGGTCCTACGGCCGGGCCGAAGAGTTCCTCGCCGAGTGGCTGGCCGCCAGACCCGACATCGACGACGTCGTCATCGGCAGCAAGTGGGGTTACACCTACACCGCCGGCTGGAAGGTCGACGCGGAACTCCACGAGCGCAAGGATCACAGCCTCGCCACGTTCGAGCGCCAGTCGGCCGAGACCAGGGCACTGCTCGACCGGCTGGACATCTACCAGATCCACTCCGTGACCCCGGGCAGCACCGCCCTCACCGACCAGGCCCTGCACCGCCGCCTGGCCGACCTGGCCGCCGACGGCGTCGTCGTCGGGCTGTCCACCAGCGGCCCCGAGCAGGGTACGACCATCCGGGCCGCCCTGGACGTACGCGTCGACGGCACGCGGCTCTTCCGCAGTGTGCAGGCGACGTGGAACCTGCTCGAACAATCGGCGGGCCAGGCCCTCGCCGAGGCGCACCGGGCCGGCTGCCTCGTCATCGTCAAGGAGGCCCTCGCCAACGGCCGGCTCGCCGGACGCGACCGCGGACCGGGCGCCGCCATCACCGCCATCGCCCGGGAGCTCGCCACCAAGCCGGACGTCGTGGCACTCGCCGTGGCGTTGCACCAGCCGTGGGCCGGCGTCGTCCTGTCGGGGGCCGCTACCACCGCACAGCTCACGTCCAACGTCACAGCGACGACACTTGCCCTCGGGCCGGATCACCTCGCCCGCCTCACCGCCCTCGCCGAGCCGCCCGCCCGGTACTGGCAGCACCGGTCACGACTGGCCTGGACGTGACAGAAAGAATTCTGGAAGGGCGGTGTCGGATCGGGGCGGCGGTGTTCGTTGTCGGGGTGAGCGGCTGCCCACGAGGGGCGGCCCGGACCACAGGAGATGAGCCGAGATGCAGTACCTGGTTTCCGTGATCGCCGACGAGACCCACGCGGCAAACGCGGACGAGATGGCCGCCATCGACGTGTTCAACGAAAGGCTCCAGGCCGACGGGCACTGGGTCTTCGCCGGCGGCCTCGCCGGGCCCGGCGCGGCCACCGTCATCGACAACCGGGGCGGGGAAGGCCTGATCACCGACGGGCCGTTCCTGGAGTCGAAGGAGTACCTCGCCGGCTTCTGGATCATCGAGGCGCCCGACCTCGACGTGGCGCTCAAGCTCGCCACCGACGGGTCGAAGGCCTGCAATCGCAAGGTCGAGGTGCGGCCGTTCCTGTGAGCGGGGCCGACGTCCGGGCAGCGATCACCCAGGCCCATCGCCAGGAGTGGGCTCGGGTGGTCGCCGCCCTGACCAGGCGTTTCGGTGACCTCGACATCGCCGAGGAGGCGGCGGCCGAGGCGTTCGCGGTCGCCGTGGAACGGTGGCCGGCTGACGGCGTACCCCCGAATCCCGGCGCCTGGCTGACCACCACCGGGAACCGTAAGGCCATCGACCGGATCCGCAGGGAGAGCAAGCGCGACGACAAGCACAGGGAGGCTCGGATGATGTACGACGAACCGCCCGAGCCGCTGGGCGCCATCGACGACGACCGGCTCCGGCTGATCTTCACCTGCTGTCACCCGGCGCTCGCTACGGAGACCCGGGTGGCGCTGACGTTGCGGATGGTCGGCGGCCTGACCGTGCCCGAGATCGCCAGCGCCTTCCTGGTGCAGGAGGCCGCCATGGGGCAGCGGATCACCCGCGCCAAAGCCAAGATCAAGTCGGCTCGCATCCCTTATCGCGTGCCGTCGGCGGAGGACCTCCCGGCGCGCATGTCCGGCGTACTCGCGGTCCTGTTCCTCGTCTTCAACGAGGGGTACCTGGCGACCGGGCCCGGCACCGATCCCGTGCGGCACGACCTCACCGCCGAGGCGATCCGGCTCACCCGCCTGATCCGTGCGCTCGTGCCGGACGACGGCGAGGTGGCCGGGCTGCTGGCGCTGATGCTGCTCACCGAGGCCCGCCGCACCGCCCGGGTGTCGATGAGCGGCGAACTGGTCCCGCTCGGCGATCAGGACCGGGGGGCCTGGGACGCGGCGCTGATCGCCGAGGGGCACGGGCTGGTGCGCGAGCGCCTGGCCGCCGGGGTGGCTCCGGGTCGCTACCAGATCCTTGCGGCGATCAACGCCGTCCACACCTCGGCCCGCAACGTACGCGACACCGACTGGTCGCAGATCGTCGCCCTCTACGACCAGCTCATCCGCCTCGACCCCTCGCCGGTGGTCGCCCTCAACCGGGCCATCGCGGTCGCCGAGCTCGACGGCCCGGACGTCGCACTGGCCATTGTCGACCGTCTCGGGGACAGGTTGGCCGCGTATCACGCCTACCACGCGACCCGCGCCGACCTGTTGCGCCGCCTGGGCCGCAGTGAGCAGTCGCGGGCGGCGTACGGGAAAGCCATCGAGCTGGCGGGCAACACCGCCGAGGCCGCCTACCTGACCCGGCGCCGCGACCAGCTGCGGTAGCGCCCCGGTGGCGTCGCCTCATCGGAGGAACCGGATCTGCGGGTAGCGAGGTGAGGGCCGCCGGAGCAGGTGGTTGTCGCGGTGGCGCAGATGAAGGTCGAAGAACGCCCGTACGTAGTCGCGTTGCGCGTGGATGGCGAGGTGCGGGGCGAGGGTGCCGATCGCCTGCGTCACCTGGCTGGGCGTGAGCCCGAGGGCGGGCCCGGCCTGGGGGAGGAGTGTCTCCAGATCGGTGAACGAGGTGTGGGTGGAGCCGATGAGGGCCAGTTCGCGTTTCCAGCCGTACTGGGTTGCCCAGAACTGATCCCAGCTCGGGTCGTCCGGACCCGGGCCGGGGTCGCTGCCGAAGAGCAGGAAGGGCCGGTCGGTGCCCGCGGTGACGGGTGCCAGCAGACTGCCGTCCAGGTCGACGCCCGCCCGCACGCGCCGGTCGGCGCGGATGGCCGCGGCGGCCGTGGCGCCGCCCAGGGAGTGCCCGGCCATGCCGACGCGGGACAGGTCGAACGCGCCGGCGAGGGAGGGTCGTCGGGCGTTGAGCTCGGTGAGCTGGTCCAGGACGAACCGGGTGTCCGCGGTACGCACGGCGAGCGCCTTGGCGATCAGAGTGTCGTCGATGTCGCCGGTGACGGCGAAGCTCTCCACCCGGCCGCCGGGAAACTCGACATGGTCCGCGTCGTAGGTGTGGTCGACGGCCACGACGACGTAGCCGTGGCTGACCAGTTCCTCGATCAGAAGGGTGCCGAGGCTGCGGTCGCTGCGCAGCCCGGGCGAATACAGGACGACGGGCCTGCCGCACCGGCCGCGGTCCACCGGTGCGCCCACGCGGGCGTGCGTGGTCGGCAGCACCAGCGTGCCGGCCGGGATGCCTTGGTCCTGCTCGAAGAGCGGTACGGCGGCCGGCGACATCCACGGCGCGTACGGGTGGCCGTGGGCGGCGCGCGCCGGGTACCAGATCTGCACCATCAGTTCACGGGCCGCCCGGGACTCCTGCCAGGGGTCGGCGCGTGCCCGGTCGACGAGGTGCAACGAGACCGTACCGAGTGGATGGCGCCCGGTGGGCGCCGGCAGGGTGAGTCGCACCTTCGCGGCCGCCGATGCCGCGGTGGCTATCGGTACGGAAGCGACGGCCGCCGCCGCGGCGGCACCGAGCAGGGATCGGCGGGTCAGGGTTGAGCTCTCGTTCGACATGATCCGAACGTAAGGTTCGCCTTCCATCGAGTCAAGGACGCTTTACATTTTGGAAGGGATCGCTTACCTTCTTCCCATGGCTGAAGAGACACGGCACGACCAGGTGACACGAGCGGCCCGCCGCGCGGTCCTCATCGACGGCATTCCCGTGATGACGCTGGGCGCGGTCGCCCTGGCGCTGGGCAGCAACCCCGATCAGACCGCCGCCCAGAAGGCCTGGTGGATCGCGGCCACCGCGGTGTTCTCCCTCGCCGTGGTCTGGGTGCTCTGGCGGGCGTTCCGGCGCGCGGACGAATACCTGCGCAGGATCCAGCTGGAGAGCATGGCCGTCGCGTTCGCGGCGGTCCTCGTGGCGCTGCAGGTGGCCACCCTGCTCGATGCGGCGGGCGTCATCGAGCTGCGTCAGCTCGCCCAGCTGATCCTCATCGGCGGTGTGGGGCTCTGGCTCGGGCTCGCCGACCTGCGCACCCGCCTGCACCGCTGAAGGACGCACCATGAAGAACCGACTACGCGAACTGCGCGCCGCCCGCCGGTGGAGTCAGGCCGACCTCGCCGACCGCTGCCAGGTCTCCCGGCAGGCCATCAACGCCATCGAGACCGAACGGTACGACCCCAGCCTGCCCCTGGCCTTCACCATCGCCGACGTCTTCGGCCTGACCATCGAGGAGATCTTCACTCCCGACTCGTCTACTTCTGGCGTCTGAACTTGGTCACCGACGGGTCTTTCGCGATCTGGTCCGCGGCCCACTCCATCCGGGTGGTGAACTCGCTCGGCCGCTTGATCCGTCCGCGCATGAGGTCGTCCACCGCGGCCTGCCACTGCTTGTCCAGATTCACGTACCAGTCGTTGAGTCGCCATTGGAGGATGTTGGTGCCGGCCCGGCCGAGGACCTCGCGCGCCGAGGTCAGCGCGGTGGAACCTGTGACGGTGTCCGCCGAACCCCGGATGCTGGCCAGCGACAGGGTGGACCGGGCGAAGGCGGCGGCGCCGGCCGCGGAAGCCATGATCCGCAGGTACTCCAGCGCGCCGGCCTTGTTGGCGGCCTTCTCCGGGACGACGAACGACCCGACGGCGCCGGCCCGCACGCTGCCGTGGGGCAGCGCGTCGCCGTCGCTGACGCTCCAGACCGGCAGCAGGGTCAACTCCACGCCGGGCCGCAGCGACCCCTTCATCTCGTTCTCCAGCCACGTGCCGCAGGGCATCAGGGCCGCCTTGCCGTCGATCAGGGCCTGCTGGGACTCGAGGTGACTGAGGTTCTCGCTGCCGCGCAGCACCCATCCCTTGGCCACCATCTCGATCACCATGCTGAGCGCCGCGGTGACGGCCTCCTGCCGCCAGGCGCCCGGCTCGAGATTGTCGATCTTCATCGCGGCCGCCGTGCCGCCGACCTTCTGGATCCAGTCCGCGAGCGGCCACCCCATGTAGTACGGGTAATCGCCGGCATGGGTCCACGGCGCGATGCCCGCCGCCTTGATCTTCGGCGCGAGGGCGCGGAACTCGTCCCAGGTCGTCGGCGCCGTCCAACCCTTGGACCGGAAGAGCGCGGCGTCGTAGTACAGCCCGAACAGGGTGTATGCGTAGTTGAGGGAGTACACCGTGGCGTTGAAGGTGCCGGAATCCATCGTCCCCGGAAGGAGCATCTCGCGGACCTTGACGGCTGGATCGTCGATCGTGCGGGCATTCATCAACCCGTCGAGGCTCGCCAGCTGCCCGTCGTTGACGAGGGAGCCCAACTGGAACTGCCGGGCCCCGTCGTTCAGCACCACGTCCGGTGGATTGCCGGCCATCAGCCGCGGCTGCACCAGTCCCTGAATGTCCTTGGTCGGCACGTGCGTGACGTCGGCCTTCGGGAACTTCGTCCGGTACATCGACTGATGCACCTTGGCGTACTCGTCGCCGTACCCGCCGTTGAAGATGACCACCTCGAGCGGCGCGTCCCTCCGGACCCCGAACGGATCATCACTCGGGTCCGCGTCGCGGGCGCAGGCGCCCAGCCCGAGGGTCGGCAGCGTCAGGAGCGGCACCGAGGCGAGCTGCCGCAGGACCGTCCGTCGAGCCGGGCGGCTGCCCGTCGGCTCCCCCCACATGACGCCCTCCGGATCACCCCGTCCAATGACGTTGTGTAAATCTACCGGTTTGGCACGCTCCCGAAGCCCCGTTGGGAGATCTGCGGCCGCGTCCCGGGCTCCATCGAGCCAGGCGAGCCGGACCTTCAGCCCCTCGGCGTCGGCATGGCCCAGGGCGGTGAGGATCTCCAGCGCCGCGGTCCAGGTGTTCCGGGCGTCCCGGGTACGGCCGAGCGCCAACTGGCTGTCGCCGATGTGGGACAGGACCAGCGCCTCGCCGTGGTCGCCGGCCCGCACCTGGTACCAGCCGAGGCCGCTCAGGGATCGCGACCCGGCCGATGCTCGCGCACGAGATGGTTGAGGACGAGCTCGGCGAGCAGCAGCCGGATCCGGACCGTGCCGGCACCGGCCGGGCTCGCCGCCGCGTCGGCCGAGACAGCCGGTCCAGGATGGACGGCCAGCAGCCGGTATAGGTAGGCAGTGAGACGCGTACGACTGCCGGACTGATCGGAGAAAAGCGGTGCCCGGACGATCAAGCCGGGCACCGCTGAGGGTCAGATCTGGGCGAGCGAGCCCGCGTACATCTTGTCGATCTGCTCCGCGAAGTTGGCTTCGACGCTGCGCCGCTTGATCTTCATCGACGGGGTGACCTCGCCCTGCTCGATGCTGAGGTCGCGGGGGAGGATGGCGAATTTCTTGACCGTCTCCCAGCGGTTCAGTTTGCCGTTGAGCTCCTCGATGTAGCCCGCGACCAGCTTCTCGGTCTCGGGCGCCGCGACGATCTCCTCGTAGGACTTGCCGTCCAGCGGGCCGCCGGCCGCCCACGCCGCGATCGCGTCCTCGTCGAGGCTGATCAGCATCGTGACGAAGTTGCGGGCCTGGCCGACCACGACCGCCTGCGACGTGTACGGGCACACGGCCTTGAACATGCCCTCGATCGCCGACGGCGCGATGTACTTGCCGCCCGACGTCTTGACCAGGTCCTTCTTGCGGTCCGTGATCCTCAGGAAACCGTCCGCGTCCAGCTCGCCGATGTCGCCCGTCCGCAGGAAGCCGTCCTCGGTGAACGCCTCCGCGGTCTCCTGGGGCAGGTTGTGGTAGCCGCGCATGACCGGCTTGCCGCGCACCAGGATCTCGCCGTCGGTGTCGATGCGGCACTCGAGGTCGCCGAGGGGCTTGCCGACCGTACCGATCTTGAGCTGGCCCATGCTGTTGACGAAGTTGGCGGCGCTGCTCTCGGTGAGGCCGTAGCCCTCCCTGATCGGCAGGTTGGCCGCGGCGAAGAACTCGGCGATGTCGCGGCTCAGCGGCGCCGAACCGGACACCAGCACCCGCAGCCGGCCGCCCAGCCTGTCCTGGAGCTTGCTGAAGACGAGCTTCTCGGCGACCGCGTACTTCGCCTTGAGTGCGGCGGGCATCGGCTTGCCGGCCTGCTCGAAGGCAACCTTCTGCCGGCCGGTGGCGACCGCCCAGCCGAAGATCTTCGCCTTGAGGCCGCCCGCGCTGAGGGCGGTGGTGACGGTCTTGTTGTAGACCTTCTCGAAGATGCGCGGCGCCGCGCACATCAGCGTCGGCCTGACCACGGCCAGCATGTCGACCAGCTTGTCGACCCGGCCGTCGATGTACGTCGGCACGCCCACATGCAGTATTCCGCAGAGCAGCGACTTACCGAACGAATGCGACAGCGGAAGCCACAGGTACTGCAGGTCGGTGGACTCGAACAGGCCGAGCCCCGCCTGCGCGA
The DNA here is from genome assembly GCF_040689425.1 of Actinoplanes sp. NPDC051475. Taxonomy (NCBI): domain Bacteria; kingdom Bacillati; phylum Actinomycetota; class Actinomycetes; order Micromonosporales; family Micromonosporaceae; genus Actinoplanes; species Actinoplanes sp. NPDC051475. The sequence goes on from NZ_JBFAZZ010000011.1 coordinate 224,718, forward strand.
CGCCCTCCCAGCACCAGCCGCCGTGCAGCAGCTGCACGCCCTTGGGGCGCCCGGTGGTGCCCGAGGTGTAGATCAGCGTGGCGAGGTTGTCCGGGCCGATGGTCGCGGCGATCCGCTCGACGAGATCCGGCGTCTCCGCCAGCGCCGCCCGGCCGCGCTGCTCGAGCTCGGCGAGGGTGAGCTGGGGCGGCTGGGCGGACGCGTCCGCGAGGCCGTCGATGAGCACCACGTGGGTGACCGAGGTCTCCACGCCGGCGAGCTTCAGCGCCTGCTTCGGGTTCTCGGCGATCAGGATCTTCGAGCCGGAGTCGGCGACGATGTAGGCCGCGTCCTCGGGCTCGGTCGTCGGGTAGACCGTCGTGGTCGCGCCGCCCGCGCAGTTGATGCCGAGGTCGATGAGCGCCCACTCCAGCCGGGTGTTGGACAGGATCGCGACCCGGTCCTCCAGCCCGACGCCGAGGCCCGCCAGGCCGGCCGCGATCGCCTTGGCCCGCTCGCCGACCTGGGCCCAGGTCAGCCAGCTCATCCCGGTGTCGTCCGCGGTGGGAACGGCGAAAGCCTGGCCGTTCGGAGTCGCCTGCACGCGCTGCAGGAACATGTCCGGGATCGAGCGGTAGGGAACCTCGAGAGCCATCGGCGCCGCCTCTTTGCCGTCTATGGGGGTTACAGCCGTGTTACCGAAGAGTATTGCCAGGAAGCGGCGGACGGAAGTGCGGTCCGGCCTCGTTTCAAGATCCTAGTCACGGCCGTGACGAGGGCCATCGGCCCGGGATTCCTGATATGGGGTATTCGATATAGAGGGTTATCGACGTCTTGCGCCTACTGTTCATTTCATCGGAGCAGTAGGCGCGAGAGAGGAAAAGCATGGCGATTCGACGTCCCCGACGCAGCCAGGTGCTGGCCGTCGGTCTGCTCGCTCTGGCCACCACCACCGCCGCGACGGCGAGCCCGGCCGCGGCCGCCCCGGCCACCGGGCAGGTCCGGCTCGCCGGGACCGCCGAGGCGATCCCCGGAAGTTACATCGTCGTTCTCAAGGACTCCGCCGTCGGCGGCAAGGCCGGCAGCCGGACGGCGGCGGCGGCCGTCCGCACCCGGTCCGGCGCGCTCGCCCGCAGCTACGGCGGTTCGGTCACGCAGACCTTCGGCGCCGCGCTCAACGGCTTCGAGGCCACCCTCAGCGCACCGGCGGCCAAGCGCCTCGCGGCAAACCGTGACGTCAAGTACGTGGAGCAGAACCAGCACGTCTCCCTGCTGACCACGCAGCCGAACGCCACCTGGGGCCTGGACCGCATCGACCAGCGCAACCGGCCGCTGAGCACCACCTACACGTATTCGCAGACCGCGTCGAACGTGACCGCGTACATCATCGACACCGGCATCAAGTACACGCACTCCGACTTCGGCGGCCGGGCCAGCTTCGGCTACGACGCCGTCGGCAGCGGGGGCGTGGACTGCAACGGCCACGGCACGCACGTGGCGGGCACGGTCGGCGGCACCACGTACGGCGTCGCGAAGCAGGTCCGGCTCGTCGGCGTCCGGGTGCTGAACTGCTCCGGCTCGGGCACCACGGCGGGCGTCGTCGCCGGCGTGAATTGGGTCACTCAGAACGCCCACAAGCCCGCCGTGGCCAACATGAGCCTCGGCGGCGGCGCCAGCACCGCCCTCGACAACGCGGTCGCCGGCTCGATCAGCTCGGGTGTCACGTACGCGCTCGCGGCCGGTAACTCGAACGCCAACGCCTGCAACACCTCGCCGGCCCGGGTCGCCTCGGCGGTCACCGTCGGTGCGACTACGAACACGGACGCCCGCGCGTCGTACTCGAACTACGGCACCTGCCTGGACATCTTCGCGCCGGGCTCGAACATCACGTCCGACTGGTACTCCAGCGACAGCACCACCAACACGATCAGCGGCACCTCGATGGCCTCGCCGCACGTCGCCGGCGCCGCGGCCCTCGTCCTGTCCGCCAACCCCGGCTACAGCCCCACCCAGGTGCGGGACACGCTGGTCGCCAACGCCACCCCGAACGTCGTGACCAACCCGGGCTCCGGCTCGCCGAACCGCCTGCTCTTCGTCAGCTGACTTCCCCGCAAACCAGCGGTGCCCGGGCTTCTTCGGCCCGGGCACCGCTTTTTTCATGTACGGCCGTTGGCACCCGGCCTTCCGCACCGGGGCCGGCTGGATCAGTCGTCGGACCCGTGCCCGCGGCCACCCCGGTCGTCCGCCTGGGTGTCGTCCGCGCCGTGGCCCCCGCGCCGGCCACCGTTGTCGTCCGCACCGTTGTCGTCCGCGCCGTGGCCTCCGCGCTGCCCGCCCTTGTCGTCGGTGCCGTTGTCGTCGGCGCCGCGCCCGCGGTCGTCGGCGCCGTTGTCGTCCGCGCCGCGCCCGCGGTCGTCCGTGGCGTTGTCGTCGCTGCCCCGACCCCGGCCGCGGTCGTCGCTGCCGTTGTCGTCGCTGGTGCGCACGCTGCTGCTGCGGGCCTTGCCGGCCTCCTGGCGGTGCCGGACGACCGCGCCGGTGGCCCGGTCGACGTCGATGTCGTGTTCGACCGAACCCTTGAGCACCTCGATGTCCCACACCGCGAGGCCGTGCTCGGTCTCCTGCTCGACCTTGGTGACCCGGCCGCCGCCGGCCGCCCGCAGCGCGATGACCTTCGCGGCGCCGAGGCTGATGGCGCCCGCGCCGGCCGGCGACGACGAGCTCGGGGCCGGCTTCGTGGCGGAGTCGTCGGAGGCGTCGTGGCCCGAGTCGTCGGCCGACGGGGACGGGTTGACGACGTCGCCGTTCGGCAGCATCGGCACCGCGTGGGACGGGTCGTCGGCGCCGTCCGAGGCGAGGGCCACGCCGCCGAGGGCCAGCGCGAAGGCCGCGCCGGCGGCCAGGGTCGAGATGGTACGAAGCCTGTTCATGGGTTCCTCCGGATGTCGTCTTCGTGGTGACACCAAGAAGGTCCCTCAGCAGGCCCTATGGGCGCGCTGTGTGATCGCTAAGGCCCGGTTAAGGCCGGCGGTAGACCGAGATGTGATCGCGGGACTCCGGGCCGAACGGGTCCCGCCGCCAGTTCTCCCACCGGGCCTCGAGGGTCAGCCCGGCCGCGGCGGCCAGCTCGTCGATCTGCTCCGGCCAGCGGTAGTGCATGCCGAACGGCTTGAGCTCGACGCCGCCGTCGCGGAACGTGATCGTCTGGCGGACGAAGGTCTGCGTCTCGCGGTCGTAGCGGTGCAGCCGGATCGACGCCGACTCCTCGGTCACCGACCACACCTGGACCTGCTGTTCCTCGCGGTCGAAAACGGCCGGATCGGGCACGAACGCCTCGATGACGAACGCGCCGCCGGGGGCCAGCACCCGGGCCGCGTTGCGGAAGCAGTCCTCCTGGCGGCCCGCGCCGGTCAGGTTGAACAGCGTGTTGAAGACCAGGTAGACGAGGGGGTACGGCCCCGGGACCGGCACGTCGGCCATGTCGCCGACGACCACCGGGATCGCCTCGCCGCCCGGCTTGTCCCGCAGCAACGCCACCATCTCCGGTGCCGCCTCGATGCCCTCGACCGCTACGCCGCGGGAGGCCAGCGGCAGGGCCACCCGGCCGCTGCCGATCGCGAGCTCGAGCGCCGGCCCGCCGCCCGCGAGCCCGGCCAGGAAGTCCGCCGCGGGCTCCGGGTCCGGGTTGCCGGGCCGGTCGTACGTGGCCGCCCACTGTCGGCCGAAGAGTCCGGGGTCGTCCAGGATCGATGCCTTCAGTCCGTTTGTGGGTGGCGGCGGGGTGGTTGGAGGGGCCATGACCCCCACACCACCAGAGCCGTCAGCCGGTCGGCAACGCATTTACGCCGGTGAGTTCGAGGCGTACCCGGGCGCCGCCGCGCGGGCCGGCTTCCACCCGCAGGGCGCCGCCCGACGCCTCGGCCGCGCGCCGGGCGATGTCCAGGCCCAGGCCGGTGGAGCCGCTGCCCGACGAGCCGCGCCGCAGGGCGCCGGGCGGGAACCCGGGGCCGTCGTCGTCGACGATCAGCACGGCTCCGCCGCCGCGGCGCGGCGCCAGCGCCACCCCGAACGCGGTGCCGTCGGGGGTGTGCGCGAAGACGTTGCCGAGCAGGGCGTCGAGCGCGGCCGCCAGTTCGTCGGCCTGGATCGCCACCGGCACCGGACCGGGCGGCAGCTCCCGGCGTACCTCCCGGTCGGTGTCCTCGGCCAGCACGGTCCAGAAGGCGACCCGGTCCGCGACCACCGCCGTCGCGTCGCACGCCTGCCGCTCGCCGCCGCGGCGGCGAGCCTGCTGGATCACCGTGGTGACCGCCCGCGCGATCTCGTCCGCGGCCGCGGCGACCCGTTCGGCCTCGGCGGGATCGCGCAGCGACTCGGCCTCCAGCCGCAGCGCGGTCAGCGGCGTGCGCAGCCGGTGGGACAGGTCGGCCACCTGTTCCCGCTCCTCCCGCAGCAGATCCTGGATGCGCCCGGCGAGGTGGTTGAGGGCGAGAGCCACCTCCCGGACCTCCGGCGGCCCGGCAGGTGCCGCCCGCGCGGACAGCTCGGCCCGGGCCAGCCGGTGGGAGACGGCGGAGAGGTCGGCGATCGGCGCGACCAGCGTGCGGGCCAGCCGGTCGGCGACGACCAGCCCGAGCACCACGAGCGCCAGGCCCAGCCCGGCGAGCGCCAGCCAGGAGCGGGTGACGCCGCGGTCCAGCTCCGCCGCGGGGACGACCGTACGCACCACGTACGTGCCGCGCGTGCTCTTCACGGGCACGACGATCTCCCGGCCCGTGGCCGTGGCGACGGCGAAGGACTCGAGCCGGGCGGCGGCCAGCGCGACGGCCGGCGTGGCCGTGGCCTGCTGCCCGATCACCTCGCCGGTCGGGGCGAAGACGGTGACCGGCAGGGGCTGGCCCTCGACGGCGAGGGTCAGCTGGGCGGCGTCGGTGCCGATCAGCGGGACGATCGTCTGCAGCACCCCGTTGGCACGGCTCATCGCCCGGTCCTCGGCCACCTGGCGCACCAGCAGCGCGAGCGGCACCAGGAACGCGATCAGAACCAGGCACGTCGTCGCCGCGACCAGCAGCGTCAGCCGGCGCCTCATGCCGGTTCGCTGAGGCGTACGCCCACACCGCGCAGGGTGTGCAGGTAGCGCGGCTCCTGGGCGGTCTCGCCGAGCTTGCGGCGCAGCCAGGACAGGTGCACGTCGACGGTCTTGTCGGCGCCGCCGTACGGGACCTGCCAGACCTCGCTGAGCAGCTCCCGCTTGGTGACCACCTGACCGGCCCGGGTGGCCAGGTGGTGCAGCAGGTCGAACTCGCGCGGCGTCAGGTCCAGGGTCACGCCGTCGAGCGTCGCGGTCCGCGCGCCCGCGTCGATGCGCAGCCCGCCGACGGTCAGCGCGGCGGGCTCGGCGCCGCTCACCCCGCCGCGGCGCAGCACCGCCCGGATCCGCGCGTCGAGCTGCGCGGCGGTGAACGGCTTGACGATGTAGTCGTCGGCGCCCGCGTCCAGCACCTGGACGATCTCCGTCTCGTCGTCGCGGGCGGTCGCCACGATCACCGGCACGGCGCTCACCGCCCGCAGCATCCGCAGCAGCTCCCGCCCGTCGAGGTCGGGCAGCCCGAGGTCGAGCACGACCAGCTCGGGGCGCTCGGCCAGGGCGGTCTGCAGCCCGTCCATCGCGGTGTGCGAGGCGGCGACCGCGTGCCCGCGTTCCCGCAGCGCGCGCAGCAGCGACGTCCGGATAGCCGGGTCGTCCTCGATCAGCAGCAGGTGGGCCACGCACGCAACCTATCCCGCCGTACCGGTGGAATCGGGGCCCTTAACCGTCCTTTAGCGTGGCCGCGTGCCCGCCTTAGCGTCCCGGCGGGCATAGTCGACCGGGTGAATCGTCGTACGCTGCTCGTCACCGCCGGCTGGGCCGGCGCGGCCGTCCTCGCCGTGCTGGTCGGCATCGCCGCGATCGGCGTCATCGGCGCCGACCTCACCGACGCCGGCAGCCGGCCCCGCACCGAGGCCCAGGTGGCCCGGGAACTCGCAAGCGTGCCGTCGCCCGTCCCGTCAGCATCACCCTCGCGGCCGTCGCCGAGACCGTCGGCGTCCCAGGCGGCCGGCGACGCGCCCGTCGCCGTCAGCCGGACGCTGGCCACGCGCGGCGGCACGGTCGTCGCCCGCTGCGCCGGCGGACGGCCCCAGATCGTGACCATGTCGCCGGCGCCCGGCTTCTCCCTGCACGAGCAGGGCAGCACCGAGGGGGAGTTCCGCAGCACCTCGGACAACCACGACCGGGTCAAGTTCACGATCGTGTGCTCCGGCGGGCGCCCCGCCCTGGTGCCGCACGCCGGCGACGACGACTGATTGTCCTCCGCATGGATCTGGTCATCAGCCTCGGCGGAGGCGGCGAGAAGACGGTCCGGGTCTACCGTGCGCTGCGCGAGGCGATCGTGGACGGCCGGCTGCCCGAGGGCCACCGGCTGCCCGCTACCCGGATGCTCGCCACTGACCTCGGGGTGGCGCGCAACAGCGTGGCGACGGCGTACGAGCGGCTGGTGGCCGAGGGCTACCTGGTGGCGCGGACCGGGGCGGGGACGTTCGTGGCCCCCGTACGCGACAAACCGGCACCCCGGCGGGCCCCGGCCGATCCGCTGCGCCCCCGCGCGGGCTGGACCTTCACCCCGCTGCCCACGAGCGCCGAGGTGCCCGCCCCGCGGTACGACTTCCGCGCCGGCATCCCCGACGCCCGGCTCTTCCCGTTCGAGACGTGCCGCCGGTTCGTGGCGGCCGAGCTGCGGCTGCACGCCCACGACCCGGGCGGGTACGCCGGCCCCTTCGGCCACCCGGCGCTGCGCGAGGCCATCGCGCGCTACCTGGGCTATTCGCGGTCGTTGCGGGTCGGGGCGCAGGACGTGCTCGTCACCAACGGGACCCAGCACGCGCTGGACCTGATCGGCCGGGTGCTGGTGCGCCCCGGGGACGTCGTCGCGGTGGAGGAGCCCGGGTATCCGCCTGCGCGGCGGCTCTTCGCTTCCCTGGGTGCGCGTGTGGTGGGCGTACCGGTGGACGGCGACGGCCTGGTGGTGGACGCGCTGCCTCGGGCCGCCCGGGTGGTCTACGTGACGCCGTCGCACCAGTTCCCGCTGGGCGGCGCGATGAGCCTGAGCCGGCGGCACGCGCTGCTGGACTGGGCGGGACGGCGCCAGGCCGCGGTGATCGAGGACGACTACGACACCGAATTCCGGTACTCCGCCCGCCCGCTCGAGCCCATGTACGGCCTCGACACCGCCGGACGGGTGCTGCACGTCGGCACCTTCTCCAAGACGATGCTGCCCAGCGTGCGGACCGGTTTCGTGCTCGCGCCCGCCGCGTTGCTCCAGGCGCTGGGTGCGGCGCGGCAGCTCGGCGACGGGTACGGGCAGATCGCCGTCCAGGCCGCCCTCGCCCGCTTCATCGACGAGGGGCAGCTGGCGCGGCACGTGCGCCGGGCCGTCAAGGCGTACGCCGGGCGCCGCGCCCGCATCGTCGCGGCGTTGAGCAGGCATCCCGGCCTCGAGGTCGTCCCGTCGGCGGCGGGCCTGCACGTGACCGCGCTGGCGCCGGAGTCGGCCGGGGTGGTGGCCGCGGCCGCCGCCCGCGGGGTCGCCGTGGAGGATCTCGGCGCCTACGGCAGCGACTCGACCGGGTTCGTGTTCGGCTTCGGATGGATCGATCCGGCGCTGCTCGACGAGGGGCTCGGGATCTTCGGCGAGGTGCTGAGCGAGGCGTAGGCCACCGCCCCGGCCGCGACGACGAGGCTCAGCAGCGCCGGCCGCCCGTTGAGCACCAGCAGGCCGAGGGTCGCCAGGAAGGCGAGCCCGGCGCCGCGCCGCGACCACCCCGGAGGCAGCAGCTTGAGGGCGGCGGCCGTGCCGAGGACGTACACGAGCGTGAAGCACCCCGTGACCAGCAGCATCGCCGTGTGCAGGCTGATCGGCAGCGCCACCGAGACGAGGCTGCCCGCGGTGACGAAGGCCAGCGACCGGCGCGGGGTGCCGACCGGCCGGGCCGGCAGGGCGCCGTCGCGGGCGAGGGCGACCCCGAGCCGCGACGCCCCGGCGAGGTACGCGTTGACCGCGCCGATCGTCAGCAGCACCGCGACGACGGCGGTGACGGCGCGGACCGGGCCGCCGATCCCCACCGCGAGCAGGTCGGCGAGCGGCGCGGGGCTGTCCCCGACGGCCGGGCCGAGCACGAGCACGCTGGCCGCGGCGACCGCCAGGTAGAGCACGCCCACGATCAGCACGGCCGCGGCGGTCGCCCGTGGCACGTCGCGCCGCGGGTCCCGGTAGTCGCCCGAGAGCGACGACACGGCCTCCCAGCCGGCGAAGCCCCACACCAGGATCGCCGCGGCGGCGCCGACGCCGGCCCAGCTGTGCGGGGCGAACGGTGTCAGGTTGCCCCAGCGGGCGTGCGGCAGCGCCGCGACGACGGTGACCACGAGCAGGGTGGCGAGGGCGGCGGCGAGGTAGAGCTGCACCCGCCCGGAGATCTGCAGCCCGAACCAGTTCATGGTGACGACGACCGCCATCACGACGAGGAACGTGCCGACGACCGTGGCCCGGCCGCCGCCCAGGACGTCCGCGACGTATCCGCCCGCGAAGGCGGCGGCCGGCGGCGCGCCCAGCGGCACGGCGAAGAAGAAGCACCAGCCCACCGCCGCGGCGGCCCGGTGGCCGAAGGCGAGCCGGACGTACGTGGAAACGCCGCCGCCGTCCGGGTGGCGGGCGCCGAGCGCGGCGAACGTCCAGGCCAGCGGCGCCGAGAGCAGGATCAGGGCGAGCCAGGCGAGCAGCGAGGCGGGCCCGGCCACCTGGGCGGCCAGCGCGGGCATCGAGATGACGCCGGTGCCGAGGACGGCGCCGACGCAGAGAGCGGTGCCCTGGGCACGGGTCAGCATGGACCCACCGTAGGGGCCGGATTGGCCCTACGTCCGGGCCAATCCGGTGCGGATCAAAGGAGCCAATCTCACATGCTCAGCCGGGCCGTGCGGATGCTCTCGTCCCCGGTCAGGTCGACCCTCGCGACGCGCTGGCGGCCGGAGAGGAAGAGGGTGAGCTCGCCCGGCTCCCCCGTGAGGACGGTGGCCGGTTCGCCGTCGCCGGCCTGGAACACCCCGAAGCCGGGCGCCTCCACCCGGATGGGCCGGCCCAACCGGCGCAGGGCCAGCCGCGCGGTGACCTTCAGCGCCTTCCAGATCGCGGCCTGCTCGCCGCGGTCCAGGACCCGGGGCTCCCAGTCCGGCCGGGCCCGGCGTACGTCCTCGTGGTGGATGAAGAACTCGACGGTGTTGAAGAGCTCGTCGGTGACCGGGTTGCTCACGGGGCTCCACCAGGGCGGAGTGCGGACCTCCCGCACGACCTCCTCGTACGGCCGGGAGGCCTTGGCCCTGCGCACGTGTTCGCCATGGCCGGCCAGGGGCGGGACCAGCACGCCGACCGCGGCGTCCGGCCGGCGCTCGCGGACGACGAGGTGGGCGGCGAGATCGCGGGCGGTCCAGCCCGCGCACATCGTCGGGGCCTCAGGTCCCACCTCGAGCAGCAGATCCGCGAGGAGCGTCCGTTCGGCACGCGCATAACCAGCCATGGATGGATGGTAGGCGGCCGACCGCCGACGGGGCTGCGCGCGGATGTAACAGCGGACACAATGTAAATCCCGTGGCTTCGGGCGGGCGGTTCGGCAGTATGGATCGGTAAGGCCGGGTGAGCCGGCGGGGACTTACCGCAGGGCGGGGGATCTTGACCAAGAGGGCCAGCCGCGACGTGCTGGGTCGCGGCCTTCGCGTGCTGGGCCGCGCGATCCGCACCGAACCCCGCCTCTTCGCCATCGGCACCGCCGGCAGCAGCCTGTTCGGCCTGCTCGTCATCGCCAACTCGTTCCTGGTCGGCGCGGTCATCGGCCGCGTGGTCGTGCCGGCCTTCACCGAGCACCGGGCCGGCACGGGCGAGCTGGGCCTGATCGCGGCCGTGTTCATCGGCATCTCGGTCCTGCGCGTGGCCAGCATCTTCGGCCGCCGCCTCGGCGCGGGCTTCATGCAGTTCCGGTTGCAGGCGCGCTACCGGCGTGCGGTGACCCGGCGCTACCTGTCCCTGCCGCCGGCCTGGCACCAGCGGCACGCCACCGGCACGCTGCTGTCCAACGCCAACTCCGACGTCGAGGCCGCCTTCGTGCCGATCGCGCCGCTGCCGTTCGCCGTCGGCACGATCGTGATGATCCTGGCGGCGGTGGTCTCGCTGTTCCTCACCGACTGGGTGCTGGCCATGGTCGGCGTCTGCCTCTTCCCGGCGCTGTTCGGCCTCAACCTGGTCTACTCGCGGCGGATGTCGCCCCGCCAGATCCGCGCCCAGCAGTTGCGCGCCAAGGTCAGCGCGGTCGCCCACGAGAGCTTCGACGGCGCGCTGGTGGTCAAGACCATGGGACGCGAGGCCGACGAGTCACAGCGCTTCGGCGTGCACGTGACCGAGCTGCGGGACGCGCTGATCTCGGTCGGCCGGCTGCGCGGACTCTTCGACCCGCTGATGGACAGCCTGCCCAGTGTCGGCACCCTCGCCGTGCTCCTGCTCGGCGCGTGGCGGCTGCAGACCGGTGCGATCAGCGTTGGCGAGCTGGTCAGCGTCGCGTTCCTGTTCACCGTGCTGGCGTTCCCGGTGCGCGCGATCGGCTGGGTGGTCGCCGAGCTGCCGCGCAGCGTCGCGGGCTGGGAACGGGTCCAGGCGGTGCTGGCCGCCGAGGGCGACCTCGCCTACGGCACGGCCGAGCCCACGGTGCACGGTCCGGCGGCGCTCACCTTCGACCAGGTCCATTTCTCGTACGGCGAGGGCCCCGAGGTCCTGCACGACGTCTCGTTCACCGTCCCGGCCGGGCGCACGGTGGCGCTGGTCGGCGCTACCGGCTCGGGCAAGTCGACCATCGCGTCGCTGGCCGTACGCCTCGTCGACCCGGACAGCGGCACGGTGGCGGTGGACGGCACGCCGCTGCCCGAGCTCACCGAGCAGGCACTGGCCGCCACGTCCGCGCTCGTGCCGCAGATCCCGTTCGTCTTCGACGACACCGTGCGCGGCAACGTGGCCCTGGAGCGCGACGCCGTCGACGACGCCCGGGTCTGGGCGGCCCTGCGGCTGGCCGAGGCCGACGGTTTCGTGGCGAAGTTGCCCGAGGCGCTGGACACCGCGGTCGGCGAGCGCGGCACGTCGCTCTCCGGCGGCCAGCGGCAGCGGCTCACCCTGGCCCGCGCGCTGGCCGGCCGGCCGCGACTGCTGGTGCTCGACGACGCGACCAGCGCGGTCGATCCTCGCGTGGAGGCGGCGATCCTGGCGTCGCTGCGCGGCAACGACGCCGCTGCCTCGATCCTCGTGGTGGCTTACCGGCGGGCCACGATCGCCCTGGCCGACGAGGTGGTCTACCTGGAGGACGGCAAGGTGGTCGCCACCGGCACGCACCGGCACCTGATGGCCACGGAGCCGGGATATCTCGCGCTCGTCACCGCGTACGAGCAGGCCGAAGCCGCCGAGGGGGTGGAACCGTGACCGCCGCTGTGGTGGAGGAGGAGGGCACGCTCGCGACCGTGCGGCGCGGGATCGCGCTCTCGCCCGAGCTGCGGCCCGGGCTTGCCGGCACGCTGGCGCTCGCGTTCGTGTCGATGGCCGGCCGGGTCGCCGTGCCGATCGCCGTCCAGCAGGGCATCGACCGCGGCATCCGCGCGCCGGGCGGCCCGCACCTCGGCACGGTCGGCCTCATCGTCCTGATCACGCTGGGTGTGCTGGCGATCTCCACGACCTGCGGGTACGCGATGACCCGCCGGCTGTTCACGGTCAGCGAGACCGCCCTGGCCGCCCTGCGCGCCCGGACGTTCCGGCACATCCACGACCTGTCGATGCTGCACCAGCAGTCCGAGCGGCGGGGTTCGCTGGTCTCCCGGGTCACCGGCGACGTCGACCAGATCACCCAGTTCCTGCAGACCGGCGGCGTGATGCTGCTGCTCACCAGCGGGCAGGTCGTGGTCACCACCGTGGTGATGATCGTCTACTCGTGGCAGCTCACCCTCGTGGTGTTCGCGGCGTTCGTACCGGCCCTCATCGTCATCCGGCTTTTCCAGAAGCGCCTCGCCGGCGTCTACCGGGTCGTGCGCGAGCGCACCGGGATCATGCTCGGCGCGGTCGCCGAGAGCGTCGTCGGGGCCACCGTGATCCGGGCGTACGGGGTGGCCGGGCGCACGGAGAAGCGCCTCGACACGTCCATCGAGAACCTGCGGGTCTCCCAGCAGCGGGCCCTGCGGACCAGCGTGATCAGCTTCTCCACCGGCGAGATCGCGGCCGGGGTCGCGCTCGCCGCGGTCGTCGTGGTGGGCGTGCTGCTCGGCGTGGACGGCGGCCTGAGCGTCGGCAAGCTCACCGCGTTCCTGTTCCTGGTGACGCTCTTCATCCAGCCGGTGCAGATCGCGACCGAGGTGCTCAACGAGGCCCAGAACGCGGTGGCCGGCTGGCGCCGGGTGCTGGACGTGCTCGACATCCAGCCGGACGTGGCCGACCCGGACACCGAGGGCGTGGCGTTGCCGCCGGGCCCGCTGGCGGTGCGCTTCCACGACGTGTCGTACCGCTACCCCGGCGGTCCGGTCGTGCTCTCCGGCGTCGACCTCGAGATCCCGGCGCGCACCAAGGTGGCGGTGGTCGGCGAGACCGGCAGCGGCAAGACCACCTTCGCGAAGCTGCTCACCCGGCTCATGGACCCGGCGGGCGGCGAGGTGCTGCTCGGCGGGACGCCGCTGACCACCGTACGGTTCGACTCGCTGCGCTCACGGGTCGTGATGGTGCCGCAGGACGGCTTCCTGTTCGACGCGACCGTGGCCGAGAACATCCGCTTCGCCCGCCCGGAGCTCACCGGCGAGGAGCTGGAGCTCGCCTTCACCGAGCTGGGCCTGGCCGACTGGCTGGCGGGCCTGCCGCGCGGCCTGGACACCCCGGTCGGCGAGCGCGGCGAGGCGCTCAGCGTGGGGGAGCGGCAGCTGGTCGCGCTGGTACGGGCGTATGTCGCGGACCCCGACCTGCTCGTGCTCGACGAGGCGACCAGCGCGGTCGATCCGGCCACCGAGGTACGCCTGCAGCGCGCCCTCGACATGGTCACGCGCGGCCGGACCACGGTGGCGATCGCCCACCGGCTGTCCACCGCAGAGTCGGCCGACGAGGTCATCGTGGTCGACGCCGGCCGGGTCGTGCAGCGCGGCCCGCACGCCGACCTGCTGCACGACCCGGAGTCCATCTACGCGAAGCTCTACGCGAGCTGGCTGGAGCAGACGCGCTGAGAGCCCGTCTCAGCGCGCGTAGAACTCGACGACGAGCTGCTCGTCGCAGATCACCGGCACCTCACTGCGCAGCGGCTTGCGGATGACGGTGGTGCGCAGCTCCTCGATCACCGTCGACAGGTACGGCGCGGTCGGCCCGTCGAGGTGCGCGCCGGTGGCCGCGACCTGGAACGGCGGCTTCTGCCGGCTGCTCTCCCGCACCTCGACGACCTGGCCGGGCTTGAGTCGGTACGACGGGCGGTCGACCTTCTTGCCGTCCACGGTGAAGTGGCCGTGCGCGACGAGCTGGCGGGCCTGGTAGACGGTCCGGGCCAGGCCGGCGCGCTGCACGGTGGCGTCGAGGCGGCTCTCCAGCAGGGCGACCATGTTCTCGCCGGTCTTGCCCTCGCCGCGGTGCGCGTCGTCGTACGCCCTGCGCATCTGCGCCTCGCTGACGTTGTACTGGTGCCGCAGCCGCTGCTTCTCGAGCAGGCGCACCTGGTAGTCCGACTGCTTGCGCCGGCCCCGGCCGTGCATGCCGGGCGGGAACGGGCGCCGCTCGAAGTACTTCACGCACTTGCGCGTCAGCGGGATGCCGAGTGCCCGCGACAGCCGGGCCTTGGGTCGGGAGTTGTTCACGGGTGACTCTTCCTCCGGGTACGGATGCTACGGTTAGCCTCGCCTAACTAAGGCTAGCCTAACCGCGCCCGGAGGTTCCCATGCAGCCCACCCATGCCGAGGTCGCGCGCACGCTCGCGGCCGGTCACCTGCCCGCCACCGCGCACATCGCCTGCCGCCCCGGCCCGCTGCCGGTGCGGCACGTGACCGACGGCCAGGGCCGGGTGCTGCTGCTCTCGCCGCGCGACGGCGCGCTAGCCGCCGGCCTGCGCCCCGCCCCGGACACCGACGACACCGCCCTGGTCCTCGACATCTCGGATGTCCCCCCGGTCGCCGGCGGACCCTCGCTCGGCCGCGTCTGGGTGGCCGGCTGGGCCACGCTGCTCACCGGCGAGGACGTGCGGCAGGCGGCGCTCGACTACGCCGACACGGACCCGGCCTCCGACCTGCTCGACGTGGGCGCCACCCAGGTCATCCACCGGATGGACGTCGCCGAGGTGCGCTACGAGCGCAACGCCGTCCTGGTCGACGTCGACCCCGACGACTTCGCCGCGGCGAACCCCGACCCGTTGCACACCATCGAGTTCGACCTGATCGCCGACCTGGCCGACCACCACGTCGAGGAGATGGCCGGCTACGTCCGCCGCCGGCTCGGCCCGGCCGCGCGCCCCGGCGACCAGCCCCGCGTCGTCCGCCTCGACCGCTACGGCTTCGTGGTGCGCATCGGCGTCCGGCTCGCCCGGCTCTCGTTCCCGCGCCCGGTCGCCGACCGCCACGACCTCGCGCACCTGCTGCACCCGGTGCTGTGCAACCGCTGCGCCCACCGCGACGAGGCGGCCTGACCCTCCGTCAACCGGCGTCCTCGTCCGTCCGGCCGGCGGCCGCGTACGCCGCGGCGAGGTTGTTCCGCGTGGTCTGCGTGTTCGGATGGTCCTCGCCGAGCACCCGCCTCGAACGGGCCAGGACCTGCTCGAAGGCCGCGATCGCCTCGTCCACCCGGCCGGCGGTCAGGTAGGCACCGGCGAGATTGTTCGCCGACGTCAGCGTGTCCGAGTGATCCTCGCCCTGCACCTGCCGCAACGAGGGGACGACCCGCTCGTACTCGGTGATCGCCTCGTCCAGCCGGCCCGCCGACTGGTAGACGGCGGCGAGCCTGCTCCCGGCGACCAGAGTCCGCGCGTGGTGGTCGCCGAGCACCCGGCCCAACGCGGTCTGCACCCGCTCGTACTCCGCGATCGCCTCGTCCATCCGGCCCGCGTCCCGGTATGCGGCGGCCAGGTTGCTGCGGCAGCTGATCGCATCGAAGTGATCCTCGCTCAGCACCCGGCGCACATCGGCCAGGACGTGCTCGAGGATCGCGATCGCCTCGTCCACCCGGCCCGCATCGTCGTAGGCCAGGGCGAGGTTGTTCCGGACGGTGAGCGAGATGGGGTGGTCCCCGCCCAGCGCCCGCCCGCAGTCGTCGCGCAGCTGTTCGTACTCGGCGATCGCCTCGTCCCACCGGCCCGCCGCCCGGTGCGCACCCGCCACATTGTTCCGGGTGGTCAGCGTGTACGGATTGTCCTCGCCCAGGACCCGCCGTACCCGGGTCAGAAGCTCCTCGTACTCGGTGATCGCGCGGTCCACCCAGCCCGCCGCCTGGTAGGCACCGGCGAGATTGTTCCGGGCGGTCATCGTGTACGGGTGGTCCTCGGAGAGCACCCGCCGGAGGGCGGCCAGCGCCTCCGTGGAAGAGGTGATCGAATCCTGCAACCGGCCCGCGGACTGGTAGGCGGCGGCGAGGTTGTTCCAGGAGTTCAGCGTGTACGGATGGTCCTCGCCCAGCTCCCGGCGCCGGTCGGCGACCACCTGCTCGAAGACGGCGATCGCCTCGTCCACCCGGCCCGCGGACCGGTACGCCAGCGCGAGGTTGTTCCGGCAGCTCAGCGTGCTCGGGTGGTGCTCGCCCAGGATCCGGCTGTATCCGGCGAGAACGTCCCGGAACTCGACGATCGCCTCGTCCACCCGGCCGGCGGACTCGTACGCCAGGGCGAGGTTGTTCCGCCCGGTCAGCGTGACGGCGTGATCATCGCCCAGCATCCGCCGCTCACCGGCCACGACCTGTTCGAACGCGGTGATCGCAGCCGTGATGTTGCCCTGGAACTGCTGGTAGGTCGCCGCGCGATCGAGGATGTGCAGCACCAGCATCGACCAGTCGCCGGACGGCTGGGCTTCGACCGACGCGCTGACGTGCGGCAGCAGGGCCGCCCACAGCGGCCACCCGGCAACGTTGTTGATCGGATCGTCCGGCGCCGCTTTCGCGAGCAACCCCACCGCCTGCTCGTGCACGGCCGCGGCCGTACCGTCGGCGATCATCGCGCTGCGGGTGACCGCCTGGACCAGCCGGTGCAGGCTGACCCCGCCGCGCTCCCGGCTGATCATGGAGTAGGAGACGAGCGTCGCCAGCGCGTCACCGACGTCCCGGGGGTCGTCGGTGAGGGCGGTCAGCACCGGTTCGGGCACGTCGTCGGGAGCCAGCCACGCCAAGATCCGCAGCACCCTGACGGCCAGCGGTCTCCGGGCGCTGACGGCGTCCATGGTGACCGTCCACACCGCCGACACGCACCGGTCCGACGTCTCGCCCTCGCCGGCGTCCGCGGCGGCCCGGTCGAACTCCTCCGCCAACAGCTGCCGGTACTCGTCGAAGCCCGTGCCGGTGTGTTGCGTGATGTAGGCGGCGGCCTGCTGCAACGCCAGCGGTAGATCGCCCAGCGCCTCCGCCAGCCGTCCGGCGCCCTCCGCGTCGCCGGACGCCGTCAACCTCATCAGCAGGCGTACGCTGGCCGCCCGGCTCAGCACACCCAGGCGCAGCGGCACCAGCCCGAGCTTCGCCCACCGTGCGATGCCGAGGTCCCGCCGGGTGGTCACCAGCACCCGGCCCCGGCCGGCCACCCGGCCCAGGAGTTCGGTGATGTCCGCGACGTCCTCGACGTTGTCCAGCACGAGGAGCCAGCCCGTGTGCGACTGCAGCCAGCCCAGCGCCCACGCCTGGGCATCCGCCAGCGTCGCCACCGGGTGCAGTTCCTTGGTCAGGGCCGCCAGGCCCAGCCCGACGCTTTGGCGGCTGTCGGCCGTGATCCACCACACCAGCGAGTACTGGTCCAGGAAGCGGCGGGCGTAATGGTTGGCCAGCTCGCTCTTGCCGATCCCGCCGAGCCCGTGCACCGCCGCCTGACCCACCACGACACCGGCGCCGCCGTCGAACAGCTCGGTGACGGCCGTCAGGTCACGGCCTTCGAACACCCCCGACGCCGGTGGCAGGTTGTGCGGCACGACGCCGGCACCCGGGGTCTGCGGCGGCGGGAGCGTGCCGGCGTCTACGTCCACGTTGGTCTGGACGTTGCCCGACCCCACCTGGAATCTGTCACTGCCCTCGACGTGGGCACTCATTCCGGACGAGAGGTCCATGTGTTCGTCTGCGTGTTGTGCGAGCCGATCTGGAATCCGCTGCTCGACGTCACCGACACCGTGTACCGGTCACCGCCACCGGGCTGCACCATCCCGGCGAGCTCGGCCGCCAGCTCCGGATCGTCCGACAGGGCCTTCAGGATCTGGGCCCGTACTAGATCCGCCGTCGCCTCGTCGCCCGGGTCCTCGCCCAGCTCCCGCACCGCGTCCTTGACCTGCTCGGCCCGGCGCGAGAGGAACAGCCGGGTCAGCAGCCGGCGGCCCAGGCGCACCGAGGCGTCCGCGCCGGAGTCCGCCGCCGCGTCGGTGACCCGCTGCACCACCGCCCCGCCGTACGCCGCGGCAGCCGCCGACACGTACGGAACGATGTCCGCCGCCACCTCGCCGAGATCATTCATGTGTCACCACACCCTTACGCGCCGCCACTGCTTTCAGGTGTAGCACTCGCGGGCACCGTCGCACCCCGTACGAGTGGTGCGTCCTCAGAAGACGTCCGGCAGGTCGCCGGTGAGATAACGCTGCACGCTCGGGCCCACCGCGGCCACCAACCGGTCGGGCTCGGCGGACGCCACCGGTTCCACCTTGAGGACGTACCGGACGACGGCGAGGCCGGCGATCTGGGTGGCGACGAGCGCGGCCCGGGTGGGCGCCTCCTTCTCGTCGATGCCGAGTTCGGCCACCGCCCGGCGCAGCACCTGCGTCACCACGAACTCCCGCATCAGCCGCGCCGTCCACTCGTTGCTCATCGCCGAGCGCATGAGGGCCACCGCGGCGGCGCCGGCGGGGGAGTCCCACACGCTCAGCACTACCCGCACCAGGCGTACGCCCGCCTCCTCGCGCGGCCCGGCGAGGGCCTGCGGGATCACCTCTGCGGGGTCCACCGGCGAGTTCATGCTCGCCAGGAACAGCTTCTCCTTGGTGCCGAAGTAGTGGTGCACCAGCGCCGGGTCGACCCCGGCGGCCCCGGCGATGGCGCGGATCGAGGCCTTGTCGAAGCCGCGCTCGGCGAAGACGGCACGGGCGGCCTCCAGGATGGACTGCTTGGTGTCCTGGTTGCCCGGACGCCGCCCGCTGCGCCGTACCAAAAGAAGATCTCCCCCGTCGTCTCAGCCGGTCCGCCGCCGCAGCGTCGCGGCCGCGAGCGTGAGCGCCGCGATCGCCGCGACTGTCACGACCGCCAGGTCCCACCACATCGTCGTGGTGGCGTCGGCATGCCGGCCGACCTGCGCCAGGGCGTCCACCGCGTACGACAGCGGAAAGACGTCGCTGGCCGCCTGCAGCCAGCCCGCCATCTGCCCGCGCGGCACGAACAGCCCGCAGAGCAGCAGCTGGGGCACGACCACCACCGGTAGGAACTGTACGGCCTGGAACTCCGTACGGGCGAAGGCACTGCAGAACAGCCCCAGGGCGACCCCCAGTACGGCATTGACCACGGCGATGACCACCACCAGGCCCGGGCTGCCGACGGTGTCGAGCCCGAGCAGCCAGTACGCCGCCCCGACCGCCACGGCGCCCTGCACCGTCGCGGCGAGACCGAAGGCGATGCCGTACCCGAAGAGCAGGTCCAGTTTCCCGAGCGGCGTGGTCAGCAGCCGCTCGAGCGTGCCGGTGGTCCGCTCCCGCAGCATGGCGATGCTGGTCACCAGGAACATGGTGACGAACGGAAAGATCCCGAGCATCACCAGCGCGATCCGGTCGAACGTCGGGCCGGCGTTCGCGTACATGAAGTACAGCAACGTCAGCAACGCCGCCGGGACGACGATCAGCAGCGCGACGGTACGCCGATCGTGCCGCAGCTGCCGCAGGATCCGGCCCGCCGTGCTGAACGTGATCCGGAGGTTCATCGCGCTCCGACCTCCTCGCGGTCGCGGATCAGGCGCAGGAACGCCTCCTCCAGGTCCTCGGTGCCCGCCGCCGCCCGGATGGCGGCCGGGGAGTCGTCCCCGATCAGCTGTCCCTCGCGGATGAGCAGCAACCGGTCGCAGCGCCCGGCCTCGTCCATGACGTGGCTGGAGACCAGCAGCGTGGTGCCCTCGTCGGCGAGGGCGTGGAACTTGCCCCACAGGTCGGCGCGCAGCACCGGGTCCTGCCCGACCGTCGGCTCGTCGAGCACCAGCAGCTTCGGGCTGCCGATCATCGCGCAGGCCAGGGAGGCGCGACTGCGCTGGCCGCCGGAGAGATTGCCGACCAGCTGCCCCGCGGCACCGGACAGGCCGACGTCCGCGACGGCCCGGTCCGCGTCGGCCGCTGACAGGCCGTAGAGGGAGGCGAAATACCGGGCATTCTCGCGTACGGACAGATCGGCGTAGACGCTCGGCGACTGGGTGACATAGCCGACGGTACGCCGCAGCGCCGCGGAGCCCGCCGGTTGTCCGAACACGGTGACCGTGCCGGACCGGATGATCTGGACCCCGACGATGGCCCGGATGAGCGTCGTCTTGCCGCTGCCGCTGGGCCCGAGCAGCCCGGTGACGCTCCCCGCCGGCACCGCACAGGAGATCCCTTGCAGGACCCGGCGCTTCCCCCGCTCGACCACGAGGTCACCGACCTCGATGGCGCTCGACATCATGACCTCCAGGAACTCATCAACTGTTGAGTTCAACAGTAGGTGAATTCTGGAGCCCGGGCAATGAGGCCCCGCGAAGCTGGCACACGACCATGACAAAGGCCGCGATCCCGCCTCGGCGGAATCGCGGCCTCACGGAGGGCACGCAGGGACTACAGGCCCAGGATGCGGTCCAGGAATTCGCGGTAACCGCGCATCGCCATGCGCATGCTCTCGGTGTCGGGGTGCTCGGTGCCGCGCAACGGGTCGAGCTGGTCGCGCTCGGCGAGCATCGACTCCGTCAGCTCGTGGACGGCGTCGGTCAGCAGGTCGTGCGCCCGGGTCAGCGCGGCCACCGGGTCGTCCACGAACTGGGCCTTGACCTCGTGCCACTCGCCCCGGAGCCGGTCCCCGGCGGCCTCGTCCCAGAACGAGATCGAACTCTCGTCCAGGTCACCCGGGCGCAGCGGCTGGCCGGGGGCCACGCCGGCGGTCTCCCGCGCCGCCCGCCGGCCGGCCGGGGCGTCATCGGCAGAGCGGCGTCCCCCGGGCCGGTCGTCGCCCGTCCGCCGGGCGGCGTTCTCGTCACCGTCCCCGGTGGCGCGGCGCCCGGTCTGCGGCTCGTCGAGGTCCGGGACCGCGCGCCGTCCGCCGGCCGGAAGCGGGTCCAGCCGGTACGCCGTCGATGCGGAAGGCTCCGAGCCCCAGCCGCCGAGCAGATCCGCGGACGCCGGCGCGGCTCCCGGCTGCGCCGGGCTCGGCGCGTAGCGGTCCGCCGGTGCCTGGCCGGCTCCGGACGGTCCCGGGGCGGGACCGGCTCCGGACGGTCCAGGGGCGATACCGGCTCCGGACGGTCCCGGGGCGAGACCGGCTCCGGACAGTCCCGGGGCGAATCCGGGGAAGGGATCGAGCGGCGCACCGCCCGGGGACGCCGGGATGGACGCGCTTCCGGCGGTGCCGCCGCGGTGGACCGGCGGCGCCCAGGCATCGTGCGAGGGCTCCTCGGTGGGCTGACCGGAGACCGGCTGCGTGGCGGCCGGGCGGGTGGAGGGCGGGAGCGGCACCGGGGCCGATCCCGAGGCGGCGGGCTGGCCGCTCACCGGGCGTCCACTCGGTGACGGCCGGTCGGTCCGCAGCTCGCCGACACGGGGCTCACCGGTCCGCGGCTCACCGGCACGCGTTTCACCGGTCCGCGGCGACGGTTCGCCGGTCCCGGGCAGCGGCTCACCGGTCACGGAGCGCCCACTCAGGAACGGCTGACCGCTCACCGGGCGGCCGCCCAGCGGCTCGTCGGAGGTGTCCGGCCCGGAGCCGGGCGGCGGCGCGAGCGGGTCGACCGGCATCGGTGGGTTGCCCGCGGTCGCGAACGGCGACGGCGCGTACAGCGGCGGGGTGTCGGGCGGCGGCGCGAACGGCGAGCGCGAGTGAGGCAGCGCGCCGTTGATCACCGGCGACTGCCCGTTGGCCGTCGGCGTGCCGCCATGGCGCGGCCCGATCTCTCCGTTACGGTGCCCGTTCGTCTCCACCGGGGGGAAGCCTCCCTGATTCGTCCAGCGTGGCGCGTTTGTCGTCCCGCCCAGCAGCGCGTCCGCGGGGCGGCGCGAGCCGAGCGCGACCAGCTTCGTGTCGTTGGTCAGCGGCCGCGGTGCAGCGTAGGGGGTCAGGGCACGTTCCGCGTCCCCCGGCGGCCGATCGCCCGTCTCCTCGCTCCCGCCCGGCGTCCGGTCGTGCGCCGGGCTCAAGTCCTCGCGGCCGCCGCTGCCGTCCTCCACCAGACCGTCGACGACTCGCTCCGGTGCTCCGAGGCCGCGCAGCTCCGTTCCCGGCTCGACCACGTTTCTCCCCGGGATTCCTGGCTCGAGCGTGTCCCTCCCCGGGGTTTGCGGCTCGGGCGCGTCCCTCCCTGGGGAGAGCGGGTCAGCGTGGGGCGAGTCGGCCCCGGGCAGCGGAATGCCCGGCGGCGGAGTGCCGGGTGCCGGTGTGCCGGTCCGGTCGTTTCCCGCTGTTCCGGACGCCGGCCAGAAGCGGCCGAGGCCGCGCGACTGCCGGCCGTCCTCGGGGTTGGCCGTCGGCTCCATCTTCGAGACTCCCGTCACGGTGGCGGCGCGACCGGCCCGGACGGCCGGGCGGTCGGGCGCGGGGCGCGACACCCGGGCAGGCGCGGCGCACGACGACGGTACCGTCCTCGCCTCCGCCGTCACACCCCCTGTGCGGGTCCGTGACCGGATCGTGGGCTAGGGGGCATACGGCCCGTGGACGCCCGGGGGAGTGCGAGACAATCTGGCACTGTGCCCGTCACCGATCTCGAGAATCAGCCCGCCCGGCCGTCCGCGCTCGACCCGGCCGTCGCCGCCCGCCTGCGCCGTACCTCCGACGGCCTGGTCGCCGCCATCGTGCGGGAGCACGACACCGGCGACGTCCTGATGCTGGCGTGGATGGACGACGAGGCGCTGCACCGCACCCTCACCACCGGGCGCGCCACCTACTGGTCGCGCAGCCGCCGGGAGTACTGGGTGAAGGGCGCGACGTCGGGCCACCACCAGCACGTCCGTTCCGTAGCCCTGGACTGCGACGGCGACGCGCTGCTGCTCACAGTGGACCAGGTCGGCGCCGCCTGCCATACGGGCGAGCACACCTGCTTCAACGACCACCTGCCAGTCACCCCACCGCCCAGCGGAAGCGGCCGGCCGGCCGGCTCGCCGGCCCAGGGCGGCGCTCAGCCCGGGGAGGACGCATGACCAGCGGCGCCGTCACACCCGGTGAGGAGACGTTCGTCGCCCGGGCGGCGCGCCGGCGGGTGGTGCCGGTGATCCGGCGGCTGCTCGCCGACGGTGAGACCCCGATCGGCGTCTACCGCAAGCTGGCCGGCGGCCCCGGCACCTTCCTGCTCGAGTCGGCGGAGCAGGGCGCCGGCTCCGCCGCCTGGTCGCGCTACTCGTTCGTCGGCGTACGCAGCGTCGCGACGCTCGTCGAGCGGGACGGTGAGGCCGCTTGGCTGGGGAGCCCACCGGTGGGCGTACCGCTGGGCGGGGATCCGGTGGCGGCGCTGCGGGAGACGGTCGCGGCCCTGGCGGCCCCGGGCGACGAGGACCCGGCCGGCGACCTTCCGCCGCTCACCGGGGGCATGGTCGGGTATCTCGGCTACGACCTCGTCCGCCGGTTCGAGCGGCTGCCCGCCACGGCCGTGGACGACGTACCCCTGCCCGAGCTGGGAATGATGCTCGCCACCGACCTCGTCGTGCTCGACCACTACGACGGTTCGGCGATCCTGGTCGCCAACGCGGTTCTGCCCGACGGTGCCGACGCCGCCACCGCGCGGGCCGCTTACCACCAGGCCGTGGGCCGGCTCGATGCGATGACCACCGCCCTGTCCCGGCCCACCCCGCCGATGATCTCCACGGTGGAGCGGGTGCCGTCGGGCGAGGTGGTCAGCCGTACACCGCCCGGCGACTACCAGAAGGCGGTGGAGACGGCCAAGGAGGCGATCCGGGCCGGCGAGTGCTTCCAGATCGTCGTCGCCCAGCGCTTCGAGCGGGCCACCGACGCCGACCCGCTGGACGTCTACCGGGTGCTGCGGGCGACGAACCCCAGCCCGTACATGTATCTGCTGCGTTTCGATGATTTCGACATCGTCGGTTCGTCGCCGGAGGCGCATCTCAAGGTCAGCGCCGCCGAGGGTGGCCACCGCCGGGCGCTGCTGCACCCGATCGCGGGTACGCGCTGGCGCGGCGCGACGCCGGAGCAGGACAACGCCCTCGCGGCGGAGCTGCTCGCCGACCCGAAGGAGCGCTCTGAGCACGTCATGCTGGTCGACCTCGGCCGCAACGACCTGGGCCGGGTCTGCCGGGCCGGCTCGGTCGAGGTGCCGGACTTCGCGCGCATCGAGCGGTACAGCCACGTCATGCACATCGTCTCGACCGTCGTCGGCGAGCTCCGCGACGACCGTACGGCGTTCGACGCGCTCGCCGCGACGTTCCCCGCAGGAACCCTCTCCGGGGCGCCCAAGGTACGCGCCATGGAGATCATCGAGGGGCTCGAGCCGACCCGTCGCGGCCTGTACGGCGGCACGGTCGGCTACTTCGGCTTCGCGGGCGACATGGACATGGCCATCGCGATCCGTACGGCGCTGATGCGCGGCGGCACGGCGTACGTCGGCGCGGGTGCCGGCATCGTGGCGGACTCGGACCCGGCCGCCGAGGAGCAGGAGACGCGCAACAAGGCGGCCGCGGTGCTCGCCGCGATCGCCGCCGCCGAGACCCTGCGCGCGGCACGGTGACCCCGCCCGACGGCAAGAGCGGCGCGGCGGCCACGCCCGGGGGCAAGAAGGGCGCGGCGGCCACCCCCGGCCGCAGGCTCGGCGTCACGGTCCTGACCTGCGCGGCGGGTGCGGGGCTGGCGCTCTACGCGATCACCAGGACCTGGGCGGTCGAGGTGACCACCCGGCCGGGCCTGCCGGATTTGCGGACGGCCCGCACCGGCACGGACGTGGCTCCCTGGGTGATCGGCCTGGCGCTGGTGGCGCTGGCCGGGGCCGGGGCGCTGGTCGCCACCCGCGGTACGGCCCGCCGCGTGCTCGGCGTCCTGCTCGCGCTGGCCGGTGCCGGTGTGACAGCCGGCGCGGTCGTGGGCCGCGCCGGGCTGGAGGTCGGGTCGGCCGGGGCCGGCGGCACGCTGTGGCCGGTCGTCTGCGCGCTCGGCGGGCTGCTCGTCGTGGCCGGCGGCTGGCAGGCGTCGCGGCACGGCCACGAGTGGCCCGGCATGGGGGCACGCTACGAACGCCGCCCGCAAGCCGCACCGCCGGCCGACGACGACCAACGCGCGGACACCCGGGCGGTATGGGACGCCCTCGACCGAGGAGACGACCCGACCGCGCGGTGACTCAGCGGGGAGACGACCCGACCGCGCCGTGGCTCAGCGGCTGGTCGCCAGGGCGGCGGGGGACACGCTCGACAGCGGGGAAGAGCCGGCCGCATCGCTGCCGGCGTTGCGCCGCCGCGGCTGGGCGGCCAGCACGGCCACCATCGCGTCCATGTCCGCGCGGGCCTGTGCACGGGCCCGGTCGGCGCAGATCGCGGCCCAGGCGTTGCCCCGGGCGGTGCGCATCTTCTCCTCGCCGACGACTCGGCGCTCCACCCCGGCGATCAGCTCGGCGGCGTACGAGACGACGGTGCGGGAAAGGGCGGCGAAGCCACTCTCGTCGCTGGCCATGGTCACCTCCACAGTGCTCGCGCGGGCCCCGGCGTGCGTGCCGCCGCGGACCAGTGTGCCCGAGTCCCATGGTGCCGGAGTCGTATTTCCGAACGGTGACACGACCGTCAACACGAAGGAGGATCAGCCGATCATCCAGGGGGTCCCAGCTAGCCGCCGGATGCCGCGGGGGAGGATGTGACAGAAGAGACAGGTTCCGTCCGGGGACGCATTATGCCGCAGCCCACCTCGTGAGGCGCGCCATACCCCGGGCGGCCGGACGCGTCGGCGGCCACCTAGCATCGGGCCGAGGACACCCGGAGAGGGGAGTCATTAGGTGACATCCGATCAGCGTGGTGCGGGATCGCAGAACGTGCTCGAGGAGATCCTCGCGGGGGTACGCGAGGACGTCGAGGCACGTCAGGAGCAGGTTCCGCTGGAGCAGGTGCGCGAGCTCGCGGCGGCGGCCCCGCCGGCGATCGACGCGTACGCGGCCCTGCGGAAGCCCGGCGTGGCGGTGATCGCCGAGGTGAAGCGGTCGTCGCCGTCGAAGGGCGCACTGGCCGACATTCCCGACCCGGCGGAGCTCGCAGGCGAGTACGCAGCCGGCGGTGCACGATGCATCAGCGTGCTGACCGAGGGCCGCTGGTTCGGCGGCTCCCTGGAGGACCTGGCCGCGGTGCGGGCCGCGGTCGGCGTGCCGGTGCTGCGCAAGGACTTCGTCGTCTCCAGCTATCAGGTGCATGAGGCCCGTGCCCACGGTGCCGACCTCGTGCTGCTCATCGTGGCGGCGCTCGAGCAGAACGTTCTCGTCGGCCTGCTGGAGCGGATCGAGTCGCTGGGCATGACCGCGCTCGTCGAGGTGCACAACGAGGAAGAGGCCGACCGGGCACTGGACGCCGGCGCCCAGGTCATCGGGGTGAACGCCCGTGACCTCCGGACGCTGGAGGTGGACCGGTCCGTCTTCGAGCGGATCGCGCCGGGGCTGCCGAACAACGTCGTCAAGATCGCCGAGTCCGGGGTCCGCGGCCCGCACGACCTGATCCGGTACGCGTCCGCGGGCGCCGACGCGGTCCTGGTGGGCGAGGGCCTGGTCACCAAGAAG
This sequence comes from Actinoplanes sp. NPDC051475, assembly GCF_040689425.1. Classification (NCBI taxonomy): domain Bacteria; kingdom Bacillati; phylum Actinomycetota; class Actinomycetes; order Micromonosporales; family Micromonosporaceae; genus Actinoplanes; species Actinoplanes sp. NPDC051475. Next base: position 250,896 of record NZ_JBFAZZ010000011.1, read on the forward strand.
AGCCCTCGCGACGCCGTGGCGGAACTGGTCAACGCCGGTAACCACCCCGCCACGCCCCGGCCCGTGCGATGAGTGCACCGGCCCTGCCCGACCTCGCCGGTCACTTCGGCCGGTACGGCGGGCGGTTCGTCCCCGAGGCGCTGGTGCGGGCGCTCGACGAGCTCGACGCCGCGTACCGGTCGGCCAAGACCGACCCGGTCTTCCAGGAGCGGTTCACCGGCCTGCTGCGCGACTATGCCGGTACGCCGTCGCTGCTCTACCGGGCCGAGCGGCTGTCCGCGGCGATCGGCGCCGAGGTCCTGCTCAAGCGGGAGGACCTGAACCACACCGGCGCGCACAAGGTACGCAACGTGCTGGGCCAGGCGCTGCTCGCGAAGCGGATGGGCAAGCCGCGGGTCATCGCCGAGACCGGCGCGGGCCAGCACGGCGTCGCCAGCGCCACCGCGGCTGCGCTGCTCGACCTCGAGTGCGTCGTCTACATGGGCGAGACCGACACCGAGCGGCAGGCGCTCAACGTCGCCCGGATGCGGATGCTCGGCGCCACGGTGATCCCCGTGACCAACGGCTCGCGGACCCTGAAGGACGCCCTCAACGAGGCCCTCCGCGACTGGGTCGCCAGCGTCGACACGACCCACTACCTGCTCGGCACCGCGGCCGGACCGCACCCGTTCCCGGAGATCGTCCGCGACTTCGTCGGCGGCATCGGCACCGAGGCCCGCGAGCAGTGCCTCGTGCAGATCGGCCGGCTGCCCGACGCCGTTGCCGCCTGCGTCGGCGGCGGCTCGAACGCCATCGGCATCTTCCACGCCTTCGTCGGCGACGAGCAGGTCCGGCTGTACGGCTTCGAGGCCGGCGGCGACGGCGTGGAGACGGGCCGGCACGCCGCGTCCATCACCGGCGGCTCGGCGGGGGTCCTGCACGGTGCCCGCACGTACGTGTTGCAGGACGAGGACGGCCAGACGGTCGAGTCGCACTCGATCTCGGCGGGCCTCGACTATCCCGGCGTGGGCCCCGAGCACGCGTGGTTGCACGACACCGGCCGGGCGGTCTACGAGCCGGTCACCGACGACGAGGCGATGGCCGCGTTCCAGCTGTTGTGCCGCACCGAGGGCATCATCCCGGCGATCGAGAGCGCGCACGCCCTGGCCGGCGCCGCGCGCATCGCGCCGCAGCTGACGAAGGAGCTCGGCCGCACCCCGACCATCGTCATCAACCTCTCCGGCCGCGGCGACAAGGACGTGCACACCGCGGGCGCCTACTTCGGCATCCTCGACCAGCGCGAGGTACTCGTACCGGGGGAGCAGGAGTGACGCGGCGCAACGGGTGTCACGGCGCGATGGACCCGAGGGCAGGGATGGCGTGAGTATTTCCGAGACCTTCGGCAAGGCGAAGGCCGAGGGGCGGTCGGTGCTCGTCGGGTGCATGCCCGCCGGCTTTCCGAACGTCGACGACAGCATCAAGTCGATGGTCGCCATGGCCGAGGCCGGCTGCGACGTCATCGAGGTCGAGCTGCCGTACAGCGACCCGGTGATGGACGGGCCGGTGATCCAGAAGGCCAGCGACATCGCCCTGGCGGGAGGCGTACGCACCCGCGACACGCTGCGCATCATCGAGGCGGTCGCGGGCACCGGCGCCACGGTCGTGCTGATGACGTACTGGAATCCGGTCGAGAAGTACGGTGTCGACGCCTTCGCGCGGGACCTGGCGGCGGCCGGCGCCACCGGCATGATCACCCCGGACCTCATCCCGGACGAGGCCGAGGAGTGGATCGCCGCCGCCGACCGGCACGCGATCGACCGTACCTTCCTGGTCTCGCCCTCCTCGACCGACGAGCGGCTTGCGATGACCGTCGCGAACTGCCGCGGGTTCGTCTACGCCACCGCGCTCATGGGCGTCACCGGCGCGCGCACGACGGTGTCGTCGCAGGCGCCGGAGCTCGTGGCGCGGGTCCGCGCCGCCGACCCCGAGATGCCCGTCGGTGTCGGTCTGGGGGTGGGCACCGGGGCACAGGCCGCCGAGGTGGCCGCCTTCGCCGACGGCGTGATCGTCGGCAGCGCGTTGATCCGCTGCGTGCTCGAAGCCCCCGACCTGGCCGCCGGCCACCAGCGGTTGCGGGCGCTCAGCGCGGAACTGGCCGAGGGCGTCCGCGCGGGCAAACCCTCCTGACACCGACCCCGGCGATCGGCGGTAGGGTGCGCGCGTGACCCTCGCCGCTATCCCCAGCCCGACGACGTCGGTGTGGCACGTCCTCGGCATCCCGCTCCGGGCGTACGCGCTCTGCATCGTCCTCGGCATCGTCGCCGCCGTCTTCGTCATGGAGTACAGGCTGCGCCGCCGCGGCGTCGCGCCGTGGGCGTCCCTGGACATGGCCGTGTGGGCGGTGCCGTTCGGCATCGTCGGCGCGCGGATCTACCACGTGATCACCTCCCCGGCGGAGTACTTCGGCGACGGCGGCCAGCCGATCCGGATCTTCCAGATCTGGGAGGGTGGCCTGGGTATCTGGGGCGCGGTCGCCGGCGGTGCGCTCGGCGCCTGGTTCGCCGCCCGCCAGCTGGGGCTGCCGCTGTCGGTGTTCGCCGACGCGCTCGCGCCCGCCCTGCCGCTGGCCCAGGCGATCGGCCGGTTCGGCAACTGGTTCAACAACGAGCTGTACGGCAGCGAGACGACCCTGCCGTGGGGCCTGCGGGTGCACGACATGGACCGCGCCGATCCCGGGCACGCCACGGTCATCGACGGCAAGCCGGTCACCCTGCCGGACCTCTACCACCCGACCTTCCTGTACGAGGCCGTCTGGGACGTCGGCGTGGCCGGGCTGGTCTGGGCGCTCGACCGCAAATTCAAGTTCGGCCGCGGGCGCGCCTTCGCGCTCTACGTGATGGCGTACACGGTGGGCCGCTGCTGGATCGAGATGCTGCGCATCGACGAGGCCAACCACCTGTTCGGCGTCCGGCTCAACGTCTTCACCTCGATCGTGGTGTTCGCCCTCGCCCTCGCGTATTTCCTGCTGGTGCGGGGCCCCCGCGAGTACGTCGTGCCGATCGACGCGCCGGAGACCGAACCCGAGCCGGTCTCCGCCGGCGACGTGGACCAGGTGGACGTGGGCGCGGGCGAGCCGGTGGTCAAGACCCCGCAGGCCTATCAGGTGGTCAGCGAGGAACGGTTCCGAGGGTACGAACGCACGGGCGTGCTGCCACCTGCCGCCGCGGTGCCGGAGAAGCCCGCCGCGGCCCCGGAGACGCCGGAGGATGTCACCGGGGACGACGACGCCGAGGCCGCAGCCTCCTCGGGTTCCACCTCCGACGAGCACTAGAAGCCGGGCCCGCGACATGCGCACGGCCGTGGTGGTGGGTGCGGGCATGGCGGGGCTGGCCGCCGCCGGTGCCCTCGCCCGCGAGGGCTGGCAGGTCACCCTCCTCGAGCGCGGTGAACGCGTGTCCGCGCCGCCGACCGCGCTGGTGCTCTGGCCCAACGGCCGCCGCGCGCTGGAGTCGCTGAACCCCGACGGCGGCTGGTCCGCGATCGCCGCCCCGCTGCCCGACGGCGGCGTACGCCGACCCGACGGGCAGTGGCTCGTCGTCCCGCACAACCGGCCCGGGGCGGGGCCGGCGCCGGCCGTCGTGCACCTCGAAGACCTCTACGACGCCCTGGTGGCCGGGCTGGGCGACGGCGTGGAGATCCGCACCGGCGTGGAGATCACCGTCGTGCGGGCCCGGCGCGCCGCCCGGCCCGCGGTCGGCGCCGGCCGCCAGCTCTACGAGGCGGACCTGATCGTCGCGGCCGACGGCATCGACAGCCCGGTACGCCGCGCACTCGCCCCCGAGGCGGTCGCGGTCGGTTCCGGCTTCGCCGCGTGGCAGGCCGTCGTCCCGGCGTACCGGGTGCCCGCCCTGCCGCCGGACCAGGCCGCCGGTGGCGAGACCCTGGGCGCGGGTTACCGCTTCGTCTCGATGCCGCTGGGCGAGCGCGCGGCCGGCCGGGGCGGTGTCTACTGGGTCGCCACGGCGGCCGGAGCGTCCCGGCCGGAGCCGCCGGCCACCCAGCTTGCCCTGTTGCGCCGATGGTTCAAGAGCTGGCACGCGCCGATCGGCGAACTGCTCGCGGCGACCCGTCCCGAGGATCTCGTCCCGCAGGAGGTCCGCGAGCTGCGGCCGCTGCCCCGGACGTACGGGTTCCGTCGCGGCTCCGGCGGCGTGGTGCTGCTGGGCGACGCGGCCCACGCCATGCCGCACCACCTCGGCCAGGGTGCCTGTCTGGCCTTCGAGGACGCGGCGACGCTGCGATCACTGGTCGCGACCGTGGAGCCGGGGGCGGCGCTGGGCCAGGCCGTGGAGGCATACGACAAGGCCCGGCGGCCGCGTACTGTCTCGGTGGTGCGGCAGAGCCGGCGGATGTCCGCGGTGGTGCAGGCCCGCGGCCGCCTCGCGTTACGCGCCCGGGACGCGGCGTTGGGCTCGCTGCGACCCCGGATCCTGGGCCACGCCCACGGCCTCGCCGCGGACTGGCAACCCCCGGAATGAGCCGCGGACTGGAGGCCTCCGGAGTGAGCGGGCTGGCAACCGACGGAATGAGCGGGGCCTACAGCGGCGCCACGGTGGGCGAGGCGATGCAGGCGGTGCCGACGCGGCGGAAGCCCACCCGCGAGTAGAGGCGGGCCACGTCGTCGTCGCCGGCCGACAGGAACACCAGGTCGTCGCCGTCCTCGAGGGCGCGGCGGGCCAGGCTGGCGGTGAGCTGCGAGGCGTATCCGCGGCGCCGGGCCGCCGGCAGGGTCGCCACGCCGGCCACCTCTGCGACGCCACCCACGCGCTGCACCGAGCCGGAGGCGAGGATGCCGTCGGCGGGGGAGTCGACCACCGCGCTGACGAAGCGGCCGGATGCGTGCCGGCGTACCTGATCCGCGATGACCTCGTCACCCGGCGCCGGGACCGCGTCGCGCTGCGCCGGTCCGGCGGGCTCCATCACCAAGGCGCCGGCCCGGTCCGTCGCCGGGGCGGCGCCGGTCGCGGATGCCGGCGCGCCGAAGCCGAGCCGGCCGACCGCGCGGCTGGCGGCGATGTCGGCGGCGAAGCCGGGGCTCGACGGGTCGAGGAACCGGATGGTGGCGCCGGGGATCGGCAGGTCGGGCACCAGCGCGGCCCGATCGAGCACCATCAGCGGGGCGAGCAGCACCTCCAGCCCGGCGGAGCGGGCGACGGCGAGCAGGTCGGGGGTGGTCTCGTGCACCCATTCGAACGCTTCCGGGACGCCGAGCTCTCGTTGGCGCGCCCGCACGGCAGTAACATCGGCGGCAGACGGCGTCTCACCCCCTATCCGGGGACGGGCGTAGTAGGGCCATCCCGCACCCTCGCGGATGAAGAGTACGAAGCCCCCGATGTCCTCCGTGACGGTGGCATCGCGGGGCACGGAATCGTAGAAACGCTCCAGCCGGGTGAAGACGTCGGTATCCTCTAGCGCCACCGCGCGAGACTACCTAACCCGCGTCGACGAAGTGTGATCTATCCGCACCTGGCGGAGATCGGTGACGACTAACGTAGTATCGAGAGACTTTTGCAGGGCCGACGTCGTCCCGACCTTCAACGGAAACACCAGTGACGATCGGAGGCCCGGTGGCTCTTCCGCACCCCCAGGGTTTGTACGACCCGGAGAACGAGCGCGACGCGTGCGGTGTCGCCTTCGTGGCCGATATTCACGGCCGACGTTCCCACGATGTGGTCGCCAAGGGCCTCTCCGCGCTCATCCGCCTCGACCACCGGGGCGCCCGCGGCGCCGAATACAACACAGGTGACGGCGCCGGAATCCTGATCCAGGTACCGGACGCCTTCCTGCGCGAGGTCGTCGACTTCGAGCTGCCCGCCCCCGGCGCGTACGCGACCGGCCTGGTCTTCCTGCCCAACGACGAGTCGGAAGCGGCCCGCGCGATCGCGGTCTTCGAGAAGTACGCCCTGGTCGAGGGCGGCGACATCCTCGGCTGGCGGGACGTCCCGGTGGACCCGTCCGGGCTGGGCGAGAGCGCGGAGGCCGCCCGCCCCGTCATCAAGCAGGTCTTCCTCGCCGCGCACCGGCTCACCGGCAGCAAGACCGGCAAGGCCGGCGACCAACTGTCCGGCGTCGACCTCGACATCGTCGCGTTCTGCATCCGCAAGCAGGCCGAGCGTGAGACCCACCAGCGCGGCGTCGAGGCGTACTTCCCGTCGCTGTCCGCGCGCACCATCACGTACAAGGGCATGCTGACGCCCGACCAGCTGCCGGAGTTCTTCCCGGACCTCACCGACGAGCGCATGAACAGCGCCATCGCGCTGGTGCACTCGCGGTTCTCCACGAACACGTTCCCGTCGTGGCCGCTGGCTCACCCGTACAGGTTCATCGCTCACAACGGTGAGATCAACACGATCCGCGGCAACAAGAACTGGATGGCGGCCCGCGAGGCGCTGCTGGCGTCGCCGAACCTGCCCGGCAGCATCAAGCGGCTGTTCCCCGTCTGCACGCCGGAGGCCTCCGACTCGGCGAACTTCGACGCCGTCCTGGAGCTGCTGCACCTCGCCGGGCGCAGCCTGCCGCACGCCGTACTGATGATGATTCCCGAGGCGTGGGAGAACGACCCGGGCATGGACCCGGCGCGGCGCGCCTTCTACCGCTTCCACGCGAGCCTGATGGAGCCGTGGGACGGCCCGGCCAGCGTGGCGTTCACCGACGGCACGATCATCGGCGCGGTCCTCGACCGCAACGGCCTGCGCCCGGGCCGCTGGTGGCACACCAGCGACGGGCTGGTCGTGCTCGGCTCCGAGGCCGGCGTGCTCGACCTCGACCCGGCCACCGTCGTCGCCAAGGGCCGCCTCCAGCCGGGCCGGATGTTCCTGGTCGACACCGCGGCCGGGCGCATCGTGCACGACGACGAGATCAAGGCCGAGCTGGCCGCCGCCGAGCCGTACGACGAGTGGCTGCACGCCGGGCTCATCGACCTTCAGGACCTGCCGCCGCGCGAGCACACCATCTACACGCACGACTCGGTGATGCGGCGCCAGCAGACCTTCGGCTACACCGAGGAGGAGCTGAAGATCCTGGTGGGCCCGATGGCCCGGGCCGGCGCAGAGCCGCTCGGTTCGATGGGTACGGACACCCCGATCTCGCCGCTGTCGACCCGGCCCCGGCTCCTGTTCGACTACTTCCACCAGCTGTTCGCCCAGGTCACCAACCCGCCGCTGGACGCCATCCGCGAGGAGCTGGTCACCAGCCTGTCGATGACCATCGGCCCCGAGGGCAACCTGCTCGACCCGGGGCCGGCCAGCTGCCGCCAGGTCGTGCTGCCGTGGCCGATCATCGACAACGACGAGCTGGCGAAGCTGCTCTCCATCGACGACGACGGCGACCTGCCCGGCTTCAAGGCGGTCCGGGTCTCCGGCCTCTACCCGCTGCGCGACGGCGCCGAGGGCATCAAGGCCCGCCTCACCCAGATCTGCCGGCACGTCTCCGAGGCGATCGAGGACGGCGTCCGCATCCTGGTGCTCTCCGACCGCGACTCCAACGCCGACCTGGCGCCGATCCCGTCGCTGCTGCTCACCGCCGCCGTGCACCAGCACCTGGTCCGGGAGCAGACCCGCACGCAGGTGGCGCTCGTCGTGGAGAGCGGCGACTGCAGGGAGGTGCACCACGCGGCCGTGCTGATCGGGTACGGCGCCGCGGCGGTGAACCCGTACCTGGCCTTCGAGAGCGTCGAGGACCTCATCGCCACCGGGCCGCTCGCCGGCATGGAGGCGAGCAAGGCGGTCCGCAACTACGTCAAGGCGCTCGGCAAGGGCGTTCTGAAGATCATGTCCAAGATGGGCATCTCGACCGTGTCGTCGTACTGCGGCGCGCAGGTGTTCGAGGCGGTCGGCCTCGAGGACGAGCTGCTGCAGCGCTACTTCACCGGCACCTCCGGGCGCATCGGCGGCTGCGGGCTGAGCGAGATCCACGAAGAGGTCGCCGCGCGGCACGCCAAGGCGTACCCGAAGAACCCGGCCGAGCGCAGCCACCGCCGCCTCGAGGTCGGCGGCGAGTACCAGTGGCGCCGCGAGGGCGAGGTCCACCTGTTCAACCCGGAGACAGTCTTCCTGCTGCAGCACGCCACCCGCAGTAAGCAGTACGACGTCTTCAAGCAGTACACGGAGAAGGTCGACGGTCTCGCGGCGGCCGCGGGTTCGCTGCGCGGGCTGTTCCGGTTCAAGCCCGACCGGGAGCCGGTGCCGCTGGAGGAGGTCGAGCCGGCGTCGGAGATCGTCAAGCGGTTCGCCACGGGCGCGATGTCGTACGGCTCCATCTCCGCGGAGTCGCACGAGACCCTGGCGATCGCCATGAACCGGCTCGGCGGCAAGTCGAACACCGGCGAGGGAGGCGAGGACGTCGAGCGCCTCTACGACCCGGCCCGCCGCTCCAGCGTCAAGCAGATCGCCTCCGGCCGCTTCGGCGTGACCACGGAATACCTGGTCAACGCCGACGACCTGCAGATCAAGATGGCGCAGGGCGCGAAGCCGGGCGAGGGCGGCCAGCTGCCGGGCAACAAGGTGTGGCCGTGGATCGCCAAGACCCGGCACGCCACCCCCGGCGTCGGGCTGATCTCGCCGCCGCCGCACCACGACATCTACTCCATCGAGGACCTGGCCCAGCTGGTCCACGACCTCAAGAACGTCAACCCGGCTTCGCGCGTACACGTGAAACTGGTCTCCGAGATCGGGGTCGGCACCGTCGCGGCGGGCGTGGCCAAGCTCAAGGCCGACGTGATCCTGATCTCCGGCCACGACGGCGGTACGGGCGCCAGCCCGCTCAACTCGCTCAAGCACGCCGGTTCCCCGTGGGAGCTGGGCCTGGCCGAGGCCCAGCAGACGCTGCTGCTCAACAAGCTGCGCGACCGGGTCACAGTGCAGGTCGACGGTCAGCTCAAGACCGGCCGCGACGTCGTCGTGGCGGCCCTGCTCGGCGCCGAGGAGTTCGGTTTCGCCACCGCGCCGCTGATCGTCTCGGGCTGCATCATGATGCGGGTCTGCCACCTGGACACCTGTCCGGTCGGCATCGCCACGCAGAACCCGGTGCTGCGCGAGCGCTTCAACGGCAAGCCGGAGTTCGTGGAGAACTTCTTCCTCTTCCTCGCCGAGGAGGTCCGCGGCTACCTGGCCGAGCTGGGCTTCCGCAGCATCGACGAGGCGATCGGGCACGCCGAGGTGCTCGACGTCGTCCCGGCGGTGAGCCACTGGAAGGCTCAGGGCCTCGACCTGACCCCGCTGCTGTACGTGCCGGAGCTGCCCGAGGGCGCGTCCCGCCGCGGGATCGTCGCCCAGGACCACGGCCTCGACAAAGCGCTCGACAACGAGCTCATCGCGCTCGCCGAGCCCGCCCTGACCGACGGCCGCGAGGTCCGGGCCGAGCTGACGGTCCGCAACGAGAACCGAAGCGTGGGCGCCATGCTCGGCGGCGAGGTGGCCCGGCGCTACGGCGGCAACGGCCTGCCCGACGACACGATCGAGTTCACCCTGCGCGGCACGGGCGGCCAGTCGTTCGGCGCGTTCCTGCCGCGCGGCGTGACGCTGCGGCTGATCGGCGACACCAACGACTACGTCGCCAAGGGCCTCTCCGGCGGGCGGGTCAGCGTGCGGCCGGCCGAGGAGGCGCCGTTCGTCGCCGAGGAGAACATCATCGCGGGTAACACCATCCTGTACGGAGCGACGGCCGGCGAGGTGTTCCTGCGGGGCCGCGCGGGCGAGCGCTTCGCGGTCCGCAACTCGGGAGCGTCCGCGGTCGTCGAGGGTGTGGGCGACCACGGCTGCGAGTACATGACCGGCGGCGTCGTGGTGGTCCTCGGCGCGATCGGGCGCAACTTCGCGGCCGGCATGAGCGGCGGCAAGGCGTTCGTGCTCGGCCTCGACCAGCAGCTGGTCAACCCCGAGCTGGTCGACCTGGCCCCGCTCACCGCCGACGAGCAGGAGACCGTGCACGCCCTGGTGGAGAAGCACCACGCCGAGACCGGGTCCGCGGTGGCGGAGCGGCTGCTCAAGGACTGGCCGGCGGCGGTGGCGGAGTTCACCGCGGTGGTGCCGCGTGACTACAAGCGAGTGATGGAACTGATCAGGACCGCCGAGGCTGCCGGTCGCGACGTCGACGAGGCGGTTATGGGGGTCACCCGTGCCTGATCCGAACGGTTTCCTGCGGTACGAACGGCAGCTGCCGAAGCGCCGCCCGGTGCCCGTACGCATCCGCGACTGGAGCGAGGTCTACCCGCCGGCCGGCGAGGAGCTCATCCGCGACCAGGCCACCCGGTGCATGGACTGCGGCATCCCGTTCTGTCACGAGGGCTGCCCGCTGGGCAACCGCATCCCGGACTGGAACGACCTGGTCCGCACCGGCGCGTGGGCGTCGGCGGCGGAGAGCCTGCACGCCACGAACAACTTCCCGGAGTTCACCGGCCGGCTCTGCCCCGCCCCCTGCGAGGCGGCCTGCGTGCTCGGCATCGCCGACGACGCGGTCACCATCAAGCAGGTCGAGGTCGAGATCGCCAACCACGCCTTCGACCTCGGGTACGTACGACCGCAGCCGCCCGCCACCCTGTCCGGCAAGTCGGTGGCCGTGGTCGGGTCGGGCCCGGCCGGTCTCGCCGCCGCGCAGCAACTCGCGCGCGCCGGGCACGCGGTGACGGTCTTCGAGCGCGACGACCGCATCGGCGGCCTGCTGCGCTACGGCATCCCGGACTTCAAGCTCGAGAAGGAGCGCATCGACGCCCGCCTCGCGCAGATGGAGGCCGAGGGCGTGGTGTTCCAGACCGGCGTGAACGTCGGCGTGGACGTGACGGCCGACGACCTGCGCGAGCGCTTCGACGCCGTCCTGCTCACCTGCGGCGCCCTCGCCGGCCGGGACACGCACGAGACGCCCGGACGGCAGCTCAACGGCGTACACCTGGCCATGGATCACCTGGTCCCGGCCAACCGGATGGTCTCCGGCCTGCAGGACACGACCCCGATCGACGCCAAGGACCGCCACGTCGTCATCATCGGCGGCGGCGACACCGGCGCCGACTGCCTCGGCGTCGCCCACCGCCAGGGCGCGGCCAACGTCATCCAGCTGGACCAGTACCCGCTGCCCCCGGAGACCCGCGCCGCCGAGCTGCACCCGTGGCCGACCTGGCCGGTCATCCTGCGCAACTACCCGGCCCACGAGGAGGGCGGCGAGCGCGTCTTCGGCGTGGCGGTGCAGGAGTTCGTCGACGACGGCTCCGGGAACGTCGCGGCGGTCCGCGTCGCCGACGTCGTCGTCGAGCGGATCAACGGCCGGCGCACGGTCACCATCACCCCCGGTTCGGAGCGCGACCTGCGCGCCGACCTGGTCCTTCTCGCGATCGGCTTCGAGGGTACGGAGCAGCAGCCGCTCCTGGAGCAGCTCGGCGTGAACCGCAACGCCCGCGGGGCGGTGGACGCGCACGACAACTGGCAGACCGAGGCGGACGGCGTGTTCGTCGCCGGTGACATGCACCGCGGCGCATCGCTCATCGTGTGGGCGATCGCCGAGGGCCGGGCCGCCGCCGCCGCGATCCACCAGTACCTGGGTGCGCACGGCGACCTGCCGGCGCCCGTACGCCCGGCGTCGCAGCCGCTGACCTCGATCCGGTAGCCGCACGGCACGACTTCGACGGCCCGTTCCCGCGTTCCGGGGGCGGGCCGCTGTCGTCTGCCCGTACCCCTGCCGGGGCATCTGTGCGCGGCGGCCCGAGGCGGACGGATAAGCTGGGGGCGATTGCGGTCGCTGACGCCCGCCACCGATTTTGCGAGCAAGCGCGCCCGAGGCGGTTTTCCGGGCGGCGCCACTCGTCGTTCATCCCCATGACGGGGATCGGCCAGCGGGCCGATCCGAAAGAGAGACTAGCCTGATGGCTGTGACACGCCGCGCAAAGATCGTCTGCACCATGGGTCCCGCGACCGCCTCCACCGAGCGCATGCTCGGTCTGGTCGAGGCCGGCATGGACGTGGCCCGGCTGAACTTCAGCCACGGCAGCCACGAGGACCACCAGAAGATCTACGACATGGTCCGCGCCGCCGCGAAGCAGACCGGCCGCGCCGTCGCCGTGCTCGCCGACCTGCAGGGGCCGAAGATCCGCCTCGGCAAGTTCGCGAACGGCCCGCACGTGTGGAGCACCGGTGACGTCGTCACCATCACCAGCGACGACATCCTGGGCACTCCGGACCGCGTCTCGTGCACGTACAAGAAGCTTCCGGAGGAGGTCAAGGTCGGCGACCGCCTCCTCATCGACGACGGCAAGGTCGCCGTCGAGGTCTCCGCCGTGCAGGGCAACGACATCCGGTGCCTGGTCACCGAGGGCGGCCCGGTCTCCAACAACAAGGGCGTGTCGCTGCCCAACGTCGCGGTCAGCGTTCCCGCGATGAGCGACAAGGACGAGGAGGACCTGCGCTTCGCCCTCGGGCTCGGCGTCGACCTGGTCGCCCTGTCGTTCGTGCGCTCGCCCGACGACATCAAGCTCGTGCACCAGATCATGGCCGAGGAGAACAAGACCGTCCCGGTCATCGCCAAGGTCGAGAAGCCCGAGGCGGTCACCCACCTCGAGGCGATCGTGATGGCGTTCGACGGCGTCATGGTGGCCCGCGGCGACCTCGGCGTCGAGCTCCCGCTGGACCAGGTGCCGCTGGTGCAGAAGCGCGCCGTGCAGCTCTGCCGCGAGAACGCGAAGCCGGTCATCGTGGCGACCCAGATGCTCGACTCGATGATCGAGAATTCCCGCCCGACCCGCGCCGAGGCCTCCGACGTGGCGAATGCGGTCCTCGACGGCGCCGACGCGGTGATGCTCTCCGGCGAGACCTCCGTCGGCAAGTATCCGGTGCTCACCGTCAGCACCATGGCGAAGATCGTCACGACCACCGAGAGCGGCGCCTTCGGCGTGCCGGTGCTGCAGCACGACCCCCGTACCCACGGCGGCGCGCTGACCGTCGCGGCCTCGCGCATCGCCCGCAACATCGGCGCCAAGGCGCTCGTCGCGTTCTCCCAGACCGGCGACACCGTACGCCGCCTCTCCCGGCTGCACTGTGAGCTGCCGCTGCTCGCCTTCACGCCGGTGCCCGAGGTGCGCGACCAGCTCGCGCTCTCCTGGGGTGTCGAGACGTTCCTGACGGACTTCGTCGAGCACACCGACGACATGTTCCGCCAGGTCGACCAGAGCATGCTCGGCCTCGGCCTGGCCAAGCCCGGCGACTACGTCGTGGTCGTGGCCGGCAGCCCGCCGAACGCGCCCGGCTCCACCAACACCCTGCGGGTACACCAGCTCGGCTCGCTCGTGGACCCGGGCACCGTGTGAGTGCGCCACTGCACGGACAGGCCGCCGTCGACCAGCTGCTCGAGGTGCTCGACCTCAAGCAGCTGGACGAGGCCCGGTTCCAGGGGGAGAGCCCGCAGGTCGGTGCCCAGCGTGTCTTCGGCGGCCAGGTCGCCGGCCAGGCGCTCGTGGCCGCGGGACGCACTGTCTCCCCGGATCGCCACGTGCACTCGCTGCACGGCTACTTCGTCCGGCCGGGCGACCCGACCGTCCCCATCGACTTCACGGTCGAGACGATCCGCGACGGGCGCTCGTTCTCCGTACGCCGCTCCACCGCCCAGCAGCACGGCAAGCCCATCTTCTTCATGTCGGCGTCGTTCCAGGTGACCGAGCAGGGCCTCGACCACCACTCGCCGCCGCCGGAGGGAGTGCAGGGGCCGGAGGAGACCCCGACGATGCAGGACTGGGTCGCCAAGTACCCGCATCGGAAGAAGGCCTTCGCCGCGGCACCGCAGGCGATCGACGTGCGCTACGTGAGCACGCCGGGCTGGGTGCCCCCGGGCGACCGCGACGCCGCCGAGCAGCAGCGCGTCTGGATGCGCATCAACGGCACGCTGCCGGACGACCCGCTGATCCACGCGTGCGCCCTGACGTACGCGTCGGACCTGTCGCTGCTGGACTCGGTCCTGTCGTTCCACGGCGAGGTGTGGGGCCCGGGCGGCGTGATCGGGGCCAGCCTCGACCACGCCCTGTGGTTCCACCGGCCGTTCCGGGCGGACGAGTGGATCATGTACGACTGCGTCAGCCCGTCGGCGAGCGGAAGCCGGGGGCTGGCGAGCGGGCGCATGTTCACCCGCAACGGGGTGCACATCGCCAGCGCGGTCCAGGAGGGCCTGCTGCGCCGCGTCGGCGCCTGACCCGGTCGGCGTCCGGTGGCAGGGACGCTCAGTCCACCAGCCGTCCGCGCGTGATCACCGACGTGTCGTCCATGCCCGGCATGGCGGCACGGGCCGCGTGTGCCGCCGGGTCCAGCAGCGGCAGCGGCGGCACCGGCCCGTCGCCCTGCGGCTGAGAACCTGCGGCCGGACCGCCCGTGGGGGCGTGCCCGCCGGCCGGCGGCTGGGCCGCGGCCGCCACCTGGGCCGGGTCCTGCACGTCCCGCCGGTCCTGCCAGATCGGCATCGCGACGGTCCGGGCGCCCTGATCCTGCATCACTCCCGGAGCTTGGGTCGCCTCCGGGCCGGCCGATGCCGCACCCTCCGGCTGTCCGGGCGTGGCCCCGATCTGCGCGGGACCGGGCAGCTCGGCCCCCTCGGCCGTGTCCGGCACCTCGACCTGCACCGCCTCGGCCGCCTGCGCCGCGGCGCCCGGTGTGGCCGAACCCGTCACTCCGGCCAGCGCCAGCATGGCGTCCAGATCCGCGGTGGTCCGCAGCACCTCGTCGTGGAAACTGCCCGCGCCTGACTCCGCCCCGGACATCGTCGCGGATCCCGCCGAAGACATCGGCCCGAACGCGGTCCCGGCCGGCTGCGGACCGGACAGATCGGATAATCCGGACATTGAGCCACGCGCTTCGGCCCGGTGCCGAGGCCGGGACCCCCGCGGGGGCACCTCCTCGAAGTCCGTGATGCCTGCCGCGTACCCGGCCACGCCGATTGCGCGCTCCGGCGGCAACTCCAGCAGTTGCTCCGCTCGCGCCACCGCCGACGCCTCCCGCAGCCGCAACGAGGAGACCAGATCCGCGACGCCCCTGATCACGGCCGCGCCGCCCAGGATGACGGTGACCATCTCCGCCGTACGCGCAAAGGAGCCGGCGGCGAAGAACCCCAGCCCGAGCTCCACCAGGCCGACGACGGTGAGCAGCCCCCACACCCGGTCGGTCTCCCGGCTCCCGTCCGACCGCCGGACCGAAGGCTGCATGGCGATCGCGATGTCGGCGGCGCCGCGCACCAGCAGATACCACCCGATGAGCGCGGCCGGCGTGGTCCACGAATCGGCGCGGTCGGTCATCAGGACCGCGGCGGTCGCCGCGAACAACAGCGCCATGCCCACGTTCAGCCACCACGTCCGGGACCCGGCGACGGCCCGCACCACCTCGGTCGCGGCGGCGAAGAGCAGCACCGGCCCGGCGACGTCCCCGATGTCGGCGGGCTCCAGCCGCAGCACGCTCCAGCCGATCGCCAGCCATGCCACCCCGGTCAGCAGAAGCAGCGCCCACATCCCGTTACGCACGACGGTCAGGGGCGACGAGCCGGACCACAACATGAAGCCTCCTGGCAGTTCTGGTACTGCCATGACAGCACCCCACGCAAGCGACGACCGGAGATTTGGGGAATTTAGGTAGCCCGGGCGTCCTTCGGCAACTCGCTGCTGCGAGCCCACGAGCCCCCTGCACGCGTGGTCACTTGCGGTTAATGAGGGGCTTAGTCGTCTTGGTGACCCGCGGCTCGACCAACGTTGCGATGAGTAGTCGTTCCATCCGACGATTGCGGCGAGGGCCAGCATGTGGACCCGCATCTCTGGCTGCAAGAAGTCTCTCAAACATTCGACGGGGACTGAAGCAACGCCTTTACCGGCGGTGTCGGAGTTGCGCTGCGTCCTCTGCGAGGCGGTCTGTCATTGATGTGACAAACGAGCCTCGATGTGGTCTTGCATAGATAGGGCGGTTTGGCTACCGTGATCATGCTGCAGCGATCAACACTGATGTGACCAGTGAGACGGGGAAACTTTTGAGATTTGCGAAGAGTGTCATTGCAAGTGTGGGCGCTACCTCTGCGGTACTCGCCTTGCTGCCTGGCGTGGCGCAGGCTAATACAATTTGGTCGGCCAGCTCCGCTTACGGTACGGGTAGTGCGAACGTAGACGCCTCGGGCAACCTGGAACTCGCCTTGGGTGCGATGGACACGAAGTGTGACAGTAAGTCGGCAGGTACCTTGGCGGATGTCTATGCTGGTGGATCGAAGCAGGCATCTCGATCCGTCGACGCGTTCAACGGCTGCCATTCAGGAGAAACGAAGTATTTCTACTTCGACATTTCTCAGCTTGGCGGGAATACATCAGGATACATCACCATTCGCGCGTGCCGGGCTCAGAAAATCGCCGGAGCCGTGAATTACACAAGCTGTGGCAGTGCGGTATCGCGTAGCTTTAGTATTTCCTGACGTCGAATTCTCACCTCCCCTGCTTTGGGTGAAATGAGTATTTGACTTGGTTCGGCTAGATTGCGAGCGGCGTCCTCTCGAAGGGCGCCGCTTACTGGCGTCTTGGGCTTTGTGCAGATGCGTGGAGTCGATCCTGCACTCTCACACATCCGATCTTCGCGGCGTACATGGCCCGAGGGGGTGAAGGGAGTCGGGTACGAGGATGCTGGCGAGAAGCCTGGAGCCTGGGCATCCAGGTTTGCGCTAACCTGCGAGACGTTGCCGGGCCATGTGATCTGGTTGGTGTCCCCGGTGGGATTCGAACCCACACTGAATGGATTTTGAGTCCATCGACTCTGCCGATTGGTCTACGGGGACGAGCCGTGCCCGGTTCGGGGCCGAGTTGGCCACGGCGATACGAGCAGGACACACACTACCCACTACGCTGTCAGGGGTGACACCCAGATACCCGGGTGTCGCGTCTTCGCAGAGTGGTGGGGGTAGGGGTTCCGTGGCCGACACGCAGGCGGGTGCCGAGCGCAGGCGGGTTCTGATCGCCGAGGACGAGGCGCTCATCCGGCTGGATCTGGCGGAGATGCTCGTGGAGGAGGGTTACGACGTCGTCGGGGAGGCCGGTGACGGCGAGACCGCCGTGCGACTGGCCGAGGACCTGACGCCGGACCTGGTCATCCTCGACATCAAGATGCCGATCATGGACGGGCTGGCGGCCGCCGAGCGGATCGCCGGCGGGCGGATCGCCCCGGTCGTCATCCTCACCGCCTTCAGCCAGCGGGACCTGGTGGAGCGTGCGCGGGCCGCCGGTGCCATGGCGTACCTGGTCAAGCCGTTCCAGAAGTCGGACCTCGTCCCGGCCATCGAGATCGCGCTCTCCCGGTATTCGGAGATCGCCGCGCTGGAGTCCGAGGTCGCCGGCCTGACGGACCGGTTGGAGACCCGCAAGTCGGTCGAACGGGCCAAGGGCGAGCTCATGACCAAGTACCAGATGACCGAGCCGCAGGCGTTCAAGTGGATCCAGCGCACCGCCATGGACCACCGGATGACCATGCGAGAGGTTGCCGACCGGATTCTCGCGGAGGGTGAGGAGTCGTCCGGCACCCCCGCGGATACTGCCTGACTGTTACACCTTCTCGGTGTGAGCATCACCGCACGTAACGGTTCGGTGAATGCCCGTGTGAACCCTTACCCCTGGCCAGGAGTTGGGATAGCGTCCGGCCCCATGACGGGCGGCGTTGTGTCGTGGAGCACTGCAAGTGCCAATCGACCTGCGGTGGCTCGGTGGGTTCGGTATGGAGGAGGGTTCCAACCTTGAGGCAGGTTCTCGCACGAGCCATCGGTGGACTGGCCGTGATCGGCCTTGTCGCCGGTGCCGCTGCCTGCAACAGCAGCAGCAGCTCTGACGACTCGGCCAGTGGTAACTGCGGCTACAAGATCGCGTTCTTCGGCGCCCTGACAGGGTCGGCGGCCAACCTCGGTGTCAACATCGAGCAGGGCTTCGAGCTCGCGATCAACCAGTACAACACCAAGAAGGGCTCTAAGTGCATCGAGGTGACCAAGTTCGACTCGCAGGGCGAGCCGGCCGTGGCCCCGGGTGTCGCTCGTAACCTGGTCGCGGACAAGAAGATCCTCGGCATCGTCGGCCCGCCGTTCTCGGGCGAGTCCGAGGCCGCCGACCCGATCTTCGAAGAGGCTGGCATCCCGACGATCACCCCGTCGGCGACCCGCGTCTCGCTGTCGGCGAACGGCTGGAAGACGTTCCACCGCGCGGTCGCGAACGACGACTCGCAGGGCCCGGCGGCGGCCAACTACATCAAGGACGTGCTGAAGGCGCAGAAGGTCTTCGTCGCCGACGACCAGTCCGCGTACGGCGCCGGCCTGGCCGACGTGGTGAAGAAGACCCTGGGCAGCGCGGTCGTCAAGACCGACAAGACCGAGGCCGACGGCAAGCAGACCGACTTCTCGGCGGTCGTGCAGCGGGTCGTGTCCTCGGGCGCGACGGCGATGTTCTACGGCGGTTACTACCAGAACGCGGGCCTCATCCGGAAGCAGCTGACGGCTGCCGGGTGGAAGGGCGTCCTCCTCGGTGGCGACGGCATGAAGGACCCGGGCCTGGCCAAGGCCGCGGGTAACGCGGCGGCGGTCGGCACGATCGTGACGTGCCCCTGCTCCCCGCCGGAGAAGGCGGGCGGCACGTTCGTCGCCGACTACAAGAAGCAGTGGAACGTCGACGCCGGTACGTATAGCGACGTGGCGTTCGACGCCGCGAACGTCTTCCTGGCGGGTATCGACGCGGGCAACACGACCCCGGACAAGCTGAACACCTACCTGTCGACGGCCAACTACACCGGTATCGCGAACACGTACAAGTGGACGCAGACCGGCGAGCTGGACCCGGCCTCGATCAAGGTGTGGGCGTTCAAGTTCGACCAGGCCGGCAACACCATCGCGGACCAGGAAATCAAGACCTCCTGATTTCTGTGTAACTCTCTGTAGGGCCGGTGCGGCCGGATGATCTCCGGCCGCACCGACTTCTTCGTTTCAGGAGCCCCTTGTGAACTTCTCCGGTCTGATTCAGGACATCGGGCCGCTCACGATCACGGGTCTGGCGCAGGGCGCGATCATCGCGCTGTTCGCGCTCGGTTACACCCTGGTCTACGGCGTGCTTCGCCTGATCAACTTTGCGCACTCCGAGGTCTTCCTGCTCGGTTCCTACGCGTGTCTCATCGTGTGGGGATTCTTCGGGCTGGACCAGAACTCGGCTACCCCCAACGTGTTCGCGGTCCTCGGCTACCTGCTGCTGGGCCTGGTGGCGGCGATCCTCATCTCCGGTCTGACCGCCCTCGGCGTCGAAATGGTGGCCTACCGGCCGCTCCGCCGCCGTAACGCACCCCCGCTGGCGTTCCTGATCACTGCGATCGGCGCCTCGCTGTTCATCTCCGAGACCGTCGGCGTGATCACCAAGCGCAACATCACTGGTGTCCCGCAGCTGATCCGGCCGACCGACGTCTTCGTGATCGGCAACATGCACGTGACGAATCTTCAGATTCTGATCATCGTGCTGGCGCTCGTGATGATGTTCGTGCTCGACCGCTTCATCAACCGGTCGCGGCTCGGCCGCGGCATCCGCGCCGTGGCGCAGAACCCGGACAGCGCTGCGCTGATGGGCGTCAACAAGAGCCGGGTCATCGCGCTGGTCTTCCTGCTCGGTGGTCTGATGGCGGGTGTCGCCGCCGTCATGTACGACTTGAAGATCGGTGTCACCCGGTTCGACGCCGGCTTCCTGCTGGGCATCGAGGCGTTCACCGCCGCGGTCCTCGGCGGTATCGGCAACCTGCGCGGCGCTCTGCTGGGCGGTCTGATGCTGGGCGTGCTGCAGAACTACGCGGCCAGCCTGTTCGGCACGCAGTGGCTGCACGCCGCGTCGTTCGTGCTGCTGGTTTTGATCCTGCTGGTCCGCCCGACGGGCCTGCTGGGCGAGTCTCTCGGGAGGGCACGCGCATGACAACCGAGGCGACTACCACGGTTCCGGCGGAGGCGCCGGACAAGAAGAACTGGCGGACCTCGGGCGGTGTCCGCGGCTGGTTCGGGCGCCAGCACTGGGCCGTCCGTACGGTTCTGGTCATCGTGTTCGCGGTGCTGGCCTACTTGCTGCCGTACGTGGCGCAAGTCCCCCTCATCGGTCCGCAGATCGTCACCGAGGGCATCGACTGGCCGAGCGCCCTGTTCAACATGTCCTACTACGTTCTGCTGGCTCTCGGCCTGAACGTGGTCGTCGGGTTCGCCGGCCTGCTGGACCTCGGGTACGTCGGCTTCTTCGCGGTCGGTGCGTACACCGTCGCGATGCTGACCTCGCCGGACAGCATCCTGCACACCGAGTGGGCGTGGGTCGCGGCCATCCCGGTCGCGCTGGCGGTCGCGATGATCTCGGGCCTGCTCCTGGGCTGGCCCACGCTGCGGCTGCGCGGTGACTACCTCGCGATCGTGACGCTGGGCTTCGCGGAGATCATCCGTATCTCCGCGACGAGCTCGGAGACGCTGCGGGGCGACCGGGGCTTCTCGGACATCCCGCACCCGCCGGGCACGTACGCCTCCGGCAAGCCGATCTTCGGTGTGGCCGACGCGACGCCGTACTACTGGCTCGGCCTGTCGGTGATCATCCTGGTGATCCTCGGGGTCCGGAACCTCGACCGCAGCCGGGTGGGCCGCTCGTGGCTCGCGATCCGCGAGGACGAGGAGGCCGCCGAGATCATGGGCGTCCGGACCATCAAGTACAAGCTGTGGGCGTTCGCCATCGGCGCGTTCATCGGCGGCCTGGGCGGCGTCATGTTCGCCGGTCAGCAGGGCTTCATGAACTCGCAGACGTTCATCCTGCAGTTCTCGATCCTGGTGCTCGCCGGCGTCGTGATGGGTGGTTCCGGAAACATCTTCGGCGCCATCCTGGGCGGCGCGCTGATCTCGTACATCCCGGACCGGCTCCGGGGCATCCAGGACCCGATCTTCCACACGGACCTGTTCGGGTTCCGGTTCGCGATCTTCGGTGCCGTGATCATCGCGATCATGATCTTCCGGCCGCAGGGCCTGATCCCGAGCCGCCGTCGCGCGATGGAGCTCAAGGACCGTGAGAAGGAGGTGGCTCCCCAGTGAGCGAGCCACACATCGAGACTCCGCAGGAGCTCGACGACGCCAACGCGCGCCCGGTGGACCAGCCGGCCCCGACCGGCGGCACCGCCTCGGCGGCACCGGAAGGGCCGGCAGGGCATGCCAGCGACGTGCTGCTGGAGGTCGAGAACGTCACGCTGCGCTTCGGCGGCGTCGTGGCGCTCAACGACGTCAGCTTCAGCCTGCGCCGGGGTGAGATCTTCGGCCTGATCGGCCCGAACGGCGCCGGCAAGACCACGTGCTTCAACGCGATGACCGGCGTCTACCGGCCCACCAGCGGCGCGATCCGCTTCCAGGGCGAGTCGATCGTCGGCCGGAAGAAGCACGAGATCACCCGCGGCGGGATCGCCCGTACCTTCCAGAACGTGCGCCTCTTCCCGGAGATGACCGCGCTGGAGAACGTCATGGTGGGCGCGGACGCGCACCACAAGACCAGCGTGATCGGCGCGCTCTTCCGGCTGCCCCGGTTCTGGAAAGAGGAGCGGGCCGGCCGGGAGAAGAGCCTAGAGCTGTTGCGCTTCGTGGGCATCGAGCGCCGGGCGGGCGAGGTCTCCCGGAATCTCTCGTACGGCGAGCAGCGCCGGCTGGAGATCGCCCGGGCCCTGGCGACCAACCCGACGCTGCTGTGCCTCGACGAGCCGGCGGCGGGCTTCACGCCGGCGGAGAAGGTCGAGCTGCTCGCCCTGATCCGCAAGATCCGTGACACCGGGGTCACCGTCCTGCTCATCGAGCACGACATGCGCCTCGTCATGGGCGTCACGGACCGGATCGTGGTGCTGGAGTTCGGCAAGAAGATCGCCGAGGGTACGCCCGCCGAGGTGCGGGACGACCCGAAGGTGATCGCGGCGTACCTGGGGGTCCCGACCGATGCTGCTTGAGTTGCAGGACATCACGCTGCTGTACGGCCGGATCCAGGCCCTGCACGGCATCAGCATGACCGTCGGCGAGGGCGAGATCGTGGCGCTGATCGGTGCCAACGGCGCCGGCAAGACCACGACGATGAAGGCGATCTCGGGCCTGCGCCCGGTGGCGCAGGGCTCCATCCGGTTCAACGGCGAGGACATCACCAAGATGCGCGCGGACCTGCGCGTCGTCCGCGGTGTCTCGCAGTCGCCGGAGGGCCGCGGCATCTTCCCCGGCATGACCGTGCGCGAGAACCTCGAGATGGGTGCCTACACCCGCCGCAACCGCGCCGAGATCAAAGAGGACATGGACCGGGCCTTCACCCTGTTCCCGCGGCTCAAGGAGCGCGAGAAGCAGGTCGGCGGCACGATGTCCGGCGGTGAGCAGCAGATGCTCGCGGTCGGCCGCGCGCTGATGAGCCGGCCGAAGCTGCTGCTGCTCGACGAGCCGTCCATGGGCCTCGCGCCGATGCTGATCCAGCAGATCTTCGACATCATCGTCGAGATCAACCAGCAGGGCACGACGGTCCTGCTGGTCGAGCAGAACGCTCAGCAGGCGCTGTCGCGCGCCCACCGCGCGTACGTGCTGGAGACCGGCCGGATCGTGAAGTCGGGTACCGGCGCCGAACTGCTGCACGACTCCTCGGTGAAGGACGCCTACCTCGGCGTTGCCTGAGCCACACCCCCCGCAATAAGGAGTATTTGACGATGTTCCGTATCTCATCGGGCCACCGGGCGATCCTCGGCCTGGCCATAGCGGCGGCGATGACCGTGTCCCTGTCCGCCTGCGGCGAGGAGTCCGGCAACGACACCGGCTCGGGCACCCCCCTGCCGTCGGCCTCGGCCGACACCGCCCTCGCCGACAAGGTCCCGGCCGCGATCAAGTCCGCCGGAAAGATCACCATCGGTACGGACTCCACGTATGCGCCCAGCGAGTTCCTCGACGCCGACGGCAAGACGGTCAAGGGCTTCGACGTCGACCTGTTCGACGCGGTCGCGCAGAAGCTGGGCCTGAAGACCGAGTGGAAGTCCGCCTCGTTCGACAGCATCATCCCGGGCGTCACCAGCCAGAAGTACAACGTCGGCGTCTCGTCGTTCACCGTCAACGCCGACCGCATGAAGGAGGCCACGATGGTCTCCTACTTCTCCGCGGGCACGCAGTGGGCGGCGAAGAAGGATTCCACGATCAACGCCGACGACGCCTGCGGCAAGAAGATCGCGGTGCAGACCGCCACCGTGCAGGTCGACGACATCACGGCCCGGTCGAAGAAGTGCACCGAGGCCGGCAAGGCGAAGATCACCATCGACCAGTACCAGGCCCAGAGCGACGCCACCAACGCCGTCGTGACCGGCAAGGACGACGCGATGCTGGCCGACTCGCCGGTCTGCGCGTACGCGGTCCAGCAGACCAACGGCCAGCTGGTCCTAGCCGGCGAGATCTACGACTCGGCGCCGTACGGCTACGTCCTGCCGAAGGACCAGGCCGAGTTCGGCGGGGTCATCGAGAAGGCGCTCGAGTCCCTGATCGCCGACGGCACGTACACGTCGATCCTCAGCAAGTGGGGCGTCCAGGCCGGTGGGATCACCGACCCGGCCCTGAACCCGCAGGCCTCCTGATCCGCGGATGAGCGACCAGACGACGACCGAACGGGCACGGCCGGAGGCCATCAAGGCCGTGCCCGTACGGCATCCGGGACGCTGGCTGGCCATCGCCGTACTCGCGGTGCTCACCGCGATGTTCGTGCACCTGCTGGTCACGAACGATCAGTTCCGCTGGTCGTTCATCTTCTCCTCGTACGAGCCCGGCAAGCACGGTGTCATGTTCACCGGGCCGGTGCTCGAGGGTCTGCGCGGCACGCTGCTGCTGACCGTCACGTCGATGCTCATCGGCGTGGTACTCGGCGTGATCATCGCCGTCATGCGGCTGTCGGAGAACCCGATCCTGCGCGGCGTGGCCTTCCTCTACACCTGGTTCTTCCGGGCGGTGCCGCGACTCGTGCTCGCGGTGCTCTTCGGCAACCTGAACATCCTGTGGTCGCGCGTCGGCTTCGGCCTGCCGTTCGACAAGCAGATCGGCCAGCTGTTCGGCATCGACAACTTCAACGGGCAGTTCTACAGCATCAAGGCCAGTGACCTGCTCGCCGGTTTCGTCGCCGGCATGCTCGCGCTGGGGCTGTCCGAGGCCGCGTACATGGCCGAGATCGTGCGCGCCGGCATCCAGTCGATCGACGAGGGCCAGGCCGAGGCCGCCGTGGCGCTGGGCCTCTCCCGTGGTCAGGTGCTGCGCCGGGTCGTACTGCCGCAGGCCATGCGAGTGATCGTGCCGCCCACCGGCAACGAGATCATCGCCATGGTCAAGGACACGTCGCTCGTGGCGTTCGTACCCGTGAACATCGAATTGTTCTTCCAGCTCAGCGCCATCAAGTCGCGGACGTTCGTGGTGCTGCCCGTGCTCATCGCCGCGGTGATGTGGTATCTGATCATCTGCAGCGTGCTGATGGTCGCGCAGTTCTTCATCGAGCGACACTTCAGCAAGGGATACGGCGCGGCCGGCAAGGCCCGCCAGAAGCTGCAAGGCATCGCCGCGGAGCAGGGCGGCGGCCCGATTTCCGCCGTAGGACCAGGAGGGCGTCCGGTATGACCGACGAGATGGTGCGCGCCGACGCCGTGCACAAGTCGTTCGGCTCCCTGGAAGTGCTCAAGGGCGTCGACCTGGTGGTCAAGTCGGGGGAGGTGTGCTGCGTCCTGGGCCCCTCCGGGTCGGGCAAGTCGACCTTCCTGCGGTGCATCAACCACCTGGAGAAGATCAACGCCGGCCGCATCTTCGTGGACGGCGACCTGATCGGCTACCGGGAACGCGGTGGCAAGCTGCACGAGCTGAAGGAGAAGGAGGTCGCCGCGCAGCGCCGAGCCATCGGCATGGTCTTCCAGCGGTTCAACCTCTTCCCGCACATGACGGTGCTGCAGAACGTCATGGAAGCGCCCTGCCGGGTGAAGCGGGAGCACAAGTCCGAGGTCCGTGACCGCTCGGCCGCCCTGCTCGAACGGGTCGGTCTCAGCGCGAAGATGGACAACTACCCGGGCCAGCTCTCCGGCGGCCAGCAGCAGCGCGTGGCGATCGCCCGGGCACTGGCGATGCGGCCCAAGCTGATGCTCTTCGACGAGCCCACGAGCGCGCTCGACCCGGAGCTCGTCGGCGAGGTGCTGGACGTCATGAAGGACCTCGCCCGCGACGGCATGACCATGGTCGTGGTCACCCACGAGATCGGCTTCGCCCGCGAGGTCGGCGACTCGCTGATCTTCATGGACGGCGGGGTCGTCGTCGAGCAGGGCCCACCGCGGGAGGTCATCGGCAATCCGCAGCAGGAACGCACCAAGGCATTCCTGAGCAAGGTGCTGTAAGGGGCGTTTCCGCCGGTCATGATCGGCGGAAACGTTGCCGGGCAGGCGGGGCGGTCGGCGGAGTTGTCGTACCCCGGGACTAGAGTTCTCGGACGTGAGCGACGACGCCCAGACCCCCCGCTTGCTGCTGCTCGACGGCCACTCGCTGGCCTACCGGGCCTTCTTCGCGCTGCCGGTGGAGAACTTCTCCACGCAGACGGGGCAGCCGACCAACGCCGTGTTCGGCTTCACCTCGATGCTGATCAACATGCTGCGCGACGAGAAGCCGACCCACATCGTGGTGGCGTTCGACGTCTCGCGGCAGTCGTTCCGCACGGAGAAGTATGCGGCTTACAAGGCCGGCCGGTCCGAGACCCCGCAGCCGTTCCAGGGCCAGGTCAGCCTGGTGAAGGAGGTGCTCGAGGCGCTGCGCATCCCGGTGGTGGAGGCGCCCGGCTACGAGGCCGACGACGTCATCGGCACGCTCTCCTGCCAGGCCCGCGACGCCGGCTTCGAGGTGGTCATCTCCACCGGTGACCGCGACGCGTTCCAGCTCGCGGGTGAGCACGTCACGATCCTCTACCCGGTCCGCGGCGTCTCCGAGGTCTGGCGGATGACCCCCGACGCCATCGAGGCCAAATACGGCGTGCCTCCCGAGCGCTACCGCGACAAGGCCGCCCTCGTCGGCGAGGCCAGCGACAATCTTCCCGGCGTCCCCGGCGTCGGCGACAAGACCGCGGCCAAGTGGATCAATCAGTACGGCGGCCTCGACGGCATCATCGCGCACGTCGACGAGATCAAGGGCAAGGCGGGCGAGAACCTGCGCGCCCACCTGGCCGACGTCATGCGCAACTACGAGATCAACGCGCTGGTCTGCGACCTCGAGCTGCCGCTGCGCCCCGAGGACGTCAAGTGGCAGGGCTGGGACCGCGAGGCGGTGCACCAGGTCTTCGACGCGCTCGAGTTCCGGGTGCTGCGCGAGCGGCTGTATTCGTACCTCGAGGCCGTCGAGCCCGAGGCCGAGTCCGGCTTCGACCTCTCCGGCAGCGTGCTGCGCACCGGCCAGGTGGCGGCGTGGCTCACCGAGCACGCCCGGGCCGCCCCGGTCGGCGTCGCGGTCACCGGCCGCTTCGGCCGCGGCACGGGCTCGCTGACCGGCATCGCGGTGGCCACCGGCGACGGCCCGGCCGCCTGGTTCGACCCCGCCGCGCTCGACGAGACGGACGAGCACGCGGTCGCCGCCTGGCTCGCCGACCCCGACCGCCCGAAGATCATCCACGACGCGAAGCCGGCGATGCTGGCCTTCCGCGCCCACGGCTGGGCGCTGGCCGGCGTCCGCGTCGACACCGCCCTCGCCGCCTACCTCACCAAGCCCGACCAGCGGGCGTACGACCTGACCGACCTCGCCCTGCGCTACCTCAAGCGCGAGCTTCGCGTCGACGGCCCCGAGGACGGCCAGCTCACCCTCGACGGCCTCGGCGACGAGGGCGTGGCCGAGGAGAATGTGATGCTCCGCGCCCGCGCCACCCTCGACCTCGCCGACACCCTCATCGAGGAGCTCTCCCGCGACGACGGTGCCTCGCAGCGCCTGCTCGCCGAGGTGGAGCAGCCGCTGGAGGTCGTGCTCGGCGAGATGGAACACGTCGGCATCGCCGCGGACACCCACTACCTCTCCGAGCTGGAGGCCCACTTCGCCGCCGAGGTGAAGGCGGCCCAGCAGGCGGCACACGAGGTGGTCGGGCGCGAGTTCAACCTCGGCTCGCCGAAGCAGCTGCAGGAGATCCTGTTCGTCGAGCGCAACCTGCCCAAGACCAAGCGCATCAAGTCCGGCTACACCACCGACGCCGACGCGCTGCAGAGCCTGTTCGCCCAGACCGGCGACCCGGTGCTCGAGCACCTGCTGCGCCACCGCGACGTGGCCAAGCTCAAGTCCACGGTGGACGGCCTGCTCAAGTCGGTCTCCGACGACGGCCGCATCCACACCACGTTCAACCAGACGGTGGCGGCCACGGGCCGGCTCTCCTCGACCGACCCCAACCTGCAGAACATCCCCATCCGCACCGAGGAGGGCCGCCGCATCCGCCGCGCCTTCATCGTGGGGGAGGGCTTCGAGTCCCTGATGACGGCCGACTACAGCCAGATCGAGATGCGCATCATGGCGCACCTCTCCGGCGACGAAGCCCTCATCGCAGCCTTCAACTCCGGCGCCGACTTCCACGCGGCCACCGCATCGTCGGTCTTCCACGTCCCCGTCGACGAGGTCGTCCCCGACCAGCGCCGCAAGATCAAGGCCATGAACTACGGCCTCGCGTACGGCCTGAGCGCCTTCGGCCTGAGCAACCAGCTCAGCATCACCGCGGAGGAAGCCCGAGGCCTGATGGCCGAATACTTCGAACGCTTCGGCGGCGTCCGCGACTACCTCCAAGCCGTCGTCCGCCGAGCGGTCCAGGACGGCTACACCGCCACCATCCTCGGCCGCCGCCGCTACCTGCCGGACCTGAGCAGCGACAACCGCCAACGCCGCGAAATGGCGGAACGCATGGCCCTCAACGCCCCCATCCAGGGCTCGGCCGCCGACATCATCAAGGTCGCCATGCTCCACGTCGACAAGGCCCTCCGCGAGACCGGCCTCAAATCCCGCATGCTCCTCCAGGTCCACGACGAACTCGTCTTCGACGTGGCGCCGGGCGAACGAGAAACCCTCGAAGCACTCGTACGCCGCGAGATGGGTGGGGCGTACCCGCTGTCGGTGCCCCTTGAGGTCTCGGTAGGCCTCGGCCAGGACTGGAACGGCGCCGACCACTGACCACTCCCGGCCGGCGACGTCTCTCCGTCGCCGGCCGCCACCGGCCCTGCCTGTCAGCCGGCCCTGCCTGTCAGCCGTTCCGGCCTGCAGCGGTTCGGTGGTGTGCAGCAGCTCGGTGGTGTGCAGCGGCTTCTGATTCGCAACGGCCTGGGTCCGCAGCAGCCCTAGCCCGAGCCTCGCGTCGGCCCCAGCCCCAGCCTCGCGTCGGCCCCAGCCTCCAGCCCTCGGCTCGCGGCAGTGCTGGACCCAGTCCCTGCTCGCGGCAGGCCCAGCCCTCGCCTCGCGGCAGTGCTGGACCCACTCCCGGCTCGCGGCAGGCTCAGCCATCGCCTCGCGGCAGCTTGCAGACCCTAGCCAAGCCTGCGCGGCCCCAGCCCTGCCCGACCTACGGCCCGGACCCTGTTCGCTCCTATCAACAATCAATCCGCGTCGGGTCTTGGACAGGTATGTGCCGCCGCATCCCAGTACCTGAGCCGTAACACACCCGATCGGGTGGCCGCCGGAGATGTGATTCGCAGCCTATTCGGGCACCGCCCTGGGTCTTTCGGCTATAGATCGCCGCGACTCACCGCGGCGGCGCCGGACCGATGGGTTGCGTTCCGCCAGCACCGTCCACCTCGGATTTAACAGGTGCTACAGCCCCGGCTCCGGCGTAGCGCAGGCAGCGGGAGAAGTGTTGCTGGGAATGCATTCTGGCCCAGCACAGTGCGGATCCGGCGCGGGAGAGCGAGCTGTCGGGATTCCGGCCTCTGCAACTTGCCTCGCTCTGCAAGGGTGGGCGCATGCCGAGCACTTCCATCGAGATGACATCCCAATCGGGGACGTTAGCTCCCGTGGTGCGCCGGCCTCTCGAGGCCGACCAAGCGCGGGCTTTCGCACCGATGTTCAAGGCACTGGGCGACCCGGTACGACTCCGGCTCCTCTCCATGATCGCCTCAGCCGGCGGCGGCGAGGTGTGCGTCTGCGACCTCACCGGTTCCTTCAAGCTGACCGGCCCGACAATCTCCCACCACCTGAAGGTCCTGCGCGAAGCCGGCCTCGTCGACAGCGACCGCCGCGGCACCTGGGTCTACTACCGCCTGGTCCCGGCCGCCCTGGCCCTCCTCGCCGGCCTCCTCGACGTAGGCGCCGTGGCGGCCTCCGTCTGAGAGGGCGTGGCGGCCTGCGTCTGGGAAGGCGTGGCGGCCTGCGTCTGGGAAGGCGTGGCGGCCTGCGTCTGGGAAGGCGTGGCCGCCTCCGTCTGAGAAGGCGTGGCCGCCCCCGTCCGAGAAGACCGTGGCCGAGCTTTTCTGTGGGCGCCTCGCCGCCCGGCGGACCCGCTTACGGCTTCGAGCCGTTGACGGTCGCAGGCGCCTCGCCGGCAGTCGAGGTGAGCTTCCCGTGCTCGCGACGATCGGAGTGAGCCCCGCCCCACCTGGCAGTCGGTCGAGAACAGCGCGACCCCTGGCAGTCGGAGGGCAGCTGCGCTGCCTAACAGTCGGAGGAGAGCTGGCTGTCCCGGCAGTCAGGGGAGCGCTGAGCGCTCAGGAGTCAGGGGAGCGCTGAGCGCCCAGCCAGCAGTCGGGAGGGAGCCAGGCGCCCGGCAGTCGGGGGAGAGCTGGGTGCCCGACCGCCGCAAGAGACAGTCGCGCGGGCCCACCGGCCAGAACAATCCGGCCCACACACGCTCGCGGTCAGACCGGGTTCCTCAGGTCGAGTCGCCGCCTACTTCTTTAGCGGGTCGTGTCCCCAGTTCATCAGCGAGTACCGCCACTTCGTGTCCTTCACGTCCCCCGACGGCCGCTGGGCGAGGTGCCGGTGGACGTACCCGACCACCTTTCGCATGTGGGCCTCGTCCGAGTCGTTCAGGTCCGCCTTCTTCGTGTGCAGGATCTGAATGATCTTCCGGCCGCTGTCGTGCCCCACGGACTCGCCGTTGCCGGAGGATTTCTGGCCTACCTCTCGCGACTCGTCCGTCTTGAGCCACTTCTCGAGCTCCGACGCGGTCATGTTCACCGCGTCCTTGAACTCCGTGTAGGTGTCAGTTGTCATCCTTCAGCGCTCCAGGCTTGTGGACTGCTGTGCCTCCGGTCTTGTCGCTCTTGACCTTGTATTGCGGGTCTTCCTTGGAGGCGTTCACCGTGCGTCCGGCTTCTTCCGTACGCGACGTGATCTTCTTCTCGACCGTGCCGTGCACCTGCTGGCCGTGGCTGCTCCAGGTCACCTTGGCACCCTTTTCCACGCTCATGACCTGCAGATGCCCGGCGGTCAGGGCAAGTAACTGACGAATATCGCCGTGCCCGGGAACAGCCTGCCGCGCAGGGGGCTCCACTGGCCCCAGATCTGGTCGTGGCCTTCCGGCCACTCCGGTTCGATCAGGTCGGTGAGGACGAACCCGGCGGCGACCAGTTCGCGGATGCGGTCGCCGAGGGTCCGGTGCTGTTCCACGTACGTCGGGTTTCCGGTGTCGTCCTGCTCCACGTACGGCCGACGGTCGAAATACGGGTGTACCGCCAGGAGACCGTCCTCGCCCGGGTCGTCGAGGAAGATCCACCGCATGGGGTGTGTGATCGAGAACACCCAGCTGCCTCCCGGGCGCAGCACGCGCGCCACTTCTCGCATCACGGCCTCGGAGTCGGCGACGAACGGGACGGCTCCGAACGCCGTGCAGACCACGTCGAACGTCGAGGTCGCGAACGGCAGGGCGAGAGCGTCCGCCTGCACGAGCGGCACCCGTACCCCCGAACGGTCCGAGGCCTGCTGCGCATGACGCAGCATCCCCCCGCTCAGGTCCATCGCGACCACCTCGGCGCCCTGCCCGTCGAGCCAGCGCGCCGCCGAGGCCGCGCCGCAGCCCAGTTCCAGCACCCTTTTCCCGCGCACGTCGCCCAGCAGACGCGCGTCCGCCTCCCGCAGGCGCTCCGGGCACCAGACGAAATCCACATCACCGAGGAAGGCTCCGTGTTCCTCCTGGTAGTCGTCCGCGTCCAGGTCCCACCAGTGCCGGCTGGCGACGCGGCTCTCGTCGTCGGTCACCGCCCGGCGCAGCGTCGCGGCCTGGGTGGTGGGCTGAGGTTCGATCACCGGGTCACGGTACGGGGGGAGTACGACACTTTCGCGCGACGGCCGGCCGGGTCGCCCGGGATCACGGGAGCCGGCTCAGTCCGTACCGTTGCAGGGCGGGACGGACGACGCTCCGAGGCGCAGAAATGGCACAAAACGGCCTTGGTGGTGGGTTTCGCCAGAACAATGTGCCTCGGTCCGTAGGAGGGCTTGCAACCTGTGGTAATGCGCACGGTAAGCTAGTCGATGCGCTCGCGGATCGTGTGCCTCGGCAGGGAGCAGGTTCCGCAAGTCGTCGGCCCCAGCATGATCCTGCTCGCTTGATCGCCTCTGCTTGATCGCCAAGCTCCAGCGTCGTGATCACCGGTTGTTCGTGCTGTGCCCGGCGGCAGTTCCGCGGCGCGCAGAGACACCACGAAACCATCCGTTCGGAGCAACAGTCCACATGACGAGCAGCATCGAGGCCACCTCGAGCGCCAACAGGGTCACGGTCGACGATCTCGGCTCGGAGGAAGCTTTCCTCGCAGCCATCGACGAGACCATCAAGTACTTCAACGACGGCGACATTGTCGAAGGCACCGTCGTCAAGGTCGATCGGGACGAGGTCCTGCTCGACATCGGCTACAAGACCGAGGGTGTGATCCCCTCTCGTGAGTTGTCGATCAAGCATGACGTGGACCCCGCGGAAGTGGTGTCGGTCGGTGACCACATCGAAGCCCTCGTCCTCACCAAGGAGGACAAGGAAGGCCGCCTGATCCTCTCGAAGAAGCGTGCGCAGTACGAGCGCGCGTGGGGCACGATCGAGAAGATCAAGGAGGACGACGGCGTCGTGCGCGGCTCCGTCATCGAGGTGGTCAAGGGCGGCCTCATCCTCGACATCGGTCTCCGTGGCTTCCTGCCGGCCTCGCTGGTCGAGATGCGCCGCGTGCGCGACCTCCAGCCGTACGTGGGCCGGGAGCTCGAGGCGAAGATCATCGAGCTGGACAAGAACCGCAACAACGTGGTCCTGTCCCGCCGTGCGTGGCTCGAGCAGACCCAGTCCGAGGTCCGCACCGAGTTCCTCAACAAGCTCCAGAAGGGCCAGGTCCGCAAGGGCGTCGTGTCCTCCATCGTCAACTTCGGTGCCTTCGTGGACCTGGGTGGCGTGGACGGCCTGGTACACGTCTCGGAGCTCTCCTGGAAGCACATCGACCACCCGTCCGAGGTCGTCGAGGTCGGCCAGGAGGTCGAGGTCGAGGTGCTCGACGTCGACCTGGACCGCGAGCGCGTCTCGCTGTCGCTGAAGGCGACCCAGGAAGACCCGTGGCGCCAGTTCGCCCGGACCCACGCGATCAACCAGATCGTGCCGGGCAAGGTCACCAAGCTGGTTCCGTTCGGCGCCTTCGTCCGCGTGGACGACGGCATCGAGGGCCTGGTGCACATCTCCGAGCTGGCCGAGCGTCACGTCGAGCTGCCCGAGCAGGTCGTCCAGGTGGGTTCGGACGTCATGGTCAAGGTCATCGACATCGACCTCGAGCGTCGCCGGATCTCGCTCTCGCTCAAGCAGGCGAACGAGAACTTCGTGGAGGGCGAGGAGCACTTCGACCCCACCCTCTACGGCATGGCTGCCACGTACGACAACGAGGGCAACTACATCTACCCGGAGGGCTTCGACCCGGAGACGGGCGAGTGGCTCGAGGGCTTCGACAAGCAGCGCGAGGCGTGGGAGAAGCAGTACGCCGACGCCCGCGAGCGCTGGGAGGCCCACACCAAGCAGGTGCAGGCGTCCCGCGAGGCCGACGCCGAGGCCGCGCTCAACCCGGCTCCGGCGGGTGGCGTGACGACCTCGTCGTCCTCCTCCTCCTCCACCTCCACGAGCACGTCGTCGGCCCCGGCGCGCGCCGCGGAGGAGCCGGCCGGCACCCTGGCCACCGACGAGGCCCTCGCCGCTCTGCGCGAGAAGCTCGCCGGCGGCAAGGGCTGACCACCACGGCACCGCAGCTCGCCGGTCCCCGGATCGGCGAGCTGTAGCTCCGGCTTCGAGAACCCCGCTCATCCGGCTTCGGCCGGGAGGGCGGGGTTTCTCAGTTGTCCACAGGCTGCCGAACCCGCACTGACAGGACCCGATGCACCCGGAATACTGGGCCCGTGCTCAGGGTGGGATTGACCGGTGGGATCGGCGCCGGCAAAAGTGCCGTCTCGCAACGGCTGCAGGAACTCGGTGCGGTGATCATCGACTCCGACCGGCTGGCCCGGGAGGTCGTGGCCGCCGGGACCGACGGGCTGGCGGAGGTCGTCGCCGCCCTGGGCCCCGAGGTGCTCGGCGCCGACGGCGAGCTCGACCGGCCCGCTCTCGGCGCCCGCGTCTTCGGCGACGAGGCCGCCCGGCGCCGGCTCGAGAACATCATCCATCCCCGGGTACGCGACCGCACGGCCGAACTATCCGCCGCGGCGCCGCCCGATGCGATCGTGGTCAACGACGTGCCGCTGCTCGTCGAGGTGGGGCTCGTCCCGACCTACCACCTCGTGATCGTCGTCGACGCGGCCCCGGAGGTGCGGATCGCCCGGCTCGTCGGGACGCGGGGGATGACCGAGGCGCAGGCCACCGCCCGGATCGCCGCCCAGGCCACCGACGCCGACCGGCTCGCCGCCGCCGACGTGGTCATCGACAACAACGGGGGGCTCGACGAGCTGACGAGCCGGGTGACGACGTTGTGGCGGGAGCGGCTCCTGCCGTACGAGAAGAATCTCCGACTTCGCCGTCGCTCGGCCGCTGAGACGGCCCTGCAGGTCGTACCCCCGGATCCGACCTGGCCGCGGCAGGCGGCCCGGCTGATCGCCCGGATCAACCACGCGCTGCGGCCCGCCCTCGGCCGGGACGCGGAGATCTGGCACATCGGCTCCACGGCCGTTCCCGGGCTGCCGGCGAAGGACCTGATCGACCTGATGCTGGCGGTCCCGACGCTGCAGCACGCCGACAAGCTCGCCGATGCGCTGGCCGGCGTCGGGCTGCCGCCGCGGGAGGGCGAGTGGTTCGACAACGCCCGGGGGATACCGGGCAAGACCTGGCCCAAGCGGCTGCATGGGAGCGCGGATCCGGGCCGGTCCGTCAACCTTCACGTCCGGGTGACCGGCTCGCCCGGCTGGCGTTTCGCGCTGCTGATGCGCGACCACCTGCGGGCGGTGCCCGAGGCTCGGGAGGGGTATGCGGCGGTCAAGGAGCGGTGGGTGGCGGCCTGTGCCGATGTCGAGAGCTATGCCGCGGCAAAGGAGCCTTGGTTCGATGCGGAGGCGGTAGCGGCGCATGAGTGGGCGGAGGCTACGGGGTGGCGGCCGCCGGGTAGCGACGCGGGCTGAGGGACTGGGAGCCGCCGGCTTGTGGCGGCGCTGGCGGCCGGCGGGCCGTGAGGTGGCCTGAGGGGCGGACGCTGTTGGTCGCCGGCTTGCTTCGAACCTGGGCGCCGACGGTTGTGGCGTGGGCTGACGAGGCTGGAGCTGCCGGGTTGTGACGGTCTTGCGGCCGCCCGGCAGTAAAGGGCGCTCGCGGCGGCCGGTCGACGCTTGTTGCGTGACCTCTCGAGATGCGCTCACCGGCATGTGCCGGGGCTGCAGTCTCCGTCCCGGCCGTGGCGCCTCGTGGTGGCGCCGGGTCGTCCGGGCGGCCGCCGCGAGCGGCCTACCCGACCAGGGTAGAGGCGCCCGGGAACACCCGACAATGCCTGGTGACGAGCAGATTGTGCACCCACCGAACACCCGCTCCACCGAGCCCGCCGAAACTTGTCACACCCCCGACGTACGGTGGTCTGCATGGCGCTCGACATCCCACGACTCGACGGCACTTTCAAGGTCGTCAGCGACTACCAGCCGGCCGGTGACCAGCCCACGGCCATCGTCGAGCTGGAGCGCCGGGTGCGCAGCGGCGACCGCAACACCGTTCTTCTCGGCGCCACCGGCACCGGCAAGAGCGCGACCACCGCGTGGCTCATCGAGAAGCTGCAGCGGCCGGCGCTCGTGCTCGCCCCCAACAAGACCCTCTGTGCGCAGCTCGCCAAGGAGTTCCGCGAGCTCATGCCGCACAACGCCGTCGAATACTTCGTCAGCTACTACGACTACTACCAGCCTGAGGCGTACATCGCGCAGACCGACACCTACATCGAGAAGGACTCGTCGGTCAACGAGGAGGTCGAGCGGCTGCGCCACTCCGCGACGATGTCCCTGCTCACGAGGCGCGACGTCATCGTGGTCGCCACCGTCTCCGCGATCTACGGCCTGGGCACCCCGCAGGAATACCTCGACCGCGCGGTGAAGGTGAAGGTCGGCCAGGAGCTCGACCGCGACAAGCTGCTCCGCCGTCTGGTCGACATCCAATACTCGCGCAACGACATGGCGTTCCAGCGGGGCACGTTCCGGGTCCGGGGCGACACCCTCGAGATCATCCCGGCATACGAGGAACTGGCCGTCCGCATCGAGCTGTTCGGTGACGAGATCGAGAAGCTCTACTACCTGCACCCGCTGACGGGCGAAATCGTGCGCGAGGTGGACCAGCTGGTGATCTTCCCGGCGACGCACTACACGGCCGGCCCGGAGCGCATGGAGCGCGCCATCCGCGACATCGAGGCGGAGCTGGCCGAGCGTCTCGCCGAGCTGGAACGGCAGGGCAAGCTGCTCGAGGCCCAGCGCCTGCGCATGCGGACGACCTACGACATCGAGATGATGCGCCAGGTCGGCTTCTGCAACGGCATCGAGAACTATTCGATGCACATGGACGGCCGCTCGTACGGTGACCCGGCGTACACGCTGCTCGACTACTTCCCCGACGACTTCATCACCGTCATCGACGAGTCGCACGTGACGATCCCGCAGATCGGCGGCATGTACGAGGGCGACGCGTCCCGCAAGCGCATCCTCATCGAGCACGGCTTCCGGCTGCCCAGCGCCGCCGACAACCGGCCGCTGCGCTTCGACGAATTCCTCGAGCGCGTCGGCCAGATGGTGTTCCTGTCCGCGACCCCCGGCCCGTGGGAGCTCCAGCAGTCCGGCGGTGAATACGTCGAGCAGGTCATCCGCCCCACCGGCCTGGTCGACCCCCAGGTCGTGGTGAAGCCGACCAAGGGCCAGATCGACGACCTCATGCACGAGATCAAGGAACGCACCGAGCGCGACGAACGGGTCCTCGTCACCACCCTCACCAAGAAGATGGCCGAGGACCTCACCGACTACCTGCTCGAGAACGGCATCCGGGTCCGCTACCTGCACTCCGAGGTCGACACGCTGCGCCGCGTCGAGCTGCTCAAGGAGCTACGCAAGGGCGACTACGACGTACTCGTCGGCATCAACCTGCTCCGCGAGGGCCTCGACCTGCCCGAGGTCTCGCTGGTCGCGATCCTCGACGCGGACAAGGAGGGCTTCCTCCGCAGCGGCCGCTCCCTGATCCAGACGATCGGCCGCGCGGCCCGCAACGTCTCCGGTGAAGTCCACATGTACGCGGACAAGATGACCCCCTCGATGCGCGCCGCGATCGAGGAGACCGACCGCCGCCGCGCCAAGCAGATCGCCCACAACAAGGCGAACGGCATCAGCCCCGAGCCCCTGCGCAAGAAGATCCACGACATCCTCGACGACATCTACCGCGAGGCCGAGGACACCGACACGGCCATCGGCGGCCATGGCCCCGGCGGCCACGTTGTCGGCGGCGCGGGCCGCCAGATGTCCCGCGGCAAGGGCCCGGTCCCGGAGACCCGCTCGAAGGCGCGCGGCTCGTCGGCCCCGGCCCGCGAGGGCATGGCCCGGGCCGAGCTGGCCCAGCTCATCCAGGACCTGAACGACCAGATGCTGGCCGCGGCCCGGGAACTGCAGTTCGAACTCGCCGCCCGCATCCGTGACGAGGTGTCGGAGCTCAAGAAGGAGCTGCGGGGAATGGACGTCGCCGGAGTGAAGTGACGATTCCGAGGCCGACGGACGCTTCTGTCGGCGGCGAGAAGTCGGTGGGACCGCTGACTGGTGCTCACTACGCTGTCGCACGTGTCGCCTGACGCCGTTGCGTGGACTGTCGCGCCCCTTGCTGTGGAGGGTGAGTTGGTGGGGCTGGCGCGGCGGTGCCTCGACGCCGATGGTGGGCTCCCGCTGTCTGCTGATCCGGGCTTTCTCCGGCGTCGCTGGCTCGGGGACGGGGTGGTGAATCTGCAGGCGCGTACCGGGGACGGCGGGCTCGTCGCCGCCGGGGCGGTCCGGCCTACCGCACGTCGCGGGGTTACGTCGGTTCAGTCCGGTCCGGCCGAGACACGGGCCGAGTCTGGTCCGACGGTGGCCGGCACCGGTTCGGCAGCCGGCTTCGGCCCGGCGGCGGCTGCCTCTGTCACGCCTCGGGAGCGTCACGGCGGTGGGAGCGAATGGGACGGCGCCACGTTCGCCGGTCTGGTCGATCCGACGTTCCGGTCGTGTGGGCTCGGCGGGCGGCTTCTGGACTGGGGGTTGGCCGAGGGGCAGCGGTTGGGCGGGACCGTCACGGTGGAAACCGAGTCCTTGACCGCCGCGGCCCTCCAGCTGTTCGTCGAGCGGGGGCTGCGGCAGGTCTTCGCCGAGGACGTGTTGCGGTTCGACCTGGGTGCTCGCGGCGTACCCGAAGCGGGGTGGCCGGATGGCACCACCGTTCGCGGATGGCCGGACGTTGATGCGGAGCGGTTCTTCCGGGTCTATGACGCGGCTTTCCGTGAGCGGCCCGGCTTTCCGGGGTGGACCGCGGAGGAGTGGATCGCGGACTTGGCCGACGACGAGGATTTCCGGCCGGGATGGTCGGTGCTGGCCTCGGTTCAGGGGGTCGGTGACGCCGGGTTCCTGACGGCGGCAGTCGGGTGGATCGTGCAGGTCGGTGTCGTGCCGGCCGCTCGAGGGCGAGGGCTCGGCGCGGCGCTCGTCACAGAGGCGTTGCGGCGGATGCGATCGGACGGGGCCGTGGAGGCGTGGCTCGACGTCAACGTCGACAATCCTGCCGGACAACTTTATCGGCAGCTGGGCTTCGAGGACCGCGGGCGCAGGGCTCGCTTCCAGCCGGGCTGAGGCCGCGAGCTGCCGGCGCGCCTGACGTCGCCGGCTCAGGTTGGATGACGCCGGGAAGGACTGGGCCGCCGTGAGCGGCGCCGGGCGGCCTGAGCGCCACCGTCGATCTCGCTCGGCGCGAGGAGGCGAGCGCCGAAAGAGGCTGAACTAGCCTCCTAGGATGGCCAGCGGATTGTGAGCCGGCGAAGAGGCGCCGTGCGTCGAGCCGGACAGACACGTGCGTCGAGCCGGACGGAACCAGAAGCGGATGAGGCAAGTGACTGGCGGCCGAACTCGTCGTCCCGGGCGAGGTAATGGAGTCCGGGCGGCCAGCCCACACGGCAGCTCCAGGCACCCCAACTCCGCTGCACGGTCGCAGATTGCCAGCCAGCTGCTCTAACCGCCGGTTCAGGCCCGGAAGTCACCGTCCCGCGAGAGACTGGACACGATTGTCCGGGGTCAGGTGTCGCACCGGCTCCCGATGCGACACAATGGCTTCCGTAGGAGGGGAGTATTCCTCTGCGCCGGTCTCGTCAACACGGTCTGCCCCCGCGAGGGTGTGCCCGGGGCCGGTGGTCTTCGCCCGCCGGGTGGAGGCGGAAGAGACCTCCGACAGTCGCACGTCGCCGAGCCGGTCCCCCATTCCGGTGCGGCGATGAACCGTGTCTGCCGGAGGTCCTCATTGAACGTTTCCACGTGGGTTTGGCTCATCACTCTGGGTGCCCTTGTCGTCATGCTCGCCGTCGATCTGCTGATCGTCGGGCGGCGGCCGCATGAGCCGTCGATGCGGGAGGCCGGCGGGTGGGTGGCCTTCTACGTCGCGCTGGCGTTGGCGTTCGGGGTGGGGTTGTGGGTCACCGCCGGGGGGACGCCTGCGGGGGAGTTCTTCACGGGTTGGCTCACCGAGTATTCGCTGAGTGTCGACAACCTGTTCGTGTTCATGATCATCATGGCTCGGTTCAATGTGCCCCGGCAGTTCCAGCAGAAGGTGCTGCTGATCGGGATCGTGCTGGCGCTGGTCATGCGGGGGGCGTTCATTGCCGCCGGGGCCGCGCTGATCCAGCAGTTCTCGTGGGTGTTCTACATCTTCGGCGTGTTCCTGGTGTACACCGCGGTGACGCTGCTGAAGAACGGCGAGAGCGACGAGGACGACTTCAAGGAGAACATCCTCATCCGCTGGGCCAAGCGGGTCTTCCCGCTGTCCAGCTCCTTCGACAGCGGCCGGATGACGGTGGTCACCGACACCGGGCGTCGGCTGTTCACGCCCCTGCTCATCGTCATGATCGCGATCGGGACCACCGACCTGATCTTCGCGCTCGACTCGATTCCGGCGATCTTCGGCATCACCAAGGAGCCGTACCTCGTCTTCACCGCCAACGTGTTCGCGCTGATGGGGTTGCGGCAGCTGTATTTCCTGCTCGGCGGCCTGTTGGAACGCCTGATCTACCTCAACATCGGGTTGGCGTTCGTGCTCGCCTTCATCGGGGTGAAGCTGTTCCTCGAGGCGCTGCACACCAATTCGCTGGCGTTCATCAACGGCGGCCACGGCGTGCATTGGGCGCCCGAGATTCCGATCTGGCTCTCTCTTCTCGTCATCCTCGGCACGCTGGGCGTCGCCACGGTCGCCAGCCTGGCCAAGTCGTCACGCGACCAGAAGAAAGAGTTATTGAAGGCCTGACCGAAAAAGAGACGGGGGTACGGTGCTGAGCACCGTACCCGCGTCTTCTTTTACTGCTGGTGCTTGCGCCGTGCCGCAGCCCGGCCGCGGGTCTGCTGGTCGAGCACGACCTTGCGGATCCGGACGTTCGCGGGGGTCACCTCGACGCACTCGTCCTCGCGGCAGAACTCGAGGGCCTGCTCCAGCGACAGCTTGCGCGGCGGGATCAGCTTCTCCGTCTCGTCGGAGGTCGACTGACGCATGTTCGTCAGCTTCTTCTCCTTGGTGATGTTGACGTCCATGTCGTCCTGGCGGCTGTTCTCGCCGACGATCATGCCCTCGTACACCTCGGTGGTCGGCTCGACGAAGAGCTGGCCGCGCTCCTGGAGGTTGGTCATGGCGAACGCGGTCACCACGCCGGCCCGGTCGGCGACGAGCGAGCCGTTCTGGCGGGTGCGCAGCTCGCCGAACCACGGCTCGTAGTCCTCGAACAGGTGATGCATGATGCCGGTGCCGCGGGTCTCGGTGAGGAACTCCGTACGGAATCCGATGAGGGCGCGGGCGGGCACCAGCCATTCCATGCGCAGCCAGCCGGTGCCGTGGTTGATCAGCTCTTCCATCCGGCCCTTGCGGGTGGAGAGCAGCTGTGTGATCGCGCCCATGTACTCGTCGGGGGCGTCGATGGTGAGCCGCTCGACCGGCTCGTGCACCTTGCCGTCGATCTCCTTGGTGACCACCTGCGGCTTGCCGACGGTGAGCTCGTACGACTCGCGGCGCATCTGCTCGACCAGGATCGCGAGGGCCAGCTCCCCACGGCCCTGGACCTCCCACGCGTCGGGGCGCTCGGTGGGGAGCACCCGCAGCGAGACGTTGCCGACGAGCTCCTTGTCGAGGCGGTCCTTGACCATGCGGGCGGTGACCTTGGCGCCCTTGACCCGGCCGACCAGCGGCGAGGTGTTGGTGCCGATGACCATGGAGATGGCCGGCTCGTCGACCTGGATCAGCGGGAGCGGCTTCGGGTTCTCCGCGTCGGCGAGGGTCTCGCCGATCATGATGTCGGGGATGCCGGCGACGGCCATGATGTCGCCGGGGCCGGCGCTCTCGGCGGGCTTACGCTCCAGGCCCTCGGTGATCAGCAGCTCGGAGATGCGCACATTGGAGACGCTGCCGTCGGTCTTGCACCAGGCGACGGTCTGGCCCTTGCGGATCGTCCCCTCGTGGACGCGGCAGAGCGCCAGGCGGCCGAGGAACGGCGAGGCGTCCAGGTTGACCACGTGCGCCTGCAGCGGCGCGTCCTCGTGGAAGGTAGGCGCCGGGATGGTCTCGAGGATCGTGCTGAAAAGCACCTCGAGGTCGGTGCTGTCCTCCGGGACGGTGCCGTCCTTGGGCTGAGTCAGCGAGGCGATGCCGTCGCGGGCGCAGGCGTAGACGATCGGGAACTCGATCTGGTGCTCGTCGGCGTCGAGGTCGAGGAAGAGCTCGTACGTCTCGTCGACGACCTCCTTGATCCGCGCGTCGGGCCGGTCGACCTTGTTGATGATCAGAATGATCGGCAGCTTGGCCTGCAGCGCCTTGCGGAGCACGAACCGGGTCTGCGGCAGCGGGCCCTCGGAGGCGTCCACGAGCAGGGCGACGCCGTCGACCATGGTGAGGCCGCGTTCGACCTCACCGCCGAAGTCGGCGTGGCCGGGGGTGTCGATGATGTTGATGGTGACGGGCGAGCCGTCGGCGGGCTGGTAGCTGATCGCCGTGTTCTTGGCGAGAATGGTGATGCCCTTTTCCCGCTCCAGGTCCATGGAGTCCATGGCTCGGTCGGCCATCTCGCCCCGCGCGTGGGACTGGCTCCCCTGGCGCAGCATGGCGTCGACCAGGGTGGTTTTGCCATGGTCGACGTGGGCGATGATGGCGACGTTGCGTAGGTCGGTGCGGGTCTGCATACCCCCATTGTCCTTGGTCTCGGTTGCCGTCGGGCCTCCGGGGCTTACTCCCGCGGAAGCGGTGGCGGCTGTCGTCCCGTACGCCCGATTTGCCGGGCTGCACCGCCTTGTCCGGGCTGTTAGCGTTCCAGCGTTGCGCTGGACGAGGCGAGGAAACCATCGATGAAACGGCTGGCCGGTGTGCTGGTGGCCCTGATCGTGGCGGCCGGCTGCGGCCTGGGCGGCGGCGGATCCGCGCGGGAGCCGGTCACCGCGGCTCCGGTGGAGGTGGCGCCGTCGGACGAGGTGACCGAGGAGCCGGTTCCGGAGGAGACGACCACGCCGCCTCCCTCGCCGTCGAAGGCCGAGCCGAAGCCGAAGAAGGCGAAGCCGACGAAGACCGAGGATCCCAACAACTTCGAGATGCCGGCCTGCGCCACCAGGGAGGGCAAGGCGGTCTCGAAGGTCAAGGCGGAGTCCGCCCTCACGGCGGCGGCCGGCAAGACGTACTGGCCCGGCTCGGCGCCGGAGCTCAAGCTGCCGAAGCGGCTGGTGCTGGCCACGGCGTGGCACGAGAGCGGCTGGACCTCCAACTACGTCAACTGCGACGGCGGGCGCGGGCTGATGCAGGTGATGCCCGACACCGAGGCGTTCATCAACCAGCGGTTCGAGAAGGCGTACGACAGCCACGACTACCGGGAGAACGCGGTCCTCGGCGCCAACTACCTGGCGTGGCTGACCCGGGCGTTCGGTCACTCGTACTTCCACGACAACTATGACCTGAGCGCCGGGAAGTGCAGGACCCACAGCAGCATGTGCCTGCTGAACATGGTCATCTCCGCCTACAACGCTGGTCGCGGCGCGGTCGATGACATGTACGGGGACAGGAAGCTGCCCAATCCGGCGTACGTCGACAGCGTCCGGTCGTTGATGAAGTCGTGCTACTGCGACAGGTACTGAGCCCGTCGGCAGGGGCCCTCGAAGGCCGAGATACACTGGCGGGTGGAACCCGAGACGGTGCCCCCGCATGCGCGTTTTGACCCATGAACGAGCGCGGTAGTAAAGTCTCGGGGTTGTCGTGCGTTGATGATGCTGGCGAGCTCCTGACTTAGGCCCGTACCTGCCTTGGACCCGCACAGCACACACTAAGGAGCTTTTGCGCAATGCCGCCCAAGAAGAAGACCCATGAGGTGACCCTCGCGCTTGAGGCGGGTAACGCCGCGATGGTGGACCTCGGCAAGATGCTCGGCCCCACCGGCGCCAACATGCGTGCCGTCAAGGTCGAGTACGACGAGGCGACCGCGAAGAACCGTGGCGAGATCATCCCGGTCATCGTCTCGGTCTTCGAGGACCGGAGCCACCAGCTCACCTACAAGACGCCGCCGACGAGCTTCCTGATCCGCAAGGCTCTGGGCATCCAGTCGGGCGCGTCCAACCCGTTGACCCAGACGGTGGGCACGCTGAGTGGCGACCAGATCAAGTCGATCGCCGAGCGCAAGCTCCCCGACCTGAACGCCAACGACCTCGACGCGGCCATCAAGGTCGTCGCCGGTACGGCGCGGTCGATGGGCGTCAAGGTCCCCGAGTAAGTCGGTCACCCGGAACATCCCGCGGCGCGGTTCCCCTCATGGGGAGCCGCGCCGCGGCGTTTCTCACGCCTTGCCGGCGATCACGTCGTCGATGAGGCCGTATTCCTTCGCCTCCTCGGCGCTGAGGTTGCGGCCCTCGGACAGGTCGTCCTCGATGCGGCTGCGCGTCTGGCCCGTCGCCTCGGCCAGCCGCAGGACCAGCTCCTCCAGCTCCCGCAGGTGCTGCCCGGCCGCCGCGGCGACCGCGTCGGCCGTACCCATCACCCCGGCCGCGCGCGGCTCCGCCAGCTTGAAGCGGGCGTGCCGGTAGGCCGATCTCTTCTGCGCGGCGGCGAGGACGGCGAGCACCGCACCGCCCGCCTCCGAGGTGACCACCGCGTGCACCGGGGCCGCCATCGCGTCGATCACGTCGGTGACCGCATGAGCGGCGTTGAGGTCGCCGCCGTCGCAGGCCACGTGCAGCTGGATCGGCTCGGGGCCGGCCGCGTCGAGGGTCAGCAGGGCGGCGGCGATGCCGGAGGCGGCGTGGCCGTTCAACGGGCCGCGGACCATGACGATGCGCTGGTCGAAGAGGCGTTCTTCGAGCCAGCCCGGGATGGCCGGGCCCGGGCCGCCGAGCGAGTGCCACGGCTCGGGGGCGGGTGGGTTGGGCTGCCAGCGCAGGTGAGGGGGCAGATCCATCGGTGCCTCCGGAGCGCTCGAAGGGGTGCTCCGACCCTACGTCCGGGTTGCGCCCGTCCCGGCGCCTTTCCGCCCAGGGCTGACCCGCCTAGGGTGATTGTGACCCAGTGCACAACTCCAGGGAGTGGGCATGTCGGACACGCTGCACCTCGATCCCGCGACGACGGCGATCGTGCTCATCGAGTACCAGAACGAGTTCACCTCGGAGGGCGGCGTCCTGCACGGTGCGGTCGCGCCCGTGATGGAGAAGACCGGCATGCTCCCCAAGACGGTCGCGCTCGTCGAGGCCGCCCGCGCCGCCGGGGTGACGATCATGCACGCGCCGATCACCTTCGCCCCCGGGTACGGCGAGCTGTCGCGTCACCCGTACGGAATCCTCAAGGGCGTGGTGGACGGCAACGCCTTCGTCAAGGGGACCTGGGGCGCGGCGATCGTCGACGACCTGACCCCCGCGGAGAGCGACATCCTCATCGAGGGCAAGCGGGGCCTGGACACCTTCGCCAGCACGAACCTCGACTTCATCCTGCGCAGCCGCGGCATCGAGACGGTCATCCTCGCCGGCTTCCTGACGAACTGCTGCGTCGAGTCGACGATGCGCAGCGCGTACGAGAACGGCTACCGGGTGATCACCCTCACCGACTGCGTCGCGGCTACCTCGGCGGAGGAGCACGACAACGCGATCGCGTACGACTACCCGATGTTCTCGTTGCCCATGGAGTCGCCGAAGGTCAGCGCGGCGCTGCGGGCGTAGCGGAGCGCTACCAGCCGCGGGCCCGCCACTCGCCCAGGTGCGGGCGTTCCGCGCCGAGCGTCGAGTCGTTGCCGTGCCCGGGGTAGAACCACGTGTCGTCCGGCAGACGGT
The DNA here is from genome assembly GCF_040689425.1 of Actinoplanes sp. NPDC051475. NCBI lineage: Bacteria > Bacillati > Actinomycetota > Actinomycetes > Micromonosporales > Micromonosporaceae > Actinoplanes > Actinoplanes sp. NPDC051475. Next base: position 295,845 of record NZ_JBFAZZ010000011.1, read on the forward strand.
CGAAGAGTTTGTGCTCCACGTCGTCGATGAGCGACGTGAAGTTCTGCTCGCCGCGGGTGCCGCCGACCCCGCCCGGGAAGAGGCTGTCGCCGGTGAACAGGTGGGCGATGCCGCCGGGCTCGCGGTAGAGCAGCACGATCGAGCCAGGGGTGTGCCCGACGACGTGGATGACCTCGAGGATGCAGTCGCCGACCGCGATGGTGTCGCCGTCGCGCACGGTGTCGGTCACACCCGGGATTTCCCCGGCGTCGTCCGCGCCGGCGATCGAGCGGGCGCCGGTGGCCTTGACCACCTCGGCGAGCGCGCCGTGGTGGTCGTAGTGCCGGTGGGTCGTCACGACCGCGGCGAGGCCGGCATCGCCGATCAGTTTCAGCAACGTCTGGGCCTCGTTGGCGGCGTCGATGAGCACCTGCGTGCCGTCCGAGGCGCAGCGCAGCAGGTAGGCGTTGTTGTCCATCGGGCCGACCGAGACCTTCGTGACGGTCAGGCCGTTGAGCTCGCGGACCGCGGGCGCCGAGCCCGGGCTCACGTTTCCGGTGTACGTCATCGTCACTTCCACCTCGGGGGAGTGGGCAGGGTCCCGTCCGGGGACACGGTGAGGTCGGCGCCGTCGGCGCGGCCGGCGAGCCAGGCGGCGATGGAGCGGGTGGGGCCGCCGATCGCCACGGTGGCGTCGGTCACCGCGCCGATGGTCAGCGGGTGCTCGAGGCCCTGCGGGCGCAGCACCAGCGCGGAGGCGTCCTCCGCCTTCGCGCCGCCGACGATCTCGCGCAGCAGCCGCAGCGCGAAGGCGTCGGACCAGTCCTCGGGCGTGTAGTCGCGGCCGACGTCGACGTGGTGCACCTCGACCTCGCGCAGGCGGGCCCACGGCACGAACGCCGCCGACCGGCCCGTTGAGGGCAGGTGGAACGCCCACGCCTCGGCGGGCATCGCCGCGCCGGCGTCCGCGAACCGCTCGTGGGACTCGCGCAGGTCGGCGATCTGCTCGGCGAGCGGCCGGCGGTGGCCCGCCTCGATGCCCTCCTCGCGCGCCCTCGGCGTCGGATACTGGGGTGTCTCCACGCCGGTGCGGGCCCAGGTCAGCAGATTGGTGAACGAGTCGGCGTTGCGCGCCACGTGGGTCAGCACGTGACCGATCGTCCATCCCGGCAACAGCGACGGCGCGGACTCGGCGCCGGGTTCCAGGCCCTCAGCGGTACGGATGAGGCGTTCGGTCGCCTGGTCGACATCGGTCATCAGCACGAGCGGATCGATCGTCACCCACCCAACCTAGTCGGTGCCCCCGGCCGGAGCCGATCGGAAACTCGCTTTCCCGGCCGTCACGCCGACCGTACCGTCGATGCCAGACGCGTTCGCAGACCCGCGGAGGAGGTGGGCACCGTGCTTTTCGTTCGCGCGTCCCGGCTTCGTACGGGAGTCCGCGCCTGACCACCGTCGGCGCCGCTTCCCCACACCACAAAGGGTTTCTCATGTCCGACCTGCCCGCACTGGGCTGGAACGCGACGCTCGCGTCCGCCTATCGTCCCTTCGACCGCACCGATGCCCTCGCCGGCCGGGTGCTGCGTGCCGACCGTGGCATCTGCACCGTGCTGGCCGCCGACGGCGTCCACCGTGCCAGCCTCGCCGGCGGCCTGCTGCTGGGCGCCGCCGCGGACCCCGCCAACCTGCCGTGCGCCGGCGACTGGGTGGTGCTGCGGCGCTGGCCGGATCGCCGTACCACGGTCGAGATCGTGTTGCCGCGGCGCACCGCGCTGATCCGGCGTACCGCGGACAAGGACTCCACCGGCCAGGTCCTGGCCGCCAACATGGACACCGTCGCGGTGGTCGAGCCGATGCACCCGGCCCCCGACGACGCCCGCGTCGAACGGCTGCTCGCCCTCGCCTGGGAGTCCGGCGCCCGGCCGGTCGTCGTGCTCTCCAAGAGCGACACCGCACGGGATCCGCAGGCGGTCGCGCGCCAGCTCGGCGAGCTGGCCCCGGGGGTACGCGTGCTGCCGGTCAGCGTACGGCGCGGCTCGGGGCTCGACGAGCTGCGCGAACTCGTCACGCCCGGGCGGACGCTAGCCCTGCTGGGGCGGTCGGGGGCGGGCAAGTCCACCCTCGTCAACGCGCTGGCGGGCACCGATGTGATGCCCGTCCAGTCGATCCGGAGCGCGGACGGCAAGGGACGTCACACCACCGCGTACCGAAGTCTCGTCCTGATTCCCGGCGGCGGCGCCGTCCTGGACACGCCGGGCATCCGCGGGGTGGGTCTGCTGGACACGGCCGAGGGCCTGGACCGGGCCTTCGCCGACGTCGCGGACCTCGCCGCCGGCTGCCGCTTCGGTGATTGTCGTCACGACGGCGAGCCGGGGTGCGCGGTCGAGGCCGCGCTGGCCGACGGCAAGCTGCCGCCCCGCAGGCTCGAGAGCTGGCGCAAACTGCACCGGGAGGTTGCCGTCGAGAGCGGCAGGCGGGCCGAGCGGCTGGCCGGAGCGGCCGGTCCCGGGCGGCGCAGACCCCGCCGCTGACCCGGTGGTGACCCGGAGCTCTGGCAGAATGCACCGGTGCCCGCGCTAGAAGAGGTCGTCGCCGACCAGCCCGACCTCGCCTCCTCCGGGGCGCCGGTGGCCCGCGTGCGCCGCTTCGGCGCCTGGGCGCTGCTGAGCTACCTCGCCCTGGGTGTGCTCGTGCTCATCCAGCTGTGGCGTGACCCGTCGGGCCGGGTGCTCTCCGCCAACGACGACGACCACGGGTTCTTCCTGGCCATGCTGGCGCACGGCGAGCGCGTGGTGTTCCACGGCGACAACCCGTTCTTCACCGGCCGGATGAACGTGCCCGACGGCATGAACACCATGGCCAACACCTCCGTGCTGGCCCTGACCGTGCCGTTCGCGCCGGTGACGCACTTCCTCGGCGCCGGCGTCTCGATGGTGCTGCTGCTCACCCTCGGCCTGGCCGGCACGGCGGCGGCCTGGTGGTGGGTTTTCTCCCGGCATCTGGTATGCAGCCCGCTCGCGGCCTGGATCGGCGGCCTCTGGTGCGGGTTCGCGCCCGCGCTGGTGTCGCACGCCAACGGGCACATCAACTTCGTCTCGCAGTTCGCCGTGCCGTTCATCGTCTGGCAGGTGCTGCGGCTGCGCGAGCCCGGCCGGGTGCTGCGGGGCGGGGTGCTCCTCGGGCTGCTGATAGTCCTCCAGGTCTTCCTCAACGAGGAGGTCCTGCTCTTCACCGCCCTGACCCTGTTCGTCTTCGTGGTCGCGTACGCGTGCTTCGCCCGGCGAGCGAGCATCGAGGCCGCGCGGCGGTTCCTGCTCGGGCTGGGGGTGGCGGGCGGCACCGCTCTGGTGCTGCTCGGGTACCCGTTGTGGTGCCAGTTCGCCGGGCCGCAGAGCTACAGCGGCCAGCCGTTCGAGCCCGGCAAGTTCGTCACCGACCTGCTGTCGCTGGGCGCGTACGCCCGTCAGTCGCTGGCCGGCAACGGCGTCGTGGCGCGGGCGCTGAGCGTCAGCCCGACCGAGGAGAACACGTTCTGGGGCGTACCGATGCTGGTGATGCTGGTCGTCGCCGGCCGGATGCTCTGGCACCAGGTCGCCGCGCGCGCGGCGATGATCGCCGGCCTGGCGCTGCTGGTCATGTCGATGGGCCCGGAGCTGCGGGTCGCCGGGCACGACACCGGCGTGCCGCTGCCGTTCGCCCTGATCGCGCACGTGCCGATCATCGATCTGGTCAGCGTGACCCGGTTCGCGATGGTGCCGACCACCGTCATCGGGGTGCTGCTCGCGCTGGCAGCCGACCGGGCCGGGCTGCTGCCGTCGCGGCGGCGGACCGCCTTCTGGGTCGGGCTGGCACTGGCGCTGGCGCCGGTGCTGCCCAAGCCGCTGCCGGTGGTGGCCGCGCCGGTGACGCCGCCGTTCATCGCGCAGCGCATGTGGGAGCGGTACGTGCCCGAGGGCCGCACGCTGGTCACGGTGCCCCTGCCGGAGGTGACAACCGGGCGTACCGGAATGCGCTGGTTCGCCCTCTCCGGCCTGGACTACGAGATTCCGCGCGGATATTTCATGGTCCCCGCGAACCCGCCGCAGGACCGCACCGGCTCCTGGAACGCGGCCCCGCGGCCCACCGCCGACCTGCTGCGCCTCGCGGGGGCGTACGGTCGGATGCCGGTGGTCACGGACGCCGACCGGCGCGCCGCGGTCGCCGACCTCAGGTACTGGCGGGCCGCGGTGGTGGTGCTCGTTCCGGACACCCCGAACCGCGACCTCCTGCAGACCCTCGTCACCGATCTGCTCGGCGCCGCCCCGCAGCAGGTCGGAGGCGTCGAGGTGTGGGACGTACGGGGCATGGTTCACCCGGCGGGGTGACGGGAATTCCGGGTCTGTCGCCGGTGCTGTACCTCGGCGGCCCGGAAAATGTCGTACCCCGCGGCTAGGGTGGCGGCGCCCATTGATTTGACGTTACGGAGTGGCTGGCTGTGGCCGACCGACTGATCATTCGCGGCGCGCGGGAGCACAACCTGCGCGACGTCAACCTCGACCTGCCCCGCGACGCGATGATCGTGTTCACCGGGCTGAGCGGCTCGGGCAAGTCCAGCCTCGCCTTCGACACCATCTTCGCCGAGGGGCAGCGGCGCTACGTGGAGTCGCTGTCGTCGTACGCCCGGCAGTTCCTCGGCCAGATGGACAAGCCCGACGTCGACTTCATCGAGGGCCTGTCGCCGGCCGTCTCCATCGACCAGAAGTCGACCTCACGCAACCCGCGCTCGACCGTGGGCACGATCACCGAGGTGTACGACTACCTGCGCCTGCTCTTCGCGCGTACGGGCATCCCGCACTGCCCGGTCTGCGGCGAGCGGATCAGCAAGCAGAGCCCGCAGCAGATCGTCGACCGCGTCCTCACGATGCCCGAGGGCACCCGCTTCATGGTGCTCGCCCCGGTCGTGCGGGGCCGCAAGGGCGAATACGTCGACCTCTTCGCCGAGCTCCAGTCCAAGGGCTATGCGCGCGCCCGCGTCGACGGTGTGGTCCACCCGCTGGCCGAGCCGCCGAAGCTGAAGAAGCAGGAGAAGCACACCATCGAGGTGGTGGTCGACCGGCTGAGCGTCAAGGCGAGCAGCAAGCAGCGGCTGACCGACTCGGTGGAGTCCGCGCTCGTCCTGGCCGGCGGCGTCGTCCTGCTCGACTTCGTCGACCTGCCCGAGGACGACCCGGCCCGCGAGCGCCGCTTCTCCGAGCACCTGGCCTGCCCCAACGAGCACCCGCTCGCCATCGAGGACCTCGAGCCGCGGGTCTTCTCCTTCAACGCGCCGTACGGCGCCTGCCCGGAGTGCACCGGCCTGGGCACCAAGAAGGAGGTCGACCCCGAGCTGATCATCCCGGATGAGGAGCGCAGCATCCGCGAGGGTGCGATCCAGCCCTGGTCCGGCGGCTCGACCCTGGAGTACTTCCTGCGCCTGCTCGAGGCGCTGGCCAAGGCCGAGGGCTTCAGCGTCGAAACCCCGTGGCGGGCGCTGCCCAGCCGCGCGCAGAAGACCATCCTCTACGGCTCCGAGGACCAGGTCCACGTCCGCTACCGCAACAAGTACGGCCGAGAGCGCTCCTACTACACCGGCTTCGAGGGCGTGGTGCAGTGGATCGAGCGCCGGCACAACGACACCGAGAGCGAATGGTCGCGCGACAAGTACGAGGGCTACATGCGCGACATCCCGTGCCCGACCTGCGGCGGCACGCGGCTCAAGCCCGAGGTGCTGGCGGTCACGATCGCCGGCAAGAGCATCGCCGAGGTCTGCAACCTGTCGGTGGGCGACTGCGCCGAGCTGCTGGCCACCATCGAGCTCGACGACCGGCAGAAGATGATCGCCGAGCGGGTGCTCAAGGAGATCAACGCCCGGCTGCGCTTCCTGGTCGACGTCGGCCTCGACTACCTCTCGCTCGACCGCGGCGCCGGCACCCTCTCCGGCGGCGAGGCGCAGCGCATCCGGCTCGCCACCCAGATCGGTTCCGGCCTGGTCGGCGTGCTGTACGTGCTGGACGAGCCGTCGATCGGCCTGCACCAGCGGGACAACCACCGGCTCATCGAGACGCTGGTGCGCCTCAAGAACCTCGGCAACACGCTGATCGTGGTCGAGCACGACGAGGACACCATCCGTACGGCGGACTGGATCGTCGACATCGGCCCCGGCGCGGGCGAGCACGGCGGCAAGATCGTGCACAGCGGGTCGGTGAAGGGGCTGCTGGCCAACAAGCAGTCGCCGACGGGGGCATACCTGTCCGGCCGCAAGAAGATCCCCACGCCGGCCACCCGCCGTCCGCAGACGCCGGGGCGTGAGCTGGTGGTGCAGGGCGCGCGCGAGCACAACTTGCGCAACCTCACCGTCGGCTTCCCGTTGGGGCAGTTCATCGCGGTCACCGGGGTCAGCGGCTCGGGCAAGTCCACGCTGGTCAACGACATCCTCTACACCGTGCTCGCCAACCAGATCAACGGTGCCCGGATGGTGCCCGGCCGTCACACCCGCATCACCGGCCTCGAGCACGTCGACAAGGTCGTCGGCGTCGACCAGTCGCCGATCGGGCGTACCCCGCGCTCCAACCCGGCGACGTACACCGGCGTCTTCGACAACGTCCGCAAGCTCTTCGCCGAGACCACCGAGGCCAAGGTCCGCGGGTACGGCCCCGGCCGGTTCTCGTTCAACGTCAAGGGCGGCCGCTGCGAGAACTGCTCCGGCGACGGCACGATCAAGATCGAGATGAACTTCCTCCCCGACGTGTACGTGCCGTGCGAGGTCTGCAAGGGCGCGCGCTACAACCGGGAGACCCTCGAGGTCCACTACAAGGGCAAGACGATCTCCGAGGTGCTGGAGATGCCGATTGAGGAGGCCGCGGAGTTCTTCCAGGCCATCCCGGCGATCCACCGCCACCTCCGGACGCTGGTCGACGTCGGGCTGGGCTACGTACGGCTCGGGCAGCCGGCCCCGACGCTGTCCGGCGGCGAGGCACAGCGCGTCAAGCTCGCCTCCGAGCTGCAGAAACGCTCGACCGGGCGGACCGTCTACGTGCTCGACGAGCCGACCACCGGCCTGCACTTCGAGGACATCCGCAAGCTGCTGCTGGTGCTCAACGGCCTGGTCGACAAGGGCAACACCGTGATCACCATCGAGCACAACCTGGACGTCATCAAGACGGCCGACTGGCTCATCGACATGGGCCCGGAGGGCGGCAACAAGGGCGGCCTGATGCTGGCCACCGGCACGCCGGAGGAGATCGCCGAGGTGCCCGGCAGCCACACCGGCCACTTCCTGCGGCCGATGCTGGGGCTGACCGGCGAGCCGGCCGGGGCGGCGGCCGCCGTCGAGCGCGCCGCCAAGGCCAACGGCGCCGCGAAGCCGGCCGCCAAGCCGCGGGCCACCCGGTCCCGTGCCAAGGCCGCCGTCTGAAATCAGCGAGGACACAGGTAACTCTCAGCCACGGCACCTCTGCTGCGAAAACAGCAGGGGTGCCGCGCTGTCCCCTGGATATTTCCGGCTTTCCGGACCCATAATTTCCCGGCGCCCATGAACCACTCCGGTGGGGCACGCGTATATGGAAGCGACGCCGCGTGACGCAAGCGCGCGGGACCAGGGGTTCTTGGAAGGGTTTGGCGAACAGATGACTGACGTGCAGACGAGTCCGGACGCCGGGACCACGGGCACCGACGAGAAGGCCGCCGCCATGGGCACGGTCACCTCGCGGCGCGTCGTGCTCGTGGGGGCCGGCGCGCTCGGCGCCGGGTGCCTCCTCGCCGCGTGCGGTACGAACACCAGCGGCACCGGCAGCACCGCCGGCGCCAACGGCGGCGACTTCACCAACAACCCCGCCCCCGCGGGCAGCAAGGGCGCCGACGCGGGCGGCACCGGCTCCGACGCCGGCTCGGACTCCGGCTCCGGGGGAGGCAAGACCCTCGTGGCGGTCGCCGACGTCCCCGAGGGCGGCGGCATCATCAAGGGTGACTACGTTTTCACCCAGCCCGAGAAGGGCACCTACAAGGCGTTCAGCAAGGTGTGCACGCACCAGGGCTGCCCGGTGAACAAGGTCGACGGCGGCAACATCCTCTGCCCGTGCCACGGCAGCTCGTTCTCCATCACCGACGGCACGCCCACGGGCGGCCCGGCGACCAAGGCGCTGCCGGAGAAGAAGGTCAAGGTGGACGGCGACAACATCGTCGCCGCGTGAGGTCTTGGGGCCGGCCCGTGGTGGCCGCCGCGGCTTGGTGACGCGGTCGGTCACGCCCCTGCCGACACGGCCCGGCCCCGATCACGCGCTCTGCCGCCCTCCCGTCCTGCCGCTCTCAGCAGGCGCTTCCCTTCCGGTGGGTGGTTTCCGGGACGCTCTTCGGCGGGGCCCTGACCGCCGGATCCGGATGTCCCGGCCGGAGACCCGACGCCGTGGCGGCGGCAACGGGCCTCCGGTCGGGTAATTCTGTCAGGGGTCGGGATTAGTGTTGAGCCGTGCCTGACCCGTCCAGCTACCGGCCGGCGCCCGGGACCATTCCGGACGCTCCTGGTGTCTACCGCTTCCGTGACCCGACCGGCCGCGTCATCTACGTCGGCAAGGCGAAGAGCCTGCGCAACCGGCTGAACTCGTACTTCGCCGACACGTGGAGCCTGCACGCGCGCACCCAGCAGATGGTCACCACGGCGGCCTCCGTCGACTGGGTCACCGTCAGCAGCGAGGTCGAGGCGCTGCAGCTCGAGTTCTCGTGGATCAAGGAGTTCGACCCGCGGTTCAACGTCAAGTACCGCGACGACAAGTCGTACCCGTTCCTCGCCGTGACCCTCAACGAGGAGTTCCCCCGGCTGCAGGTCATGCGGGGTGCCAAGCGCAAGGGGGTGCGCTACTTCGGGCCGTACAGTCATGCCTGGGCGATCCGGGAGACCCTCGACCTGCTGCTCCGGGTGTTCCCGGCGCGCACGTGCTCGGCCGGCGTCTTCAAACGGGCCGGTCAGATCGGCCGCCCCTGCCTGCTCGGCTACATCGGCAAGTGCTCGGCGCCCTGCGTCGGCTCCGTCACCGCCGACGAGCACCGCACCATCGTCGACGACTTCTGCGACTTCATGGCCGGACGCACCGACACGTTCGTCAAGCGGCTCGAGCGCGACATGCTCGACGCCTCCGAGGAGCTCGAGTTCGAGAAGGCCGCCCGCCTGCGCGACGACATCGCCGCGCTGCGCAAGGCGATGGAGAAGCAGACCGTCGTGCTCGGCGACGGCACCGACGCCGACGTCGTCGCCTTCGCCGAGGACCCGCTCGAGGCCGCCGTCCAGGTCTTCCACGTCCGCGACGGCCGCGTCCGCGGCCAGCGCGGCTGGGTCGTCGAGAAGGTCGAGGACCTGACGACCGGAGACCTCGTGCACCACTTCTGCAGCCAGGTGTACGGCGATGAGCACGGCGAGGGCGACGTCCCCCGCGAGCTGCTCGTGCCGGCCCTGCCGCCGGACGCCGCCGCGCTCGAGAACTGGCTCTCCGAGCACCGGGGCAGCCGCGTGAGTTTGCGCGTACCGCAGCGCGGCGACAAACGCTCCCTCCTCGAGACCGTGGCGCGCAACGCAGGCGAATCCCTGGCCCGCCACAAACTGCGCCGCGCCGGCGACCTGACCACCCGCAGCAAGGCCCTCGACGAGATCGCCGAGGCGCTGGGAATGGACACGGCCCCGCTGCGCATCGAATGCTTCGACGTCTCCCAGATCCAGGGCACCGACGTGGTGGCCAGCATGGTCGTCTTCGAGGACGGCCTGGCCCGCAAGAGCGAATACCGCCGCTTCGCGGTCCGCGGCAACCCGGACGGCAGCGGCACGGACGACCTGGCCGCGATGAGCGAGGTGATGCGGCGGCGGTTCGCGCGATATCGCGCCCAGGCGACGGAGGCTGCCGCCGCGGCCGACGCTGCTACGTCGGCCTCGGGACTCGCGTCTGCCGGGCTCGCCGGCCTCTCGCCGGTCCCGTCCGGGGCGTCCGCGCCTTCGGCCGTGGCGTCCTCGTCATCTTCTGCGGCGTCTTCGCCCGCGTCCGCGCCTGCTTCCTCGGCACCCCTCTCTTACGCGCCTTCTTCTTCCGCGCCTGCTTTCTCCGGGCCTACTTCCTCCGCGTCTGCGCTTTCTCTTTCGGCGGTGGGTAGTGCTGGTGCGGATCTGTCCGACCTGGACGGCAGCTTCCCCTCCGGCCCTTCCACGGGCGACCCGTACTCGGGCGACCCGTACTCGGGCGACGTTTCCGCGGGTGACCTTTCCCCTGGCGACCTTCCCTCCGGCCCTTCCGCGGGTGACCTTTCCGCTGGTGACGTTTCCAAGGGCCTGCCCGCCGACGATGTCGATCCGGCGACGAACGACCTGCCCGGCGTCGACCCGCTGACCGGCCGGCCGCGCCGGTTCGCGTACCCGCCGCAGCTGGTCGTGGTCGACGGCGGCCAGCCGCAGGTCAACGCGGTCGCGGCGGTCCTGTCCGACCTGGGCATCACCGACGTGGCGCTGTGCGGGCTGGCGAAGCGGCTCGAGGAGGTCTGGCTGCCCGGCGAGGACTTCCCGGTCATCCTGCCCCGCACGTCCGAGGCCCTGTACCTGCTCCAACGTGTCCGGGACGAGGCCCACCGGTTCGCCATCACGTTCCACCGTCAGCGGCGCTCGAAGCGGATGACGGCGTCCGCCTTGGACAACATTCCCGGCCTGGGGGAGACGCGACGCAAGGCGTTGCTGCGGCACTTCGGGTCGTTGAAGCGGCTGGGGCAGGCGAGCCCGGAGGAGATCACCGAGGTCCCGGGCATCGGCCGCCGTACGGCTGAGGCGGTCCTGGCGGCGATCGGCGACTCCACCACGAAGGACGCCGCGGACCGCGCCGGCGCCGACTCCGCTGCCGGCGGGGAGGGCGCGATCCCGGCGCCGGCCGGCGGCGCGGGCAGAACCAAGGCGGGCGCGAACCGATCCCGGGTGGCGCGGCCGGTGCCTCGCCCGACGGACGGAGGTGACGACGAAGCGGACGCCTGACGTTGTCCCCGCTTCCCGAGTCCCGCTTCCCGCTTTCCCGGTTTCTCGCTTCCGGGTCCAGCTTGCCCGGGGACACGTTCCGTGCCCCGCTTCCCGGGTCCTAGTTCTGGGGCCTGCTTCCCGGGTCCTAGTTCTGGGGCCTGCTTTCCGGGGTCCGCTTTCCGGGGTCCGCTTTCCGGGGCCTGCTTCCCGGGCTCTCGTCATGCGGACGGCGACGAAGCGGGTGCCTGACCGGGTGGCTGCGCTTCCCGTGCGCAGTGCTGAGGTGACGCGCTGTGAGCTGCGGAAAGGGGTGGAATACGGCCGGCCCGGTGCGCTGTTGAGTCGGCACAGGGCGAATTCGGGCTGCTCGTGAGCTGCCCCGGCAGCCGGATCGAGTAGTGGACACGGTGTCCGGCGGACTCCGGCGGCCCTGTCGGCCTAGGATGCAGTGTCCGCCCGGACGGGTGGGCGGCTGTGCGGTGCAGGAGGAGTGCGTGACCGAGTCGATGCCGGAGTTCGCTCCGGAGCCGTCTCCCGACGAGGCCGGTACCGACCTCGTGGTGGTGACCGGGGTGTCCGGCGGCGGCCGCAGTACGGTCGCCCGCGCCCTGGAGAACGTCGGCTTCTACGTCGTCGACAATCTGCCGCAGGCGTTGATGCTGGACATGGCCCAGCTCGCGTTCGAGGCCGGCGGTGCTGCCCGGCGTACGGCGATGGTGCTGGACGTGCGCAGCCGGGCCTTCTCGACGGACCTGGCCGGTGCCGTCCGCGCGCTCAAGGAACGTGGCTTCTCACCGCGTGTGGTGTTCGTCGACGCCGATGACGAGGTGCTGATCCGGCGCTTCGAATCAGTACGCCGCTCGCACCCGTTGCAGGGTGACGGCCGCCTCGCCGATGGGATCGCCGCCGAGCGCAAGCTGCTCGAGGAGGCGCGCGAGCATGCGGACGTGATCATCGACACCAGCCACCTCAACGTCAACCAGCTCCGGCGCCGCGTCGAGGAGCTGTTCGGCGGGGAGGACGCGCGCAAGCTGCGGATCACCGTGCTCTCCTTCGGGTTCAAGTACGGCCTGCCGCCCGACGCCGACTACGTGATGGACGCCCGCTTCCTGCCGAACCCGTTCTGGGTGCCGGAGCTGCGGGACCACACCGGCCTCGAGGAGGGCGTCAGCATGTACGTCCTGGGCCAGGAGGGCGCGAGCGACTTCGTCGGCACGTACGCGAATCTGATCGCGGCGACCGCGCCGGGCTTCGAGCGGGAGGGCAAGCGCTACCTGACCGTGGCCGTCGGGTGCACCGGCGGCAAGCACCGCAGCGTGGCGATCGCCGAGGAGTTGACGACCCGGCTGCGCGACATCCGCCTCTCCGCCCACTCGTCGCACCGCGACCTGGGCCGGGAGTGACCGCGGACGCAGCCGGACCGTCCAGGGACGCGAGCCGGCCCATCAAGGTCGTGGCCTTCGGCGGCGGTCACGGGCTGGCCGCCTCGCTCAGGGCCCTCCGGCGCTGCACGCCCGGGCTGGATCTCGACATCACCGCGGTCGTCACCGTCGGCGACAACGGTGGGTCGAGCGGCCGCCTGCGCGCCGAGCGGGACGCCCAGCTGCCGCCCGGCGACCTGCGGATGGCCCTGGCGGCGCTGGCCGACGACGAACCCGGGCACCAGCTCATGGTCCGGCTGATGCAGCACCGGTTCGCCCCGGTCGGCAACCCGGACCGCCGCGCCACGATCGCCGCCACGAGCGAACCGGGCCACACCGCGGAATCGGCAAGCGTCGCGGGCCCGGCTGGCGAACCAGCTCCCGCGGCGGAATCGGAAAGCGAGCCGGGACCGACCGCCCCGGACCCCGCCGGCGCGAACGCCGACCGCCGGATCGCCGCCCTCGGCGGCAAGCACGACCCCCTCGCCGGCCACGCCGTCGGCAACCTGCTCCTGCTCGGCCTCATGGAGCTCATGAGCGACCCGGTCGAGGCCTTGGAACACGCCGGCCGGATGGTCGGTGCCCGCGGGCGGGTGCTGCCGATGGCTTGCCGTGCCGTCGGGATCGAGGCTGATGTCCGGGGCGCGGATCCCGGTCGGTCCGGCGAGGTGATCACGGTACGAGGACAGCACGCCGTAGCCGTCACGAGCGGGCACGTCGAGGCTGTGCGGATCGTGCCGTCCTCGCCACCCGCCTGCCCGGCCGCGCTGGAGGCGATCGGGGCGGCCGACTGGCTGATCTTCGGGCCCGGGAGCTGGTACACCAGCGTGCTGCCGCACCTGATGGTGCCCGAGCTGGCCGCGGCGATCGTGGCCAGTTCGGCGCGGCGGCTCGTCACGCTGAATCTGGCCGCCGACAACGAGACGCTCGGGCTCTCTGTCGCCGATCACCTGGCCGCGCTGCACTGGTACCTGCCCGAGCTGCAGATCGACATCGTGCTCGCCGACGCCGAGTGGGTCGGCGAGCCGGATCCGGTGCACCGGGCCGCCCAGGCTCTCGGTGCGCGCCTGGTACTTGCCCCTTTGGCCGTTGCGGACGGCAGTCCCAAGCATGATCCTGAGTCGTTGGGCACTGCGTTGGTGCCGGTCCTCGGCTCCGATCGTTAAGCAACTGGCGATGGGGCCAGCACGACACAGACCGCGGAACAAGAGCGCGAAACAGCATGAGGTGACTTCGAGATGGCGATGACGGCAGCGGTCAAGGACGAGCTGAGCCGGGTCGACGTACCCAAGCCGTGCTGCCGCCGTGCGGAGATGGCCGCCCTGCTGCGCTTCGCCGGCGGGCTGCACATCGTCTCCGGGCGGGTGGTCGTCGAGGCCGAGCTCGACACCGGCGCGGTTGCGCGGCGGCTGCGGCGGGAGATCGCCGACGTGTACGGGTACCCGAGCGAGGTTCACGTGCTCGCCTCCGGTGGCCTGCGCAAGGGCAGCCACTACATCGTCCGGATCGTCAAGGACGGCGAGGCGCTGGCCCGGCAGACCGGCCTGCTCGACGTCCGCGGCCGTCCGGTCCGCGGCCTGCCCCCCCATGTCGTGTCCGCGAACGTCTGCTGCGCGGTGGCCGCCTGGCGCGGCGCGTTCATGGCGCACGGCTCGCTGACCGAGCCGGGCCGTTCGAGCGCGCTGGAGATCACCTGTCCCGGTCCGGAGGCGGCCCTGGCCCTGCGCGGCGCCGCCCGGCGCATAGGGATCACCGCCAAGGAACGCGAGGTGCGCGGCGTCGACCGCGTCGTGATCAAGGACGGGGACGCGATCGCCGCGCTGCTCACCCGGGTCGGGGCGCACGCGAGCGTGCTCGCCTGGGAAGAGCGACGGGTACGCCGTGAGGTCCGCGCCACGGCCAACCGCCTCGCCAACTTCGACGACGCCAACCTGCGCCGTTCGGCCCGCGCCGCCGTGGCAGCAGCGGCGCGCGTGACCCGGGCGCTGGAGATCCTCGCCGACGAGGCCCCGAACCACCTGACCTCGGCGGGCCGGCTGCGGCTCGAACACCGCCAGGCCAGCCTCGAGGAGCTGGGCGCCCTCGCCGACCCGCCGCTGACCAAGGACGCCATCGCCGGACGCATAAGGCGACTGCTCGCCCTGGCCGACAAGCGAGCCCGTGACCTCGGCATCCCGGACACCGAGGCGGCGGTCACCCCGGAGATGATGGCCTGCTGATCAGGCCCGGGACGGGCGGTTGAGCAGCGCCCTGCCGAGCAGCAGGGTGCCCACCCCGGCGATCACCACGCTGAGCAGCCCGACCCGCAGGCTGCTGTGGTCGGCCACCAGACCCACGACCGGCGGCGAGGCGAGGAAGCCGACCCGCAGCACCCAGCTCACGATCGTCAGCCCCGCGCCCGGCGGCAGGCCCGGCAGTTCGTCCGCCGTGTGCATGGCCGCCGGGACCAGTGTCGCCGTGCCCAGTCCTGCCAGCGCGAACCCGGCCAGGGCGCTGCCCACCGACGGGAACGCCAGCGCGAAGCCCATCCCCGCCGCGGCGAGCGCGCCGCCGGTGCGGGTCACGGTGCGCTGGCCGAAGCGGTCCACCGCGCGGTCGCCGAGCAGCCGGCCCGTGGTCATCGCGACCTGGAGGGCCACGAAGGCCAGGCCGGCGGTCGCGGCCGTGGAGCCGATGTCCTCGGTCAGGAACAGCGCGCCCCACGAGGCGCCGGCATCCTCCACCAGGGAGCCGAAGATGGCGAGGACACCCAGCGCAGCCAGCATCCAGACGGCCGTGCCGCGGACGGCACGGTGTCCGGCCTCGGCGGTGGGCCGGTCGGCGTGGTCTTGACCCGGCAGCATGAATCGGTACGCGACCAGCGCGACCCCGCTGAACACCGCGCCGGAGATCCCCAGGTGCACCGCCAGCGGGATGCCGAGTCCGGCCGCCGCCGAGCCCATGAGGCCGCCCAGGACCGCGCCGATGCTCCAGACGCCGTGGAACGAGTTGACGATCGAGCGCCCGTAGAGGCGTTGGACGCGCAGGCCGTGGGCGTTCTGGGCGACGTCCACGATGGCGTCCGCCGCGCCCGCCAGGAACAGGGCCGCTGCCAGCGCCCACCAGGCCGGGGCGACCGCGACCAGCAGGAAGCCGAGGGCGACGACGGAGATGCCGTACGCGCCCGCCCGGGACGAGCGGATCAGCCGGATCACGGCCGAGGCGAAGAGGCCGCCGGTGAGCGCGCCGAGCGGGCCCGCCGCCAGGGCCGTGCCGAGCAGGGCGTTGCTCAGGTCCAGGCTGTCCTTGAGCTCGGGGTAGCGCGGTACGACGTTGGCGAACAGCGCGCCGTTGGTGAGGAACAGGGCGGCGACGGCGACCCGGGCGCGGCGGGTCCGCAGGTCGGGCCCGGCGGGCGCGTCGGGCGTGGCGGTGACGGACATGGGGCATCCCGGTGGGAGAGAAGGGTCGGGCGACGCGGCGCGGCCCGGGGCGCACCCCGGGCCGGCCGGCGGACGTGGGTCAGGAGAAGCGGGCCACCGCCTCGAACACCTGCGGCTCCGTGACCGGGAAGCCGGGGAAGCGGGACAGCCGCTGCAGCGGGATCGCCCGCATCATCTGGCCGTTCCTCGGATCGAACAGCATCGCCTGGAACATGCCCTCGCCCAGCTGATCCCGCAGCCAGCCGCCCGCCCGCGGGTGATCCAGCCAGGCATCGACCGTGGACTCCGGAGTGAGCGGCGTCAGGACGTCGTCGCCGGACAGCTCGACGGTGGTCTCCAGGCGGATGTCTCGCGAGGACGCGCCTACCCGGATGCCGAACGCGCCGCCCTCGATCGTCCACCGGTGCAGGGCCGGGTGCCAGTAGGCGAACGCCCGGCGACCGAGCCGTACGGTGACCCGCTCGCTCGCGCCGGGCTCCAGCGTGACCCGGGCGAAGCCGCGCAGCTCCTGGTCGGGCCGGTAGACGGTGGCCTGCGGGTCGTTCACGTACACCTGGACGATCTCGGTGCCGGGCCGGGTGCCGGTGTTGGTCACGGTCAGGGCGACCTCCACCTGGTCGCCGTCCGGGGTCGTCGCCAGGTCGTCGTAGCCGAAGGTGGTGTAGGACAGTCCGTGGCCGAAGGGGTACGCGACCGGCAGGCGGTGCGCGTCGTACCAGCGGTAGCCGATGAGCAGGCCCTCGCCGTAGCGGACGTGGCCGTGCTCGCCGGGGAAGGCGCCGAGTGCCGGGTTGTCCTCGTAGCGGACCGGGATCGTCTCGGCGAGTTTGCCCGCCGGGTTCGCCGCGCCGAGCAGCAGGTCCGCGGTCGCCGCGCCGCCGGCCTGGCCCAGCAGCCAGCCCTCGAGCACGGCTGCGGCCCGGTCCTGCCACGGTGCCACGGTCACGACCGAGCCGTTGGAGAGCACCACGACCAGCCGCGGGTTGGCGTCGGCCACGGCGTGCAGCAGGTCCACCTGGTGGGCCGGCAGGTCCATGTGGTCGCGGTCGTAGCCCTCCGATTCGTACGCGGGCGGCAGGCCGAGGAACAGCACCACCACGTCGGCGCTGGAGGCGGCCCGGACGGCCTCGTCGACGAGGGCCGGGTCCGCGGTGTCGGAGTCGATGGCGAAGCCCGGGGCGAAGAGCACCTCGCGCTCCCCGGCCCGGAGCGCGTCCAGCGCGGAGTCGACCCGGGTCGGATTGACCTGGGAGGAGCCGGCGCCCTGGAAGCGCGGCGTACGGGCGAACTCACCGATCACCGCGATCGGGCCGCCGGTGCGGGCCAGCGGCAGGATGTCGTTCTCGTTCTTGAGCAGCACCGCACTGGCGGCCGCGGCCTCACGGGCGAGGGCGTGGTGGGCGTCGGCGTCGAACGTCTGCCCGGGGCCGAGCGCCGGCAGGGCCCGGTTCAGCAGCTCCAGCACGCGGGTGGCCGCGCGGTCGACGTCCTTCTCGCTGAGCGTGCCGGCCTGGACCGCGTCCAGGATGACCCGGGTGCCGGCGCCGCCGGACGACGGCATCTCCAGGTCGAGGCCCGCGGCCACGCCGGCATCGCGGCGGTTGACCGCGCCCCAGTCGGACACCACCAGGCCGGTGTATCCCCACTCGTCGCGCAGTACGCCGGTGAGCAGCCAGGGGTCCTCGCTCGCGTACGTGCCGTTGATCCGGTTGTACGAGCACATGACCGTCCACGGCTGCGAGCCGGTGACGACCCGCTCGAACGCGGGCAGGTAGATCTCGCGCAGCGTGCGCTCGTCCACGTCGGCGGAGACCGTCATCCGGTCGGTCTCCTGGTTGTTGGCCGCGAAGTGCTTGAGTGACGTGCCCACGCCTTGGCTCTGGATGCCGTCCACGAGCGCCGCGCCCAGTTCGCCGGCCAGCAGCGGGTCCTCGGAGAAGTACTCGAAGTTGCGGCCGCACAGCGGCGAGCGCTTCATGTTGATGCCGGGGCCGAGCAGCACCGCGACCTCCTCGGCGCGGCACTCGCGGCCGAGCGCCTCGCCGATGCGGGTGAGCAGCCCGGCGTCCCAGGTGGACGCGAGGCCCGCGGCGGGCGGGAAGCAGGTGGCGGGGACGCTCTCGTTGAGTCCGACGTGATCCGAGTCGCCGGCCTGCTTGCGCAGGCCGTGCGGGCCGTCCGTGACCATCACCGAGGGGATGCCGAGACGCTCGATTCCTTGGGTACGCCAGAAGTCGGCGCCGTCGAGCAGGGCCGCCTTCTCCTCGAGGGTGAGGGCGCTGAGCAGGGCCGGGATGTCCAGGGGTGTGCCGGCGTGGGGAGTCATGCGGAAAGCGTAACAATGAAAACCTCCACGTGGAAGTTTTCATTTCTCTAGGATGGTGCGATGACGGAGGCCGAAGTCAGTCCGGGTGCGACCCGGCGCGGCGCGTACGAGAAGGGCGTGCGGCGGCGGCGCGAGATCCTCGACCGGGCCATCGAGGTCTTCGCCGAGCGGGGCGCCCAGGGCACCTCGCTGCGCGCCATCGGTGAGGCGATCGGGGTGTCGCACGCCGCGCTCAAGCACTACTTCGCGTCGCGCGAGGAACTGCTCGTCGAGGTGTACCGGGCCGCCGAGGAACGCTCGATCGTGGCGGACCCGGTGCCCGAGGGCAGCTCCGTCGTCGGGCTCATGACCCATGCCGCCCGCCGCAACCACGGGGTTCCCGGCCTGGTGCAGCTCTACTCGACGCTGGTGGCGAGCGCCCTGGAGAGCGGCCACGAGGAGTCCCGGCTGTTCTTCTCCGCCCGCTTCGAAGGCCTGCGCCGCCTGCTTGCCGCCCTGGTGCGTGACGAGCAGCACGCCGGCCGCATCCGCGCGGACATCGATCCGGAGGCGGCCGCGGCGCTGGTCATCGCCGCCTCGGACGGCCTCCAGACGCAGTGGCTGCTGGATCCCGCCGTGGACATCGAGAAGTCTCTCAATCTCCTCGAAAGCCTGCTGGAGTGTCCTGCGACGTAGCCCGGCGGGGGAGTACGGCCCGGACCACGACGGCCTGTCCGCCTGAGGGCGATGGATGGTGATGCGTTTGTGAACTGGTGTGGGCGTACTCGAAAAATGTCCACCTGAAGTAACGATAAGGTCGCGGCCCCGACGCGAGGGCGACCGACGTTCTCGGCTAGGGTCTGGGGTGACGGCGACGGTGCCGGCAGCTACGGCCGAACGCGCCGGGACGCCGCGATCGACAGACGCGGCGTCGCACGGCAGCGCGGCCCAGTCACAGCCGGCCCCGAGCAATGGTCGGCACGCATACCTCCGCCGGTCGCAGAACCCGGCGGACCGAAACGAGGAGATCGACCTGTGACCATCCGGGTTGGCATCAACGGCTTCGGCCGTATCGGCCGCAACTTCTTCCGGGCGGTGCTCGCCTCCGGCGCGGACATCGAGATCGTGGGTGTGAACGACCTCACCGACAACGCCACGCTCGCCCACCTGCTGAAGTACGACAGCATCCTGGGCCGCCTGCCGCACGAGGTGAAGGCCACCTCCGACGAGATCACCGTGGCCGGCAAGACGTTCAAGGCATTCGAGGAGCGCGACCCGCAGAACCTGCCGTGGGGTGACCTGGGCGCCGACGTCGTCATCGAGTCGACCGGCTTCTTCACCGACGCCACCAAGGCCAAGGCGCACGTCGACAAGGGCGCGAAGAAGGTCATCATCTCGGCGCCGGCCAAGAACGAGGACATCACGATCGTGATGGGCGTCAACGACAACCTGTACGACGCCGCGCAGCACACGGTCATCTCGAACGCGTCCTGCACCACCAACTGCCTCGCGCCGATGGCCAAGGTGCTGAACGACACGATCGGCATCGAGCGTGGCCTGATGACCACGATCCACGCCTACACGCAGGACCAGAACCTGCAGGACGGCCCGCACAAGGACCTGCGCCGCGCCCGCGCCGCCGCCCTGAACGTGGTGCCGACCTCGACCGGCGCCGCCAAGGCCGTGAGCCTGGTGCTGCCGGAGCTCAAGGGCAAGCTGGACGGCTTCGCGATGCGCGTGCCGATCCCGACCGGCTCGGCGACCGACCTGACCTTCCAGGCCGGCAAGGAGACCTCCGTCGACGAGGTCAACGCTGCGATCAAGGCCGCCGCGGACGGCCCGCTCAAGGGCATCCTCACCTACACCGAGGACCAGATCGTCTCGGCCGACATCGTCACCGACCCGGCGTCCTGCATCTTCGACGCCGGCCTGACCAAGGTCATCGGCAACCAGGTCAAGGTCGTCGGCTGGTACGACAACGAGTGGGGCTACTCGAACCGCCTCGTCGACCTGGTCAAGCTGGTCGGCTGAGCTGCGTGAAGGCTCTCGACGACCTGCTCGGCGAGGGTGTCTCGGGTCGGCGCGTGCTCGTGCGCGCCGACCTGAACGTCCCGTTCGACAAGAGTGATCCCACAATCATCAGCGACGACGGCCGCATCCGCGCGGTGCTGCCGACGCTGGTGGCGCTGCGCGACGCGGGCGCCCGCGTCATCGTGTGCTCGCACCTCGGCCGCCCCAAGGGCGCGCCGGACCCGAAGTACACGCTCGCGCCGGTGGCCGAGCGCCTCGGTGAGCTGCTCGGCAACCCGGTGATCTTCGCTTCGGACACCGTGGGCCCGGCGGCTTCGGACGCGGTGGACGCGCTGCTCGACGGGCAGGTGCTGCTCCTGGAGAACCTGCGCTTCAACGAGGGCGAGACGTCGAAGGACGACGCCGTGCGCGGCGCCTTCGCCGGCCAGCTGGCCGCCTTCGCGGAGTATTACGTCGACGACGCGTTCGGCGCCGTGCACCGCAAGCACGCCTCGGTGTACGACGTTCCGGCCCGGCTGCCGCACTACGCCGGTGGGCTGGTGCTGCGCGAGGTCGAGGTGCTGCGCCGCGTGACGGAGAGCCCCGAGCAGCCGTACGTGGTGGTGCTGGGCGGCTCGAAGGTCTCCGACAAGCTCGCCGTGATCCAGGCGCTGCTGCCGAAGGTCGACAAGCTGCTCGTCGGTGGCGGCATGTGCTTCACCTTCCTCAAGGCCCAGGGCCATGAGGTGGGTAAGTCGCTGCTCGAGTCGGAGATGATCGACACCTGCGCCTCGCTGCTTTCCCAGGCTGACGGACGGATCGTTCTGCCTGTGGACGTGGTGGCGGCGTCCTCGTTCGCCGCGGATGCTGCGCACGACGTGGTTGACATTTCAGAGATTCCGGCCGACCGGTTGGGCTTGGACATCGGGCCGGAGTCGGTCGCGCTGTTCGCCGAGGCGATCGGGTCGGCGAAGACGGTGTTCTGGAACGGGCCGATGGGCGTGTTCGAGCTGGCGCCGTTCGCGGCGGGCACCCGCGGCGTGGCCGAGGCGATCACGAAGATCGACGGCTTCTCCGTGGTGGGCGGCGGCGACTCGGCCGCGGCCGTGCGCACGCTGGGCATCGACGAGTCCGGCTTCGGCCACATCTCGACCGGCGGCGGTGCGTCGCTGGAATACCTCGAGGGCAAGACCCTGCCGGGTCTTTCCGCGCTGGAGAGCTGAGCATGGCGGACGTGACCCGCCGGCCGATCATGGCCGGCAACTGGAAGATGAACCTCAACCACCTCGAGGCCATCCTCCTGGTGCAGAAGCTGGCCGCCAGCCTCAACGAGCAGCAGCTCACCGACGTCGAGGCCGTCGTACTGCCGCCGTTCACCGACCTGCGCAGCGTGCAGACGGCGATCGACGGCGACAAGGTCCAGATCGGGTACGGCGCCCAGGACCTCTCGCCGCACAAGGGCGGGGCGTACACCGGCGACATCTCCGGCGCGATGCTGGCCAAGCTCGGCTGCTCGTACGTGGTGGTCGGCCACTCCGAGCGCCGCGAGTACCACGGCGAGGACGACGCTCTGGTCAACGCGAAGGTCAAGGCGGCGCTCGCCAACGAGCTCAGCCCGATCCTCTGCGTCGGCGAGGGGCTGGAGATCCGCGAGGCGGCCGGGCAGGTGGCGCACTGCTGCACCCAGCTCGACGGTGCCCTCGAGGGCCTCAAGGACTCGGACGTCAAGAAGATCGTCATCGCGTACGAGCCGGTGTGGGCGATCGGCACCGGCAAGACGGCGACGCCTGACGACGCGCAGGAGGTGTGCGGTGCCATCCGGGCACGGCTCGCCGAGAAGTACGGCGCCGAGACGGCCGACGCGGTGCGGATCCAGTACGGCGGCTCCGTGAAGGCGGCCAACATCGCGGCGATCATGGCGCAGCCGGACGTGGACGGCGCGCTGATCGGTGGCGCGAGCCTGGACGCCGAGGAGTTCGCCTCCATCGTCCGGTTCCGCGAGCACGTCCAGCGCTGAATCTTTGTTGAGGAACCGGCCGCCCCAGGGCGGTCGGTTCCTTGCGCGCCCGCTATTGTGGGGGCGCTGCTGCGCCCTTCGAGAGGAATGACCCCACCATGCCGATCGCGTTCGCCTACACGTTGATCGTGTTGCTGGTCATCACCAGCATCCTGCTGACCCTGCTGATCCTGCTGCACCGCGGCAAGGGTGGCGGCATGTCCAGCATGTTCGGCGGCGGCGTCACCTCCAGTCTGGCCGGCTCCTCGGTCGCCGAGAAGAACCTCGACCGCTACACGGTCCTGGTCGGCATCGTCTGGTTCGCCTGCATCGTCGGTCTCGGCCTCTGGCTGAAGACCACCCAGGGCGGCTCCTGAAACAGATTGTCAACGGGCGCTTTCTTACCGTTCGTCAGCAACTCTTCCTCCAGGCGCCCCGAGAGTCGTAGACTCTGCCGCGCGGTCCGGTCCGTCCGGGCCGCGCGGTTGTTTTTCCACCGCTCACCACCGCCGCATTCTCCGGCGATGACGCCCCTGAAAGACAGGAGTCACATCCGTGTCCAGTGGCAGTGCGATCCGCGGCAGCCGCATCGGCTCCAGCCCGATGCGCCCCGACGAGCGCAGCGAGCCCGCACCCCGGCGGGAGGTGACGTACTGGTGCGCGGCCGGCCACTCGATGGAGGTCCGCTTCGCCGCAGACGTCGCCCTGCCCGAAACCTGGGACTGCACCCGATGCGGCCAGCCGGCCGGCCTCGACCGGGCCAACCCGCCGGGCCGCATGCGGGCCGAGCCCTACAAATCCCACCTGGCGTACGTCAAGGAGCGGCGCTCGGACGAGGACGGTGAGGCGATCCTGGCCGAGGCGCTCGCCAAGGTCCGCCAGCGTCGCGGGGAGTAGCCCGCGCAGGCGTGCTGTGCCGGCCGGGCGCTACAGGGGCGTTGTTTCGCGGCCGAGGTAGATCACGGGGCCCGCGTCGGGGACGGTCAGCTCGACGAAGCCGAGCCGGTCGTAGAAGACCCGCGCCGCCGTGTTCCGCTCGGCCATGCCCAGGTGTACCCGCGGCACCCCGGCGGCGCGGAGCCCGTTCAGGAACGCCGCGATCAGGCGGCGGCCCCAGCCCTTGCCCTGCCATTCCGGCAGCAGGTCGATGTGCAGGTGCGCCGGGTAGTCCGCCAGCCCGGGCACGACCATGCGCTCCGGGCGGTAGTGCAGCGCCAGCATGCCGTCCTCGGCCGTCAGCGGTGGGTCGGCCGGCTCGGGATAACGTCCCGCCGTCGCCGGCAGCCACTCCTCGCGATAGCGCCGGGCGAACCGTACGGTGTCGGCGGTGCCGAGCACGTAACCGACCGCCGTCCCGGTGCCGTCGTCGAGCACATGGGCGTATTCCGGCTCCAGGACCACGTACGGCGCCGCGAAGATGTCGCCCATGAGGCGATCCGAGGAGTACTGACCGCGCGCGTCACCCCCGGCATCGGCTGTGCGGACACAGATGTCGTAGACGGCGTCGAGGTCCCCGGAGCGGTACGCACGGATCGAAGGCTGCACGGCCAGAAGTCTAGGTAGACGCGCGCTGTGACCGGCGTCACCATCACAGCGCCAACCTTTTACGGCGTCGCGCGTCCCTCCCTGCGAGAGCCCGTTCCCGACCTCGCAGGAGTTCAGCCGATGCGTCTCACCGCCCGTGCCGCCACGTTGACCGTCGCAGCGACCGCCGTCGTCATTCTGGGCGGGGGATACGCCGCTACCGCGTTCGCCGACTCGGGCAAGCCGCGGCCGGTGCCTTCGCCCGTGACCGACGACGATGCGACGCCCGTACCGCTGCCTTCGAGCGCCGGCCCGGACGAGGCGACGCCCGGACCTGTGCCGAGCCCGACGCGGACCGGTGGATCCGTGCCGAGCCCGACACGGACCGCCGGACCTGTGCCGAGCCCCACGCGGACCGGTGGACCTGCCCCGAGCTCGACCGGGCCGGCTGGACCCGTTCCGAGCCCGACGCGGACCGGCGGGCCGGAGACCGTCCCGATGCCGTCGCGGACCGTGGGCGCGGTACCGTCACCCACCCGGACCACCCGCTGACCCAGGCGCCGCCCATGATCCTCACGCTTCCGCTGCCGCAGCCCCTGCTGCGGTGGCTGCGTGCGGCCGTGTCCGGGTCCGCGCCGCCCGTCCGCGAGCCGGGCGCGCCGGACCGGCCCCCGGCGATCAACGAGCTCTACCACGCGCGCAGGCTGCACCTCGTGCGGCTGGCGGTGCTCATGGTCGACGACCTGGGTACGGCCGAGGACATCGTCCAGGACGTGTTCGCGGCCCTCTACCGGCGGCACGGGGCCGAGTTGCGGTCGGTCGCCGACCCGGACGCGTACCTGACGTCCGGCGTGATGAACGCCGCCCGCTCGGCGTTGCGGCGCCGGCGTACGGCCCGGGCGTACGTGCCGCCTCCGCCGGGCACGGCCCCGGCCGCCGAGGACCAGATGCTGATGGGGGAGGGGGACCGGGAGGTGCTGGCGGCGCTGGGGGAGCTGACGGTACGGCAGCGTCAGGTGATGGTCCTGCGGTACTGGTCGGAGCTGTCGGAGCAGGAGATCGCGGATGTGCTGCACGTGTCCCGCGGAACGGTGAAGTCGACGGCTCACCGGGCGCTTGCCCTGCTCCGCGGCCTGCTGGGGGAGCGGCGGTGAGCGCCGTAGAGCGGCGGCTGCGCGCGGCGCTGGCGGCCCGGGCGCTGGCGGTCACCGCCGGCGATCTGCAACCTGCCTTGCCGCCGACGGCGATACCCGCCCGGCGACGGTTCGCGGGGAGCGGGTGGCGCCTGCGAATACTGGCCATGGGAGTGGCCCTCGCGCTCGCCGTCGTGGGGCTCGCCGTCTGGATACCGCGCGACGGTCGCGGGCCTGGCCGGGTGCCGAATGCCCCGGCCGCGACCGTGCCGGCGTCTCCTTCGCCCACTTCGCCCACGAGTTCGGCCGTGCCGGGACCAGAACCCTCGCCGACCCGGTCCGGACTCTTCGCACCGAAGGGCATACCCTCCGTTTCCGGACTATCGACGACGCCCTCGGGAACGCAGCCCGTGCCCACGCCGACCGGCTCGCCGGACAAGGGACCGGACTTCGCACCGACCGGCTCGCCGGAAAAGGGGCCGGAGCTCGCGCCGACGCCACCCCCGGGATTCGGGTGACGGTTCGCCGCGACCGGCGTACCTGTCAGGATGGGCCGGTGAACTGGACCCTGGAAGTGGTGATCGTCCCGGTCTCTGACATCGACCGGGCCAAGGAGTTCTACGCCGGCAAGCTCGGCTTCAACGTCGACCATGACACCGTCATCAGCGACGACGTCCGGATCGTGCAGCTGACGCCCCCGGGCTCCGGCTGCTCGGTCGTCATCGGCAAGGGCGCGGTGCCCGACATGCCCCCGGGCTCGCTCAAGGGCCTGCAGCTCGTCGTGCCGGACATCAACCGGGCCCACGCCGAGCTGGTGGAGCGCGGCGTTGCGGTCAGCGACGTGCAGAAGCTGGGTGAGAACCCGAATCCGACGCCCGATCCGCTCGACAACGTCGGCTTCCTGTTCTTCAGCGACCCCGACGGCAACGGCTGGGCGGTGCAGCAGATCTCGTCCCGGGCCTGACTTGAGGATTCCGGGGGTGTGAACCGAACGGCAACCGTGGTACGCCCGTTGTGCACTCCCCGGGTCCCGTGCGGGCCCGAAGAGGATGGCATG
>NZ_JBFAZZ010000012.1:0-301323 GCF_040689425.1 Actinoplanes sp. NPDC051475
TCCAACTCCACCGTGTAACCCGCGTCGAGCAAGGTCCACGCCACCCACTCCGCCCACGCCCGATCCCGGCCCGCGTGACTGACGAACACATCGACCCGGCCGTCCGGATCCGGCGCACTCGCCGGACAGGCAGAAGCAGGCGTTCGAGCCGTCACAGATCCACTGTGCCCTAGTCGACGCCCACCGGCCACCACCGGACGAGTGACCGGAACAGGAAAACGGCGGCCACGTCGGCTGGGAGCCGAGCATGACCGCCGCCCTCTACGTCGTACCCGAGATCAGACCAGCGAGCGTTTCCGCCGCCACGAGCTCACATCAGACGTTGTAGTACATCTCGAACTCGTGCGGGGTCGGGCGCAGCCGGACCGGGTCGATCTCGTTCGCGCGCTTCCAGTCGATCCAGGTCGAGATCAGGTCGTCGGTGAAGACGCCGCCCGCCGTCAGGAACTCGTGGTCGGCCTCGAGGCTGTTCAGGACCGCGTCCAGCGAGCCCGGGACCTGCTTGACGTTGCCCCACTCCTCCGGCGGGAGGTCGTAGAGGTCCTTGTCGATCGGGGCCGGCGGCTCGATCTTGTTCTTGATGCCGTCCAGGCCGGCCATCATCTGGGCCGAGAAGGACAGGTACGGGTTCGACGACGGGTCCGGCACGCGGAACTCGACGCGCTTGGCCTTCGGGTTGCTGCCCGTCACCGGGATGCGGGTGCAGGCGGAGCGGTTGCGCTGCGAGTAGACCAGGTTGACCGGGGCCTCGTAGCCGGGCACCAGGCGCCGGTACGAGTTGACGGTCGGGTTGGTGAACGCGAGCAGCGACGGCGCGTGGTGCAGCAGGCCGCCGATGTACCAGCGGGCCGTGTCGGACAGGCCGGCGTAGCCGGTCTCGTCGTAGAACAGCGGCTCGCCGTTCATCCAGAGGCTCTGGTGGGTGTGCATGCCGGAACCGTTGTCGCCGAACAGCGGCTTCGGCATGAAGGTCGCGGTCTTGCCGTGCTCCCAGGCGGTGTTCTTGATGATGTACTTGAACATCTGCATCTGGTCGCCGGCGTGCAGCAGCGTCGAGAACTTGTAGTTGATCTCGGCCTGGCCCGCGGTGCCGACCTCGTGGTGCGAACGCTCCACGGTGAAGCCGACGTCGATCAGGCGGCGGACCATGGCGTCGCGCAGGTCGGAGTAGTGGTCGACCGGGGCCACCGGGAAGTAGCCGCCCTTGTACGCGGTCTTGTAGCCGCGGTTGCCGCCCTCCTCCTCCTTGCCGGAGTTCCAGGCGCCCTCGATCGAGTCGATGTAGTAGAACGACTCGTTCGCGGAGGTGGAGTGGCGGATCGAGTCGAAGATGTAGAACTCGGCCTCGGCACCGAAGTACGCCGTGTCGGCGATGCCGCTGGAGGCCAGGTAGGTCTCGGCCTTCTTCGCCACGTTCCGCGGGTCACGCGAGTAGGCCTCGCGGGTGAACGGGTCGTGGATGAAGAAGTTCAGGGCCAGGGTCTTCTGGATCCGGAACGGGTCGATGAAGGCCGTCGTCACGTCCGGCAGCAGCATCATGTCGGATTCGTGGATGGCCTGGAACCCGCGGATCGACGATCCGTCGAAGGCGAGGCCGTCGGTGACAACACTGTCGTCGAACGATTCCACCGGCATGTTGAAGTGCTGCATCACGCCGGGAAGGTCACAGAACCGTACGTCGACGAACTTGACGTCCTCGTCTTTGAGGTATCGCAGGAGTTCCTCGGGATTGGCGAACACACGTCCTCCTGGCACAGGTTTTCGAACCGGGGCGGCGTGAGCCGCCACGTGGCAAGGCTGGTCGCGACGCTATGGGGCGGGAGTTGCCCGGGCGTATCCCTATTGTTTCCGCCGTGTTACGGCACCTGAATCCGGCCGCGACCAACCGGACCCTATCGCCGGTGACACGCCGCCGGGAGCAGATCGGCCCACGGGTACGCCCCCAGCATGACCCCGCATACCGGCGATTACGCTGATCAACGTGGCGACCCGCGCGAACGAGTCCGTGACCGAGCCCGCCGACTTCGGCCGGCGCTTCGCGGCGCTGATCATCGACTGGGCGCTGTGCCTGCTGGTGTCGAGCCTCTACGCCGATCCGCGCGTGGTGGCTTGGCCGCCTGTGGTCGTACTCATCGTCATCAACGCTCTATTCATCGGCCCGTTCGGACAGACCCCCGGGATGGCCCTGGCCCGGCTGCGCTGCGTCTCGTTCACCGACGGCGGGGCGATCGGCATCCCGAAGGGTCTGCTCCGCGGCCTCCTGCTGGCGCTGCTGATCCCGGCGCTCGTCATGGACGCCGA
Source organism: Actinoplanes sp. NPDC051475 (assembly GCF_040689425.1). Taxonomy (NCBI): domain Bacteria; kingdom Bacillati; phylum Actinomycetota; class Actinomycetes; order Micromonosporales; family Micromonosporaceae; genus Actinoplanes; species Actinoplanes sp. NPDC051475. Next base: position 2,302 of record NZ_JBFAZZ010000012.1, read on the forward strand.
CCGCCGGGGCCTGCACGACCGCGCCGCCGGCTCGATCGTGGTCAAACAACCGAGGCGCCGGCGCTGAGTGCGGGTCCAGTGAGGAGGCCCACCGGCAGCACTCAGGTGGACGCCGGGGAGACCTCGGGCGTCCGCGGTCTGCCGATTCCCTGCTCATCGGGCTGATCCGTCGCAACCGCATCGGCCGTGGCGGGCATCCACACGAGCAGCGCGACGCCGAGCAGCACGTAGAGGTTGGCCCCGATGACCGCGAGCGGCGGCTTGGGCCCGTTCTCGTACAGGAAAGTCACGCGGGTGCACACGAGGGCGTAGCCGGCCACGCCGACCCGGAAGACCCACGGGTCGGTACGGGCCACCTCGACGCACCGGACCAGCGCCGGCAGCAGCCACACCCAGTGGTGCACCCAGGTGACCGGGCTGATGAGGCACCCGAGGATGCCGGTCAGCGCCAGGCCGCCGAGGGGGTCGGCACGGCGTACCCGCCAGGCCCAGAGCCCGACGGCGAGCAGGACGCACACGACCCAGAGCTTGGACTCGACCGCGTCGACCGGCAGCCGGGCGAGCATGCCGCGAAGCGACTGGTTGGAGACGTATTCCAGGTTCCCGACCCGGTTGGTGTCCCAGAGCGCCGCGGTCCAGAATTCGCGGGAGGCGTCCGGCCACAGGGCCCCGGCTGACAGGGTGGCCGCGGCGGCGGTCGCGGTGGCCGTGGCCGCGGCCCGCCACCGGCGGGTGACCAGCAGATAGAGGATGAAGACGGCGGGAGTCAGCTTGATCGCGGCGGCGAGCCCGATACCCACGCCTGCCCAGCGCCGGCCCCGCGCTACCCCGATCAGCACGTCACCCGCGACGAGGGCGAGCAGCAGCAGGTTCACCTGGCCGAAGCCGAACGTCTCCCGGACCGGCTCGAAGAACAGGGCGAGACAGACGGCGACGGCCAGGGCGTACCACGGCGTCCAGCCCCGGCGGCGGATCAGCGGAGCGACGAACCACCACATGACCACCACCGTCGTGACGACGGTGGCGACGGACGCGACCGCGGCGACCAGCCACAGCGGCAGCCACGCCATGGGCGCCATCAACAGCCCCGCGAACGGCGGATAGGTGAAGCCGTACGGCGTGCCTCCCTTGACGTAGTCGTAGACCAGGCCGCCGTCCCGGAACCAGTAGCGGACCGCGCCGGCGTAGACGCCACAGTCGAAGTAGAAGTGGTGTATCGCCGTCCAGACGAGCGATGCCGCGGTGGCGGTCGCCGCTACGGCAAGGATCACGGTCCGGCGGGTCACGCGACCACCCTACGGTCCCGCCGCCGGCGTACGGCGACCACCACGATCACGACCAGGGCGAGCGTGACGACGAACGCGCCGGGCAGGCGGGTGTAGAGCGCCCAGTTGTAGCCGGCGGGTGTGGTGAGCGTCGCCGCGAAGGCGCAGAGCCCTAGCAGACACCGATTCTCCGGGCGGGTCGCGGCGAGGACGGCCAGTGGCCAGGTGGCGTACCAGGGATGGAAGACCGGGGCGCACAGGACCGTCGCCGCGAGCGCGAGGCCCGCGCCACCGAGGGCGTCGCCGCGGCGGAAGGCCCGCCACCAGAGCAGCACCAGGATGACGGCGAGGAGGAGCACACCGACCAAGCGGGTCACCGGTACGGCGTCCAGCCCGGTGGCGAACTCGACGGTCAGTCCGACGGCCGTGGAGGGTGATCCCCAGGTCACGCTGTCGCCGCTGCGCAGCAGTCCGGCGACCCAGCCGGCGCCGCGGCCCGACACGACCGCCAGCAGGACCGTCGTCAGCAGGAGGCCGCCCCCGATCGAGGCCGTCGGCGGCCACAGCTCGCGCAGGTTCCGGCGGCCCGGCGCAGGCGGAAGCGCGACTGAAAGCGCGGGAGGAAGCGGTGCAAGCGCGGCCAGGACCGCGAACGGCACCACCACGACCGCCGTGGCTTTGACCCCGACCGCCAAGCCCAGGAGCGCGCCGGCCGCAACCAGGGCCGCCTGGCGCGGAACCGCGCCGGCCGCGACGAGCCCGGCCGGCGCGGGGCGGGCGGCGGCGAGCGCGAGCCCGGCGACGATCAGGGCGATCATGAGCGCGTCGTTGTGGGCACCCGAGACCAGGTGCACGAGCACGAGCGGGCAGGCGAGCACCGTCCAGGTCGTGCGGGCCGGGTCGGCGCCGCAGCGGCGGGCGAGGGACGGTAGGCACGCGGCGAGGAGCGCCACGCCCGCCACGGCGACGATCCGCAACCCGGCCACCACCCCGGCGAGCGAGTCCCCGGCGAACGCGACCACGCGCGCGGCGAGGACCAGGAACAGCGGTCCGTACGGCGCCGGCGAGTCCACCCATGACGACGCCACCGAGCTCAGCCACGGGCAGCCGGCCTCGCCCACCCCGCCCGCGTACGGGTCACCGCCTGCCTGCTGGACGTACCCCTGGCACGCGTACGAATAGACGTCCGCGCTGCCCAGCGGCAGGAAGGGGAGCACGGGCAGGAACCACAGCCCGGCCGTGACCAGGACCCAGCGGGTCGACGGCACGACGTGCCGGCCGGTCCACCAGGCGGCGATGAGCAGGGCCGTGCCGAGCACCCAGAGGATCGGCAGCAGCGCCCCGCGCTGGCCGCTGAGCAGCGTGAGTGGATTGACGCTGGGCACCCGCTCGAAACCCGCCCCGCCCAGGTACGCCGTACCGGCCGTGGCGATGCTGCCGACGAACCCGCCCCACCGCACGAGCCGGGGCGTGATCGTCATGAGGGCACTCCGACCGGGGCGGGACGGCGCAACCACCGCACGGAACGCCACGCGATCCAGCCGGCCAGGCCGGTCACCAGGAACGCGAACGGCACCTGCAGCGGTTTCCACGCGCCGTCGCCGTCGGGCAGGATCAGGAACATCGAGGCGATGATCGTCACCTCGAGCCGGCGCATCCGTACCGTCGTCACGGCGAAGAGGGCCAGCGTCCAGAACAGGTACCAGGGCTGGGTGATCGGCGCGAAGAAGATGACTGCGAGGCAGGCGAGCCCGGCGCCGTGCAGCGGGTCGCCACGCCGGAAGTGCCACCAGATCGCGACGAGCGTGACCAGCAGCAGGATCAGAGCGACCGCGCGGACGGCCGGGACGACGTCGAGCGTGACGCCGAACCACTTCGCGACGGCGTTCGCCGCGATCCCGACGGCGGTGGGCGGCGACGTCCAGCTGCGCGACTCCCCCGCGCCGGAGAGCGCGACCGCCCACCCGAAACCGAGCCCGGAGACCACCGACAGCGCCACGAGGGCCGCGGCCGCGCCGCCGACGACCGCACCGCCGCGACGCAGGAAGCGCAGCAGGCCCTCGCGGGTCAGGTCGAGCCCGCCGGCGGCGAGCAGGGCGGCGAACGGCAGCACCACGCCGACCGTGGTCTTGACCGCGATCGCGGCGCCGACCAGCGCGCCGCCGGCGATCAGCAGCCGGGTGGGACGCCGGCCGGCGATGAGCGCCAGACCCGCCAGGAGCAGCGCGATGGTCAGCGCGTCGTTGTGGCCGCCCCCGACGAAGTGCACCGGGACCAGGGGGCAGCAGAGCACGAGCCACAGGGCCCGCTCCACCGGTACGCCCGTGCGGCGAGCCAGCGCGGGGACCACCACGGCCAGCGCCGCCACCGCGAGGACCGCGTACAGGCGGAAGATCCCGAGGGCGACGGCCTGCGAGCCGAAGGAGGCGGCCAGGCCGGTGAGGAGGATCCAGAGCGGCCCGTACGGCGTGGGCGTGTCCCGCCACACCACCGACACGGAGTCGATCCACGGGCACGGTTGCGCCGCGACGCCCACCTCCGACGGGTTGAAGCCGGCGTCGAAGAGGGCGCCCTGGCACGCGTACGCGTACATGTCCCGGCTGGCCAGCGGCGGCACGACCAGCAGCGGGACGATCCACAGCGCGGCCGTCGCGACGATCCAGCGGCTCGTGACGGTGAGGCGGCGCCCGTACCACCAAGCGGCGCACAAGGCGGTGAGCCCGGCGATCCAGAGCAGCATGATCAGGACGCCGTTCGGGCCGCGCAGGATGCTCAGGACCGAGACGTCGCGCCGGATCCACGTCGGCGCCCCGAACAGGACGGCGTCGGCCGCCACGCACACCGCGCCGAAGAAACCCAGCCACCGCACCTTCGCCGGAGTCATGGGTTCGCCCGCAGGATCGTCACTCCCTCGACCACCGTGCCGAGGTGGTAGTGGGCGGCCAGGTCCGCGGCGATCCCGCCGCTCGGGTCCACGGCTTCCGGCGGGGTGTCGAGGACCACCAGGGCGGGTCGCTGCGGCGACGTGAGCATGGCGCGCAGCCGCGGCAGCGCGTCCGGAATCTTGTCGATCGGCTTTCCCCACAGGTACGGATACGGCGACTCCCGGTGGGCCGCGAAGTACAGGTACGCCTCCGACTCCAAGACGTAGATGCGCTCGTCCGGCGTGGTGGAAGCCCTGATCACGGCCGCGATCCGGTCGTCTCGGGCGGCCAGCGCATCGTACGGGATGGTGTCCGCCCGGCGCCCCGGCGACATCGGCACCAGCGTGGCGAGCCACACCAGCGTGGGCAGCACGACGACCGCCCCGAGGGCCCGCCGCCGCCACGGCGACCGCACTCCCACCACCGCAGCCGCCGCGAGCAGCACCAGAGCGGGCAGCGGCTGGACGAAGTAGTGCGGCCAGTACGAGCCGCCGAGGTTGATGCCCACGAATCCGGCGGCCAGCCAGGCGCCGAGCAGCCACCGGCCGCCCCGGTCGAACCGGCGCCATCCCAGCACCGCCACGATGAGGATCAGCGTCAGGTCGAGCGCCACGTCGCCGGCGTGACGGCCGAGGTCGCTCCAGCGCGTCGACGCGTTGGAGCCGTCGCCGCCCATGGCCGACAGCTGATAGCCGACGAGCGCCGTCCAGTAGAAGTTCCAGCCGACCGCGATGCCGTGCAGCACGGACGCGATCAGCGGCACCGCCGCCGCCGACAGGAAGGCCACGGCCGCCCGCCCGCTGCGGACCAGGATCACGATGACCAGCCCGACGACGATGCCGTCGATGCCGGACTGCTTCATGGTCAGCGCGAGGCCGGCGCAGGCACCGGCCGCCGCGAGGACCCACAGCGGCCGGTCCCGCCGCCACCACCAGACGGCAAGCGCGATGGACACCGTCGACGGGATGCTCGCGAGCAGTTCGCCGTTGAGGGTCATGCCCTCCAGGTGCGGGGCCAGCCCGGCGACCGCGTAGAGCCAGGCCGCGGCGATCCCCACCGCCCGGTTCACCAGCATCCACCCGATCGCCGCCAGCGCGGCCGTGATGATCGCTCCCCCGGCGACCATGCCGGCCCGGATCGCCCACGCGGAGTCGTCGATCGCCAGCAGCGCGCGGTAGGTCAGCAGCAGGCCTTGCGGCCGGTCGAGCCAGGCCGTGTCGTAGAGGCGGTCACCCCGGGCCCACTGCCGGGCCACGTACGCGTAACCGCCCTCGTCCGTCGACAGGCCGGTGAAGACGAAGGGCAGGCGTACCAGGATCGCGACCACCACGGCGGCCAGGACCGGCCGGACGCCGCCGAGGTGCCGGTCAAGCATCGAGGACGCGCTCCATCGCCGCCCGCGACCGCCGGGTGATCCGCAGATAGCGGTCGACGAACTCCCCCGGATCGCCGCCACCCAGCAGCTGAACCACCCCGGCGAGCTCGACCCCGTGCCGCGGCAGCTGATCGGTCGGCCGCCCCCGAACCAACGTCAACGCGTTGCGGACCTGGGCGGCGAGGGTCCACCCCGCGGTCATCGCCGCAGCGTCGACCCGGTCGACCAGCTTGGCCTTCAGCTCGGCGGTGAGCGCCTCGAGCGTGCGGGTCTTGCGCAGCACGGGCAGCGCGTACGCGTGCCGCAGTTGCAGCAGCTGCACCGCCCACTCGACGTCGGCGAGCCCCCCGCGCCCGAGTTTGGCGTGGGTGTTGGGGTCCGCGCCGCGCGGCAGCCGCTCGACCTCGACCCGCGCCTTGATCCGCCGGATCTCGATGACCTGCTCGCGGGTCAGCCCGCCGTCCGGGTATCGCATGCCGTCGGCGAGCTGCTCGAAGCGGCGGCCGAGATCCTCGTCGCCGCAGACGAAACGGGCGCGCAGCAGTGCCTGCGCCTCCCAGACCCGCGACCAGCGGGCGTAGTACTGCGCGTACGCGTTCAGGCTGCGGACCAGCGGACCCTGGCGGCCCTCGGGTCGCAGGTCGGCGTCCACGCCCAGCGGCGGGTCCGGTGCGGGGGCGCCCAGGGTCCGGCGCAGCTCCTCGGCGATCGCGTGGGCCGCCGCGCTGGCCTGCCCCTCGGGGGCGCCCTCGGGCGGCTCGTAGACGAACAGCACGTCGGCGTCGGACGGGTAGCTCATCTCGTACCCGCCGAGCCGGCCCATGCCGATCACCGCGAACCGCAACCCCTCGGGTCCGGGGTGGACGCGCCGGGCCGCGTGCAATGCGGCGCCCAGCGTGGCGTCGGTGACGGCGGACAGGGCGATCCCGATCGCGTCGACGTCCAGCGGTTGGGCCGGCGCGAGCTCGCCGGCGCCGCTCAGGATGTCGGCGCAGGCCAATCGGAACAGCTCCCGCCGGCGCAGGGCCCGGACCGCGGCGATGGCCGGGGCCGGGTCGGTGTCGCCGTCGCGCAGGTGCCGCTCGACGGCGGCGATGAAACCGTCGCGCAGCACCTCCGGCGGCCGGGGCTGGAGCTCGGCGTCGTTGGCGAGCAGGCGCAGCGCCTCGGGGTCGCGAATGAGCAGGTCGGTCGCGTACCGGGAGAGGCTGAGCACCCGGGCGAGCCGGCGCGCGACCGGGCCGCCGTCGCGGAGCAGGCGCAGATACCAGGGGGTGCTGCCGAGCTTGTCGGAGACGTGCCGGTAGTTGAGCAGGCCGCGGTCGGGCTCGGGCGCGTCCGCGAACTCCTGGAGCAGCATCGGCAGCAGGGTGCGCTGGATCGCCGCGGTCCGGCTGACGCCACCGGTCAGCGCCTGCAGGTGCCGCAGGGCGCCGGCCGGGTCGGCGAAGCCGAGGATCTCCAGGCGGCGGCCCGCCGACTCCGGGGTCATCCGCAGCGCCTCGGCGGGCACCCGCGCCACCGCTTCGAGCAGCGGTTGGTAGAGCAGCTTGACGTGCAGGCGGCGCACCTGCGCGGCGTGGCTCACCCAGTCGGAGCGGAACGCCTCGACGGCGTCGCGGCCGGCCAGCGCCTTGTAGCCCAGGGCCGCGGCGAGCCAGCGCAGGGCCTGGGGGTCGTCCGGGACCGTGTGCGTACGCCGCAGGTTCTGCAACTGCAACCGATGTTCGACGGTACGCAGAAAGCGGTAGCCGCGAAGCAGCGTCTCGCCGTCCTCACGGCCCACGTAACCGCCGGCGACCAGCGCACGAAGGGCGGGCAGGGTGGCGCCGTCGCGCAGGGTCTCGTCGATGCGCCCGTGCACCAGCTGCAGCAGCTGTACGGCGAACTCGATGTCCCGCAGGCCGCCCGGGCCACGCTTGATCTCCCGGTCCACCTCCTTGGGCGGCACGTTGTCGATGATCTTCCGGCGCATGTCGCGGACGTCGGCCACCGCCTCGGGGCGCTCGGCGGCGTGCCACACCAGCGGCGCGAGGTCGTCGATCCACTCCTGCGCTATGCCGAGATCTCCGGCGGCCGGCCGGGCCTTGAGCAGCGCCTGGAATTCCCAGGTACGCGCCCAGCGGCGGTAGTAGGCCTGGTGGCTGGCGAGCGTGCGGACCAGCGGGCCGCGGTTGCCCTCGGGCCGCAGCGCGGCGTCCACCGGCCACGCGACCATCCCGCAGATCTCGATCAGCTTGGCCGCCACGGTGGTGCCCGCGGACAGGTCCTCGTCGCCGGCGGCCACGAAGATGACATCCACATCGGACACGTAGTTGAGCTCGCCGCCGCCGCATTTGCCCATCGCGACGACCGCCAGCCGCGGCTCGGCGGTGCCCGGCAGACCGGCCACGGCGATCGCGTACGCGGCTGCCAGCGTCTCGTCGGCCAGCCGGGACAGCGCGGCCATCGTCGGTTCCAGGCCGCGGCCGCCGGTCAGGTCCGCGGCGACGATCCGCAACAGCGCGATCCGGTACGCCGTGCGCAGCGCCGGAACGGTCGGCGGCCCCTCCCCCGTCGAGTCGCCGAAGTCCAGGTGCCCCTCCGCGTTCGGCGGCAGGCCGGTCTTGCCCGTGGCCAGCACCCGCCACTGGTCGTGGTTGGCGACGAGGTGGTCGCCGAGCGCGCTGGAGGCGCCCAGCACGGCGACCAGGCGGCGGCGCAGGCCGGCGTCGGTGTCCAGCGCCGACAGGATGGCGTCGGCGTCGGGACTGGCGGGGATCTCCTCCCCCGGGCCGGTGACCGGGCCGCCGTTACCGCGCAGCGCCGCCCGCGACACCGCGTCGACGAGCCGGTGAAGCTGGCGCAGGGCGAGGTTCGGATCGGCCGCCGCGGACAGCGTCTGCAGCAGCTCCGCGGCGGCGCGGTCGGTGGGCTCCTGCGCCTCGGCGTTCCACAGCCGCAGCCCGTGCGGGCCGAGCAGGTCGGCCGCGCGCGCACCGTTGTCGGCGAAGCCGTACCGGGCGAGCCGGCTGGGCCTGGTCATCTCACTGACCCAGCAGCGGCAGCGTACGCGGAGAGCCCGGAACCGGTATGTCGGCGCCGGCCAGCTCGCCCTTGGCCAGCGCGGCGAACCGGGCCGCGAACGGCTGCCAGACCTCCTCGACGTCGGCGAGCACGCCCGCGGTGGCCGCCACGACCGCCTCGGCGTTGTAGCCGAGCTCCGCGAGGACCGCGTGGTCGGAACGGGCCCACCCGGCGATCATGTCGGCGTCGCACTCGATGTGGAACTGGAGGCCCCACGCCCGGTCGCCGAGGCGGAACGCCTGGTGCGGATACCGGGTGGAGGCGGCGAGCAGGACGGCGGCGATCGGCAGCTCGGTGATCTCGTCGGCGTGCCACTGCACCACGTCGGGCAGCAGCGGCACCCACTTGAACAGCGGGTCGGTGTCGGCCGCGTCACGGCGCCCGACCAGGCCGGGGCCGATCTCGGGACCGGAGGTGCTGCGTTCCACCAGGCCGCCGTGCGCCTGGGCGAGCAGCTGGGCGCCGAGGCAGACACCGAGCGTCGGCACACGGTGGCGTACGGCCTTGCGCAGCAGTCCCTCGAGGGCGGGAAACCACGGGGCCCCCGGGCGGCCGGCCGCATCGGCGTACGCGCTCTGATCCCCGCCGAGAACGACCAGGGCGAGGAACCCGTCGAGCGACTCGGGCAGCGGATCGCCCGCGTGCGGCCGCACGATTGTCAGCTCGAGGCCCGCCTCGGCGAACCATTCACCGAGCCGGCGCAGATCGTCGGACGGGTCGTTCTCGATCACCAGTGCTGTGCCCACCCGTCGAGGCTATCGGGTGGGCACGGGTCCCCGCCCTGGTGCCCGGCCGCTTAGGCTGCGGAGTCATGGCTGAACCCGCCGCACCCGAGTCCGAGTCCGGCATCCGCGTCTCGACGCTGGAGCTGTTCTTCGACCTCGTCTTCGTCTTCACCATCACGCAGCTCACCGCGACTCTCGCCGAGCACATCACCGTCGGGACGCTCGTCGACGTGCTGCTCATGCTCTTCGTCATCTGGTGGATGTACTCGGGCTACGCCTGGCTCACCAACGCTGTCGCGCCGAACAGCACGACCCGGCGGACGCTCCTGCTGGCCGGCATGGCCGGCTTCCTGGTGATGGCGCTGGCGATCCCCGAGGCCTTCGGCGAGTACGGCTGGCTGTTCGGCGTCAGCTACCTCGTGGTCAACCTCGTGCACTCGGCACTGTTCCTGCAGGCCGGCCCGGCGGCGGTCACGGCGATGAAGCGGCTCGCCCCGCTGAACATCCTGGCTGCCCTGCTGGTGCTCGCGGGCGGTCTCCTGCCCGAGCCGTGGCGGCACGTCTGCTGGGTCGCCGCGCCGCTGGTGCAGATCGCCGCCGGCCACCTGCACCGCATCGAGATGCATTCGATCCAGGCCGGGCACTTCGTCGAGCGGCACGCGCTGGTCGTCATCGTCGCGATCGGCGAGTCGATCGTGGCGATCGGGCTCGGGTTCAGCGGCGTCCACCTGGGACTCGGCGAGATCCTCGTGGCCGTGCTCGGGCTCTGCGTCGCCTACTACCTGTGGTGGATCTACTTCGCCGGCGACGACGAGCGCTCGGAGCACGTGCTGGCCGGCGTCCAGGACCCGGGCCGGCGGGCCCGCCTCGCGCTGGACGCCTGGGGGTACGCGCACTTCGTGATGCTGGCGGGCATCGTGGTCCTGGCCGTCGGCATCAAGAAGACGGTCGGGCACGCGTTCGAGCCGCTGCACTGGGGCGAGGCGATCGCCCTGAGCGGCGGGGTGGCCCTCTACCAGGCCGGTCACGCGCTCTTCCTGCGCATGCTGGGCATCGGCGGATGGCCGCACCGGGTGGTGGCGGCCCTCGTCGTGCTGGCCGCCGTACCCCTCGGTCATGTCGTGGCAGTGGCCCAGCTCGCGCTGATCCCCGTCGTCATGGCGGCCGCGGCGATCGCCGAGGACCTGCCCGGAGCGCGCCGGGCCGGCAACACGGAGATCAGCAGCTTCGGGCGTACCCGGGACTGAGCCGTCAGGCGATGCAGGCGCAGACGATGAGCGCCGCGCCGAAGTGCGAGGCCGCGCTCACGACGGCCCCGGGGTGCCGGTCCTGGGTGCAGATGACCTCGCCGAGCTTGCCCGGGGTCATCCAGTCGAGCACCAGGAAGGCCAGGCCCATCACGCCGATGCCCAGCACGCCGAAGATGACCGTGGAGGCCAGGCCCTCGCCGAAGTTCTCGTAGCTGGTGAAGATCGCGGTGAAGACGATCAGCGCGATGCCGAGCTGGTTGGCGGCCAGCAGCATGGCGGCGTTCGGGTTCTTCTCCACCCAGATGAGGTCGCGCAGCTTGCCCGGGGTCAGCAGGTCGACGAGCACGAAGCCCAGGGCCATCAGCCCGATGCCCACCGCACCGAACACGATGCTCCGCCCGGCACCCTCAAGCAGATTCTCCAGCACGGTCTCTCCCTCGTCGCGCAGCGTCCGAGGGCACCGTATCGGACCAGGGCACTTTCGTGATCGACCGGCGGGGCGAAAGTCTCAGAGTGTCCCGAGATAACGCTGCCGCTCGTACGGGGTGACCTCGCGCCTGTACTGCTCCCACTCCTGCCGCTTGTTGCGCAGGAAGAAGTCGAAGACGTGCTCGCCGAGGACCTCCGGGACGAGCTCCGACTTGGCCATCACCTCGATCGCCTCGGCGAGGTTCTCGGGCAGCGAGTCGTAGCCCATGGCCTTGCGTTCCTGCGGCGACAGCGCCAGGACGTCGTCCTCAGCGCCCGGCGGCAGCTCGTAGCCCTCCTCGATGCCCTTCAGGCCGGCGCCCAGCATGACCGCGAAGGCCAGGTACGGGTTGGTGGCCGAGTCGATCGAGCGGACCTCCACCCGGGCCGAGTTCGGCTTGCCGAACGCGGGCACCCGGACGAGCGCGGAGCGGTTGAGGTGTCCCCAGCTGACGAACGCCGGGGACTCGGTGATCCGGTCGGGCAGCTGCAGCGGGAAGAGCCGCTTGTACGAGTTGACCCACTGGTTCGTGACCGCCGTGTACTCGCGGGCGTGCACGAGCAGGCCGGCGATGAACGCCCGGGCGGTCTTGGACAGCTTGAGCGGATCCTCGCCGTCGTAGAAGGCGTTGCGCTCGCCCTCGAACAGCGACAGGTGGGTGTGCATGCCGCTGCCGGGCTGGTCGGTGTACGGCTTCGGCATGAACGTCGCGCGCACGCTCTGCGACAGCGCGACCTCCTTCACCACGTGCCGGAAGGTCATGATGTTGTCGGCGGTGGTCAGCGCGTCCGCGTACCGCAGGTCGATCTCCTGCTGGCCGGGGGCGACCTCGTGGTGGCTGAACTCGACGCTGATGCCGATCCGCTCGAGCGCGAGCACGGCCTGGCGGCGGAAGTCGCGCGCGACCGAGTGGGTGGTGTGGTCGAAGTAGCCGCCGCCGTCGACCGGGATCGGCACCGAGCCGTCCAGCGGGCCGTCCTGCACCAGGAAGAACTCGACCTCGGGGTGGGTGTAGAAGGTGAAGCCCTTCTCCGCGGCCTTGGCGAGCATCCGCCGCAGCACGTGCCGCGGGTCGGCCCACGCGGCGCTGCCGTCGGGGAGCAGGATGTCGCAGAACATCCGCGCGCTCTCGCCGCTGGCGCCGCCCTCGAACGGGAAGACCTGGAACGTGGTGGGGTCGGGCATGGCGACCATGTCGGACTCGGAGACCCGGGCGAAGCCCTCGATGGCCGAGCCGTCGATGCCGATGCCCTCCTCGAAGGCGGACTCGAGCTCGGCCGGTGCGACCGACACGCTCTTCAGGGTGCCGAGCACGTCGGTGAACCAGAGCCGGACAAAACGGATGTCGCGCTCTTCGAGCGTACGGAGCACGAACTCCTGCTGTCGGTCCACGTCAACCCCTCGTACTCGCCCTGCGGCCAGTCTCTCTCGTACCGATTACGCCGAGATTACGCTGACCACGGCGCGTCGGCGCGTCCCGGGTCGGGCCGGTGTCGATCACAGACGGTACGGCAGGGACCCGGCGCGCGGGATGCCGACGCTGGGGAAGAATGGCGGCATGCCCTCGTTGCGCATCGCTCTCGCCCAGGTGAACTCCACGGTCGGGGACATCCCCGGCAACGCCGCCGCCGTGCGCCGCTGGTCCCGGCGTGCCGCCGACGCCGGCGCCCAGATCGTCGCGTTCCCGGAGATGATGCTGACCGGCTATCCCATCGAGGATCTCGTCTTCCGGGACTCCTTCGTGGCGGCGTCCCAGGCGGCGCTGCGGCAGCTCGCCACCGACCTGGCCGCCGACGGGCTCGGGGACGTAGCCGTGGTGGTCGGCTACGTGGACGCCGACGGGCCGGCGCCCACCAGCGCCGACGCGGTCCCGGGCAGCGGCCGCCGGGACGCCTCCGCGCTGCTGCTCGGCGGCGAGGTGGCGGCCACCTACTTCAAGCACCACCTGCCCAACTACGGCGTCTTCGACGAGGATCGCTACTTCGAGCCGGGCACCTCGCTGACCGTGGTGCGCTTCGGCGACGTCGACGTGGCCCTGACCGTGTGCGAGGACCTGTGGCAGGCCGGCGGCCCGTTCGCCGCCGCGCGCCGGGCCCGGGTCGGGCTGGTCGTCAACATCAACGCCTCCCCGTACGAGCTCGACAAGGACGACGTACGGCTGCCGCTGGTGCGGCGCCGGGCCGCCGAGGCCGGGGCGACCGTCGCGTACGTGAACATGATCGGCGGCCAGGACGAGCTGGTCTTCGACGGCGACTCGATGATCGTGACCGCGGACGGGCAGCTGCTCACCCGGGCCGGCCAGTTCACCGAGGAACTGCTCGTCCATGACGTCGAGGTGGACTCAACCCCGGTCGACGCGACGGCACCGCCGGCCCCGCAGGCGTCCGCGGAATCGCTTCAGGGCGAGGAGCAGGGCGACGACGACATGACGATCGAGCGGATCAGCCTGCCCTCGGCCCCGCGCCCGCTGACCGACGGCCCGGCCGTGGGCGGCGTCGCCGAGCGGGTCACCGACGAGGCGGAGATCTGGTCCGCGCTCACCCTCGGCCTGCACGACTACGTGGAGAAGAACGGCTTCCGCTCGGTGGTGCTCGGCCTGTCGGGCGGCATCGACTCGGCGGTCGTCGCCGCGATCGCGGTCGACGCGCTCGGCCCGCAGCGGGTCGTCGGCGTCTCGATGCCCAGCGGCTACTCCTCCACGCACTCCCGCGACGACGCGGCCGACCTCGCCAAGCGCACGGGGCTGGACTACCGGTCGGAGCCGATCCAGCCCATGGTCGACGCGTTCCTGGCCAACATGTCGCTCTCCGGCCTCGCGGTGGAGAACCTCCAAGCCCGGGTCCGCGGGGTCATCCTCATGGCCCTGTCGAACCAGGAGGGCCACCTCGTGCTCACCACCGGAAACAAGAGCGAGCTCGCGGTCGGCTACTCGACGCTCTACGGCGACTCGGTGGGCGGCTTCAACCCGCTCAAGGACGTACCCAAGACGATGGTGTGGCGCCTCGCCAAGTGGCGCAACTCCGACGCCGCCCGCCGCGGCGGCGAGCCGCCCATCCCGGAGAACTCCATCACCAAACCGCCCTCGGCGGAGCTGCGGCCGGGGCAGGTGGACACCGACTCGCTGCCGGACTACGAGGTGCTGGACGCGATCCTCAGCGGCTACATCGGCGGTGACCAGGGCCACGACGACCTGATCGCCGCCGGGCACGACGCCGCGCTGGTCGACCGGGTGCTCCGCATGGTCGACATCGCCGAATACAAGCGCCGCCAGTCCGCTCCGGGGACGAAGATCTCCATCAAGGCGTTCGGCCGCGACCGGCGCCTGCCGATCACCAACCGCTTCCGCGAGGGGGCGTAAACAGGGGTGTGACCGGCTCCACTCACCTCTGACCGCTCGCGGCCCCCGGGTGCGACGATTCGAGTCGAACCCGGGGACCGCACTCCGCGGCCTCGAGGGAAGGAGACGACGATGTCCGAGACACCCGCCGAGGTGCCCACCCTGTACGGCGGCCCGCCCACCCGCCGGGTCCGCACCCGCGACCTGATCACGGCCAAGGAACGCGGCGACCGCTGGCCGATGCTCACCTCGTACGACCAGTACACGGCCGCCCTGTTCGACAGCTCGGGCATCCCGGTGCTGCTGGTCGGCGACTCCGCGGCCAACAACGTGTTCGGCTACGAGACGACGCTGCCCGTCACGACCGACGAGCTGCTTCCGCTCGTACGCGCGGTGGTACACGCCACGAAGACCGCGCTGATCGTGGCGGACATGCCCTTCGGCTCGTACGAGGAGGGCCCGACCCAGGCGCTGCGCACGGCCGTACGGTTCATGAAGGAAGGCGGCGCGCACGCCGTCAAGCTGGAGGGCGGCCGCCGCGTCGCCGAGCAGATCAAGGCGATCGTGGGCGCCGGCATCCCGGTGATGGCGCACATCGGCTTCACGCCGCAGAGCGAGCACACCCTCGGCGGTTACCGCGTCCAAGGCCGCGGAAGCGCCGCCGAGGAGGTCATCGCCGACGCCCGGGCGGTGTCCGACGCGGGCGCGTTCTCCGTGGTGCTCGAGATGGTGCCGGGCGAGGTGGCCAAGCAGATCACCAAGGAGCTGGCCATCCCGACGGTCGGCATCGGCGCGGGGCCGGACACCGACGCGCAGGTGCTGGTCTGGCAGGACATGGCCGGCCTCCGCGGCGGCAAGGCACCCCGTTTCGTGAAGCGGTACGCCGACCTCGCCGGCATCCTCGGCGATGCGACCCGCCGCTACGCCGACGAGGTCCGCGGCGGCGAGTTCCCGGCCGCGGAGCACACCTTCTAGAGATCGGGGTACGGCCCGGGCAAGATCGTGGCAGTGGCAGACTTCGTCCCCGGAGGTGTCACATGTCCGTTCCTGCCCGGGTCAGCCTCGCCACCCTCGGCGTGGCCGACGTCGTGCGCGCGACCGAGTTCTACGAGTCGCTCGGCTGGCGCCTGTCCCCGGCCTCGGTGCCGGGGGTGGTGAGCTTCTTCCACACCGCGGGCGGCCTGCTGTCGCTGGTGTCGACGGACGACATCGCGACGGACGCGGGCCTGCCGCCGCGGACAGCGCCGGCCAACCCTGCCACCGACTTCCGCGCCACGATGCTGGCGATCAACGTGGAGAGCCCAGCGGCGGTCGACGAGGCCCTGCGTACGGTCGTGCGGGCCGGCGCGACGCTGGTGAAGGCCGGCGGTGCCACCGAGTGGGGCGGCTACCTCGGCTACTTCACCGACCCGGACGGCCACCTGTGGGAGATCACCCACAACCCCGCCTGGCCCCTGGACGACGCCGGCGTGCCGCAACTGCCCTGAGGCCTGTCCTGCCGGTCATGACGGCCTGCGACGGGCCTAAGCCTGCTCGAACCGCACCGTACGCGTCTTCGGGTCGGCCTCGGCCAGGCGCACCGGGATGCGCTCGCCCAGCGGCAGCTCACCGGTGCAGCGGGCCTGCACGGCCGGATCGTCGATCGCGACGGTCCCGCCCGGCGGCCGGGTCCGCCCGCCGGGCCGTGGCGGCCCGTCGACGTCGAGCACGCCGGCCTCGAACATCTCCCCCACCCGGCCCGCGAGCAGCACCGCCTCGGTCAGCGCCACGGCCCCACGATCGGCGGCGGAGGCCATCCGGTCGGTCGTGGCCATCGCCTCGGGCAGGCGCGGCAGGGCGGCGCGGGCCCAGTCCGGCACTCCCCCGCCGGCGTGCAGGGCCAGGCACACCTCGGTCGCGTAGCGGTCGGCGAGCCGGCGCAGCGGGGCCGTGACGTGCGCGTACGGCGCACCCACCCCGCCGTGCCCGGTCTCGACCGGCGCCTCGCCCTCGAAGGCCGTGTACGCGGCACCGCGCAGCAGTTCCGCGGCCTGGTTGAGGAACGCGGCACCCCGGGGTGAGGCCGGGTCCACGGACGAGACGACGGCGCCGACCGTGGCACCATCGGGCCACTCGACCCCCAGCGACGCGGCAGCGGCACGCAGCTTCGTCACGGCCTCGGGCCGCGGCGCCGGCATCGTCCGCAGCAGGCCCACCCGGCCGTCCAGCATCAGCGACGCCGCCGCCATGCCGGTCAGCAGCGAGATCTGCGCGTTGAACTCCTCGACGGCCAGCGGGGCGCGCAGCACCAGCCGCCAGCCGTCGCCGTCCGGCTCCACCTCCTGCTCGGGCAGGGGCAGGTTCACCGCGCCCCGGGCGGCGGCCCGGGCGGTGAGCAACGCGCCGATCTTCGGCAGCAACGCGATCGGCTCGGGTGCCTCACCGGCGTCGACGGCCCGTTGCAGGCCCGCGTAGTCCAGCTTGGCGCGGCTGCGCACCCGGGCCCGCTCCAGCGCGACGCCGGTGATCGCGGCGTCGGCGTCCAGGTCGATCGTCCAGACCACCGCCGCCCGGTCCACGTCGGGCAGCAGGCTCACAGCGTCCTCGCTGAGCACCTTCGGATGCAGCGGGATCTTGCCGTCGGGCAGGTAGACGGTCTGCCCGCGAACCCAGGTCTCGGCCTCCAGCGGACCGCCGGGCCGGACGTACGCGGCCACGTCGGCGATCGCATACCGCACCCGGAAACCGCCGCCGTCCCGAGAGCTCAGATGCATCGCCTGGTCCAGGTCGCGCGACGTCGCCGGGTCGACGGTCACGAACGGTACGTCGGTGCGGTCGGTCGCGGGCAGGGGCGTCTCGACGGCCTGTTCCGCCTCCTCCAGCGCCTCGGCCGGATAGTCGCCGGGCAGCTCCAGTTCCTTGCGGAGGACGGAGAAGTCGATGCGCGGCGCGAGAACCCGTTTGATCGGCACGGGTCATTCCTAACACGCGAAAGGGCCGCGCCCGTGCGGCGCGACCCTTTCGACGGACTTGCCGGTCAGCGCTTGGCGGTCGCCCTGCGCGCCGGAGCAGCGGTACGCCCGTTGCTCGCCGCGGTGGCCCGGCGGGCGGCGGCGGCCGAGGCGGGCTTCGCGACCCGCCCGGCGTTGGTGGCCGAGTTCTTGGTCATGGACGCGGACTTCGCGTTGCCGGATTTGCCGGCGCCCGCGGCCTTCACCTTGGCGGCCGCGGCGTTGCCGGTCGCCCGGGTGGCGGTCGCCCTCGACGCGGCCGGCTTCGCGGCGGTCGGCTTCGCCGCCGTCGACTTGGCCTTTGTCGCGGGCGCCTTCTTGGCGGTGGTCTTGCTCGCCGGCGCCTTCTTGGCGGTGGTCTTACTCGCCGTGGTCTTCTTCGCCGCGGTGGGCTTGGCCGTGGTCTTCTTCGCCGTGGTCTTCTTCGCCGCCGTCGCCTTGGCAGCCGTCTTCTTCGCGGCCGTGGTGGCCTTGGCAGCCGTCTTCTTCGCCGCCGTGGTGGCCTTGGCAGTCGCCGACTTCGCCGCCGTCGACCTCTTCGCCGTGGTCGCCTTTGACGCCGTCGACTTCTTCGCCGAGGTCGACTTCGCGGCCGTGGACTTCGCCGCCGTCGACTTCGCCGCCGTGGACTTCGCGGCCGTCTTGCGCGTGGTCGCCGACTTGGTGGCGGTCTTGGTCGCCGGGGCCTTCTTGGCGGTCGTCCGGCTCGCCGGGGCCGTCTTCGCCGCGGACTTGGCGGTGCTCTTGGCGGCAGTCCGGCCGGCGGTCTTGCCGGCCGTCTTGGCGGCGCTCTTGGCCGGCGTCTTGCCGGCGGCCGACGCGCGGCCCGCCACCGACTTCGTCGCGGCCGCGGTCGCCGTCGACGTGGCCGCCGACGTGCGCTTCGCGGCAGCCGAAGCGGTCGTGCTGCTCCGCTTGGTGGCCGACGCCGGGCGCTTGGCGGAAGCCGACGCCGTGGTGGTGCGCTTGGTCGGCGCCGAAGTCGCGGCTACGGTGCGGCCGCCGGCCGCCGGCCGCTTCGCCGCGGCCGGCTTCGCGCCGGCGGGCTTCGTGGCGGCCGCCCTCGTCGGGGCAGCCTTTGTGGTCACGGCCATGGGGAAGTTCCTCCTTGCGAATGACTGCGGGCTCGTCTCCGCCTGGAGACCGAAGATTCCGGCTTGGACACAGGGGTCGAGCCGGCCTAGCTGACCTCCCCGGTCCAGCGGGCATCCTCGGCATCCCACGCCGCATTGCGCTTCTCGACCGTTTCGAGTGCCCGCGTGGCGTCGTCAGCGGAGGCGTACGGACCGAGCCGGTACTGGGCAGGACACACGTCGTCCCCGGACTCGACCCGGTCATGCCGGAGGCACCAGAAATAGCCGCCCCCGCCAGGCCCACTGTCGTTCATGCCATCACTGTGCACCTCAAATCGACCATGCGCTACCGATTCAGGCAAAAAGCCCGGATTTTCCATAGTGGAGCGTCAAGAAGACCCCCCGAAGGAACGACAAATTGCTCCCGTACGACGAACGCCCCGCCCCACCTCGAGGGCGGGACGGGGCGTTACGGATGAGGCGTCAGCGCAGGCTTTTGGCGACCAATTCCGCGATCTGGACGGCGTTGAGGGCCGCGCCCTTGCGCAGATTGTCGTTGGAGAGGAACAGCGCCAGCCCGTTGTCCACCGTCTCGTCGGCGCGGATCCGGCCCACGTACGTCGGGTCCTGACCGGCCGCCTGCAGGGGCGTCGGGACGTCGGACAGTTCGACGCCCGGGGCGCCGGCAAGGAGCTCGCGGGCGCGGTCCGGGCTGATCGGCCGGGCGAAGCGGGCGTTCACCTGCAGCGAGTGGCCGGTGAAGACGGGGACGCGGACGCACGTACCGGAGACCTTGAGGTCCGGGATGCCCAGGATCTTGCGGCTCTCGTTGCGGAGCTTCTGCTCCTCGTCGGTCTCGCCGCGACCGTCGTCGACGATCGAGCCGGCCAGCGGGAGCACGTTGAACGCGATCGGGCGGGCGAAGGAGCGGGGCGCGGGGAACTCCACCGCGGCGCCGTCGTGGGTGAGCTCGGTGGCCCGGTCCGCGACCTTCTTCACCTGCTCGTCGAGCTCGGCGACGCCGGCCAGGCCGGCGCCGGACACCGCCTGGTACGTCGTCGCCACCAGGGCGACCAGGCCGGCTTCGTCGTGCAGCGGGCGCAGCACCGGCATCGCGGCCATCGTGGTGCAGTTGGGGTTGGCGATGATGCCCTTCGGCCGGTTCGCGGCGGCGTCCGGGTTCACCTCGGCCACGACGAGCGGGACGTCGGGGTCCATCCGCCAGGCGGAGGAGTTGTCGATCACCACGGCGCCGGCCTCGGCGACGCGCGGCGCGTACTCCTTGGAGCTGCCCTTGCCCGCGGAGAACAGGACGATGTCCAGGCCGCGGAAGTCCGCCTTCCCGGCGTCCTCGACGGTCACCTCACCGCCCTGCCAGGGCAGGGCCCGGCCCGCGGAGCGCGCGGACGCGAAGAGCCGGAGCTGGTCAACGGGGAGTCCGCGCTCGGTCAGGATGCGGCGCATGACGCCACCGACCTGTCCCGTCGCGCCTACGATGCCGATCCTCATGGCCACAAAAGTACGGCCCCAACTGCACCGACGGAAATCCGGTATCCGACCCGCTCCCATATTGCAGGATGATGCTCCCGATATACGAGACAGAGTCGTAGCGTCGGAGGCATGGCTGCTGTCTACACCCACGGGCATCACGAATCGGTCCTGCGCTCACACCGCTGGCGCACCGCAGAAAATTCGGCGGCATACCTGCTGCCCCATCTGACCTCCGGCGCGACGGTCCTCGACGTCGGTTGCGGGCCGGGCACCATCACGGCGGATCTCGCGACGCGCGTCACACCCGGCCGGATCACCGCGCTGGAGCACACCGGGCCGGCCCTCGACCTCGCCCGTACCGAGATCGCCCGGCGCGGTCTGACCACCGTCGACTTCGCCGTCGGCGACGTGCACGCCCTCGACTTCCCCGACGGCAGTTTCGACGTGGTGCACGCCCATCAGGTCCTGCAGCACGTCGGCGATCCGGTGCGGGCGTTGCGCGAGATGCGCCGGGTCACCAGGCCGGGCGGCATCGTGGCGGTCCGCGACAGCGACTACGCCGCCTTCACGTGGTTTCCGCGGCTGCCCGAGCTCGACGAATGGCTCGCTCTCTACGAGCGGGTGGCCCGCGGCAACGGCGGTGAACCGGACGCGGGCCGGCGACTGCTCTCCTGGGCGCACGCCGCGGGCTTCACGGACGTCACCGCCACCTCGAGCACGTGGTGCTTCGCCGACGACGAGGACCGCGCGTGGTGGGGCGGTCTGTGGGCGGACCGCATCCTGAAGTCGGACATGTCACGCCAAGCGCTCGAGTCCGGTGCCGCCACCCCTGACGACCTCGACCGCATCTCGCGAGGATGGCGTACGTGGGCGGCCGACCCGGACGGCTGGCTCTCCCTGCTGCACGGCGAGTTGATCTGCCGCGTCTAGGACTTCGGCTTGTACGCCCAGTGCCACGGTTCGCGCGGCACGTTCTCCACGAAGCCGTACTTCTCGGCGTTGGCGCGCATCCACGTCTGCGCCTTCGAGTTCAGGTCGAGGTCGGTCGCCATGCCCCAGCCGTGCTCGCTGGTGCCGGGCTTGGCGGCCAGCCCGCCCTGCGAGTACAGGCCCTTGCGCCGGGCCAGGTCCACCTGCTCGCTGTAGGGCCGGTAGGAGTCGGTGATGCCGATGGTCACGCCCTGCGCCTTGGCGTCCGCCATCATCTTGGTCAGCGACTGCGCCGCCGGCGCCCACAGCTTGTGCCTGGTGCTGCCGACCTGCTCCAGGGCGTTGGCCGGGATCTTGCCGTTCCCGTACGCCGCCAACTCGGTCGGGATCCCCTTGCCGTTCAAGGTGTACGTCTTGTCGGCGGCCGCCGTGGCCGGGGTGCCGATCGCGTCGGCGAGCGCCGAGGCGAACGAGGCCCCCGAGGCCGATGTGGTGCCCGTGGCGCCCGTTGTGGTGTTCGAGGTCGCGGTCTTGGTCGCCTGCTGGGTCTGCATGGCGAGCATCCGGCTCTGGATGTCGGCGATCCGGTTGTTGACGGCCTCGATGCCCACAGCGAAACCTCCGCGCTCCTCAGACTGACCCCTGCCTGTTCGGCGCAACCGAGAAAACCCTGAGCGGCTACCCGGAAATCAGACCGCGAGGGGTAGGTCGATGGTGTGCGCGGTGTGCGACACCTTCGCCTGCAGGTAGCGGACGTTCGCGTCGGAGGCGTGCACACCCGTGGGGAGGACGGACCGCACGTCGACGTCGAGCGCGCGCAGCTGGGCCGCCTTGTCGGGATTGTTGGTCAGCAGGTCGACCGACGTCACGCCGAGGGCCGTGAGCATCTGCGCCGCCGCGGTGTAGTCCCGCTCGTCATCGGCGTGCCCGAGCGCCCGGTTCGCCTCGTACGTGTCCATGCCGAGGTCCTGCAGCGCGTACGCGTCGAGCTTCGCGTAGAGCCCGATGCCCCGCCCCTCCTGGCGCAGGTAGAGCAGGTAGCCGCCGGCCGTGGCGATCCGCTCGACCGCCTCGCGCAGCTGGGGGCCGCAGTCGCAGCGCTCGGAGCCGAACACGTCGCCGGTGAGGCACTCGGAGTGCGGCCGGACCAGCGGCACATCCGCGTTCGCCACGTCGCCGAGGGCGAGCGCGAGGTGCTCCTTGCCGTCGGTCAGCCCCTCGAAGGTGACGACCTCGGCCGTGGTCCGGTAGCCGTCCGAGAACCTCAGCGGAACGGTGACGCGGCTGCGAATACCTACAGACATGGTGGCTCCCTAAGCACTTGACGCTTCAAGTACGGGATCGACCGTACCCCGCACTTGCCAAGGAGTCCACGCGCCGAACGTCACAACGGATCAAAATCCGGTCAGGAAACCGCGACCGGCTGCCGCACCTCGTTGCCCTCGATCCGGTCCTTCACCTCGAGATCGAGCTCCGAGATGCGATCGGTACGGTTCGGCAGGAGGTTCGTGACCAGGACGAGCAGGCAGCCGATGCCGGCGTAGAGGGCGAGCACGCCCAGGTGCCCCGCGACCGGCGCGTCCGGGAAATAGAGGTCGTCGCGGACCGCCTGCACACCTGCGCCCGTCGGCAGGTTCTCGCCGACCACGCGGCCGAACGGGGGCAGGAACTCCGGAAGGATGCTGGCGCCGCTGATCACCGTACCGATGGTGAAGTAGACGCCGCCGAGTAGCGCACCGCCCGGGCCAAGGAGGGCGACCGCGCCCGCGGTCGACGCGGTGATGGCGAGCGAGACCAGCGCGAAGATGCCCAGCATCACGGGTTGATTCGCGTCGGTCCCGACCCCGAACCAGCTCATCGACCAGAGCACCACCGCGGCCGAGCCGAGGGCGTACACGAACAGGGTGGCCAGGTGGCCCAGCCCGCGCCTCCAGGACCGCCGCGTGCGCGGGATCAGCCGGCCGAGCCCGACGGAGGCGATGGTGCCGCCCAGGGCCAGCGCCTGGGTGAGGAAGCCCAGGGACGCGCCGTTGACGTCGTCGGCCGGCAGCGGCACTACATCCGTGATCGGCGGCGGCGTGGCGAGTGCCTGCGCCTGGGCGATCGAGATCGTGCCGGCCTGCCGGGCCAGGGCCGCGAGCTGCTGGGCGTTCTGCTGCGCGATGACACTCGTGTACGTGTTCCGCAGCAGGCTCGCCGCCGCCGTACCCGCGGCGCCGGCCACGTACAGATGCGGTTGCGCGGCGGTCACGTCGACCCCGCCGTACACCTCGCGGCGTTTGATCGCCTTGCGCATCTCGGCGGGTGCGGGGTAGATGGTCACCTCGAAAACCCCGTCCCGCTCGAGCAGGTCGAGAATCGCGGCCTGCTTGCTCACCGGCGACACGAGGCCCACGGGTATGTCGTGGGGTGTCGCCTTGTGGCCCATGCCGAGGTAGTAGGCCGTCAGGGCGAGCTGCACCAGCGCGCCGGCGAGGCAGACCACCACAGCGAACCGGCGAAACTGGCTCACCGATTTGATCTGGTCGTCCCCATCCGTCATACCTTCAGCATCGCGGACGTCGCGGGTGGGCCGCAGGAGATCGTCGGATCATGGCCGCCCGAGGGCCGCGGTCAGGCGAGGTCGGCCGGATCGGTGTTGGCGCCGCACAGCAGCACGATCACGCGTTCGCCCGGCTCGGGGACGTACGCGCCGGAGTCGAGGGCGGCGCGGGCGGCGGCCGTACCGTTCTCCACCGCCAAGCGATAGTCGTCCCAGAGCCGGCGGCGAGCCTCGACGATGGCCTGGTCCTCCACCAGCACCGAGGTGAGCCCCACCTCGACCGCGGTCGCGAAGGCGATCTCCCCGACCCGGCGCGCGCCCAGCGAGTCGGCGGCGACGCCGGAGACCGGCACGTCCACCGGCTCACCGGCCGCCAGCGCGGCATGCAGCGCCTGCGCCGTCCGCGGCTCCACGGCGACGACCTTGGCCCGGCCGTGCAGGGCCGCGGCGACACCGGCGATCAGGCCGCCGCCACCGACGGCGACCAGCACCGTGTCGAAGCCGTCCGGCAGCTGGTCCAGCAACTCGAGCCCGAGGGTGCCGTTGCCGGCCACCATGTCGGGGTCGTCGTACGCGTGGCAGAAGAGTGCCCCGGTCCGATCGGCCTGCACGACGGCGGCGGCGTAAGCCTCCGCGTACTCGCCGCCGGCCTGGGTGACGTGGGCACCGAGCTTGGCCAGCTTCGCGACCTTGACCGCCGGGGCCGTGACGGGCACGTAGATCTCGGCGGCCACCCCCACCTCCCGGGCGGCGTACGCGGCCGCCAGCCCGGCATTCCCCCCGGACGCGGCGATGATGCCGGACGCCGGCAGCCCCCGCTCGGCAGCGACGAGGATCTTGTTGAGCATCCCCCGGGTCTTGAAGGACCCGGCGTGCTGCACCAGCTCGAGCTTGTAGCCGACGGAACCGTCCATGAGGACCGGGGTCCGCCGCACCCGGCCGCCGATGCGCCGGGCCGCGGCTTCGATCGCTTCGCGGGGTGTCACCGACCCGTTCTACACCACCGCCCGCCCAGCCGGGTCAAGCCACGGCGGTCTTGTACATCAGGCCCGCCGGCACGGGCTCACGCTCCCCCACCAGGCGGGCCAGGTCGAGCAGCCGGTGCGAGAAGCCCCACTCGTTGTCGAACCAGCCGCGCACCTTCACGCCGCCGTCCGCCGTCGTCTGGGTGCCGGACGGGTCGAACAGGCAGGACGCCGGGTTGTCGCGTACGTCGATCGAGACGGTCGGGTCGGGCTCGTAGTCGATGAGGCCGCGCATCGGGCCGGCCGCCGCCTCCGCGATCGCCCGGTTCACCTCCTCGGCGGCGACCGGTCGGTCGGTGAACCCGCCCAGCTCGGCGAGCGACCCGATCGGCGTGGGCACGCAGTAGTAGCTGTAGCGGACCTCCCCCAGCCGCGGCAGGGCGACACTGACCAGGTCACCGGCGACGTGGTCGTGCGGGATGATGCTCTCGGCGGTGGCCCGGCCCAGCCGCGGGTCGTCGCGCGACGTGCCGGACGAGGCGTCCTGCACCCGCTGCCAGCCCTGGATCGCGAGCACCACCGAGGTCTGCACGCTGCGCAGGCCGAACCGGTCGAGCAGCACCTTGGCCATCACCGACAGCGCGTTCACCCCGCAGGACGCGGGCGAGACCACGTCGTGGTGCGCCGGGTCGTACGTGTCGTGGTTGACCCCGTAGACCAGCACCGCATCGGGATCCGTGGCGGAAGCGCTGATCACCACCTTGCGGGCGCCCCCCTGCGTGATGTGCGCGCGGGCGACGTCGCCGTTGCGGAACCGCCCGGTCGCCTCGATCACCACGTCGACGCCGGCGTCACCCCACGGGATGCGACCCGGCTGCGCCTCCTGGTATGTCCACACGGGACGATCGTCGACGATGAGCTGCCCGCCGACGGCATGCACGGAGCCGGCGAATCGGCCGCGTAAGCTGTCGCGTTTCAGCGCGTATGCCAATCGGTCCGGCGGCGCGATGTCATTAATGGCAGTAACAGTGATTCCCGAGGCCGGAGCGCTGCTGATGATGCGCATGACCGAGCGACCGATCCGGCCGAAACCGTTGATGCCGATCCTGACACTCACCAAGCACTCCTCGCGGCCGGTCCAACATCCTGCTACTCACTCGCGACGGTACTGCCAGATTAGCCAGCAAGCACGCGCCGTTACATATCAGACACTATGAGTGTGCAAGTTGCACGTCAACCGAAGCGGCCGGAGGCGATGATCACCGGCACACCCCGTGGGGTCGATGCATCGGCGCCCCACTTTACTCATGCCGCCGTCCTCTCAGGAGGGCCGGTCCAAGCTGCTGTTTTACGCCGCACGCGGGATTCGGCGCCAGCGAGCGAGCCCGGCGGCTGAGTACCGGACCGACCCCTCGTCGACCGGCCACCGCTCATCGCGATCCGGCTACCCAAGCCATCCGGCAGGCCGGCGCACCGGCGGCATCATCGCAGCTCAATCCCATTAGCCGACGCCATTGTGGAACTCTCGGCGGACCTTTCCGATCGAGCCGCGTTTCCACGGCACACCCCGGATGACGACCATTCTTTCCCAGGGCCGCCGGGACCGGCACGGAAGAATCCGGGACCACCCCCGAGCGGCGCCGGGCGAGAATCGCGGAACGCGCTATCCGATTCACGAAAACTTAATGGACGATGTCACGCGGGGCCATTCGCACGCCGAGGGTTCAGAACACGCGCCCGGTGCACAAACCGACCGGTCCAGCCCATCAGACCAGGACGGTCAGCGACTCGACCCCGTCGGCGGTGAAGTAGTAGACCGCGTGCCCCTGATTCCGGACCAGCAGCCGCCCCACCTGCTCCCGCCGGTCCCACGGCGACGGCACGATCACCGGGGAGTGCCCTTTGTGGAGGCCTTCCACGTACAAATTCATGATCGTCGTATCGCCGCCCCAGTCCCGCAACCGGCAATGCCCGGGATGCCGCGGGCGCGCCTCGACCGGCCGGAACCCGGCGGCACGCAACGCCGCGATCGCCGCCTCCGCGCTGCGCCGATCAGGAAGGAGCCCCGCCACGGCGTCCACCGGGCGGGCGAGAAACTCGGCGCTTTGCTGCGGGACCGTCATATCGCCTCCTGCGCAACGACTTGCCCGCAGGTTAGGTCGGGGTGCCGCGGCCCGGAACGAGCGAGCCGGATGCCCGACAGAAATGCATCATCGAGTGGTCGGCCGGCGCCCCTCCCGGTCGAGCCGCTTGCGCTCGCGCTGCTCCCGGGTGAACGCCTTCCGCGCCTCGAGGTCCCGCTTCCACTGCTCCCGCGCCGGCTGCTCACACCCGTGCACGGCATTCGCGGTCTGCGCCGGTCCGATCATCGACCGGAAGAACCAGTCGTGGAAGGTCTCGTGAAACCAGCGCGCGAACCGCCCCGGGCCGATCTTCGCCATGACGGATGCCACTCCCTTGGTGTACAAAACATTGGTACCCCAACTATTGGTAGTCTAGCGGCCGACCTGAGGAGAACAACAGTGAGTGACTCACCCGACACCGACCTCCTGGCCCTGGAGGAACAGGTCTGCTTCGCCCTCTCCGTTGCAGCACGCGGCGTCGTGGCCGTCTACCGCCCGATCCTGGAACCCATGGGCCTCACCCACCCCCAGTACCTGGTGATGCTGGCGCTGTGGCAGTACGCGCCGCTGTCGGTGCGCCGGCTGAGCGAGCTGCTGCAACTCGACCCGGGAACCCTGTCACCGCTGCTCAAACGGCTCGAGGCGAGCGGCTACCTGCGCCGCGAGCGGGACCGCTCCGACGAGCGGAGCCTGGCCATCACGCTGACGCCGGAGGGCAGGAAGCTGCGGGACCGCGCGGAGAAGATCCCGCGGGCGGTGGTGGAGCGGCTCGGCATGCCGATCGAGGAGCTGAGAAGCCTCCACGCGGCCCTCACCCAGGTCATCGCCGCGGCAAAACCGTAACTGCTGGTCACGGCTTCTTCACATTCCATTCCTACCGCTCCCGCTGTGAGCAGGTCGGGGGTCGCGGCAACGTGCGCTTCGCTGTAACACTGCTTCAATGATCAACTGGGAGCGGGAGCTGGCGGAGCTCCGGCGGCGGGTGGATGAACACGTCTACGAGTCCGAGCGGGCCGTCGAACAGTGGCGGCAGCGGGCGGAAGAACGACTCGCGGACGCCGACAGCGCGCTCTTCGACGAGCCGGTCGGGCTGACGACCGTTCCCCGTGATGCTCCTGAGCAGTTCCGTGACGTCGTCGCCAAGTTCGAATCCGGCGAGTTGGACTGGAAGACCGTCATGTCGGGCGCGACCGAGGACGAGGGCGGCCGTGCCGTCTCGATGTGGATGGATCGGCGCCTGCAGCACCTGGAGGATGCCGGCCGGTTCGTGCGGCGAGGCATAACCATGGAGGAGGCCTACGCCGAGACCGCCGGGCAGGTGGGCCCGTGAGCATCCAGGTCGAGACTTCGTTCCTGCGCGGCTACGCCGATCGGATCGAGGCCAACTGTGACTCCGCTTTGGCCGAGATGGCGAAGTACGTGCAGGCTCACTGTCTGGACTTCGAAGGGCTGGACGGCACGCTCACCCCCGCGCGGCCGGCGCTCACATCGGTGGCCGAGTCGACGCTGGACCTGATCGCGGCGGCGCAACGGGGCCTGCGGAGAACGGCTACGGATCTTCGCCGGTCTGCCGACGACTACGACCGGGCCGACTGGACGGCGGCGGAGACGCAATGGTCGGTAGCGTCCGAGTGGAGCGTCCCGTATGACTGGCGTGAGATCGACGTGCAGACGTCGCCCGCCGGAGGCGCCGGCGGCGCGGTCCTGACATTGATGGCGCCGCCGTACACGCGCGAAGTCAGCGAAGCCGAGGACAACCTGAAGAGTTCGTTCGGCACCGTCAACAACATGATCGAGAAGCTGACCGGGTACGACATCCTCGGCGCCGTCATGCCGCTCCTGTTCGGAGACTGGGGCGGTCTCAAGCGCATCGCTCGTGCCTACGGCGAACTGGAAGCCGCCTGGCGGGGCGTGGCTGCCGACTTGAACGACGGCATGGATGCACTGTCGGACCACTGGGATTCCAGCGGTTCCGGCACGATCGGCGCCTCCCAGGCGTTCGACTATCACATCCGATCACGCTGGATGGCCGCGTTCGAGGCGCTCGCGCAGATGGCGGACACAATGCAGCAGATGTGCGAGTCGATGGCCGCCCAGTACGAGCACACCGTCAAAGGCCTGCTGTACACGCTGACCTTCTACATGTCCCGGATCAGCAAGGGCCTGGGGAAGATCATGGTGGCCACGAACTGGGCAAAGCTGGCCACGGCGCTCTATGGTGTCGTCTCGTCGCTGTACGACCTGGTCGTGGACGGCGTCAAGCTGGCGGTGGAACAGGTCCAGATGTTCATCGAAGGCTTCGAGATGATGTCGGCGACCACGGTCGTGCTGCGCCACCAGATGAACGGCGACTTCGACGCCCTCAAGGCCGGGTGAGTGAGATGAAGGTACGAGCGGCGGACGGTCGTCAGTGGCGGGTATTCCGCCGACGACTGGCGTGGCGCCCCCGGCTACCGCGGTGGGTCGTGGAGTGGTGGCCGGAAGGCTGGCCCGACGACAACATCATCGGCCTCATCGTCGGCGTGTACGCGACCACCCTCCTGGCGATCATGTCGCCCTTCCTGGTGTGGTACCTGCTGTCCTGGCTGGCATGCCTCGTCGTCACCCCGGTCGCCTGGCTGGCCCGGTCGACGCTCGGCCGCCCCAGCCCCGTGATCGCCCACTGGGAGGAGAACCCGTGGGCAGAGTGGTCAGGCAGCGCGGATGGCCGACAGGCAGCCGACGAGCTGGTGCAGCGCGTAGCCGCCGAAGTGGCACAGTTCGCGGCTCCGCGTTCACTGACAGCGCCGCGCACCGAGCTGATCGAGCTCACGACAGTGCGCGAGACGCCGATCGTCGAACGGATCGCCGCGCGCTGGCGGAGCCGCCGGACCGGCCCGAACAGCTAGCCGAATCATGCTTGATCGCATGACGACCCCACCGGCTGCACGGCGACGCAACCTTGTTCTGGCGGGACTCACGGGAGTTCTGATTCTGATCGAGGGTGCTCCAGCGACTACTGGAACGACGTCGAAGACATCGACATCATCTCCAGCGCAGGCTGGATCGTGCGGGCCTGGACCGGCGGCGTGCCGCGCTGGGCATGGGGAGCATCACAGATAGGCCAGTTCGGCGCCGTGCCGTTCGCCAGCGTCCACGACGACCCAGCTAAGGACACACCCCGGCGGGTATACGACGGCTACCGCCAGATGCGCACCGCCTGGAGAACTGGACGCGACCGAATCACCCACGGCGAGTAAACAGAGGTCCACAGACGTCTACGGCTCGTCGTCGCGCCGGATGCTTGGCTGATGACCCGTATCCGGGGCGGACCTGTCCGCCACCGCGGCCTCCCGGTCCTTGCAGGCAGCGCGACGGTGGTCGGCGGCGCGGCGCAGATGGTCTTCGCGGTCACCGCCACCGAGATCGGCTATCCGCTCATGCAACGCAGCGGCGCGCTCGTGTGCGTGCGCCGCGGCTTCATGAGCCACAGCGGCCCGTTCGGCCGCCACGCCGGCCGCTCGACGGGCTCGCTGAAGGATCTCGCGCGCGATCCGTACTTGCTCAGCACCCGAGCCCCTCGCCTCACCGATGTAGGCGTCAGTCTCCTTGCGCCGCCGCGCCAGCTCGTCCATGCGTTCCTGGAGTTCAGCACGCCGACGGCCGGACGCCATGCGGTGCTCGCTACGGTCGGCGGCATCCTCGCCCACACCGGCCAGCGTAGCTTTGGCTCCAGTCAGCTGGGCGGTTGCCGACTGCCGAGACACCACCAAGCCTCCGGCGGGCGGGGCCTCCGGCCGTACGACCCCGAGCAGCGGGAAGGCGAAGCCTGCGCGACGGGATGCGTTCAGCCGTGCACACCATCCCTGTGGGCCTCCCGTGGAAACGCGCTACACGGTGAAAGATCGGCGTGGTGAAACCGAAGCCGGAGATGCAGCGCTTGGCGGGCAAGTTCGCCTTCCTCTTCACGGGCGTGTATCTGATCATCCTGTTGTCGGCCGTCGTGACGACGGCGTCCGGGGAACCGATCCCGCTGGTGGGGTGGCCGCTGTTGCTTCTGCCCGCCGCCGCGTTCGTACCCTCGTGCATCGAGGGCGTGCGGCTGCACCGCACCACGGACGCCGCGCTGTCAGGCCGGGATGCGGTGGCGGAGTCTGGGCATGGCGGTGATCGGGCTGGCGCTGGCCGTCGCGGCTGTGCTGATAGTGGGAAGCATCGAGGGGCCATGACATTCGAAGTCGACCCCGCGGCGCTGCGTGTGGCCGCAGCGAAGATCGGGGACACCTGCGGGTCGCCGAGGCGGCGAAGAGCTATGTGTTGCAGCACGGTGGCTTCAGCCTTCACGAGGCAGGCCTCATCGGGAACCTTGCCCCTGGCCACCGCAACCTGATGGCGGACCTGGATCAGATGCTGACCCCCGGGCGACTCCGGGATGCCCGGCCAAGCGTTCTCGCAGCTCAGCGCGTGGGCGACGGACGAGTCGGCCTGTACGCCGGATTTTGTCCGCGGCGATCTCTCGCCGGGGGCGGTCATCCATCTCGGCCTACCGTTGCCGGCAGGCTCTTGCGGCCTACCCGCAGGCTCGGGCGAGCAGCCCTCGAACGCCTGCGCCGGCCCGGTGTCCGGGGACTCCGGGCCTTTCTTGGCCTTGCTCCGGGTGGGGTTTACCGAGCCACCCCGGTCACCCGGGGTGCTGGTGGGCTCTTACCCCACCGTTTCACCCTTACCGGCTCGAAGCCGGCGGTCTGTTCTCTGTGGCACTTTCCCGCGGGTCACCCCGGGTTGCCGTTAGCAACCACCCTGCTCTGCGGAGTCCGGACGTTCCTCGGCGGCACCCGCTCGCGGGTACCGACGCGACCGCCCGGCCGACTCGTCCGTCGCCGTCCCATGGTACGGCAGCATCGGATCGTCGATCTCCAGGGCACGGCACCGGGGCGTGGAGCGGGAACGTAGATTCGTCGCATCATGGATGTCGGACATGTTCTCCTGCTGGTCGCCGCGGGTCTTGCCGCCGGGGTGGTCAATGCCGTCGCCGGCGGGGGCTCGCTGATCACTTTTCCGAGTCTGCTCGGTGCCGGGCTGCCCTCCGTCGACGCCAATGTCACCAATTCCGTGTCCGTGTTTCCCGGGTACGTCTCCAGCGTCGCCGGGAGCAGGGCCGATCTCGCCGGTCAGGGGCGGCGGCTGGCGGCGATCGTGCCGACGAGTGTGGTGGGGGCTGTCGCGGGGTGTGCGTTGCTGCTGGGGACTCCGGCGCGGGCGTTCGAGGTCATCGTGCCGTTTCTGGTGCTGGGGGCGGCCGCCACGCTGGCGTTCCAGGATCGGTTGCGGGCGCTGGTCGGGCATCGCAGTGCCGATCGGCGGGGGGCTCTTCAGGTCGTCGTCTTCGTCGGTGCCGTGTACGGCGGGTACTTCGGCGCCGCGCTCGGGGTGATGTACGTGGCCGCACTCGCCCTCGTGCTGGATGAGACGCTGAACCGGATCAACGCGCTGAAGAATGCGCTGTCCGCGTGCGTCGGGCTGGTGACCGTCGTGGTCTTCGCGTTCTTCGCGCCGATCCACTGGGGTGCGGTGCTGGTGGTCGCGCCTGCGACGGTGGTCGGCGGGTACGTGGGTGCGCGGGTCGCTCGCAGGCTGCCGGGCAGGGTGTTGAAGGGTCTCATCGTGACGTTCGGGGTGACCATCGGGATGGTGCTGTTGTGGCGTGCCTTCGCGTGACGCCCGGGCGGGCACAATACGAACGACGAGGAAAGGGCACATGGTGAGGGACGAGGCGGCGCTCGGCACGATCGAGACCCAGGTCGCGATGCTGATCCGGTTGGGCGAGGCGACCCGGCGCAGTTCGCCCCGGCCGCACCGGGCGCTGGACCGGGCCGCGTACGTGATCCTGCGCCTGCTGCAGGAGTCGGGGCCGCAGAACGTCTCGGCCGTCGCCAACCGGCTCAACCTGGACGGCTCGACGGTCACCCGGCAGGTCAGCGCGATGCACCGGGACGGCCTGGTGCATCGCAGCCCCGACCCGGAGGACGGGCGGGGCACGGTCATCGCCGCTACCGAGCGGGGGCTCACCCAGGTCGACGCGGTGAGCCGGGCCCGCCGCGAGCTCTACGACACGATGCTGAAGGACTGGACGTCGCAGGAGCGCAAGGAGCTCGCCGCGGTGCTGGAGCGGCTGACGCGCGACATGGACACGCACATCAAGGGCCGCGGCCCCCGGTAGAAGGGGCCGCGGCAACAACTCAGGTCGACGAGGCGATGGTGTCCGGCGTGGTACGGGCCTTGTCGAGGCGCGGATCGTCCTCGTCGGCGAAGTAGTCGCTCGGCGCCGTACCGTCCATGCCCTCCGGGGTTTTGGCCGCCCGCAGGATGAGCGTCCCGATCACCGCGACCAGGAGGTTGACCGCCACCGCCACGAAGCCCACGTAGATCGTCTTCTTGGTGTCGAAGCCGAACTCGGACAGCGGGAACGCCGAGCCGCCGAAGTGCTTGCGGCCGGTCGCCGCGTTGGGGATCTGGTAGAGCATCCACATGCCCAGGCCCATGCCCGCGATCCAGCCGGCGATGAGCCCGCCGCGGTGCAGCCAGCGGGTGTAGAGGCCGAGGGCGACGGCCGGCCCCGTCTGCAGGATGATGATGCCGCCGATGAGCTGCAGGTCGATGGAGAACTGTGGGTCGAGGAAGATGATGCAGGCGACCGCACCGACCTTGACGACCAGCGACGTGATCTTGGAGACGTTCGCCTCCTGCGCGTGGGTCGCGTCCTTCTTGATGTACTCCTTGTAGATGTTGCGGGTGAACAGGTTCGCCGCCGCGATCGACATGATCGCCGCCGGGACCAGGGCGCCGATGCCGATGGCCGCGAACGCGATGCCCGCGAACCACGCCGGGAACTGCTGGTCGAACAGCAGCGGCACGACGGTGTTGCTGTCCACGCTGCCGGCCTTGCTGCCGGGCAGCGGCTTCACTCCGGCCGAGATGGCCATGTACCCGAGCAGGGCGATCAGACCGAGCAGGAAACTGTACGCGGGCAGCGCCGACATGTTCCGCTTGATGACGTTGCGGTTCTTGCTGGCAAGCACGCCGGTGATGCTGTGCGGGTACAGGAACAACGCCAGGGCCGAACCGAGCGCCAGCGTGACGTACTGGACTTGGTTGTTGGCGTTGAGCGTAATGCCGTCGCCCGGGGAAGGGGACGCCTGGAACTTGGCGTTGGCGTCGTCGAAGATGCTGCCCCAGCCGCCGAGCTTGTACGGCAGATACAGCACCGCCACGATGATCACGATGTAGATCAGCGTGTCCTTGACGAACGCGATCAGCGCCGGTGCCCGCAGCCCCGACTGGTACGTGTACGCCGCCAGGATCGCGAATGCCACGATGATCGGCGCGTGGCGGGCCAGCGCGCTCTCGCCGGTGACCCCCATCGTCTTGAGTACGGACTCGATCCCGACCAGCTGCAGCGCGATGTACGGCATGGTCGCCACGATCCCGGTGATCGCCACCAGCAGCGCCAGCGTCGGCGAGTCGAACCGGGTGCGCACGAAGTCGGCCGGCGTCACGAAGCCGTGCCGGTGCGACACCGACCAGAGCCGGATGAGGATCAGGAAGAACAGCGGGTAGATGATCACGGTGTACGGCACCGCGAAGAACCCGGCCGCACCTGCGCCGAAGATCAGCGCGGGGACCGCCACGAAGGTGTACGCGGTGTAGAGGTCGCCGCCCACCAGGAACCAGGTGATCCAGCCGCCGAAGCTGCGGCCGCCGAGGCCCCATTCGTCGAGGTGTGCCATGTCCTTGGGTGCGCGCCACCGGGCCGCGACGAAGCCCATGCCACTGACGAGCAGGAACAGCAGCGAGAAGACGATGATCTCGGTGATGTGGTCACTCATCGCCGGCCTCCCGCGGCGCCGGCCGGCGGGTCATCACGTAGACGGCGGACGTGGTGGCCACGCCGAGGATGATGAACGCGAACTGCACCCAGTAGAACGCCGGGAAGCCGAGGAACCGGGGCTTGTCGTGGTTGTACAACGGGACCAGCAGCGGCACGACGATCGGAATGATGAGCAGCCAGTTCCACGGGCTGCGGTCACTGCGCGGAGCACGGGTCTGTTCAGTCATGGTGACACCTCCTCGTCGCCGGTATTCACGGCCATCGGCCGCAGGTTACCGAGAGGCTTCGCACCGAGGTCAGCCCCGAGATCATGATGCGCCGAACGGCAAGGGTGGTGCGCCGAACGGCACACCACCCCCGGGACGTCGTTGTCAGTGCCGCCAGGGCGACCAGAGACCGGCCGAGATGGTACGGGTGAGCGAGGCGTTCTCGTCGTCGCCGTCCAGCGACCACATCATCGCGCCGCCCAGCCCCTGCGTCCGGATGTACGCCGTCTTCTGCGCGATCTGCGCCGGGTCGTCGTACGTCCAGAAGGTGGTGCCGTCGAACAGCCACGAGTGGCCGGCCCGCCAGTCACGGTGGACGGTGAACCCCTGCGCCGGCAGGTGCTTGAGCACCTTGTAGTCCTCGGTGCCGACACCGAACTTCCCGGGTGCACCGACCGCGGCCGGGGCGAACAGCCCGTTGCCGCCGCCGGTCACGCCGGTCCAGCCCTGCCCGTAGTACGGGATGCCGAGCACCAGCTTGCGGTCCGGCGCGCCCAGGTCACGCCACGCCTCGATGGCGACCTGGGCGGAGAAGTCGGGGTCGTCCGGGGCACCCCTCGGCACGCGCAGCGCGGACTGCTGGTTCGTCCGCGACTCCCACGAGCCGTGGAAGTCGTAGCCCTGCACCGTACCGAAATCGAGATATTTGAAGATCTTCGGATCGAACCCCGCGGCGATCTTGGCGGGGGCGGCCGGCAGGAACGCGGTCAGGTCGTAGTGCTTCTTCGTCGTGCGCGACAGCCGGTCCAGCTGCCGGCGGAACTCCGCGGTCAGGAGCTTGAAGTTCTCCTTGTCCTCCAGCCGGAAGACGTTGCCGGCGTTGCCCTCGGAACCGGGCCACTCCCAGTCGAGGTCGACGCCGTCGAAGATGCCGGCGGCAACGCCCGCGGGCAGCCCCGGCAGGTCGCCCTTGATCCACAGGTCCACGCAGGAGCTGACCAGCTTCTTGCGGGAGGCGTCGGTGAGGACGGCGTCGGAGAAGTACGCCGAGCCGGTCCACCCGCCCAACGAGATGAGCACCCGCAGGCCGGGATTCTTCTTCTTGAGCTCGGCGAGCTGGTTGAGGTTGCCGGCGATCGGCTGGCCGGGCACGTCGGCGACGCCGTCGACGCTGAGCTCGGCGGAGAACGGCGTCTGCCAGTCCGCCCAGGGGTCGGCCGAGTCGCAGACGCCGGCCGCGGTGACCGGGCCGAACGCATAGTTGAGGTGGGTGAGCCGGGCGGCCGCGCCCGACTTCTCCACCTTGGCGAGCTGGAAGTCGCGGCCGTAGATGCCCCACTGGGTGAAGTACCCGACCTTGACGTACGGCTTCCTCCCGTGCGCCTGCGCGGCTCCCGGTGCGGCGGTGACGCCGACCAGGACGGCCGCGGCGGCGGCGAGGAAGCGACGGGTGTATCCGCGCATGAGCCCTCCAGGGGCAGAGCATTTAACAAAGTTTCCTGATTGAGGAAGCTAAACGTCCGCTCCTGGAGAAGCAATAAGCGTCTATCGAAGATGCGCCGTCTCGTTGACCGAACGCACCGCTATGCCCCCATCCGGCCACATGTCCATGGTGGAGACGCCGGCCGCGTCGAGGAAAAGCCGGTGCAGGAACGCGTCGCCCGCGGCGAGCGCATCCCGCAGGATCAGCTTGATCGGTGAGACGTGCGAGACCACTACGACGACCGACGACGGGTACGCCGATTGCAGCGTCGCCAGCGCACCGCGGATCCGCTTGGACACGGTCTGGAAGGACTCCCCGCCCGGCGGCGCGACGCTCGTGGACCCGAGCCATCGATCCATCTCGTCCGGCCACCGCTCGCGCACCTCGCCGAACGTCAGCCCCTCCCAGTCGCCGAAGTCGCACTCGATCAGCTCCGGCATGACCGTCACCGCCACATTGCCCAGCTCGGCGGCGATCAGCTCGGCGGTGCGCGTACACCGCTGCAGGGGTGAGGAGACGACGGCCGCGACGTCGCGGCTGATGCCGGCCACCCGCCCGGCCGCGGCCATGGCCTGCGCCTGCCCCTCGTCCGAGAGCGGGACGTCGCCGCGGCCGGAGTAGCGGCCCTGCTGGGTCAGCGCCGTCTCACCGTGGCGGACCAGGATCAGCCGCGTGGCCGAATCCAGCGACGGCGGGGCCCAGTTCCTCGGGGGAGCCTTCTCCTCCGGCTCGATGACGTCCCGGACCGGCTTGCCGGCGGCCTCGTCCATCGCCCGGTTGGCGAGAGCGTCGGCCAGCTTGTTGCGCTCGCGCGGAATCCAGTCGAAGGTCACTCCCGAGAAGCGGTTCACCAGGGTGGCGGCCTCGGCGGCGAGCGGGCGCAGGCCCGGGTTCTTGATCTGCCAGCGCCCGGACATCTGCTCGACGACCAGCTTGGAGTCCATCCGTACGTCGACCCGGGCCGCGCCCAGCTCGGCGGCGGCCTGGAGACCGGCGATCAGGCCCTGGTACTCGGCGACGTTGTTCGTCGTGGTGCCGAGCGCGCCGTAGCGCTCCAGCAGGACGTCCCCCGAGGCGACCTCGCGGACCACGGCGCCGTACCCGGCCGGCCCCGGATTGCCCCGGGAGCCGCCATCCGCCTCGACGACGACCCGCAGGTCGCTCACAGGCCTGACTCCGCCGTACGGACCATGATCCGGCGGCATTCCTCGCAGCGGACCACCTCGTCGGCCGCTGCCGCCTTCACCCGGTTCAGGTCGGCGCCGTACAGCTCGATCCTGCAGCCGCCGCAGCGCCCGGAACGGAACAGCGCGGCGCCCAGCCCGGTCTCCTCCCGGATCTTGTCGTAGAGCTTGATGAGGTCCGGCGGGAGGTCCGCGGCCAGCGGCGCCCGCGACTGGGTCTTGAACTCCTGCTCCTTGGTGATCTCCGCGTACGCCTCGTCCCGGCGGGTCTCGGCCGCGGTGCGGCGCTCGGTCGCCTCGGCGAGCCGCTTCTTCACCTCGTTGAGCGTCTGCTCGGCGGTCTCCCGCTGCTCCATGAGCTCCAGCTCGGCGTCCTCGAGCTCGGACTGGCGGCGGTTGAGCGTGGCCAGCTCGTGCTGCAGACCCTCGATCTCGCGCAGCGCGGCGCCGGCGTCGAGCCGGGCCTGGTCCCGCTGCTTACGGGTACGGACCTGCTCGATGTCCTTCTCGAAGCGGGTGATGTCGCGGTCCAGGTCGTCGACGGCCACCTGGGCCCGGGTGCGCTCGTCCTCCAGCGCGGAGATCTCCCGCGCGACCGTGTCGATCTCGGCCAGCTCGGGCAGCGACCGGCGGCGGTGCGCGAGCTGGTTGAGCGCGGTGTCGATGCCCTGCAGGTCGAGCAGGCGGCGCTGGGCTTCGGGGGCGGCCTTCACAGATGGTTCTCCTTGTCTGGGCTGACCGCGTGCACGGTCCAGGGGTCGGTGTCGAGATCGGACACGAGCGCGGTGACGCCGAACTGCGCGCGCAGCCACCCGGCCACCTCGTCGAGCCAGGGCCGCTCGCTCGCCCAGTGGGCGACGTCGAGCAGGGCCGGGCCGCCCGCGGCGAGGTGCTCGCTCGCGGGATGATGGCGAAGATCGGCGCAGAGGTAGGCGTCGGCACCGGCGGCCGCGGCGTCACGCAGGAAGGAGTCGCCCGCTCCCCCGCACACGGCGAGGGTACGGATCAGGCGGTCCGGGTCCCCGGCGGCGCGGACGCCCGCGGCGGTGGCCGGCAGCCGGTGGGCCGCGAAGGTGGCGAGATCGGCGAGCCGCATCGGCGCGGCGAGCTCCCCGACCCGGCCCGCGCCGCGGCCCTCGCCCTCGGCCGGGGTGCCAGGGGCGGTCGGCACCAGCGGGCGCAGCATGACGAGGTCGAGCCGGGCCGCGAGGGCGTCGGAGACACCGGGGTGGGCGACGTCGGCGTTGGTGTGCGCCACGTACAGGGCGATGTCGGACTTGATCAGCCGATGCACGATCCGGCCCTTGTACGTGTCCGGAGCGACCGAGGAGACGCCCTTCAGCAGCAGCGGGTGGTGCGCGACGATCAGACCGGCACCGGCCGCGACCGCCTCCTCGACCGTCTCGGGCACGCAGTCGACGACGCAGAGGATCGTCTCGACGGCGACGTCGAAATCACCGAGGACCGGACCCACCCGGTCCCACTGCTCGGCCCAGGCCCTCGGATATCGGGCGTCCAGGGCAGCCACGACCTCACGGACGGTGGGTGGGGCAACGGCGCTGTCGGTCACGGCCGTTGACTCTACCGATCCGGGTAGAGCGAGCTCCGGCTCGCTCGGGTGTCATTCTCGGTCACGACCGATGCTTGAGTCTGTTGGATCCTAGGAACGAGCCTTGGGTTCCACTCGGGTGTCGGTGTCGAAGCGGGTGTTCAGGGCCTGCAGCGCCCGGCGCCACGGGAACTGGCTCCGGAAACGGTCGTTCTGCCCGGGACCGCCCAGCCGGACGACGTCGTCGCCGTGCAGCACCTGAACGCCCCAGTTGCGTAGTTTCGCGATGCTGTCGTGCAGCGCCGGGTGCATTGCCATGACCTTGTTCGTGTACGGCACCACCACGGTCGGGATGCCGAAGCCGTACCCCTCGACCAGCAGGCCGAGCACCAGTGTGTCGGTGATCCCGGCGGCCCACTTGTTGACGGTGTTGACCGTCGCGGGCGCCACGATCATGGCGTCGGCGGGCGGGAGCAGATCCTCGTCACCCGGATTCTTGTAGTAGCTGCGTACGGGATGTCCGGTCTGCGCGTGCAGCGCCGCCGCGTCGATGAACTTGCGCCCGTCCGGGGTGGTGATCACGCACACCTCCCAGCCGTCGCGCTGGGCGAGCTCGATCAGCACGCCCACGTCCCGGGCGATCGGCGAGCCGCACACCAGCACGTACAGCACGCCGGGCCCCGTGTCGCCCGTTCTCACCGCAGAACCCACCTCATACGCCGACTCCCATCTGTTCGGCCAGCTCCGCGATGGGGGCCGGCGGGGTTCCCCGGGTGCGCCGCAGCACGTCGGAGATGACCTCGTGGGCGAGCGGACGGCAGCGGATCTCCGAGGGGGCGAGCCGGTCGCCCTCCAGCAGCATCTCGCTGGCCTTCTCCACGTCACCGAGCTGCGTGTAGCCGCGGGCGATGTCCAGGTAGTGGTGGGCCCGCCGCTCGGGCAGCATCGCGGCGAACGCCTCTCCGTCGATCCGCATGTGCGTCTCGATCGCCTTGCCGCCGTCGCCGAGCTCGACCGCGGCCGCGGCCCGGTGCAGTTCCACGTTGGTCGGCCCGAAGGACGTCCAGTAGTAGTTGTAGTCGCCGCCGAGCGCGCCGGCCGCCTGCTCGGCGCCGCTGACCAGGTCGCGCACGGTCGCGCTGTCACCGATGCGCGCCGCCGCCATCGCCCCGGTGAGCAGCAGCAGGCCGTAGACGGATAGCCGCTCCGGCGTGGCCGCCTCGGGCGTGGTCGGCGCGAGCCGGTTGGCGATGTTGACGTTGACCTCGAGCGCCGAGCGGACCCGGCCCAGCGAGAGCAGCGCCATGCCGACCCGGTGGCTCGCCATCCCGGCGAGCAGCTGGTCGCCGGCACGCTGCGAGACCGCGATGGAGCGGTCAGCGGCCAGCCAGGACAGTTCGTGCTCGCCGACCTTGCGCAGCGCCGACGAGGCGATCTGGTAGACCTGGCCGAGCAGGTGCGCCGCGTCGCGGGCCTCGTCACCGCTGGCGTGCGCACTGTCGGCGGCCTGCGCGTCCCGCAGCAACTGCGGCAGCTTGCGGGCGAGGACGCCGTACTTCGCGTGCTGATAGGTCAGCCAGGCGTGGCTGACCGCCTTGCGCATCTCCGTCAGCGGCGGCGCCTGCGGTACGGGATGGAAGAACGCGCTCATCTGGTCGTAACGCTCGAGCGCGGCGCGAATCTCCTCGACCTCGACCTGGTCGATGCAGTTCTGCGTCTCCGGCCGCCGCTCGACGTCCTTACCCAGCAGCAGCTGGACGTCGATGGCGAGCACGTCGGCGATCTCGTAGACGACGGAGAACTTGTCGAGCCGGCGGACGCCCCGCTCCACCTTGTCGACCCAGCTCTTGGACTTGCCCAACCGGTCCGCGAAGACCTGCTGGGACATTTTGCGACGGCCGCGCCAGTAGGCGACTCGGCGGCCGATCGGCAGCTCGTCCACGGTGCCTCCCCAAACTCAACCGGCGACCCCCGCCGGTGAGCACCCGGTGCTTCACATGCAGTGTGGACCTCACTCATCTGTGCTGGTCGCACAGGTTGTGTGATCGCCTGCCCACCGTTGCTCGTAGTTTCTCATGCAACTTGCAAAAGGTGATCTGACCGAACCAACGAAGCGTGTCGTGCTTGGTGACGGCAACTCCGCCTGATATAGCGGCGGGAGCCGGCGAATCGGGGGTATTCCGACCATGCAGTGGAGCAACCGCCAACCGATCGGCCCATGGGCATTGATCGATCGGCTCCGGCAGCGCCGAGCAGCCCTGCGGTACGCCGCACAGGGCTGGGCGGTGACGCCGGGCGCGTACCTGACCGGGGACCGGTTCGACTGCGGCCGTCCCGGGTGCCCGATCATGGGGTGCCACCCCGCGATCGAGTGCTGGGAGGACGACGCGTCCACCGACACCGACCGGATAACGCGCTGGTGGCGGCACCGGCCGTACACGGTGCTGCTCGCGACGGGCGGCCGGTTCGACGCCCTGGAGGTGCCCGCGCCCGTCGGCCTGCGGGTGCTGGGGGCGGTCCGGCTGCACACGGGCGTGATCGGGCCGGAACGGGGAGACGCGCGCGGCCCGGTCGCGGTGACCCCCACCGGCCGCTGGATGTTCCTGGTACGCCCCGGCGAGGAGCTCCGCCCCGAGCTGGCGTCCTGCCTGGACGTCCTGCGCCACGGCCGCGGCTCGTGGATCCCCGCAGCGCCCAGCCGTACCCCTCAGGGCCCGGTCCGCTGGGCGGTCGCGCCGGAGCAGACCGGCTGGCACCTGCCTGCCTCCGCCACCGTCCAGGCGATGCTGCTGGACGCGCTCGACGCCCTTGGACGGCGTCCACAGCGGAGGACGACGGTGGCCGTACCCCGGCAGATGTCCACCGCCCGCCGGGCGGCCTGATCGTGCGTGCCCGGACGGCGACCACCCATCGGCCGCCGGGTCGTGAAGCCTCGTAGCGGACGGTGTTCGGGCTCGACCAGGGGCACGCATGTCAGCAGCCAAGGTATGTGCCTACTATGCGGTAGTCGAGTCACCCGTACGAGTGAACGCACGGTCACGCTACGCAGTTGCGCGATGTTACCGCTTCCGACCTGTGAGGACCGCCGGTCCACGGCCCGAAACCGGTCGCCGGCTCGCCCGTAATTTGGCACGATCCGGCGCATGCTCGAGATCCACCCGCGCCCGCCCGGCGCACCCGACGCCGTTGCGGTCATCCGGCCCTACATGGTCGAGCTCGTGGACCGCTACCACGGCCGCCCGATGCCGGCCTCCCTGGTCGACCAGGCGCTGGTCGACGAGCCCGTCGACGACGTGACGGTGCTGCTGGTCGCGTACCGCGAGGGGGTCCCGGTCGGCTGCGTAGGGCTGCGGCTCGCCGAACCGCCGGTCGGGGAGATCACCAAGATGTACGTCCGGCCGGAGGCGCGCCGGTCCGGAGTGGCGCGCCGGCTGCTCGCCGCGATCGAGGACGCCGCCCGTGACCGGGGACTGCGTACGCTGCGGCTGGACACCCGTACCGATCTCGTCGAGGCCCGTGGGCTCTATGCCGCCTGCGGCTTCCGGGAGGTCGCCGCTTGGAAGAAACGCCGCTTCGCCGACCACTTCTTCGTGAAGGAGATCTAGCCACGGGTGGGGCGGGCGCGGACGTGCATGCGCTCGCCCTGCGGACCGAAGATCGTCAGGATCTCGACGGCCTCCCCCGTCGCGCTGCCGAACCAGTGCGGGACGCGGGTGTCGAACTCGGCCGCCTCACCGGGCGGCAGGACCAGGTCATGGTCGCCGAGGATGATCCGCAACCGGCCGGCGAGGACGTACAGCCACTCGTACCCCTCATGGGTCTGCGGATCCGGCTCCTGCCGCGTGCCGGCCGGGATGAGGTGCTTGAACGCCTGCAGGCCGGTGGACTGGCGGCTCAACGGAATGATCGTCTGGCCGCTGCGATGCTTGATCGGCCGCGCGTAGATCCGCGGATCACCGGTGGCCGGCGCGCCGACCAGCTCGTCAAGGGGCACCCGGTATGCCCGGGCCAGCGGCAACAGCAGCTCGAGGGTCGCCCGCCGCTGCCCGGACTCGAGACGCGAGAGCGTGCTGACCGAGATGCCGGTGATCTCGGACAGCCCGGCGAGGGTCGTGCCGTGCTCCTGACGCAACGCCCGCAGCCGGGGACCCACCGCGGCGAGCACGTCCTCGTTTGCCGTCATGGCAAAGAACTTTGCCACTTCCCCGCCGGTCGCGCCACCGTTGCCCCATGACATACGACGTGATCGTGATCGGCGGCGGACCCGCCGGAATGAGCGCAGCGGTGGCCCTGGGCCGCGCCCTGCGCACGGTGCTGCTGGTGGACGCCGCGACCCCGCGCAACGCCCCGGCGGACGGCATCCACAACTACCTGACCCGCGACGGCATCCCGCCCGCCGAGTTCCGCGAGCTGGGCCGGGCCGAGGTGACCCGCTACGGCGGCGAGATCATCGAAGCTACCGTCGCCACGGCGACGGCCGG
Organism: Actinoplanes sp. NPDC051475; assembly: GCF_040689425.1. Lineage (NCBI taxonomy): Bacteria > Bacillati > Actinomycetota > Actinomycetes > Micromonosporales > Micromonosporaceae > Actinoplanes > Actinoplanes sp. NPDC051475. Next base: position 45,597 of record NZ_JBFAZZ010000012.1, read on the forward strand.
CACGACGACGGCCGGCACGACGACGGCCGGCGCCGAGGGCCTGAGCGTGACGCTGACCGACGGCCGACACTTCCGGGCGCGGCGGCTGCTGATCACCACCGGCCTCACCGACGAACTGCCGGACATCCCCGGGCTGCGGGACCAGTGGGGGCACGGCGTGCTGCACTGCCCGTACTGCCACGGATACGAGGTACGCGGCCGCGCGATCGGCATCATCGGCTCGTCCCCGGTGGCGCTGCACCACGCCCAGCTGTGGCGGCAATGGAGCGACGACGTGGTGCTGTTCCAGCACACCGCACCCGCCCCGGACGAATCCCAGGCCGCGGCCCTGACCGCGCGCGGCATCCGCGTAATGACCGAGAAGGTCGCCGAGGTGGTGGCATCGGGTGGGCGATTGACCGGGGTACGGCTGACCGACGGCACGCTGATCGCCCGGGACGCGGTGGTCGTGGCGCCGCGGTTCAATGCCAACGCCGGGCTGGTGCGGTCGCTGGGACTGGAGGCGGTGGAGAACGATTTCGGGTCGTCGATCGCCGCGGATCCCACCGGGCGGACGGCGGTGCCGGGGGTGTGGGTCGCCGGCAATGTCACCGATTCGATGGCTCAGGTGGTCAGTTCGGCTGCCGCGGGGCTGCAGGCGGGGGCAGTGCTGAACATGGATCTGATCGGCGAGGAGGTGGATCGCGCGGTCGCGGGCTGAGGTCGGAAGGGTCGTGCCATGGGGTCTGCTCGCTCGATCCGCTCGAGACGACCGTTGTTCGTGCCGCCCGGTCAGTGGCCGGCGGCCAGCTCGCGGTAGGCGGTGATGACCGCGGCGGTGCGCTCGGCCAGCTCCAGGCCCGAGTCGGCGGGCGCCACGGCTCCCACGGCCAGGCGCGAGATCGCCAGCTCGGCCTCCCGAGCCGTCCGGCCGATCCGCTGCTCCCGGATGAGGTTCTCCCCCGCGAGCGCGGCGGCGTTGATGCCGGCCAGGATCCGGTTGGCCGCCGCGGCCGTCGACCGCCACAGGCCTTCGACCCGCAACCGCTGCTCAGCGAGCGCCTGTACAGCCGGGCTGTCGGCGGGCAGGTTGTGCAGCCCGGCGGCCCCCAGCTCCTCGCGAAGCCGCCGGATCTGCTGGCGCCGGGCCATGATCGACGCGAGCTCACGCAACGCGGCGGCGAGGGCACGGTCCGCGTCGTCCGGGTCGATCATGTGCCGCAGCGCCGGCCACGTCAGCCGGACCCGCCGGGCTACAACGAGAGCCCTGCCGTACGCGGCGCGCTCCTCGGCGGCCTCCAGAACATAGGAGTCGTCGCCGCGCGGCACGGCGAGGGAGCCTTCGCGGGCGGCCCGGGCCTGCTCCACGGTGGCGAAGGTCACCAGCGCGACCGCCCCGGCGGCCGCGACCCACCACGGGATGCCCAGGACGCCCAGCACGGCCACGAGCATGATCAGGACCAAGGAGAGCTGCGACGTGAAACGCACCCGGGTCTCCCGGCTGCGCCCGCTCGGCGGCACCGGCACGACCTCGGTGACCGACCCCTGCCGCTCACGCATGGCACGCCCGGTCCGCATCCGCAGCGGGTGAGCCGACACGACGATCTTCTCGTGGTCGGTCCCGACGAACAGGTGTCCGGTCACGGCGCACCCCTTCCGGCCCGCTGACGTGGTGGTGACTGAGCGGGCCCGGCCGCCGAGGGGGGCACGGCCGGACCCGCTCACCCGCGGAGCCGTCCGCAGGTGCCAGTGAGATCGGGTCGGACCCGGCGTACTTGAGGCGGGCCGGGGTGCAGCGCGGGTGCACGCCGGGCCATCTACAGGTGCCGCCGGGCTATCAGGCGCCGCCGGGCTATCAGACGCCGCCGGGGAAGCCGGCCATCCCCGAGCGCGGGTGTTGGCCTCCGCCGACCCGCACGCGGCCGAGCCGGCGACGAGTCGTGGTCGGCGTCGGCGAGCTCCGGGCGCGGGAGCTCGCCGGCTACTCGAAGACGCGGAAGACGAAGCGGTCGGGCCACCGGCGCCCGGTGTCCGCTGCTTCGATCTCCTCCAGGATGGCGACGTACCGGTCGAAGACGAGAACGCCGAGCGCCATGCACAGGCTGCCCACGTGGATCCATACGAGCTGCAGCGGGCGGGGGTCGCCGGCGGACAGGCGGGCGCACAGGTCGTCGAGGTCGTGGCGGTAGTACGGCCCGTATCCGAGTGCGCCGGCCAGACGCCGGTGCAGGTCGGCCTCGTCGAGGACGAATCGCCCGTCGATGACCACGTGCACTGTGCCAACCCTCCAGACGCCGGTCGACATCTGACTTCGTGTCCGACGACGCATCCGCCAGATCGGAGGGACAGTGGCCGGCATCCCGGCTTCGTTTCCCTGAGAAACCCCCACAAAACCCATTGGCGGCAGCGTGCCGGGCGACACGCCGGGTGGCCGGGCAGCCCGGGCCCCCCGGCTTCGACCCCCGGCCTCGGGCCCCCGGCTCGGAGCCCCCGCTCCGAGCCCACGGCTTCGGGCCCCGGGCGGCGGCGGGTCCGATCGCGGGCCGGTCCCCACCGGACCGACCGGCAACCGGACCCATCGCGGTCATCCGATCACGATGCACCCACGGCGATCTCCTCACTCATTGCGGAAGGCTCGGCACTATCGAGGAAAGACTCAGCACTCCCCCGCGGAGGCTGAGCACTCCCCCCGGCAGCCTCGGCACTCTCCCGGAAAGGCTCGGGGCTCTCCCGGAACGACTCGGCGCTCTTTGCGGGAGGCCCGCCTGGGGAGCCTTTCCCGCTCGCGGGGCCGAAGCGGGCCAGGAAGCCCGATCCTTCCTCCACAGCGATCTCTCCAAGGCTCTCCAACCTGGCCCGGATCCCACCGCGACTGCGTCCGAACTCCTCCATCAGCTCACCGAAGCCGACACCCTCCCGATAGCGCGCCACCAGGCGTTCGTCGTCCTCGGGCGACCAGCGGGCTCCGCGGTTCGGGTAGCGCTTCGGCTTCTCCTTCAAAGCCACGGGGGGCTTGCCGCGGGCGCGGAGGGCGGCCAGTCCGGTGAGCGTCGACGTGAGGGCGTCCGCCACCGCGAGCAGATCGGCCGGCAAGATCCCTCCGCTGATCTCGCTCACCACCTCGCCGCCGGGGTCCCAGCCGGTCACGGTCAGGCGGATGCGTTCGTCCCCTGTGCCCGATGCGGTGACCTGGTAGGTGTTGCCGCCCGAGGTGAAGTGGCGGTCGAGCTGGGTGTGCGGGCGCCGGTCCAGGTCCGGCGTGTACTCGTTGTCATTCATGCGGCGAACGTAGGGCGGCGGTCCGACAGTTTCGGCGCGGCGTGGGGGCCGAGCGCGGCGTGTCAGGGCCCCGAGACCGCGATTTGCCCGGCAAAACGCCTTGAAAGGGACAGGATCCGACAGCAGACCGTCAGGATTCGAAGGCAGGATTCAGGAAGACGGAACGGCTGCGGCGACCCGAGGATCAGCCCAGACGCTTGGCGAGGATTCTCACGCCAGGGCCGTCCAGTTCCCCGAGCGCTACCGTACGCCCGCACATCACCATGATCAGCGCCTCGGCCGGCCCGGCCACCAGCGGCCCCACCCCGGAGAACCAGTTCAGGTCCGAGGCCTCGAAGCGCAGACCCGCCAGCCGCCGCCTCGGCGTGAAGCCGTACGCCCGACCGGATGTCAAGAACTCCAGCGACACCTTCAGCCGCTCCAGCCGCAACCCGTGCGGCAGGCCCAGCGGCCGCCGCATGTCCTGGCCGTGGACCTGGAGGTCGGTGAGCTGACCCGGGTACCCGACGAGCGGCGGCCGGAACGGGTTGTCGGCGTTGTCGCGAAGTCCCTGGGCGAGCTCCGCCGCCGGTCGCTCGGCGGTCAGTACCGCCAGGCGCGCATTCGCCCGGTGCAGTCGGAAGCCGCTGCTGATGAGCAGCTTGGGCACCGACACCCGGGGCTTGCTCACCGCCGCGAGCAGGTGCCCGGCCACCTCCTTGACGGTCCATTCGCCGCAGAGGCTCGGCGTGTCCAGCTGCCGGGGCTCCAGCGAACCGACCAGGTCGGCGATGCGGCGTCGCTCGTCGGCGATGGCGGCACGGATATCCACCGGGCCAGGCTAGCGAACGACCAGCGGCCTCTGCCCCGCACGGCCCGCGGAACACCAGCGACACCGCACCGGTCCGGCGAGCGGCCACCGCTCTGTACAGCACGCGAGTCACCGGCGACAGTCGATGGATGACCGACGCGCCGGGGACACTGTGGCGCAACCGGGAGTTCAACCTCCTGTGGATCAGTCAGTCGCTGTCCGACGCCGGGACCGCGATCTCGGCTCTCGCCGTACCCCTGCTGCTTCTGACATTGACTTCTTCTCCCGTGCAGGCCGGGCTGGTGGCGACCGTCGGGCTCGTCGTCACCGTGCTGACACGGCTGCCGGCCGGGGTGTTTGCCGACCGCTTCGACCGGCGGCGAATCATGCTGGCGTGTGATGCGGTGCGGCTGGTCGCGTACCTGATCCTCGGTCTTGCCGTCTGGCACGGACGGCCGTCGCTCGCCCTGGTCGTCGCGGTGGTCGTGGTGGGTGCCGCGGGCAATGCATTCTTCGGTACGGCGGAGTACTCCTCGCTGCGCACCATCGTGCCGCCCGGCCAGCTGCCGGCGGCGATCGCGCGCAACGAGGCGCGGTCGTACGGGACGTTCCTGGCCGGTCCTCCCCTGGGCGGTCTGCTGTTCGGGCTGGGCCATGCGCTGCCGTTCCTCGGCGATGCGGTGACGTTCCTGGCGTCCATGGCGGGCGTCTCGCTGGTGCGGCGGCCCCTGCAGGGGCGCCGGGAGGGCGGGCGGGGCGGGCACGTGGCGGCGCTGGCCGAGGGCTTCCGGTTCGTCTTCGGCAACACCTTCCTGCGGTCGGTCCTGCTCGTCGCCGCGCCGCTCAACCTGGCGATCCACGGCATCACCTTCACGATCATCGTGACGTTGCAGGCGCACCGCGTACCCCCGGCGATCATCGGTACGGTCTCGACCGTCGTCGCCGTCGGCGGACTGCTCGGCGCGCTGGTCGCGCCGGTCCTGCACCGGCTGATGCCGCTGCCGCTGCTGATCCGTGGCATCTGCTGGGTGGCCGCGCTGCTCATGTCGGCGAGCGCCCTGCTCACCGGGAGTGTGGCGGCCGCCGTACCGGTCGCGCTGACGGTGTTCCTCGGCCCGTCGACCAACGCCGCGCTCTTCGGCCACCAGGCGGCGATCACGCCGGACCGGCTCCAGGCCCGGGTGGTCAGCGTGATCATCGTGGTGGCGACCTCCGTGGCGGCGACCGCGCCGCTGCTGGCCGGCGTACTGATCACCGCCGCCGGCCCGGTGCCGGCGATCCTGACCTTCGCCGCGCTGGTCGGCGGTTCCGCCGTGGCGGCCTCGACCAGCCGCGGAATCCGCAGTATGGAACCGGTTGAATGACCCCACGGAAGATCGACGACCGAATTCGTTTCGGGGCGATGGGATCATGCCTTCATGAACAAGATCCCGACGCTGTTCCTCCGCGACCCTGACGACCGGAAGCGCACCCTGCCGGACGTCCACCCGGACTGCCGGTGGGTCGTCGACGGCGAAGGGACCCCGACCCGCAAATACGACGGCACCTGCGTGATGCTCGACGAGAACGGCGTCTGGTGGGCGCGACGCGAGGTCCGCCCCGGCCGTACCCGGCCGCCGGGCTATCAGCCGGTGATGACGGACGAGGTCACGGGCAAGACCGTGGGCTGGGAGCCGATCGCCCAGTCGGCGTACGCCCGCTACCACGCCGAGGCCCTCACCGAGGGCCCCCGCCACCCCGGCACCTACGAACTGATCGGCCCGAAGATCAACGGCAATCCGGAAAAGGTACGCGGCCACGAACTCGTCCCGCACGCCGAAGCCGACGTGCTGGACGTACCGCGAGACTTCGACGGCCTGCGCGAGTGGCTGCTGGCACACCCGCAGTACGAGGGCATCGTCTGGCACCACCCGGACGGCCGCCGCGCCAAGCTGAAGCACCGCGACTTCGCCTGACCCGGGCGCTCAGCGCTGATCGGCGAGGGCCCACTAGGGTGCGAGCGTGGCAGACGTGGAGCTCCGACCGATGACCGACGCGCAGTACGCGGCCTACCGCGCCTGCGCCGAAGAGGGCTACGCACGCCAAGTCGCCGAGTCCGGCGCGATGTCCTGGCAGGACGCGGTGGACAAGGCGGCCGCCGACTACCAACGTCTGCTTCCCGAGGGCCTGAGCACCCCCGAGCACCACCTCTGGCACGCGTACGACGGCGAGACCGAGGTCGGCCTGCTGTGGCTGCACATCACGGCCAAGGCGGCCGGCCTCGAGGCCTTCATCTACGACGTCGAGGTCGGTGAGAGCCTGCGCGGCCGGGGCTACGGGCAGGCGATCATGCGGGCGGCCGAGGAGTTGTGCCGGGCTCGTGGGGTGGTGTCGATCGGCCTCAACGTCTTCGGCCAGAACGCTGGTGCCCGCCGGTTGTACGAGCGGGAGGGGTACGAGATCACGTCCCTGCAGATGCGCAAACACCTGTGATGGTGGGCGCGGTAGGTTTCGAACCTACGACCCCTCGCTTGTAAGGCGAGTGCTCTCCCACTGAGCTACGCGCCCGGCTCCGTGGATACCGGAGTGGTCATCCTACCTTGAGCATCTCGGCGAGCTTTTCCCGCCAGGTGGTCTGGTCGCGGCGCTCCCCCGGCTGGTTCATCTCGGCGAAGCGGACCACGCCCTGCTTGTCGATGAGGAAGGTGCCGCGGTTGGCGAAGCCGCGGTCGTCGTTGAACACCCCGTACGCCTGTGCCACGCCTCCGTGCGGCCAGAAGTCGGCGAGGAGGGGGAAGTCGTAGCCCTCCCGCTCCGCCCAGATCTTGTGGCTGTAGACGGAGTCGACGCTCACGGTGAGGATCTGGACGTCGCTGGTGGCGTACCCGGGGAGGTTGTCCTTGATCTCGCTCAGCTCGCCCTGGCAGGTGCCGGAGAAGGCGAGGGGGTAGAAGACCAGTAGCACCGCCTTGCGGCCGCGGAAGTCGGTGAGGGTGACTTCCTGGTTGTTCTGGTCCTTCAGCGTGAAGTTCGGGGCCGCGGTTCCCACATCGATCGGCATTTAGCCACCCTAAACGGCCGCGCGGCAGAAGACCGCGCGGCGGTCGGCCGCCGAACCGGAGGGTTACTTCTTCTTCGCCGCTCCGCGGGGCGAGACCAGCCGGGCCGCGGTCCAGTCCTTGCCGGCGTTCACGGTGGACGTCTGCTGGAGGCCGGCCGTCGGCGCGCTCTCGCTGACCTCGCTGGGTTCGACGTGGCCGTCGCGGCCCGCCTTCGGGGTCAGGAGCCACACCACGCCGCTCTCGGCGAGCGGGCCCAGTGCGTCCGTGAGCAGTTCGAACAGGTCACCGTCGCCGTCTCGGTACCAGAGCAGCACCGCGTCGACCACCTCGTCGGTGTCCTCGTCGACCAAATCGCCCACGCGTTCGGTCAGGGCGTCACGGAGATCCTCGTCGACATCGTCGTCGTAGCCCATCTCCATGACCACCATGTTCGGCTCGAGGCCGAACCGGTCCGCCAGGCTGCGTACGCCGTCGGCCTGACCAGCGGTCGCGCTCACTGTCGCATTCCTCCTTGCTGTTCCCGACAATTGTGTGGGGGTAGTCCACACACTCGGGAGGCTGCGCGCAAGTGGCGCACCGAGTGTGTGGCAATTTACCGCGCCAGCAGGGCGTGGGCACCCTGTGTGATGGCATCTTCCCCGATCAGGACCTGTTGCGCTGCCGGACCGAGCGGAACGAGCGAGTCGGCGGAGGCGATCCGGCGGGCCGCGCCCACGAAACCGCCGTCGACCAGGGCCGCGAGGATGCCTTCGCCGACGCCGCCCGAGCGCCGGGTCTCGTCGACGATGAGGACGCGGCCGGTCGCCGACGCCTCGCGGACCAGGTCCGCCACCGGCAGCGGGCTGAGCCAGCGCAGGTCCACCACGCGGGATCCGTACCCGTCGGTGGCGAGCTTGGCGGCGACCCGCAGCGACATCCGGAGCCCGTTGCCGAACGTGAGGATGGTGAGGTCCTCGGCGGAGCCGAACGGGTAGGTGCGGGCGCGGCCGATCGGGATGTGGGCGGCGGACCACTCCCCCGGCGGCGCGTACGGCGCCAGCCACTCGTTGTCGCCCGGCTGGTACAGGTCGCGGGTGTGGTAGAGCGCGATCGGCTCGAGGAAGACGCTGACGGTCCCGTCGACCGCCGCGGCGGCCAGGCAGGAACGGAGCATGGGCGCGGCGTCGGCCGGGCGGGCGGGCACGGCCAGGACCAGCCCGGGTACGTCACGCAGCACGGCCACCGAGTTGTCGTTGTGGAAGTGGCCCCCGAAGTTCTCCTGGTAGGCGAGTCCGGCGACCCGGACGACCATCGGGTTCCGGAAGGCGCCCTGGGAGAAGAAGGACATCGTGGCGGCCTCACCACGAAGCTGGTCCTCGGCGTTGTGCAGGTACGCGAGGTACTGGATCTCCGGTATCGGGAGCAGCCCCGCCAATCCCGCCCCGAGTCCCAGGCCCAGGATGGACGTCTCGTCGAGGAGGGTGTCGAAGACGCGCTCGGCGCCGAAGCGGTCGCGCAGGTTCTTGGTGACGCCGTAGACGCCGCCCTTGACCGCCACGTCCTCGCCGTACAGGACGGCTCCCGGCAGGCCGAGCAGCGCGTCCGTGAGCGTGGCGTTGATGGTGCGGGCGAGCGTGAGCGCGCCGGCCTGCTCGGGCAGCTTCCCGCCGAAGGCCTGGGTGCGGGCCGCGGATCCGGCGCCGCCGGCCCGGGTGGCGGCGTCGGCCACGTGCCGGGCGGCGCGCAGCGGGCGGCGGGGGGCGATCGGCGCCATGATCTCGGCCGGGGTGGTCAGCTTGGGCTCGCCGAGGACCTCCTCGGCCACCTTGCGGACCTGCCAGCCCAGCTCGTCGTACCGGGTGATCAGGTCGTCGGGGGTGGCGAAACCGCCCTCGATCAGCAGCCGGGCGGTGCCGACCAGCGGGTCCCGCTCCAGGTCGCGGGTGATCTCCTCGGCCGGACGGTACGCGATCTCCGCGTCCGCCCCGGCGTGCCCCATGAACCGGACCATGTCCAGGTGCAGCACCGCGGGCCGGCGCTGCTCCCGGACCCAGTCGGCGGCCTCGCGGGCGGCGTCGTACGCGGCCGCCAGGTCGCACCCGTCCGCGGCGAAGTAGCGCAGTCCCGGCCGGGCGCGCAGCGTCTCGGCGACCCAGCCCTTCGGTGAGGGGACGCTGATGCCGAACCCGTTGTCCTCGCAGACGAGCAGCAGCGGCAGGCGCCGGCCCGTGTGGTCGAGCCAGCCGACGGTGTTGAGCGCGGCGGTGGCGGTGGCGTGGTTGACCGAGGCGTCGCCGAAGGAGGCGACCGCGATGGCGTCGGCGGCCCACGGGCTCTCGGCGCCGCGCAGGCCGGGGACCGCGGCGATCCCGTACGCGAGCCCGACGGCCCGCGGCAGGTGCGAGGCGATCGTCGAGGTGGCCGGGATGATCCGCAGGTCGGCCCGGCCGAAGACCTTGTGCCGGCCGCCGGCGATGGGTTCGGCGGCCGACGCGACGACGCCCCGCAGCACGTCGCGGGCCGCCTCGACCAGGGGGTCGGTGTCCTCGTCGGGCGGTGTGGCGGCCTGGGCGGCGCGGGCACAGTAGAACGCCCCGGACCGGTAGTGCAGCAGCGCCGGATCGCCGGGGCGCAGCGCGGCGGCGACCGCGGCGTTTCCCTCGTGGCCGGACGATCCGATGGTGTAGAAGCCCTCGTTGAAGCTGCGCAGCCAGCGGGCGGCGAGGTCGAGGTGGCGGCTGGTGAGCTGGGCGTCGAAGAGCTGGCGGGCGAGGGCGGCGGTGAGGGCGGAGCCGTCGCGCACCGGGTCGTCGCCGGGCCGGGCGGGGTCGCTCCGGCGGGACTCGCCCGGGCGCAGGGCGGCGACGGCGTCGCGGAAACGCTCGTCGAGGTTCTGCGGGGTGGTCACGCGACCCAGCATTGCCGACCATGGCCAGCCCCGCCACCGCGCGCACGACGGCTCCTGACGGGGTGATCCGGTGCCCGTTCCGCCGCGGGCGCCCGGCGGCTCGTGGTCGGCTCGGCGTATGGCGATGTGGGCAGGCGTCGGCCGGGTGGTGCTCTCCGCACTGTGGTTCGCCGCGGTGGGGACGGCCTTCCTGGTCATCGACCTCTACATGTAAGACTCCCGGTCATGGACACCACGGTGATCACCGTCCGGACCGGAGACCGGCCCGTCGTGCGCGACATCACGCGGGAGGCCGAGGAGTTCACCCGCGGCCGCGGCGACGGCCTGCTGCACGTCTTCGTCCCGCACGCGACGGCCGGGGTCGCGATCATCGAGACCGGGGCCGGCTCCGACGACGACCTGCTCACCGCCATCGACGAGCTGCTGCCCGCCGAGGACAAGTGGCGGCACCGGCACGGCTCGCGGGGGCACGGCCGCGACCACGTTCTGCCGGCCTGGATCGCCCCGTACGCGACACTGCCGGTGATCGACGGCCGCATCGCGCTGGGCACCTGGCAGTCGATCTGCCTCGTCGACCCGAACGGCGACAACGCGCAGCGACAGGTGCGGTTCAGCTTCCTGGCCGGCTGACCAGTGCTGAGCAGAAGTTACTGGTCAGTACCTGTGTCGAGCGTCGCGTAGCGGACCGGTAGGCGTGACGCCAGCCACCGGGAGGGGGCAGGATGGAGCCATTAACGTGCGGTTCACACGATGGGGCGCACAGCCCGACACCGACCTAGAGGAATGCCTGTGGCCACGGAGCGCAAGCGCCCGGTGATCAGCGACGGCCTGCCGAGCCAGCTTCCGGACATCGACCCCGAGGAAACCAGCGAGTGGGTCGAGTCGCTCGACGGAGTCATCGACGAGAACGGGGCCAAGAGAGCCCGGTACGTGATGCTCCGCCTGCTCGAACGGGCCCGGGAGCGACAGGTCGGCGTCCCGCCCCTGACCTCCACCGACTACATCAACACGATCCCGCCGGAGCAGGAGCCCTGGTTCCCCGGTGACGAGTTCGTGGAGCGGCGGATCCGGGCGTACATCCGGTGGAACGCCGCGATGCTGGTGCACCGCGCGCAGCGACCCGACATCGGTGTCGGCGGCCACATCTCGACGTACGCGTCGAGCGCCAGCCTCTACGAGGTCGGCATGAACCACTTCTTCCGCGGCAAGGACCACCCGGGCGGCGGCGACCACATCTTCTTCCAGGGCCACGCCTCCCCCGGCATGTACGCCCGCGCGTTCCTCGAGGGCCGGCTGAGCACCGACCAGCTCGACGGCTTCCGCCAGGAGCTGTCGCACGCGCCGCACAGCCTGCCGTCGTACCCGCACCCCCGGCTGATGCCGAACTTCTGGGAGTTCCCGACGGTCAGCATGGGTCTCGGCCCGCTGAACGCGATCTACCAGGCCCGGTTCAACCGCTACCTGCACCACCGCGGCATCAAGGACACCAGCCAGCAGCACGTCTGGGCCTTCCTGGGCGACGGCGAGATGGACGAGGTCGAGTCGCTCGGCGCGATCGGCCTGGCCGCCCGCGAGGAGCTCGACAACCTGACCTTCGTCGTCAACTGCAACCTCCAGCGCCTCGACGGCCCGGTACGCGGCAACGGCAAGGTCATCCAGGAGCTGGAGGCGTTCTTCCGCGGCGCGGGCTGGAACGTCATCAAGGTCGTCTGGGGCCGCGAGTGGGACCCGCTGCTCGCCGCCGACACCGACGGCGCGCTGGTCAACCTGATGAACGTCACGCCCGACGGCGACTACCAGACGTACAAGGGCGAGTCCGGCGCGTACGTGCGGGAGAACTTCTTCGGGCGCGACCCGCGCACCCGCAAGATGGTCGAGCACATGAATGACGACGAGGTGTGGAACCTCAAGCGGGGTGGCCACGATTACCGCAAGCTGTACGCGGCGTACAAGGCGGCCACCGAGCACACCGGCCAGCCGACCGTGATCCTCGCCAAGACGATCAAGGGCTGGACGCTGGGCTCGCACTTCGAGGCCCGCAACGCCACGCACCAGATGAAGAAGCTGACCCTGGACGACCTCAAGGGCTTCCGGGACCGGCTCTACCTCGACATCCCGGACAAGCAGCTGGAGGAGAACCCCTACCTCCCGCCGTACTTCCACCCCGGCGAGGACTCCGACGAGATCCAGTATCTCCAGGAGCGGCGCAAGGAGCTGGGCGGCTACCTGCCGTCGCGGCGGACGAGGACGATTCCGCTGGCAATCCCGGAGTCGGCGAGGTTCGGCGACGTCAAGCGGGGTTCGGGCAAGCAGAAGGTCGCCACCACGATGGCGTTCGTCCGCCTGCTCAAGGACATCATGAAGGACAAGGAGTTCGGCGCCCGCTGGGTGCCGATCATCCCGGACGAGGCGCGTACGTTCGGCATGGACTCGCTCTTCCCGACGCGGAAGATCTACTCGCCGCACGGCCAGACGTACACGTCGGTGGACCGCGAGCTGTTCCTGTCCTACAAGGAAGCCACCAACGGGCAGATCCTGCACGAGGGCATCAACGAGGCCGGCTCGACCGCCAGCTTCATCGCCGCGGGCACCGCGTACGCGACCCACGGCGAGCCGATGATCCCGCTGTACATCTTCTACTCGATGTTCGGCTTCCAGCGCACCGCCGACGAGCTGTGGGCGGCGGCGGACCAGATGACCCGCGGCTTCCTGCTCGGCGCGACTGCGGGGCGCACCACGCTCAACGGTGAGGGCCTCCAGCACGAGGACGGCCACTCGATGCTGATCGCGGCGACGAACCCGGCCGTCGTCGCGTACGACCCGGCGTTCGCGTTCGAGATCGCGCACATCGTCGAGAACGGCCTGCACCGCATGTACGGCGAGCAGCAGGAGAACGTCTTCTACTACCTCACCGTCTACAACGAGCCGATCCTGCAGCCCGCAGAACCGTCCGGCGTGGACGTCGAGGGCCTGCTCAAGGGCATCTACCGGTACGCCCCGGCACCGGAGACGACGGGTCCCAAGGCGCAGCTGCTCGCCTCCGGCACCGGCGTGCAGTGGGCGCTCAAGGCCCAGCAGCTGCTCGCCCAGGACTGGGGCGTCGCCGCGGACGTGTGGTCGGTGACCTCCTGGACGGAGTTGCGCCGCGACGCGGTCGAGGCCGAGGAGCACAACCTGCTCCACCCGGGCGACCAGCCGCGCAAGCCGTACATCCAGACCAAGCTGGAGGGCACGGAGGGCCCGGTGGTCGCGGTGAGCGACTGGATGCGCGCGGTGCCCGACCTGATCAGCCGCTGGGTGCCGAACGACTACACGTCGCTGGGCACCGACGGCTTCGGCATGAGCGACACCCGGCACGCGCTGCGCCGCCACTTCCACGTGGACGCGGAGTCGGTCGCCGTGGCCACGCTGCGCCAGCTGGCGCTGCGCGGCAAGGTGCCGTCGCACGTGCCGGCCGAGGCGGCGAAGAAGTACGCGATCGACGACGTGACCGCCGCGCCCGTGGGCGAGACCGGCGGCGACAGCTGAGGTAGCCGTGCGGGATGCGCCCCTGAACCGGGGGCGCATCCCTCAGTACCCCCGTCAGGCCGGGACGTAGGTGATGACCTCGACGCCGGTGGTGGTGGTCCAGGTGTCGGCGAGCTTCAGCGCGATCTTGGTGCCGTCGTGCCACAGCTTGCGGCCCTCGCCGACGACCACCGGGTAGACCATGATCCGGTACTCGTCGACGAGGTTGTGCCGCGTCAGGTGGTTGAGCAGGTCGGCGCTGCCGTTGAGGAGCAGGCTGCCGGGCTCGGTCTTCAGCTTCGCCACCGCGTCGGCGACCTCGCCCTGGAGGAAGGTCGCGTTCCACTCCGGCTCGGTGAGGCTCGTCGTGGCGACGTACTTGGGCATCGAGTTCATCCGCTTGCCGAACTCACCCGTCGCGGCCTCCATCTGCGGCCATGCGGCCTTGAAGCCCTCGTACGTCCTGCGGCCCAGCAGCAGCGCGTCGGTCTCGTGCAGGTTGCGCTCCTGCCAGGCGCCGAGCTCGTCGTTGAAGTAGGGGCCGCTCCAGGCCGGCTCCTCGAAGACGCCGTCGAGGGTCACGTACGACACCGCCACCAGCTTGCCCATGCAGCTCAGCTCCTTCGGATTCACCACCCGGTCAGTCAACTGGTAAGTAGACCACCCTTACGGCAGCGTCCAGCGCTGGTTGGCGCCGGCGAAGCAGTCCCAGATCTGCAGCCGGGTGCCGTTGGCCGAGCTGTTGTTCGAGGCGTCCAGGCAGCGGCCGCTTGCGGGGTTGCGCAGCGTGCCGTCACCCTGCGATTGCCACTTCTGGGCGCCCGTACCGTTGCAGTCGTAGAGCTGCACCAGCGAGCCGTTGGCCGTGCCGGCCGCCGTGACGTCGAGGCACTTGCCGAGCGCGCGCACCGTGGCGTCGGTGCCCACCGTCCACGTCTGAGCGGCGGTGCCGTTGCAGTCGTACAGCTGGACCGGGGTGCCGTTGGCCGACGAGGCCCCGGCGACGTCGACGCACTTGCCGGCGATGCCCGTGATCCGTCCGGTGCGGCCCGACGGCGGGTCGGTCGGCGGGGTGGTGCCGCCCGTCGCGGTCGCGTAGATGGCGCTGACCAGCGAGTTGGCGCCGGTCGCGTCCTGCGAGAGTTCCCAGTTCATGATGCCTCCGGCGTTCGCCATGGCCCACTGGGTCTTGCGCCGGATCGTCGGCAGGCCGTTGTAGCACTCGTTGACGCCGCTGATCGTGGCGCAGTCCTGGTTGGCGAAGGCGGGGTTGACGGCGACGATCTCGGCATACGTCTTGTAGCCGGGCCGGCTGTAGAACGGCACGCCGAGCACCGCCTTGGCGGCGGGCAGGCCGCGACCCTTCCAGAAGTTGACGCTGTTGACGGACCAGTCGTAGTTGGCGTGCGGGCTGCCGCCGTCGTACGCCATGATGTTCAGCCAGTCGACGACGCCGAAGACGGCGGGCTGGACGCCGTTGGCCGTGCCGCCCTCGGAGACGACCGCCGCGGTCAGCAGCTTGCCCTGGTTGTGCAGGGCGGTGCCGAGCTGCTGCATCAGCGCGGTGTAGTTGTTGCCCGAGGCGCCGGGGTCGGGGTATTCCCAGTCGATGTCGATGCCGTCGAGCCCGTACTGGTTGACGACGCTCAGGACGCTGGTGACGAACGTCGTCCGCGAGCCCGAGCCGGCCGCCAGGGACTCGAAACCGGAGTCGTTGCCGTCGTTCCACCCGCCGATGGCCAGCGAGACCTTGACGTTGTTCTGGTGGCCCAGCGAGACGAGCTGGGACAGCTTGGCGGTGTTCTCGATCGGCTGGAGGGTGCCGTTGCCGTTGGGGAGCGCGAACGCGTAGTTGATGTGGGTCAGCTTGCTGTACTGGATGCTGGTCACGCTGCCGGCCCAGGAGGGCATGTAGCCGACGCTCTTGAAGTTGTTCGGCAGCACGGCCGCCTCGGAGGTGCCCTGCACCGCCAGGGCGGTGGCGAAGCCGCCCGCGGCGACGACCAGGGCGGCTGCGGCGGAGGCGAACCTTCTTCTTCCAGGCATGGGGATGGGACCTTCCTTCCGGCGTGGGGGCGCCGTGGGGGACGTGGCCGCCAAATTTTAAGAAGATTAACTAATAGACGTCAATATAAGCCTTGATAAAAGGCCGCCGGAAACCGTCTCGACGCGCGCCGTAGGCTGATCCCGTGACTGTACGAGTACGCTTCGCCCCTTCTCCGACGGGAATGTTCCACGTCGGCGGCGCCCGGTCGGCGCTGCAGAACTGGATCGTCGCTCAGCAGAGCGGCGGCGCCTTCGTCCTGCGTATCGAGGACACCGATGCGGCCCGCAACCGTCCCGAGTGGACCGAGGGCATCATCTCGGCGCTCGACTGGATCGGCATCGAGCGCGGCGCCTACGAGGGCCCCTACTTCCAGTCGGCCTACGCGAGCGAGCACACCGCCGCTGCCACCCGCCTCTACGGCGAGGGCCGCGCTTATTACTGCGACTGCACCCGCGACGACGTCGTGGCCCGCTCGGGCAACACCCACACCGGCTACGACGGTTTCTGCCGTGACCGCGCGCTCGGCCCCGGCGAGGGCCGGGCACTGCGCTTCCGTACGCCGGACGAGGGCGCGACCGTGGTCGTCGACCTGGTCCGCGGTGAGCCCACCTTCGAGAACAAGCTGCTCGAGGACTTCGTCATCGCCCGCAGCGACGGCTCCGCGGTCTTCCTGCTCGCCAACGTCGTGGACGACATGACCATGGGCATCACCCACGTCATCCGGGCCGAGGAGCACCTGCCCAACACCCCCAAGCAGCAGCTGCTCTGGGAGGCGCTGGGCATGAAGCCGCCGGTGTGGGCGCACGTGCCGGTCATCGTCAACGAGAAGCGGCAGAAGCTGTCGAAGCGCCGCGACAAGGTCGCCCTGGAGTCGTACCGCGACGAGGGCTACCTCGCCGCCGCCATGCGCAACTACCTCATGCTGCTCGGCTGGGCGCCCACCGGCGACCGTGAGATCGTGCCGTGGGAGACGGTCGTGCAGGAGTTCCGCCTCGAGGACGTCAACCACTCCCCCGCCTTCTTCGACGTCAAGAAGCTGCGGGCGTTCAACGGCGAATACATCCGCGCGCTGTCGTCCGAGGAGTTCGCCGCGGTCTGCGCGCCCTGGCTGGGCGGCACCGGCACCATCCCCGCCCCGCCGTGGGACCCGGCGAAGTTCGACTCCGCGGTCTTCGCCGCCGTCGCGCCGCTCGCACAGACCCGCATCGCGGTCCTGAGCGAGATCGTCGACTACGTCGACTTCCTCTTCCTCGACGAGCCCGTCTCCGACGAGCAGTCCTGGACCAAGGCCATGAAGGAGGGCGCCGGCGACATCCTCGACGCGGCCGCGGCCGCGTTCGGCGCCCTGACCGAGTGGACGGCCGAGCCGTTGAAGGCCGCCCTGGAGCGGGTCGGCGAGGAGCGCGGCCTCAAGCTGGGCAAGACCCAGGCGCCGGTCCGGGTGGCCACCACCGGGCGTACGGTCGGGCTGCCGCTCTTCGAGTCCCTGGAGATCTTGGGCCGGGAGCGGTCCCTCGCCCGGCTGGCGGCGGCCCGCGCGAAGCTCGGCTGACGTTCGTAACCATTTCGGTATGCGCCCGCCCGGGGTTTCCCGGCGGGCGCATACCGCATCCGGAACCCGCTGGCCATCGCTGACAGTCGTACCGGTACGACTGTCAGCAGCACGAGTGACGCGGTGATCCACGGCTTGCGCGCGCTGGGTACTATTCGCGCGCTGATCAGCAGTCGTCGTACATCCTCACCAGCGATTCCGGATAGCTCCAAAGGTCACGACCTCGGGATGCGCCCGGACGAATCTGCGGGGAGGCTGTGAGAACGCGCGCAGCGGAGCAAGGTCCATCACGCAGGCGGGGGAGGCCGGACGTGGCTCGAGGAACGATCAGGCGGTTGGTGTCCGCGACGGGCATGCTCGCCGCGGCGGTGGCGCTCAGCGCCGGGCTCGCGCCGGCCGCGCACGCCGCGCCGCGGCAGGACTCCACGGTCGAGGCCCCGAAGGCACCGCCCAAGCCGACCACCGTCCAGATCGCGGGCAAGTTCACCGGCGGCAAGATCATCATCCAGCAGACCGAGCGGCCCGAGCTGTTCCAGCGGGTGCTGAGCGAGGTCAACTGGCTCTCCGGCGCCGCGCCGACGACCACCAAGCCCAAGGCGGACAAGCTCGGTCCCAAGTACACGGTGACCGTGCTGATCAAGGACAAAGCCACCCAGCTTTACGACCTCTACCCGATGGCCTCAGGCGGCCCGCGGGCGTACCGGCCGGCGAAGCAGCCCAGCGGCAAGAAGGCGGCCGGCTGGTTCTACGGCCGGCTCACCATGTCGGAGTCGCTGCGGCTCAGCGGCATCCCGCTCAAGGAGAAGCCGGACGTGGTCAGCGGCGGCATCGGGGGCGGCATCGGCCAGGACGTCGAGAACGGCGAGCTCGACCCGATCGCGGTCGGCAGCGACGTGCTCGGCCAGATGCGCCGGCTCCTGCTCATCAACGGGGCGGTGCTGGTAGTGGTGCTCGCCGGCCTCGGCGGCGTCGCGTACCTGATCCGCCGCCGGGTCTAGCCGCTCAGCCCGCCGGGCGGACCGGGATCTTGAAGATGGGGCAGGCCGGGGCCGGGGCGTTGCAGCGCTCCCCCAGGCCGAACCCGTCCGGCAGGCGCGGATCGGTCGCCGCCTCGGCCACCTCGCGCGCGGTCAGCGGCGGCTCGCCCCGGCCGGCGTCGCCGGTGCCGCGCTCCCCGGTCGCCTGGATCGCCACCGTGCGCCCGTCGACCACCCGGCGGGCGATCACCTCGTGCACCTGCCAGTCGACGTCCGCGGTGTCGGCGTAGCGGGCGTACTCGATGCCGGCACGCGTGCGGTCGGGACGCGCGCACGACTGCTCGTCCGCGAGCACCGGCAGGCAGAGCCCGGCCGGCGCGTCGAAGATGGCCACCTCGATCAGGCCGTGGGGGCGCCCGTCCTCGTCCATCACCGCGTACTGGCGCCAGCCGGAGCCCGAGGACGGCATGCGCGGGACGATCCGGAAGCCCTTCTTGTCGACCGGGGGCGCGAGCGCGCCGAGCACCGGGTCCAGCACCGCGGACGGGCGGGGCTGGGCGACCGCCACGGCCGCGGCTGAGCGGGGCTTCGGGCCGGGCAGCAGGACGGTGGCGAGGGCGTACCCGAGCAGGATGACGATCACGACCGCGACCAGCCCGGCGAGGATGACGGTACGGGCCCGCGAGCGACGCAGCTTCACCGCGCGCCGGAAGATCTCCTCGACGGCGTCGCCGACGGGCGGCTCGCTCTCGCACGCCCGCTCCAGGACGGCGGTCATCGCGGCACTCATCGGGCCACCGCCGGGCGGGTGATCCGCATCAGGCCGTCGAAGGCGGTCAGGCCCTCCGCCTCGTACTCGGTGACCTTGCCGCCGTCGATGCCGAGCACGTCCGCGGTGTCGTTGACCGACAGGTGGCAGTAGTGGTGGAGCACCACGACCGCCCGGCACTTGGGTGAGAGGCGGCGCAGGGCGTCGAGGACCAGCACGGTGTAGACGTCACCGAACGCGGCGTCCACGTCGGCCTCCCCCTGGGCCTCCGGCGGGGCGACGAAGACGTGCTCGCGCCGGCCGTGGCTGGGCTTGAACGCGGCCATCAGGTCCCCGTACGCCCACAGGTCCAGGTCGCCGACGTCGGGATCGGTCAGCGCGCGGGCGAGCGTGTCCCGGGCGAGTTCGCCGGCCCGCTCCCAGTCACCACACATGAGGAACGCGGCGCGGCGCAGATGGACGTACCTCTGGGCCACGTAGTCGTCGGTCATCGCGCCTCCTGCGTACCGTTTGCCCCTTTATAGGCCACGAACGGCCCGGCGCGGCGCGGAACGGGGGTCACGCGACCCGGACGGTGACCTCCACGAGCCGGACCAGGTCGTCCAGGTCGGCGTCGAACTCCTCATCGGCCTCCCTCGCGGGCGGTCCTTCGTCGGAGGCAGCAGCAGCTGTGGCAGGGTCGGTGGAGGGCGGCAGGCCGCCGGTGATCTCGCCGGTCGTGTACCCGAGCAGGAACGCACAGATCATCCGGGTCAGCCGCGGCACCTCATCCGCCGGGACGCCGGCGTCGTGCAGCGTCGCCCGCAGCGCCGCGGTCAGCCACGAGTTCCCCGGCGACGGGCGGTTGAGCAGCAACGGGTACGCCCCCGGATGCCGGCGGGACAGCGCCCGTACCGCCCGTCCGAGGGCCCGGAGCCGGAGCCGCCAGTCGATGTCCGCCGGGTCGTCGCCGTGCCTCGAGCCCAGCTCGAGGTGGAGCAGGTCGACCAGGCCGTCGAGCAGCGCGTCCTTGCCGCCGACGTACGGATAGAGTGCCATCGAGGTGAGCCCCACGCGTTCGGCCACGGCCCGCATGGACATGGCGGCCAGCCCGCGTTCGTCGACGAGGGCCAGGGCCTGGTCGAGGATCAGCCGTCTCTTGTCGTCCACGCCCTAACCGTGTCGGCCGGCGGGCCGTACGGACGCCGGACGCGCCGCGGGACGGCCGTCAGTCACTCCCCAGGGTGAGACTCGGTGCTCAGCACCAGCGGCCGGGAGGACGGCCCCGGCCGGCCGCGCGACGCCGCGGGCGGACGGCGCCGTGCAGGTGGGCGCCCGCCCAGCCGCGCAGCTCGGATCGGCAGCCCACGCGGTGCGGGAGATCGTCGACCGGTTCGTCGCCGGCCGGCGCCACAGCGAGCACGGCGGCGTCGGACGCGGAAGCCTGGTTCTCCTCCGCGGCATCGTGCTCCGTCTCGGCGCGTACGCCCTCGTGGTCCGTCACTCCTGCCTCCTTCCGCCCGGTCGCCGGTACCCGTGTCTGATCGGCACCGCGGGGCCCGGGTTGACCCTCGCGGGCACGCGGTCCGCGCGGTGCTAGGACGACACCCTGCCAGGTCACCGACCGGAATCGCGGTGAAGGCGCACCGCTATTACGGACAAAAATCCCAAAGCACCCAGGGATCCGGCCGGCGGCACCGGCCCGGCACGGCCCTGACATGCTGGTCGGGTGGCAGAGCAGGGCAAGTCCGGGGGTACGGCGAAACGGCCGCCCCTCGCCGCCACCCTGCGCCGCGTCGAGCGCAGTGCCGGCGCTCTGGCCTCCGCAAGTGTCGCTCGGATGGACGAGACGCTGCCGTGGTTCCGCGCCCTCCCCGCCGACCAGCGCTCCTGGGTGATGCTCGTCGCCCAGGCCGGCGTGCGGTCGCTGGTCGAATGGCTGCGCTCGGGCGGCACCGCGGCCGGCACCCAGGAGATCTCCGACGAGGTCTTCGCCGCCGCACCCCGGGCCCTCGCCCGATCGATCACGCTGACCCAGACCGTCCAGCTGATCAAGGTCACCATCGACGTCGCCGAGTCGGAGGTCGCCCACCTGGCCGCCGCCGGCGAGGAGGGGGCCCTCACCGAGGCCATCCTCAAGTTCTCGCGCGAGATCGCCTTCTCCGCCGCCCGGGTGTACGCCCGCGCCGCCGAGTCCCGGGGCGCCTGGGACGCCCGGCTGCAGGCACTCCTGGTCGACGCCCTGCTGCGGGGCGACTCCTCCGACGTGCTCGCCAGCCGCGCCGCCGCCTTGGGCTGGGCCGACGCCCCACCCGTGGCGGTGGTGGTCGGGCGCTCCCCCGGCGGCGACCACACCGCTGTGCTGCACACGGTCTACCGGGCCGCCCGGCGCGCCCGGGTCGAGGTGATCGGCGGGGTGCACGGCGACCGGCTGGTGGTGGTGATGGGCGGCGCCGCGGATCCGATGGCGATCGCCGATCAGCTCGCCGGCGCCTTCGGGGAGGGTCCGATCGTGGTGGGCCCGGCCGTACCGTCGCTGGATCATGCCACCGAATCGGCCCGCGCCGCCCTCGCCGGTTTCCGGGCCGCGCCGGCGTGGCCGGGCGCCCCGAACCCGGTCGCGGCCGACGCGCTGCTGCCGGAACGGGCGCTGGCCGGCGACACCGAGGCCCGGCGGGCGCTCAAGCACGACGCATACGGGGCGCTGTCCCGGGCGGGCGGCGGCCTGCTGGAGACCCTCGACGCCTTCTTCGCCACCGGCGGTGTGCTGGAGAGCGCGGCGCGGGAGCTGTACGTGCATCCCAACACGGTGCGATACCGCCTCAAACGCGTCGCCGAAGTGACCGGTTTGTCCCCGCTGGACGGGCGTGACGCGTTCGCCCTCCGGATGGCGCTGACCATCGGGCGGCTCGATCCTGCGAGCTAGATCACGCCAACGAGGCAGCCTCGCGGGGGTGACGGAAGCCCCTTTAAATACCCACGTATCGGGGCAAACCTGGGGGTGGTTTGTAGGAACCCCACAACGCCGATCGTAGGGTTTGGTCTCCGGCAGCAACCGCGGAACCCGCCCTCATCCGGGAGAGTCGAAGACGTGCTCGCCGTATTGTCGCCCGGCCAGGGTTCCCAGAAGCCCGGCTTCCTCTCCCCATGGCTGGAACTCCCGGGCGCCCAGGCCCGGCTCCGGTGGTTCTCCGTGCTCGCCGGCGTCGACCTGATCCACCTCGGCACCGAGGCCGGCCCCGACGAGATCAAGGACACCGCGCGCACCCAGCCCCTGCTCGTCGCCGCCGCGCTGCTCGCCGGTGACCACCTGCCGATGCAGGACGTCGCCGTCGTCGCCGGCCACAGCGTCGGCGAGCTCGGCGCCGCCGCCCTCGCCGGGGTCTTCCCGCCCGAGGCCGCGATCACCCTCGCCGGGGTCCGGGGCCGGGAGATGGCCGCCGCCTGCGCCCTCGAGCCGACCGGCATGAGCGCCGTCCTCGGCGGCGACGCCGACGCGGTGGTGGCCGCCATCGAGGAGCACGGGCTGCACCCCGCCAACCGCAACGGCGCCGGCCAGATCGTCGCCGCCGGCGCCCTCGACGCGCTGGCCAAGTTCGGCGCCGAGCCGCCCGCCGCGACCCGGGTACGGGCGCTCGCCGTCGGCGGTGCGTTCCACACGCCGTACATGGCGCCCGCCGAGCAGGCCCTGGACGCGGTCGCCGGCGGTGTGACGGTCACCGACCCGGCCCGCACCCTGCTGTCGAACCGCGACGGTGCCGCCGTCGCGCGGGGCCGCGAGATGATGCAGCGCCTGGTCCAGCAGGTCACCGCGCCGGTGCGCTGGGACCTGGTCATGGGGACGCTGCGCGACCTGGGCGTCACCGGGATCATCGAGCTGCCGCCCGCGGGCACCCTGGCGGGCCTGGTCAAGCGGGAGCTCAAGGGCGAGCACGCCGCCGAGATCGTCACCCTCAACACGCCGGACGACCTGCCCGCCGCCCGCGACCTCATCGCCCGGCACGGCGGGCATCCCGAGTGACGCACCCCGTCGCGACAGAAGGAGCACTCTCATGACAGCGGGTTCCCGCATCGTCGCGATGGGCCACTACCAGCCCTCGCGTGTGGTCACCAACGACGAGCTGGCCACGATCATCGACACGAACGACGCGTGGATCCGCGACCGGGTCGGCATCGCCGAGCGCCGGATCGCCGACGCCGAGACGGTCGCCGACATGGCCACGTCCGCGGCGGAGAAGGCCCTGGCCGGTTCCGGGCTGACCGCCGCCGACATCGACATGGTGGTCGTGGCGACGTGCTCCTCGATCGACCGCTGCCCGAACGTTGCGACGCGGGTGGCCGCCACGCTCGGGATCAACGCGCCCGCCGCGTTCGACCTCAACACCGCGTGCTCCGGGTTCTCGTACGCGCTGGGCACCGTGGACCACGCCATCCGCGCCGGCGCGTCCCGCAACGCCCTCGTCATCGGCGCGGAGAAGCTGTCCGACGTCACCGACTGGACCGACCGTTCGACCGCGGTGCTGTTCGGTGACGGTGCCGGGGCGGCGGTCGTCAGCGCGGTGCCCGACGGCGAGCAGGCCGGCGTCGGGCCGGTGCTCTGGGGCTCCGCGCCCGAGAAGGGCGACGTGCTGCGGATCGAGGGCTGGCGGCCGTACATCCAGCAGGAGGGGCAGAGCGTCTTCCGCTGGGCCACCACCGCGCTGGCCCCGTTCGCCCTGCAGGCCTGCGAGCGTGCCGGCGTCAAGCCGGAGGAGCTGGCCGCCTTCGTCCCCCACCAGGCGAACACCCGCATCATCGACGGTATCGTGAAGCGACTCGGCCTCGGCCCCCACGTGGTCGTCGCCAAGGACCTGATCGAGTCCGGCAACACCTCCGCGGCCAGCGTGCCGCTGGCCCTGTCCAAGCTCGTCGAGCGCCGCGAGGTGCCCTCGGGCGCCCCGGTCCTGCTCTTCGGTTTCGGCGGCGGCCTCACGTACGCCGGGCAGGTCGTCCGCTGCCCCTGAGCAGCCGGCCCACCCGTCGAGTTTTCCCCACCATCGAGAGGAACATCGCACAATGGCTACCCGCGCTGAGATCACCTCCGGCCTCGCCGAGATCCTGGAGGAGGTCGCCGGGGTGAACCCGGACGACGTCGCCGAGGACAAGTCCTTCACCGACGACCTGGACGTCGACTCGCTGTCCATGGTCGAGGTCGTGGTGGCCGCCGAGGAGAAGTTCGGCGTCAAGATCCCCGACAACGAGGTCCAGAACCTCAAGACCGTCGGCGACGCCGTCTCCTTCATCGAGGCGAATCACTGACATGAGCACTACAGACGTCGTCGTCACCGGGCTCGGCGCGACGACCCCGCTCGGCGGGGACGTCGCGTCCACCTGGGACGCCATGCTCGCCGGCCGCTCCGGGGTGAGTGCCCTCACCCAGGAGTGGGCCGCGCAGCTGCCCGTACGCATCGCGGCCCAGCTCGCGGTCGAACCCTCCGAGGTCCTGGAGCGGGTGCGCCTGCGCAAGCTGGACCGCTCCGAGGCGATCGCGCTGATCGCCGCCCACCAGGCCTGGGCCGACTCGGGCCTGGCCGACTCGGGGCTCGACCCCGAGCGCCTGGCCGTCAGCTTCGGCAGCGGCATAGGGGGTGCCCAGACCCTGCTCAACCAGGACGACATCCTGGAGGCCTCGGGGCCGCGCAAGGTCAGCCCGCACACCGTGCCGATGCTCATGCCCAACGGGCCCGCCGCCTGGGTCGGCATCGACCTCCGCGCGCAGGCCGGGGTGCACTCGATGGCCAGCGCCTGCGCGACCGGCGCCGAGGCCCTCGCGCTGGGCCTCGACATCATCCGCTCGGGCCGCGCCGACGTGGTCGTCGCCGGCGGCACCGAAGCGGTGGTCCACCCGCTCCCGATCGCCGGCTTCGCCTCGATGCGCGCCATGTCGACGCGCAACGACGACCCGGAGAAGGCCTCCCGCCCGTGGGACAAGGGCCGCGACGGCTTCGTCCTCGGCGAGGGCGCCGGCGCCCTGATCCTCGAGCGTGCCGACCACGCCGCCGCCCGCGGCGCCACCGTGTACGCCCGCCTCGCCGGCGCCGGCATCACCTCGGACGGCTACGACATCGTCCAGCCGGACCCGGAGTGCCGCGGCGGCATCCGCGCGATGAAGCGGGCGATCAGCGACGCCGGCCTGACCGGCGCGGACATCGTCCACGTCAACGCGCACGCCACCTCCACCCCGGCCGGCGACATGGGCGAGATCAAGGGGATCCGCGCGGCCATCGGCGACCACCCCCTGCTCACCTCGACGAAGTCGATGTCGGGTCACCTGCTCGGCGCCGCCGGCGCGCTCGAGTCGATCGCCACGATCCTCGCCATCCGCGACAACGTGGTGCCGCCGACGATCAACCTCGACGACCCGGACGACCGCCTCGACCTCGAGGTGGCGGCGCACAAGGCCCGCCAGCTCGAGATCCACGCGGCGATGAACAACTCGTTCGGCTTCGGGGGCCACAACGTGGCGCTCGTCTTCACCCGCGCCTGACGACACCGGTAGGGGGTGTCTCCGCGAGACACCCCCTACGCGCAGGCGCTACGCGGTAGCCCGGGCACTGCGACCGGGGACCGGCCCGGCGCCTTCGCCTTGCCGGCCAGCACCGCCGCCAGCGCGGTCAGCGACAACCGGCTCGACGAGTACGTGGCCACGAGCGTCGGCGACGCCGCGACGGACAGCAGATACGGCGTGTCCATGCTCACCGTCACGGCCGCCTCCGGGCTGAGGTCGACGCGCTTGTCGCCGTACCCGACTAGGTGCACGACCTTGCCCCCCGCGGCCCGGACGTCGACGCCCGCCTTTTGCAATTCCTCGACCAGCGCGAGCCGCGCGGTCTCCCGGTCGCCCGCGGCGGTGACGGTGACCGGCCCGCTGACCAGCGGCCCGGAACAGGCGCCCCGGAGAACGGTGATCGACGCGGCGTCCGCCTTGCCGACCGCCCGGTGATGATCGGGCGAGTCGAGCGAGGACAGGGCGGGCTGCGCCCGGCCGGCCTTGCGGAACCTCAGGGTGAGCACCCGGGTGACGGCCTCGACCAGCCGCGCCCGCGGGAGGCTGCCGTCCTTCAGCGCGGCCACGATCCCGTCCCGGGCGCCGGCGATGTCCGGCGGCATGAGCAGCAGGTCGTTGCCCGCGTTCAGGGCCCGGACCGCCGCCTCGCCCGCGGGCCACTTCATCGCCGGAGCCATGTTCATCGCGTCGGTGACGGCGACCCCGGTGAACTTCAACCGGCCCCGCAGCACATCCGTCATGATCTTTCGAGAGAAGGTGGCGGCCACGCCCTTGTCGAGGCCCTCCACGTCGAGGTGCCCGGACATCACCAGGCCTGCCCCGGCGTCGATCCCCGCATCGAACGGCGGAAGGTCTTCCTTCTCCCACTTCGCCGCGCTCTGCCGCACCACGGGCAGCCCGTTGTGACTGTCTCCGGTGGTGTGCCCATGCCCCGGAAAATGCTTCAGCGCCGCGGAAACCCCGGCCGCCTGCAACCCCCGCACGGCGGCCCGCACCTGCTCACCGTTGGCGTCCGGATCGCCACCGTACGACCGGGAGCCGATGACCGAGCTGCCCTCCGGCCCCAACGTGTCGGCAGCCGGCGCGAAGTCGACGTTGACGCCCATCGCGGCGAGCTCCGTACCGGCGGCGTGCCACGCGGCCTCGGTGAGCGCCGGCTTGCGGGCGGCACCCAGGGCCATCGCGGACGGCAACAGGGTCACCCCGGTCCGGACCCGGGTCACCACCCCGTACTCCTGGTCGGTGCCGATCAGCAACGGAGCCCCACCGGGCAGCCGGGCGGCGGCCGCCTGCAACCCGTCGGTCAACGCGCGTACCTGCGGCGGCGTGTCGACATTGGTCGCCGGATTGGTGGCGCCGGTCGGATCGTCGGGCGCGAACCCGACCAGAATCAGGCCTCCCAGGTGAAACTTCGCGACCAACTCGGCGGGCGTGTTCACCCCGGCGATCCGTTGATTCCCGGCGGCCGCCGCGGCGTCCACCTTGTCGGCGCTGTCCCCGTACGCGTAGGGCATCAGAACCTGACCGGCCAGATCGGCGTCGCTCAAGGTCTTGACGGTCGCCCGCGCGCGGGCAGCGGGGTCGCCGGCCGGGACGGCCACCGGCGAGGCCGGGGAAACCGGGCTGGAGGGCGCGACGCTCGCAGGGGTCACCGGACGGATGGGTGCGTCACTGCCGCATGCGGCAGGCAAGAGCGCGAGGGGTACGGCCACAGCAACGCGAAACGCCTTATTCACGGGCGCCATTGGATCAGCTCCGCCTAACCCTCGACAAACCGGCCGTGGGTCGTGCGGGCCGGGGCCTCACCCTACGGCCCCGCCGCCATCCGCCCGTCCGCGTGCGAGCGGCTCGGAGTTCGTCCCACGGGAACGCGGCGCGGCCGCTTGATTCTGCGGCTGCGCGGCCACTTGGTTGTGGGGCTGCGCAGCCCTCGTTCTGCGGCTCTCAGCCGACGCGGGTCAGGAGGGTGACCGGTGCGCCGTCCCCGGCGTAGCGGTAGGGCTCGAGCTCGGCGTCCCAGGCGGTGCCCAGCGCCTTCTCCAGGGCGTGCGAAAGCGCCTCCGGGGCCCTGGCCGAGGCCATGATCGCGCGGAGCCGGTCCTCACCGATCTGGATGTCACCGGAGGCGCCGATCGTGCCGTGGAACAGGCCGCGGCCCGGGACGTGCATGAAGCGTTCCCCGTCGATGCCGGGGCTCGGCTCCTCGGTGACCTCGAAACGGATCATCGGCCACTGCCGCAGGGCAGCAGCCAGCTCGGCGCCAGTGCCGGGCCTCCCGGTCCAGCTACACTCCGACCGCCGCATGCCGGGATCAACCGGTTGCGCAGTCCAATGCAAGGTGACCGGCGCGGTCAAGACGCGCGCGATCGCCCACTCGACGTGCTGGCACACGGCGAGTGGGGTCGAGTGGACGTATACGACGCCACACGTTGGCACGGTGACCTCCCGGAGACCGAGGTGCGTCTTCCCCTACGACCTCGACCGCGGTTGATCGTGCTCCATGATGCCGGGTGGTACGGATGGTGCGCCAGAGAAACCGCAATATCGACATGTGAATGGCCGCAGTGGCACACCCGACCTAACGGACCAGGTGGCTCCCGCGGTGCGGCCCTGCGCGGCTCGTGTAGGATTGCTCCGGCGTTTTCTGCCGACACCCGTTCTTTCTCAAGGAGTACCGCCGTGGCGAGCAACACCTCGAAGACCGCCCGCGCATCCGTCCGCGCCGGCCAGGCAGGCCAGGGTGGCGCCCTCAGCGTGCTCGGTGAGTTCAAGTACCTCATCCCGCTGGCGGACGGCCGTTTTGCGTACGTGCGCAACCTGACCAACGGCAAGACCAACCACCTCAGGACCGACTCGGACGCGTTCGTCGAGGAGATCCGCAGCCTCGCCGCTGCGGGCCACGGCGCCAAGATCCGCGCCGAACTGACCAACCTCGACGCGACCTTCCCGCAGCACGGCTGGGGCGCCACCGAGAAGCGCCTCGCCGACGCGGGCGTCTTCGAGGGCTGAGCACTTCGCACCAGAGAGGCGCTCCCGGGGTTTCGTGCCCGGGAGCGCTTTTTTGCGCCCTCTGAAGATCACGACAACTTGATCGAGCCCCGACGCCGGCCAAGCGGCTCTCGAACATGCCCGGGCAGAGCCTGGCAAGGCCGTGGGCCTACGCCCGGGCACAGCAGCGGCAGCAGGGTGAACGCCGCCCACCACACGGCGGCCGACACGATGCCGGGGCGGGGCGGGCCCGGCTCAGGGCCGCCGCCGGACGCGGGCCGAGCAGGGCTCGGGGGCGCCCTCCTGCCTACCCGCCGTCCAGCGGACCGTGAGTCGTGCGGACGGCTGACCGCGTCAGGCGAGGAGCTCGACCCGGCCGGTGTCGAGGTCGTACACCGCTCCCGCGATGCTCACCGTGCCCGCCGCCATCGACTCCGGCACTCCGGTCACGTCGCGCAGGCGGCGCACGGTGCGGGTCACGTGGGTGCGCATGGCCTTGGCCGTCACGTCCGGGTCGTCGAGGCCCACGCTCTCCACCGCCGGCGCGATCTCGTCGACCAGGTAGCCCACGTCGCCGTCCGGGCGTACGCCGGTGCGCAGCGCTTGGACCGTCGCGTCCACGGCGCCGCAGCGGACGTGGCCCAGGACCATGATCAGGGGGACCTTGAGGGCCGAGACCGCGAAGTCGACCGAGCCCAGCACCGCCCGGTCGACGACGTGGCCGCCGGAGCGGATCACGCAGATCGAGCCGAAGGTCTGGTCGAAGATCGCCTCCAGCGGGACCCGGGAGTCGAGGCAGCCCAGCACCACTGCGTGCGGGAACTGTCCACCGGAGGCGGCCGCCGCGGCGGAGACCTCGTGGCCGTGCTCCGGATGCCCGCCGACGAAGCGGCGGTTGCCGGCGAGCAGCTCGGCGAGCGCGTCGTCCGGCCGCGTGATCCGCACGGCCGCCACGCCGGTCAGGGGCGCGATCGAGTCCGGCGGCCCGGCCGGGGCCGGGTTCAAGGCCGGAGCCGCGGCAATGGGCGGAGCCGCGGCCGCGGGCGCGGCCGCAGCCGCAGTAGAGGTGGCGGACAGCGCCGTCGGTGCCGCAGTCGAGGGGGCAGGTATCGGACCCGTCATGGCACCGATTCTCTACGAGTCATCGCCCCGGAGCAGCCGGTGCGAGGCAGATCACTTTTCGGCGTCCACCGGCGGCGACCGCGCAACTCAAGATCCTCGATAAAGTCTGGCGTTTTCGGTAATCGTGCGTGATGCTAATTACCCGTGGGTACAACGGGGCCGTGCGACACACGGAGGTACCCATGTTCGAGCGCTCGAAGCTCACTCTCGCCGATGGCGTACGCCTGCACGTCGACGCATCGGGTCCCGCCGACGCCCCGGTGACCGTCGTCTTCCTGCACGGCTGGTGCCTGGACCGCCGCACCTGGCACCACCAGAGCCGGGCGTTGCAGGGCACGAACACGCGTGTGATCGCGTACGACGCACGGGGGCACGGGCGGTCCAGCACCATTCGACGACGCTCCGCGACGCTCGCACAGCTCGGCAAGGATCTTGCGGAGGTGCTCGACGCGTACGCCCCCAGCGGCCCGGTCGTGCTGGCCGGGCACTCGCTCGGCGGCATGACGATCATGGAGTACGCCGACGCGTACCCGCAGGAGTTCGCGGAGCGGGTCCAGGGCCTCCTGTTCGTCTCGACCACCGCCGAGGGTGCCACCCATACGTGTTACGGCCTGCCCACGCCTCTGACGCCGTTCCTGCGGGCAGCGGAGGAGACCGGCGCCGGTGTCCTCGCCCGGCTGGGTGCCTGGCGCCCGCACCGGGCGATGCTCCCGGCCCTGCGTCCGGGGGTGCGCTGGCTGCTCTTCGGCGACGACCACGAGCCGGGTGACCTGGAGCTGACCATGTCGGCGGTGGGCCGCGCGTCGCTGCGCTCGATCGGCGGTTTCCGGGCGTCGGTCGGCGCCCAGCACCGCCTGGAGACGCTTGCCGCCCTCGGCGACGTCCCGGCGGCGGCCCTGGTCGGCGACAAGGACCGACTCACCCCGCCGGCCTGCGCGGAGTCGATCGCCGACGCGCTGCCGGGCACCGAGCTGACCGTCTTGGAGGGCGCCGGACACATGCTGATGATGGAGCGGCCCGCCCAGGTCAACGCGGCGCTGACCGCCGTCATCGACAAGGCCGTCGAGAGCGCCGAGGCACAGCGCCGCCGCCGGCGGCGCCGCGCCGACCGGCGGGCGGGCTACGACCAAGCAGCCTGAGACCCAAGCCCGCGAGAGACCGGCAGCCTGAGACCCGGCACCGGGAGAGGTCCGGGACGCGGGCACTGCGGGAACGGGCGCGCCGCGATCGACGTACGCCCCCCGGTAGGAGTAAGTTCGATTGCCCCCTTCGTACGGCTGGACGCGGGGCGGCAGCCAGCTGATCCACAAGCGGGGAGCATGACCGACTTGAGCGACGCCCACATCCTGCAGCACGAGATCGCCGTCGAGCAGGAGCACGTCGACCGGGTGTATACCCGCCTCGCCGAGCTCCGTCGCGAGGCGTCCCGGGCCGAGAAGGAGGGTTACCAGCTCGCCGGGGTCGGTACGTTCGGCGCCCTGGTCGAGCGCGACGCGATGGTGTTCCACGCCGCCCGGCGACGGCACGCGCTCGACACCGAGTACGAGGGACTGGTCTTCGGCCGCCTCGATCTGCGGACCGGCGCCGTGCACTACGTGGGCCGGATGGGTATCCGCGACGAGGACTCCCAGTCGCTGGTGGTGGACTGGCGCGCGCCGGCCGCCGCCGCGTTCTACCGGGCCACTCCGGCCGAGCCGCTCGGCGTGGTCCGGCGGCGGATGATCCAGTCGACGCGTGAGCACGTCACCGGCATCGAGGACGACCTGCTCGATCCCGAGGCCGCGCCGGCGGACATGCGGATCGTCGGCGACGGGGCGCTGCTGGCCAGCCTCTCCAAGGCGACCGGCCGGGGCATGCGGGACATCGTCGCCACCATTCAGCGCGAGCAGGACGAGGCGATCCGCTCCCCCGCGTCCGGCGTCACGATCGTCACCGGCGGGCCGGGCACCGGGAAGACGGCCGTCGCGCTGCACCGCGCGGCGTACCTGTTGTATTCCGATCGTGGCCGTTTCGCCGGCGGCGGGATTCTCGTGGTCGGGCCGTCCGGGGTCTTCGTCGACTACATCGCGACCGTGCTGCCGTCGCTCGGCGAGGAGACCGCCACCCTGCGCTCGCTCGGCTCGCTGGTCAACGGCTACGACGCGACGCGGGTCGATCCGACGGCGGTCGCGGCCGTCAAGGGTTCGCTGCGGATGCGCCGGGTTCTCGAGCGGGCCTCGCACGACGCTGTCCCGGGCGCGCCGACGGAGTTACGCCTGCTCTACCGCGGCACGCTGCTGCGCCTCGACGCCGCCGAGCTCGACCGGGTCCGGCGTAAGGCGCTGCCCCGCGGGGCGCGGCGCAACGAGGTGCGGGGTACCGGTTTCGACCGGGTCTTCGACGCCCTGTGGTCGCAGGCCCGGCAGTCCATCCGCAACCTGCCCGAGAAGCCGGAGTTCGAGTCCGAGCTCGCCGACCGTACGGACTTCCGGGAGTTCCTGAAGGCCTGGTGGCCACGGTTCACCCCGATGCGGGTGCTGGAGTGGCTGGCCGATCCGGGACGGCTCCGGGCGTACACGAACGGGCTGTTGTCGAACGAGGAGATCGCCCTGCTGCGGGGGTCGTTCGACGGGCTCGCCGAGCACGGCCCCACGATCGCGGACGTGGCGCTGCTCGACGAGCTGGACGAGCTGATGGGCCGCCCGCGCAGGCGGCATCAGAAGACCAAGAACCCGTTCCACATTCGCGACGGCGTGCAGGAGGTCAGCACGTTCGCCGACCGCCAGGCCGCCGCCCGCGCGCAGGCTGCGCAGCGCGACGACGACTACCGCGACTACG
This sequence comes from Actinoplanes sp. NPDC051475, assembly GCF_040689425.1. NCBI lineage: Bacteria > Bacillati > Actinomycetota > Actinomycetes > Micromonosporales > Micromonosporaceae > Actinoplanes > Actinoplanes sp. NPDC051475. The sequence continues at coordinate 77,878 of NZ_JBFAZZ010000012.1, forward strand.
CGCATGTGGTCGTGGACGAGGCACAGGACGTGTCCCCGATGCAGTGGCGGATGATCGGCCGGCGGGGTGCGTACGCGTCCTGGACGATCGTCGGCGACCCGGCGCAGACCGCATGGTCGGGCGATGTCGCCGAGCTGGACCGGTCCCGGGAGCGGGCTCTGGGTTCGCGCAAGCGCAACACCTACGCGCTGACCACCAACTACCGCAACTCGTCGGAGATCTTCGCGGTCGCCGCCCGGGTGATCCGCACGATCATGCCGGACCTGCCGCTGCCCCGCGCGGTGCGCAGCACCGGCGTGGAGCCGGTCGACCAGGTGGTCGGCGCGGCGGATCTGCCGGAGGTCACGCGGCACGCGGCGGAGAAGCATCTGGCGGACGTCGACGGCACGATCGGCGTGATCACGCCGGTGCCGCGCCGCGACGAGATCGCGGCGTGGGTGGCCGGGCTGCCGGAGCGCGTGCGGGTGGTGACCGCCCTGGAGGCCAAGGGCATGGAGTACGACGCGGTCGTGCTGGTGGAGCCGGCGGAGATCGCGACGGACGCCAGCGGGGTGCGCACGCTCTATGTCGCGCTCTCACGGGCCACGCAGCGCCTCACCACGATCGGCACAAGATCATGGAACGAATCGGTGTCGTAGGTCCCGCCCTTCCTTCTGCGTGAGAACCCTCAGGGCCTCCGCACCGCGACGACTGTGTAGGACGCGTGGGAGTGGGCGGGGTGGTGAAGCGCGCGTTCGGCAGGTAGAGCCGCTTGCCGTACTCCGCGATGGTGGCCTGCGGCCGCGCAACCACAGGCCCGTCCGGGGTGGCCGTGATGCCGTTCCGGCAGGTGGATGACGTCGGGCCCGAGGCCGGGCTGGTGCGTGACATGGGCCGCTGCGGGTGCCGCTGAGGCCGCGGTGGACGGCGCGGCGGCGCTGAATGCGAGGGCGGGCCGCTGCGGATGTCGTCTGTTTCATACCCCGGCGATGACAATCGGGTTCAAGTTGCATACATAGCGATGTGACAATATATTGGCCGGGGCGAGACCCCGCGACGGAAGGTGGGCTCATGGGAGCCGGGCACGATCACGGTGGTCAGGCGCTGCGCGCCGGCGAGCGGCACCGGTCGCGGCTGTGGTGGGCCGCCGGGCTGCTGGCCGCGTTCATGCTGGTCGAGGCCGCCGCCGCGCTGTTCACCGGCTCGCTGGCGCTGCTCTCCGACGCCGGGCACATGTTCACCGACGTGCTGGGCATCGCGATGGCCCTCGCCGCGATCCACGCCGCCGGACGGGCCGGCACCGACTCCCAGCGTACGTTCGGCCTCTACCGGCTCGAGGTGCTCGCCGCGCTGGCGAACGCGGTGCTGCTCACCGGCGTCGCGATATTCGTCCTCGTCGAGGCGGTCCGCCGTTTCGCCGAGCCGTCGGCCGTCCCCGCCACCCCGATGCTGGTCGTCGCGGCCGGCGGCCTGATCGTCAACCTGATCGCCTTCGCGCTGCTCCGCTCCGGTGCCGAGGAGAGCCTCAACGTCCGCGGCGCCTACCTCGAGGTGGTCGGCGATCTGCTCGGCTCGGCCGGGGTCATCATCGCGGCCCTGATCATCGCGATCACCGGCTGGACGTACGCGGACCCGATCGTCGCGGTCGCGGTCGCCCTGATGATCCTGCCGCGCACCTTCGGCCTGGGCCGCTCGGCGATCAGGATCCTGGTCCAGGCGGCCCCGAAGCACCTCGACATGGCCCGGGTCCGCGACCGGCTCGCCGCCGTGCCGGGCGTCTGCGACGTCCACGACCTGCACATCTGGACCCTCACCTCGGGCATGGACGTGGCCTCGGCGCACCTGAGCCTCGAGCCCGCGGCCGAGCTGGGCGCGGTGCTGGCGTCCGCCCGCGAGGCGCTGCACGAGGACTTCCACATCGACCACGCCACGCTGCAGGTCGAGCCGGTGGCCGCCGGCGGCGGATCCTGTACGCCCGTGGGCTGGTGATTTGCGGCCACTCGGCGCACCCTGAGCACACGCGTCACGGAGTCCGTCCACTCCCCGCCGCCGCAACCCCACATCCCTACACTTGGTGACTAGCCAACAGCGGAGGGACACCATGAGCCAGTCGGTCACTCATCAGCCGAGGGTGGCCTGGGACGCCGCCCGGGCCTTCGTCAGGGCGGCCGGCGGACCGGGCTACGACGCCTTCTCCGGTCGCGTACTCAGCCGTCTCGGGACCGACCTGTACGGCGAACTCGCCGACACCCGTCAACGCCTGCTCACCGCCTCGGTGGAGAGCAGCGACAGCGACCGCTTCACCGTCGACGTCGAGGCCAGCAAGTGGCGGGTCCGCCTCGAGGACCTGCTGCGCACCCGCCCCGACCTGATCGGCGCGGTCCGCGAGCTCACCGACGCCGCGCCGCACTAGCTCGTCCTCCGCAGGCCCTCGGCGCCGCCCGGGGGCCTTCGGCATGCTCCCCGGCACCGGCGGGCAGCCGTAAATTGCGGATCAGGCCCGCACTCCTGGCCAATGGCGTAAGACTGTGCGCATGGGTAACAAAGGGGTCATGGTATTCGTGCCTGCGCCCCAGCTCACCGTGACCATCGAGCAGCAGCACGACAAGGCCGAGCTGCACGTTCACCCCGGCGGGCAGGGCGTCTGGCAGGCCCGGATGATCACGTTGCTGGGCGCGCCGGTCACCCTCTGCGCGGCCGCGGGCGGCGAGGTCGGGCGGGTTCTGGAGCCACTGCTCAAGTTCCACGGCATCACGCTGAAGACCATCAAGCGCGAATCGGGTACGGGCTGGTACGTGCACGACCGGCGCAGCGGCAAGCGCGAGGAGCTCGCGGAGGACCCGGGCCAGCCGCTGTCCCGCCACGAGATGGACGAGCTGTACAGCCTCGCGCTGGCCGAGGGCCTGCGGGCGGGCATCGCCGTCCTCAGCGGCCCCGCCCACCCGTCCGTGGTGCCCGCGGAGGTGTACCGCCGGCTCGCGACCGACCTGGGTGCGAACGGCTGCAAGGTCATCGTCGACCTCTCCGCCGCCCACCTGGCCGCCGCGCTGGAGGCCCGCCCGTACGTGGTCAAGGTCAGCCACGAGGAACTGCTGCGCGACGACATGATCGCCGACGCCTCCGTCGAGGCCCTCACCAAGGCGCTGTTCAAGCTCCGCGACGACGGCGCCGAGACGGCCCTGGTGTCCCGCGCCGACGAGGGCGCACTGGCCCTGATCGAGGACACCGTCTACGAGGTCGACATGCCCCGCATGGTCGCCGCCGAATCCCGCGGCGCGGGTGACTCGATGACCGCGGGAGTGGCCGCTGTGCTGGCACAGGGCGGAACCCTGTGTGACGCTGTCCGTACGGGGGCGGCCGCGGGCGCCCTCAACGTCACCCGCCACGGTCTCGGCACGGGCCGCATCGACGCCGTCCAGGTGCTCACCGAGCGGGTACGCCTGACACCCGTCGAGGCAAAGGTATCCGCATGACCGACTGCACCGAACTCGCCCTCCGGACGGAGGAGGCGACCGCTCGGGCCGAACCTGGCTTTCCCGCCGGGTCGGCGGCCATGCCGGTGAGGGCCAGGAGGGCATGCCAGGAGGGCACAGCATGACCCCACGCATTCTGATCACCAACGACGACGGTATCGACGCCCCTGGGATCAGATGGCTGGCCCGCGCGGTCGTACGCCAGGGCTTCGACGTCGTGGTGGCCGCGCCGCTCACCGAGGCGAGCGGTTCCAGCGCGGCCATAACCGCGGTCGAGAAGGACGGGCAGATCTGTGTGCAGCCCCGCGAGCTGCCGGGGGTGAAGAACGTTCCCGCGTACGCGGTGGCGGCGTCCCCGGCGTTCATCGTGCTGCTGGCCCTGCGCGGCGCCTTCGGCCCGGTGCCGACCCTCGTCCTGTCGGGCATCAACCGCGGCGCGAACGCGGGCGCGGCGGTCGTCCACTCGGGCACCGTGGGTGCGACGCTCACGGCCTCACACGCCGGCCTGCACGGCATGGCCGTGTCGCTCGACGTCCTCTCCCCCAGCAACGGTACGGCGGCCAGCGGCGGCCAGGCGATCGCGGACCTGGACAAGGCGGACGACGAGAAGCGCCACTGGATCAGCGCGGCGGAGCTCGCCGTGAAGCTCCTGCCGACCCTCACCCACACGCCGCCCGGCACGGTGCTGAACGTGAACGTGCCCGACCTGCACGTGGACGGCATCCGCGGCCTGCAAAGGGCCCGGCTCGCCAAGTTCGGCCAGGTGCAGATGAGCATCGCGGAGGCGGGCGAGGGGTTCGTCCGTACGGCGGTGCAGGCAGCGGACGAACCCCTCGAACCGGGCACCGACCTTGCGGCGCTGGCCGAGGGCTTCGCGGTGGTGACGCCGATCCGGTCCCCGGGCGAGGCCACGGACGTGAAGATCAACCTCGAGAACATCGTGGTGCAGACCCCGGCGATCTAGGTCCTCCGCCTCGCCGGATCCGGCTCAGATCACCGAGTCGGCCGGGCGGGTTCGCCCCACCAAGCCGGCTCAGATCATCGAGAGGGCCGGTGGGCGGGCGTCGGCGTGGATTCGGTGGAGGGTCAGGGCTACGTCGGCGCTCGGCGGGCGGTCTTCCGGGCGTTTCGCCATGCAGGCGCGGACGAGGTTTCTCAGGGCGGGTGGGAGGCCGGGGATGGCCAGCACCGGTGTAGGGGCCAGGTGGCCGACGCGGCCCGCGGCGACGATCGTGGCCGCCACCGCCGGTGGGTACGGTGAGCGGCCGGTGAGCATCTCGTAGAGCAGCACGCCCAGGGTGTAGACGTCGTCCGCCGGGCTGGCGAACAGGGTCTTCGGGTGTGAGGGCAGCGCTCGCCGGGGGCCGTTGCCGATCGCGCGGAAGTATGGATTCTCACGGTGGGTGTGGGGTGCCCTGACGCCGCCGGCCACGGTATCGGCGGGGGCTTGTGGCGGCGTACCGTATCGGGATTTCCGGTCGCCCGGATGGAGAGCCGCGGTGGCCAGGCCGAAGTCAATGATCTTGATGCCGTCGGCCGTGACCATGACGTTGCGGGCGGTGAGGTCGCGGTGGACGACGCCGCGGCGGTGGGCGACGGCCAGGACGTCGGCGGCGGCCGCGGCGATCCGCACCGCCTCCGGCCATTCCAGGCGGCCGCGGGCCAGGCGTTCCGTCAGGGGCGCTCCGTGAAGGAGCTCGAGCACCACGTACGGGACCACGGTGCCGTCCGGGAGCGGGGCGTCACCGTAAGCGAAGACGCGGGGGACGCTGGGGTGCCGCAGCCGATCGGTGATCAGAGCCTCACGGCGCGCATCGTCGTGGGCTCCCGGATCGTCGGCGCGGGTGGCGGCCAGGATCTTGACGGCCAGCTTGCGGCCGCGGCGGGCGTCGACCGCGGCATAGACGGTCGAGACTCCGCCCTGGCCGATGGCGCGGGTCAGGACGTAGCGCCGCAACAGGGCGGTGCCGATCGGAAGTCGCGCCACGAGAGCACTATTCCGTAGCGGCCGTGACCCGAACAAGTGGGCACAGGAAGGCTTAACGCACCGATCACTCGCGGTCATCGGGGTGGCTTGTTCGGGTCAGGGCCATCGATGGAACGGCTCCGGGGAGCAGTCGTCCGGCTCCGGGAAGCATTGAGCAGGCCGGACTCCGGGACGCGTTGGTCCGGTCCGGGCTGTGGGGCGTGGTGGTCCGGTCAGGCTCCGGGGACCAGGGGGCGGTGCGCCGGGTCGCCGCAGTCGGTGCAGGGCTCCGGGGCGCCGAAGAGACCGAGCAGGCCCGTCACCCACAACTGACGGTGAGCGAAACGACTCGGACGGGTGACGACGAGCTTCACCCCGCTGACCCTGGCGAGCTGGAAGGCTGCCACGAGGGCCGAGATGCCCACGGAATCGATGAAGGTGACCCCGTGCATGTCGAGCTCGATACGGTCGGGCGTGCCGGCGTTGAGCTGTGCCGCCACGGCGTCCTTGATCTCGTACGCGTTCTCGACGTCGATCTCACCCAACGGTGAGAGCTCCACCACTCCGGTGGACCTCGCCGACGTCGTTATCGACAGCGTCACGCCTTACCTCCACCCGCCCGGATCGCCCCGGGCGTCTTCTCCATGGCACGAGAGAGTCGCTGACCTGCGATACTCCCTCGCCGGGGGCGGCGGTGACTACCCCCATCGGGTCCGGTGAAACCGCACCGAACATTAGCGCTCGAACCTGGCAGCTGGCTGTGTGCCGCGGGCCGAACCGGAGCAAGCCTACCCAGCAGCGTCCACCGGATTACGCGCGCAGGCGGTCCACAGCCGACAGACGGTGCACCGGCCACCCTTCCTCTTTCCGGCAGACAGCGGCTGTTCAGGGGACGTTTGCGCGCCGACACACCTGGGCACCTCCGCAGACAGGCATCGGCTATCGCAGGAGGTAGGAGACGATGTTCTCTCGCAAGAGCACGGCCGAGCGCACTGCCGCCGAGGCCTGGGACTACCTGTCCTCGGCCATGGCGTCCGCCGGTGAGAGCGCCAAGGACGCCGGCAAGATCACCGCAGGTCTGGCCGGCGCGAAGGCCGCGGAAATCGCCGGCAAGGCCTCCAAGGGCAGCAACAAGCTGGCCGGCAAGGCGTCCCGGCAGAGCCAGAAGCTGGCCGGCAAGGCCGGCGCCCGGATGAACGCCGCGACGGAGGAGGCCTGGACCCGCGCTCACCTGGCCGCGAACGCCCTCGCGGGCCGCAAGCCCGGCCTGCCCTGGAGCTTGATCCTGGGCGCCGGCCTGGTGGGGGTCGCGCTGGGATGGGCGACCGCTACGACGGTACGGGCGGCAGCCGAGCGCCGGGCGGAGAACGAGCAACTGGAGCTGGCGGAGACCGCGATCGTGGTTGCGCCCACGTACGACAACTGAGGTCCCCTGATTCCTCGGGGGCGGGTTACCCCGAGGGGGCGGCTTTCCTCGAGGGGCGGCTTTGCTCGGGGTAGCGGGACGATCGTGGTCGCCGGACGGAGCCCTTTGCCGCCCGGCAACCACGATCGTGCCGGGCACGGTTGGTGATCGTTTTCCGACGCGCCGGTCCCGTCGAACGACACGCCGTTTCTGTCGTACCCGGGGCCTAGGTTCTAGGCATGGAACCCGTGTTCTTCGCCTCCGAGGCCGAGCTGCGCGCCTGGTTCGAGAAGCACCACGCCGACGAGCCGGAGCTGTTCGTCGGCTACTACAAGAAGCACACCGGCACGCCGACCGTGCAACACACCGAGGCCATCGCGCAGGCCCTGTGCTTCGGGTGGATCGACAGCATCGGCCGCCGCATCGACGAGGACCGCTACCAGGTCCGCTTCACGCCGCGGCGCAAGGGCAGCGTGTGGAGCTCGATCAACATCGCCAAGGTGGCGGAGCTGACCGAGGCGGGGCTGATGCACCCGGCCGGCCTCCACGCGTTCGAGTCGCGAAAGCCGGAGAAGGTCGCCACCTATTCGTACGAGCAACCGGTTGATGCGGTGCTCGACGAGCAGCAGGAGGCCCGATTCCGTGGGGAGGAGGCGGCATGGCGATGGTTCAGTGCGCAATCGGCTTCTTACCGCCGGGCTGCGGTGCACTGGGTGGTGAGCGCGAAACGGGTGGAGACGCGGGAGCGGCGGTTCGCTCAGCTCGTCAGCGACTCCGGGGCCGGGCGTACCGTCCCGCCGCTGACTCGCCGATGAGCTTGCCGCCTTTGCCTCGAATTTCCCTCTCGGTCTCGATGAGGATGCATTCTTCCTCTCTGTTTTGCGCCTTTTCGCCGGGCGCGCGCGATTGTGCCCGGGTTGGGTCTGTGCGGCGTGTCACCCACTCGATCCGGTGGGCGTCGCGGCAGGCCGTTCGGGCCCCCTCACCTGGCCTCGGGTGCCGTCGGGCGTGCCCTTTCCGCAACCCACCGACCTCGCCGCGGGAGGTGAGGAATCTGTATCGTGGTGCGCGGCTCGCGCCGTGGCGAGCCCTCATGGTCCGGTCGTGGCGACACCCGAGTAGATAGGTCCGCTGGTGCTCAGTTCGGGAAGTCTCCTGGACAACCGCTACCGGTTGGACGAGCGTATCGCCACCGGTGGCATGGGTGACGTGTGGCGGGGCACCGACGTGGTGCTCGGCCGGACGGTCGCCGTCAAGGTGCTGCGCACCGCCATGCTCACCGATCCCGAGTTCGCCGCCCGCTTCTACGGCGAGGCCCGGATGATGGCCGCGTTCCGGCACCCGGGTGTCGTGGAGGTCTACGACTACAGCGCCGGGGACGCCGGCGACGAGGACCAGTGTGCATACCTGGTCATGGCTTTCGTCGATGGGGAGCCGCTTTCCGCGCGGCTGAAGGAGCAGGGCCAGCTCGCCGCCGGCGAGACCATGTCGATCGTCGCGCAGGCCGCCGACGCGCTGCACGCCGCGCACGAGAACGGCACCGTCCACCGTGACGTCAAGCCCGGCAACCTCATCGTCAAGCCCACCGGCGCGGTGATCCTGGTCGACTTCGGCGTGGCCCGGTCCGCCGCGGTGACCAGCGTGACCGGTCTCAACGCCATCGTCGGCACGGCCCTCTACATGGCTCCCGAGCAGGTGGCGAAGGGCAACGTCACGCCTGCCACGGACATTTACGCACTGGGCGCTGTGGCGTACCACTGCATTGCGGGTGTTCCGCCCTTCGACGGCGACAACGCCCTCCAGGTGGCGCTGCGCCACCTCGAGGACGACCCCGAGCCGCTCCCCGACGACCTTGCGCCGCCGGCCGTGCGCGAGCTGATCGGCCGGGCGATGGCGAAGAACCCGGAGGACCGGTTCGCCAGTGCCGCCGAGTTCGCCGAGGCCGCGCTGGCTGCCGCCGGGACGCTCGACTGGCGCACGCAGACCGGGACGAGCATGACGCGTACGGCCCTGGTCCGGCCCTCCGTGGCCGGGGCCGCGCTGGCCGGGGCGGCCGGCGCGGGGATGAACGGGCAGTCGATGACCGGGACCGCCTTGACCCGGCCGATGAGCCCCGGCGCCCCCGCCGCCCGCACCATGCCGGTGCAGCGCAACCTGCTGGAGGCCGCACCGCCGTTCGCACCGGCCCGGCCACGGCAGTCGAGGAGCCAGCTCGCCGTCCTGTTCACCGTTATCGCCCTGTTCCTGGTGGCGGGCGGACTCGGCGTGGCGATCTGGCTCTCGAGCAACACCAAGGACGACACCCGCTCCCCCGGCACCGCGGTGGTCCCGACCGAGTCGCAGACGGCGGACGAGACCGACGAGCCCATCGAGCCGTCCGAGGAAGCGCCGACCCGGTCTACGCAGCGTCCCAACGGCGGCCAGCCCCAGCAGAGCCAGACGAAGAAGCCGAGCAAGCCGGCCTCCCCGTCGACCAGCGTCTCTCCCACGACGCCACCCACCCATACCCCGACGTCGACGCCACCGCAGACCGAGCCGACGAAGACCGACCCGCCGGCCAGCGACCCCCCGGACCCCACCCCCACCGAGGGCGACGACGGCGGCGACGCGGGCGGCGGCGGCACCGTCACCAAGTGACGCCTTTCCCGCGACCAGGGCACCCTGGGGACGGGCGCGGAATCGCCCGGGGCGAGACAGCCAGGCGCGGGTATGAGCGCCAAGCATGCCGAGGACGTCGGCCTGCTCAAGGACGCCGGCTCAAGGCCGCGGGCCGGGCAGGGCGGCCAACCGCGGCACCGGGAAACCCGACATCCGGGCGACCCCAGCGGCAACCCACCGCAGCAGTGTTTTCTCATGTCCACCGCGACACAGCCGATAAAGGGGACCTGGCACGGCGCTGCTGCACCCGAGCCGCTACCGGAAAGGCCCCCCTGAATGACCACGCAGATTCCGTACGGCCCAGCGGGCGCGGACTACCCTCAGTTCGCGGCGGGCCACGCGCAGTACCCCCCAGCCGGCTACCAGCACCCCGTGCACCACGCCGCCCCGCACCACGCCGCGCCGCAGCACCCCGCAGCGCAGCAGCCGGTAGCGGACGTCCCGGCGCAGGTCCCGCACCAGCAGCCCCATCCCCCGTCGGCCTACCCGACCGCGCCTCCGTGGGCAACCCAAGCCCAGGCCCCGGCTCCGGCCGCCCCGGGTAGCCCGGCCACCGCCGCCGGCCCAGGCATCCCGGCCCACGCCGCCGGCCCTGGCGCCCCGGGGACCGCGCACCCGGATGCTGCGGTCATGGCGCCGTACGGGTATGTGCCGCAGGTCGGTGGCCTGCTGGTCCCGTACCCGGAGGAGATCCGGAATGCGGCCCGGGCACAGGCGCCCTCCGCCTGGCCGGTGGCCGCCTTCACCTTCTTCTTCAGCGTGTTCGGGGCGATCTCGGCCACCCGCCGCGCCGATCGGGCCCGTTACGGTCGCAACGGCGTGGCGAAGTACTGGATCACCTTCGTCGTCACTCTGGTGGTCGGCGCCTTCTTCTGGAACACCGTGGTGGCTAACGTCGTCGTGCCGCTGTACCTGCAGGTACGGGAGGGCGCGACGGTCAAGTCGCTCGAGGACAACGTGCTGCACGACGGGCAGCTGGCCAAGGCGAACGTCAGCGCGAGCAAGGCCGACTGCCGGCCTGCCGGCGAATGGGCCGGTGGGAAGCGCGAGTACCTGTGCGAGCTGACGCTGAACAACGGGAAGACCGGCCGGGTGCTGGTGACCGCCGACTCGCAGGGCAACTGGAAGTCGCTCGAGAAGCGCTGACCCCGACCGTCGTGGCGCACCCCGCGGGGACCGGGTGCGCCACGACGTTCGTTGAAGGACCGACCTAGAAGACCGGGACGCCCTCGCGGACGAGGCGCCAGTTCGGCACGAAGAAGTCCGCGGGGTTGATCTCGCCCTTGGCCTGTGCCCAGTCGATCAGCAGCTGCCTGATCTCCTGCTGGGCGTTGTAGACCTGCTCCTTGACGATGCCGGGGAAGTTTCCACCGCCGCTGCGCCGGTAGTTGTTCACCGCCACCACGAAGCGGGCGTCTGCCGGCACCGGTGCACCCGCGATGTCCAGGCGGATGATGCGGGAACCCGCCGGCTTGCTGATGTCGATGTCGTATTCGATGCCGGAGATCACGTCGTAGTTGTAGTCCGGGATCGCCGGGTCGCTGATCGTCTCCGGGTCCGGGGTGGCGCCGACCGGCAGCGTCACGAAGTATCTGGCCGAGAACTCCAGGTAGGCCCGCACCTCGGCGCCCGTGAGCACGACCGCCTCGAGCGTGTTGTCGTAGATGTAGAGGCCGGCCACGTCCTTGATCTTGACGTCGCCCTTCGGGAAGACCGCGGTACGGCTGAACGGCGCCGCGATCGAGAGCACGGGCAGCCCGGCGTTCGGGGTGCCGGCCAGCGCCGCGGTCACCGTGTCGGTCTGCACCTTGTTGATGTAGTCCAGGATCGGCGTGTCCTTGTACCTCGACTCGGCGGCGGACAGCTCCTCCGTGGAGGTGGCGACGACCTGGTTGACATACGCGACGGTCTTGGCGTGCTGGGACCGCACCGCCGCGAGCACCTTCGGGTCCTCGGGGACCGTGTTGGTGTTCAGCGACGCCGACTTCTTCTCCGTGATCGTCCACCGGCCGCGGTCGCGAACCAGCGTGAAGTCCATCCGGGTGAGGCGCTGGCCCCACTTCGACGGCTCGGAGAGCAGCACCTGCGCGCCCGTCTTCGTGTTGGTCACGAAGCGCTGCGGGACCTCGCGGTGCGCGTGGCCGAACAGGATTGCGTCGATGCCCGGGACCTGCTCGGCGATCAGCGCGCTCGGGTTCTCGTTGGGCAGCTCGGGGCCGTAGCTGCTCGTACCGCTGTCGCCGCCGTGGGCGGAGATCAGCACGAGGTCGGCGCCGCGGGCGCGCATGACCGGCACCCACTTCGCGGCCGTCTCGATCATGTCCTTGAAGGCGAGCTTGCCCTCGACGTTCGCCCGGTCCCAGATCGCCACGCCCGGGTTGGTGAGACCCAGGATGCCGACCCTCAGGGTGGGTGCCCCCGGACCGAGACAGACCTTCTTGATCAGGTACGGGGTGAAGGCGGGCCGCCCGGTCTTCGCGTCCACGGCGTTGGCGGCGAGCGCGGGGAAGCCGAGCTGGCGGATCCAGAGGTTGAGCAGCGGCAGGCCGTAGTTGAACTCGTGGTTGCCCAGCGTCACGGCGTCGTAGTGCAGCACGTTCATCGCCCGCGCCATCGGGTGCCGCTCGCCGGTCTCCGTGATCGGCTCCTGCTTGGCGTAGTACGTGGCGAGCGGCGTGCCCTGGATCGTGTCGCCGGCGTCGAGGACCAGAGTGGCCCTGCCCCGCCGCTCGGCACGGATCTGGTTGACCAGCGCCGCGAGCTTCGCGACCCCGACGTCGTTGTGCGCGCTGTCGTCGTACTCGAGATCCCTGTAGTAGTCCCAGTTGTAGACGTTGCCGTGCGTGTCGGAGGTGCCGAGCACGGTGAGATCGTAAGTCCGGCCGGAGGCGGAGGCAGCGCCGGACGCGGAGGCAGCGCCGGACGCGAAGACGGGGGCGGCGGCACCGGCGGCGGCAGCCGCCAGCACACTGCGCCGCGAGACGCCTGCGGGGAGGGTCATACCGAACCTTTCGACGAAATTGTCCGAGCGCCTCGTGAGCACCCGTCGACGCACGATAACCGCCGATGTATCGATGGGCGAGACCGCGTCACCGCACGGCGAGGGCGAGCAGACCCCGGTCGAGCCCGACGACGAGCATCCCGCCGACGTACGCGCATGCGAGCGCCCGGTGGTGCACCGGGATGATGCGGACGAGCCGGCCGGTCCGCGGCTCCCACAGCCGCACGGTGCGGTCCAGGCCGACGGACGCCAGGAGGGTACGGCCGCCGAATTCGATCGGGCACACCCCGGTCACCGGCGCCTTGTGCCCGCTGAGCACACCGAGCGGGCTGAGGTCGTCGAGGCTCCACAGCCGGATCGTCCGGTCCACGCCGGCCGACACGAGCACCTCCCGGTTGCCCAGCGGATATGCGGCCAGCGCGTTCACGGCATCGTGGGCTTGTCGTTCCCGGAGCAGCTCGCCGCGCGGGTCCCAGAGCCGGATCATGCCGTTCTTGTCCGCCGAGACCAGCAGGTCAGTGTCCTGGTGGCGCACGGCGACCAGGGCGGTGACCCAATTGGCGTGACCGAGCAGCGGCCTGGCCCGGTCGTTTCCCGGAGCCTGGTGGACGTCCCAGACCCGCACGATCAGGTCGTCGGCTCCCGAGGCGAGCAGCGTGCCCACCGCGCACACCGCGTTCACGCGCTCGTGGTGCTGCTTGAACTCCTTGACCAGCTCACCGCGGTCGGCATCCCACACACGGACGACCCGGTCCTCGCCGGCCACCGCCAGCAGGTGCAGGTCGTCCTCGGCCAGCGCCGCGACGTCGGTCACCGTGGTGCCGGGCGCCGGCATGGCGAGCCGCTGGTCGCCGGTCGCCGGATCCCACAGCCGCGTCATACCGTCGCCGCTGGTGGACGCGACCAGGGTGCCGTCCGCGACCGGCGTCTCGGCCAGTGCGCCGACCGCGCCCAACCGGCCACCGTCCATCACCGTCTCCGTGCGGCCCGTCGCGGTGTCCCAGAGGCGTACCGTGCCGTCGTCGCCCGCGGTGGCGAGGAGGTGACGGCCGCCGACGGGCAGCTCGCAGATGGCCCGGATCCAGCTCGCATAGCCCTCGATGGACGGCCGTTGGACGCCCGTACGCATGTCCCAGAGCCGGATGATGCCGTCCTCGGCGGTGGCGGCGAGAAGCACCGTGTCGTCGCCCAGATGGCGCAGTTGCTGATGGCCACCATGGTGAACGATCCGCTCTTCGGCGGGCAGGGTGCGCCGACCGATCCGGGACTGCTGCTGACGCCACGCCCCGGTTACCGGGCACGGGTCTCCGTGATCAACTTTGTCGGGCTCACCGACGACGGCCAGCGGCAGAGCTTCGTCAACCAGCTGCAGCTCGCGCTGTTCGGATGGATCAAGCAGAACCCGGCGGGTGACCGGCCACTCGGCGGAATCTTCGTGATGGACGAGGCGCAGACGTTGGCACCATCCGGTCCGATGACCGCGTGCACGCACAGCACCCTGGTGCTCGCCTCGCAGGCTCGCAAGTACGGCCTCGGCCTGGTGTTCGCCACCCAGGCACCGAAGGGCCTGCACAACCGCATCCCCGGCAACGCCGCCACCCAGTTCTTCGGGCTGCTGAACGTTCCGACCCAGATAGCGGCGGCGCGTGAGCTGGCCCGGGCCAAGGGCAGCGACGTCTCCGACATCGCTCGACTGAAGGTCGGGCAGTTCTACGCCGCGGTCGAGGGAGGCCAATTCGTCAAGCTTCAGGCGCCGTGGTCGCTTTCGTATCATCCGCCGAGCCCGCCGACGACCGAAGAGGTGCTCGAGCGCGCCCGGGCGGGCTGAGCGACGGCAACGCCCACGAAGGATGCCTCGATCGCCTAGGATCGCCGCCATGTCCGCGCAGCCCGATCTGCCGCTGCGTCCCATGACGCTCGGTGAGCTGCTCGACGCCGCCATGACGTTGCTCCGGGCCCGGGCGCGGCCGCTGCTGCTCACCGCCGGCGTGCTGGCCGTGCTCGAGCAGGCCCTGCTCATGCCGATGCGTGCCGCCGCGATCGCGACGCCGCCGGTGTACGGGCCGGCGAAGCAGCACTTCGGGGCGTGGTGGGTGCTCGTCGCCGCCGGGTTCGCCGCCGAGGGGTTCATCATCTGCGTGCTCGGGGCGATCGCCGCGGCCGCTGCCGGGCCCGCGCTCCTCGGCCGGCCGCTGCGCGACCGTGACGTGTGGAAGCGGGTACGCCCGGTGCCGACCCTGCTCGCCGCCGTCGCGTTCGGGGCGGTCTGCGGGGTCGCGGCGTTCGTCGGGTTCGCCGGGTGGGTCTTCGTGTACGGGGTGTTCGGCCTGGTCAGCGCCGTCATCGTGATCGACCGGTCGGGGTCGTTCGGTCGGGCCGCGCGGCTGGCGATGCGGGGCGGGATGCGCGGCGCCTGGACGCGGCTGGCGGCGTACGTGACGTGGTTCGCGGTGCGGATGGCGCTCGGCGCGGGGTGGGTCGCCGTGCTCGCCTGGCTGACCGGCGACCGGCCGGAGTGGCTGGCGTGGACCGCCCCGGCGGCGTGGGCGGCCGCCAACACGGTCGCGTACGCGGCGCTGGCCTGCGTCGACGGGGTGCTGCTGCTGGAGACGCGGATCCGTACCGAAGGCCTCGACATCGCCATCAGCCGGGCACGCAGCCGCGGCCAGGACGAGGCGGCGGTCCTGGTGTACGCGCCGTGACCCGGGCATGGGACGAGTTCGCGGCGGCCGTCTTCGACCGGATCTCCCCGCAGCTCCTGCTGTTCCTGCTGCTCGTGGCCGCGGGTGTGGCCGGCGCGCTCTGGTACTGGTATCCGGCCTGGGTGCCGCGGCGGATGCCCCGGTGGCGGGTCCGGCGGCCCCGCTGGCGGCTGCCGCGCTTCCGCCGGCGGAAGAGGAAGCGGACGAAGAAGACCCGCACCGGCGCGGAGGAGACCGCGGCGCCCGTCTTCGAGCCCAGCGTCGTGCTGCCCGACGGCACGCTGCTCGCCGACCGGCTCGCCGCCGAGGGCCGCTATGCCGAGGCGATCCGGCAGCGGCTGCGCGACCTGGTCGGCGACCTGGCCGTGGCCGGCATCGTCGCGCCGCTGCCCGGCACGACCGCCGCCGAGGTCGCCGCCACCGCCGCGGCGCAACGCCCGGCGATGGCCGTCCCGCTCGGCGGCGCCACCGACCTGTTCTCCGAGATCTGGTACGGCGACCGTCCGGCCCGCCGCGACCACGACGACAACATGCGCGCCCTGACCGGCGAGGTCCGCACGCGGATGAGGGGCGGTACGCCGTGAGGAACCCCCGGATGCTGCGCCTGATCGTGCCGTTCGCGGTGGTCGTCGGCCTCGCCACCATCACCGGCGCCGCGCACGCGGTGCAGCAGCCCGATCCGACCGACGCCACCTTCCTGTCCCCCACCAGCGGCGAGGGCGAGGGTGCGCGGCTACTCGCCCAGGGACTCACCGGCAAGGGCGTCGCGGTCGACGTGCGAGCCAGCAGCCAGGAGGCCCTCGACTCGATCGGCACCCTCGGTGACGCGACGCTGTTCGTGACGGCTCCGGGGCTGGTGCACCCGGCGTACCTGGAAAGGTTTGCCGCCCTGCCGCCTCGGGTGCGGGTCGTGCTGGTGGCTCCTCGGGAGAACGAGCTGCGCAAGGCCGGGCTCGACGTCCCGGTCAGCGGCCCGCGCTGGACCGCCGCCGCGCCCGCACCCGGATGCGCCGCGGACTTCGCCGGGGCGGCCGGGCCGGCGGCGGCCCTGCGCTGGCGCTACGACGCGGCCGAGTACGCGCCGCTGACCTGCTACGACGGGGGCCTGACCGAGTTCCGGGCCGGGGGCTTCGCCGAGATCACGCTGGTCGGCGCGGTGGACCCGTTCCGCAACGACCGCGCCGACGAGCACGGCAACCGGGCGCTCGCCGTCGGGCTGCTGTCGCGCAGCCCTCGGCTGGTCTGGCTCGATCTGCACGAACGGGAG
Organism: Actinoplanes sp. NPDC051475; assembly: GCF_040689425.1. NCBI lineage: Bacteria > Bacillati > Actinomycetota > Actinomycetes > Micromonosporales > Micromonosporaceae > Actinoplanes > Actinoplanes sp. NPDC051475. Next base: position 94,329 of record NZ_JBFAZZ010000012.1, read on the forward strand.
CCCGCCCCGCTGATCCCTCCGGAGCCGTCGACGGGACAGGGGTCGGATCCGGGCGACTACAACGCTGACCAGGGCTCGACGGGCGACGGCGACCGTGACGACGAGCCCGCTGAGGAGCCGACCGGCACACCGCCGACCGGCGAGAACGAGGGCGGCGGCACCGAGGGTGACGGAACGGTGGCCGGCAGCCCGCTCGCCCAGGCCTTCCCGCCCTCGGTGTGGGCCACGCTGGCCCTGCTCGTGCTCGCGGCGGTCGCGCTGGCCCTGGCGTCGGCCCGGCGTCTCGGTACGCCGGTCGCCGAGCCGCTGCCGGTGCAGGTCCGGACCGCCGAGACCGTCCGGGGCCTCGGTGGCCTGTACCGTCGGGCGCGAGCGCGCGGCACGTCGCTGGCGACCGTACAGTCGGCGGCGCGGACCCGGCTCGCCGACCACTTCGATCTTCCGCCCGGCACGCCCGTCGACGAGCTCGCCGCCCGGGTGGCGGCGTACACGGCGCTGCCGGAGGACGACGTCCGGCACCTGCTCGGCGGCGGCGTCGAGGACAGTGACGCGGAGCTGGTCCGCGCCGCGACGGCGGTGCAGGATCTGGTCCGGTCCGTCACCGGGCAGCAGAACTGGCAACAAGCACCGGACGAGGGGAATGTGACGTGACGTCTTCGCTATCCGTGGAGGCCCTCGCGGCCCGCGACGCGCTCCAGCGCCTGCGGACCGAGGTGGCCAAGGCGGTCATCGGGCAGGACGCGGTGGTCGGCGGCGTGGTCATCGCCCTGCTCTGCGGCGGCCACGTGCTGCTGGAGGGCGTGCCGGGCGTCGCGAAGACGCTGCTGGTGCGGGCCATGGCGGCCGCGCTGGACGTCGAGACCAAGCGGGTGCAGTTCACGCCCGACCTGATGCCGGGCGACGTGACCGGTTCGCTGATCTACGACGCGCGCTCCGCGGCGTTCAACTTCCGGCCCGGCCCGATCTTCACCAACCTGCTGCTCGCCGACGAGATCAACCGCACCCCGCCGAAGACCCAGGCCGCGCTGCTCGAGGCGATGGAGGAGCGCACGGTCAGCACCGACGGCGAGTCCCGGCGCCTGCCCGAGCCGTTCATCGTCGTGGCCACGCAGAACCCCATCGAGTACGAGGGCACGTACCCGCTGCCGGAGGCGCAGCTGGACCGGTTCCTGCTCAAGCTGGCCGTACCGCTGCCGGAGCGCCACGAGGAGCTCGGCGTGCTGCGCGCCCACCACATGGGCTTCGACCCGCGGGACCTGAAGGCGGCCGGGGTGGGCCCGGTGGCCTCCGCCGCCGACCTGGCCGCCGGCCGCGAGGCGGTACGCCGGGTGGCCGTCGCCGAGCCGGTGCTGGAGTACATGGTCGACCTGTGCCGCGCCACCCGGGTCGCTCCGGCCCTGGAGCTGGGGGCGTCGCCGCGCGGCACCACCGCGCTGCTGGCCGTGGCCAAGGCCCGCGCCTGGCTCAGCGGCCGCGAATACGTCATCCCGGACGACGTGAAGGCCTTCGCGGTCCCCGTCCTGCGGCACCGGGTGCGGCTGCGCGCCGAGGCGGAGCTGGACGGGGTCACGACCGGCTCGGTGCTGCAGTCCGTGCTCGGCGCCGTCCCCGCCCCCCGGTGAGCCGACCGTGGTCACCAGGCGCTTCGCGCTGCTGCTGGCGCTCGGCGTGCCGCTGCCGGCGCTGCTGCCCTCGCCCTGGCTGCTGACCCTGGCGGTGCTGGGGCTCGCGCTCGGTGCGGCGATGCTGGACGCGCTGGTCGCGGCTCCCCTGACCGCCGTCTCCCTGCGGCGCGACGGCGTCGAGACGCTCTGGCTCGGCGAGACGGCGACCATGACGCTGACCGTCGGCAACACCGCGCGCCGGCCGATGTGGCTGCGGCTGCGCGACCGCTGGGTGCCGTCGGCGGGCGCGGACCGCACCGAGCACCGGCTCAACCTCCTCGCCGGCGAGGAACAGCAGGTCACCACCACGCTCACGCCGACGCGGCACGGCGACCGGGCGGCGGTACGGGTGACGCTGCGCTCGTACGGGCCGCTCGGGCTCGCGTACCGGCAGCGGTCGCAACGGTGGAACGAGCGGGTGACGCCGAAGTGGACCCTGCGGGTGCTGCCGCGCTTCCCGTCGCGCCGGTTGCTGCCGGAGAAGCTGGCGAAGCTGCGCATCTTCGACGGCGCGGTGGTCACCCGCGGCCGGGGGCAGGGCACCGAGTTCGACGTGCTGCGCGAGTACGTCATCGGCGACGACGTGCGCTCGATCGACTGGCGGGCGTCCGCGCGTACCCATGACGTGGTGGTCCGGACCTGGCGCCCCGAGCGCGACCGCCGGGTGGTCTGCGTGCTGGACACCGGCCGCACGTCGGCGGCGCGGATCGGCGACGAGCCCCGGCTGGACGCCGCGATCGACGCGGCGCTGCTGCTGGCGGTGCTGGCCTCGAAGGCCGACGACCGCGTCGACATGGTCGCGGTGGACACCGCCGTACGCGCCAAGGTCGAGGGCGGCGGCCACCGCACCAAGCTGCCGCGTCTGATCAGCTCGATGGCGTCCCTGGAGCCGGCCCTGGTCGAGACGGACTTCGGCCTGGTCGCCGGCGATCTGCTGCGCCGCGACCACAAGCGCGCCCTGGTGGTGATCTTCTCGGCGCTCGACGCGGCACCGATCGTCGAGGGCCTGCTGCCCATCCTGTCCCGGCTCACCACCAAGCATCGGGTCATGCTCGCCGCGGTCCGCGACCCTGAGACCGCCCGGCTCGCCCATCTGCCGGAGACCGGCGCCACCGCGGAGGACGTCCACCTCGCCGCGGCCGCGGAGCTTGCCCTGGGCGAACGCGACCGGGTCCGGGCGCTGCTGACCCAGCAGGGGGTGATCGTGGTCGACGAGCCCCGGGAGACCTTCGCCTCCAAGGTCTCGGACGTCTACCTCGCGCTCAAAGCCGCCGGCCGACTCTAAGAAGATTTAATAGAAAGGTAAGACGCACTGTATGCGGCTTTAGGGCAACTTCCGCTTAGCTGTGGCGATGCGCAGACACAGAGCAGCATCGATGTACGCGGTGATCGTCGGGGCGATGCTGATCCCCGCCTCCTTCGCCGGTGCGCAGGCACGGCCCGACACCCCGGAGGCCGTCGCGCGGCCGGCGTCCTTCGCCCACCCCGGCGTGCTGGTGAGCCGGGCACAGCTCGACGTCGTGCGGTCCAAGGTCAAGGCCGGCAAGCAGCCGTGGAAGTCCGCGTACGACCAGCTGCGCTCCGACCCGCTGGCGTCGCTGTCGCGAACCCCCAAGCCGCGCACCACGGTGGAATGCGGCCCGTCCTCGAACCCCGACCACGGCTGCAGCGACGAGCGCACGGACGCGCTGGCCGCGTACGCGGACGCGCTCATGTGGTCCATCACGGGCGACGGCCGGTACGCCGACAAGGCCATCCAGCTGATGGATGCCTGGTCAGGCACGCTGAAGGGACACAGCGGCCACAATGCGCCACTGCAGACCGGCTGGTCCGGGGCCGGCTGGTCGCGGGCCGCCGAGCTGATCAAGCACACGTACCCCGAGGGCTGGCCCAAGGCCGCGCGGTTCGCCACGATGCTGCGTACCGTCTACCTGCCCGGCCTCCTCAAGGGGTCCGGCGCGAACGGGAACTGGGAACTCATCATGACCGACGCCGCCCTCGGGATCGCGGTCTTCCTCGACGACCGGGCGTCGTTCGACCGGGCCCTCGCCCTGTGGCGCGGCCGGGTGCCGGCCTACATGTACCTTCGATCCGACGGCCCCGCACCGCTGTCGCCTCCCGGACGGCCGAAGTCCGGCGCCGCGCTGACCAAGTACTGGTACGGCCAGACCAAGCTGGTCGACGGCCTGGGCCAGGAGACGTGCCGGGACTTCGGGCACGTCGCGATGGGCTTCAACGCGGCGTTCCACGGCGCCGACACCGCCCGTATCCAGGGCGTCGACCTCTGGCGGGAGCAGGCCGGCCGGTTCGCCGCCGGGCTGGAGTTCCACGCCGGGCACGAGACCGGTACGCCCGTGCCGTCCTGGCTGTGCGGCGGCTCGGTCACCAAGGGCACCGGCCAGTACTGGGAGGTCGGGTACAACGCGCTGCACACGCGGCTGGGCATGGAGCTGCCCCGTACCCGAGCGCTGCTGGAGTCCAGGCGCCCGATGGGCACGGACAAGCACTCCACCGGTTGGGAGACGCTGACCTCCGCTGACAACCCGGCCTGATCAGGCCGTCGGGACCTCGGCGACCGTGTGCTCCGGCGCCAGCTCCGAGCTCTCCCCCCGCCGGTGGGCCGCGCCGCCCACACCCAGGGCGTACCCGAGGAAGGCGAGCCAGACCGCGAACCCGATGCCGATCCGGACCGGGTCCGGCCACCCCGACGGCGTCACGTACGCCTCCAGGACGCCCGACACCAGGAGCATCGCGACCAGGCCGAGCGCCACCAGCATCCCCGCGCGGGCGTGCTCCGCGAGCGCCCGGCCGCGGGTGCGGTGCGGGCCCGGGGCGATCCAGGCCCAGCCGATGCGCAGGCCCACGCCGGCCGCCACGAAGATCGCGGTCAGCTCGAGGAAGCCGTGCGGGAGGATGTACGCGAAGAACGTACCGCCCTTGCCCGCGTTCATCATCAGGGCGCCGGTCAGGCCCAGGTCGAAGGTGTTCTGGGCGAGGATCCACAGGACCGGCACGATCAGTACGCCGGAGGCGAGGCACTGGCCGGCGATCATGGCGTTGTGCGTCCAGACGTTGGCGGCGAAGTTCTGGGCCTGGAACTCGCTGTAGTAGCCGACGAAGTCCTCGCCGGTGTACTGCTCGAGGGCCGACGCCGGGACGAAGGTCTCGATGATCTCCGGGTGGGTGGCGAAGTACGCCATCAGCACCCCGGCGACCAGCACGTCCAACGCCGTCACCGTCAGCCACCAGCGGCGCGCCCGGTAGAGCTCCAGCGGCAGGGTCGTGGTGAAGAAGCGGGCCACCGGGCGCCAGGAGAATCGGCGGCCGCCGGTGACCGCCGAGCGGGCGGCGAGGACGAGCTGGGACAGCGACGCCAGCAGGATCGGATCGGGCGAGTGGCTGCGCACCACCGACAGGTGGGTGGCCGCGCGCTGGTAGAGCAGCACGAGCTCGTCGGCCTCGGCGGCCGACAGCTTGCGCCGGCGGGTCAGCGCGTCGAGGCGGTTCCACTCCCCGCGGCGCTCGCTGACGTAGGCGTCCAGGTCCACCGGCGCAGCGTATCGGGCGGCGATCGGGTTAACTACACGCGTGACGATGGCGGTGCCGGCGACCGGCGGACGGGGTGAGCAGCTCGTCAACGGCGAGGCCGTGGAGGTCGACGTCCGGCATGCCCGGATCGGCTCGCGGGGGCTGGCGCTGCTGCTCGACATGGTCGTGCAGGTGCTGCTCGGTCTGATCCTGTTCACGCTCACCGGGGCGATCAGCTCGTCGCTGCTCGGCAGCTCGGTCGACGAGGCGCTGATCGAGGCCCTCGCGACCGCCTCGGTGATCCTGGTCTTCGTCGCGTACCCGACGGTGGTGGAGACGCTCAGCAACGGCCGCAGCCTCGGCAAGCGGGCGATGGGCCTGCGCGTGGTCCGGGAGGACGGCGGCCCGATCCGGGTACGCCACGCCCTGGTCCGCAGCCTCGTCGGGGTCGCCGTCGAGTGGCCCGGGCTGCTCTTCCCACCGTTCACCTGGGCCGTAGCGCTGACCACGATGCTGTTCTCGCCGCAGGGCCGGCGCCTGGGCGACCTGGCGGCCGGCACATTCGTGATCCACGAGCGGTCCCCCGCACCGTGGGGCTGGGTGCCCGCGATGCCGCCGCAGCTCGCCGATTGGGCCGCGAAGCTGGATCTGACGAATCTCGACGACGACCTGGCCCTGGCCGCCCGGCACTACCTGGCCCGGGCGGCGGACATCCGGCAGCCGATGAACGGGCGCTTCGCGAACGGGCTGGCCGCCGAGATGAGCGAGCGGATCGCCCAGCCGGTCCCGCCCGGGGTGCCGCCGTGGATGTTCCTGACCGCAGTCCTGGCCGAGCGCCGCCGCCGGGCCAACCAGCGGGTGCACGCCAGCCGGGCGCTGACCCAGCGGATCTGGCCGGGCTTCGGCCGCCTGGAGTGGGCCCGCGCCACCGGTCCCACCTGGGATCCGGCGGGCACGAACCCACCCCTGCTCGGCGTCGTCAAGGAAGAGGGCCGGCCCTCTTAGAGCTGTGCGGGGGTGGCGATTCCCAGCAGGTCGAGGCCCCGCCGCAGGGTGCGCCCGGTCAACAGACAGAGCGACAACCTGCTTTCGCGTACGCCGTCCGCCGCCTTGAGCACCGGGCACTGCTCGTAGAAGACGCTGAACAGCGACGCGAGCCCGTACAGGTGGGCGGCCAGCCGGTGCGGCTCGAGGGTGGCGGCGACGGACTCCACCACCGGCTCGAACGCCAGCAGCTCCAGGGCCAGCGCCCGCTCGGAGGGATGGCCGATCCGCACCGACGGGTGGAACTGTCCGGCGCGGTCCAGGATCGAGCGGATCCGGGCGTACGCGTACTGCATGTAAGGCCCGGTGTTGCCGGTGAGGGCGAGCATCCGGTCCCAGTCGAACACGTAGTCGGACATGCGGTCGCCGGCCAGGTCGGCGTACTTGATCGCGCCGATGCCCACCGCGGCGGCGATCGCCGGGCGGGGATTCCGCACGGAGGCCCGGGCCACCGCCTCGTCGAGCACGGCCGAGAGCTTGACCGAGTCGCCGGACCGGCTGCGGAACATCTTGCCGTCGGTGCCCAGGATCGAGCCGAAGGCGACGTGCTCGGCGGTGACGCCCTCGGGCAGCCAGCCGGCCTGCGCGGCGACGGCGTAGACCATCTGGAAGTGCGTCCGCTGAGGCGCGCCGACCACGTAGAGCAGCCGGGTGGCGCCGAGGTCGCGGACCCGGTGGCGCAGGGCGGCGAGGTCGGTGGCCGCGTACCCGAATCCGCCGTCGCTCTTGCGCACGATCAGCGGCAGCGGCCCGCCGTCGCGACCGGTGAAGCCGGCCGGGAACGCGCACAGCGCGCCGTCGCTCTCGACGAGCAGGCCCTTGGCGTCGAGCTCGTCGACGACGGACGCCAGCATGCCCTGGTAGCCGCTCTCCCCGGCGAAGTCGACCGCCGTGAGGGTCACCCCGAGCCGCTCGTACGCCTCCAACAGGTAGCGCTGCGATTCCGCGACGAGCGTGCGCCACAACGCCAGCGTCTCCTCGTCGCCGGCCTGCAACCGCACGACGCGCAGCCGTGCCCGCGTCCGGAACTCCTTGCTGTCGTCGAACTCGGCGCGAGCCGCCTGGTAGAACGCGGTGAGGTCGCCGGCCTGCGAGATCCCGGTCGCGCCCACGTCGAGCAGGTGCTCGATGAGCATGCCGAAGGCGGTGCCCCAGTCCCCGACGTGGTTGGCGCGGACGACGTCGTGGCCCAGCCACTCCAGCGTACGGGCGAGCGCGTCGCCGATCACGGTCGAGCGCAAGTGCCCGACGGTGAGCTCCTTCGCGATGTTCGGCGCCGAGTAGTCCACGACGACGGTCCGCGGCTGCTTCGTCTGCGCGACACCGAGCCGGGCGTCGGCGCTCACGTCGTCGAGGGCGGACGCGATCAGCTCGTCGGCGACCGTCAGGTTGAGGAAGCCCGGCCCGGACACCTCGGCGGTCGCGATCCCGGCGAGGCCGGCCCGGGCGACCACCTCGGCGGCGAGGTCGCGGGGCGAGCGGTCCAGCCGGCGAGCGAGCGGCAGCACCGCCCCGGACTGGAAGTCGGCGTGCTGCGAGCGCCGCACGGCGGGATCGACGGTCGCCTGCGCGACCTCGGCGAGCGCGGGCGCGAGCCGCGCGGAGAGCAGAGCTTCGAGATTCATGGCCAACCCATCGACGGTACGGCGGGGAGGCGGGCCGGCCGGGAGCCGGCGACACCGGCGGACGACCCGCCGGGAGGACACGTGCTAGCTCAGCAGCTGCTAGCCAAACCGGGGGGTGATGGTCCGGCGTCGGTCGCGGCTGATGCTGTGCACGCCGCCGAGCGTAGCGATCCGGCACCGACCAGGCGAGCACAATAGGCGGGTGGCGACCGACGAGGGCTGGGATCCGGCGGCGCCCGGCGTGCTGCACCTGCCGTCCGGGCGGCTCGTCCGCGGTCGTGCCCTGCGCCGGCCGGTGCCGCCGGGCGCCGAGCCCCGGTTCGGCGTGTACCTGCTGGGCACCGCTCCCCCGGCGGTGGCCTGGGAGAGCCGGTGGCTGCGCTGGCCCGACTTCCGGCTTCCGGCCGACCGCGACGCCGCCGCGGTGGTCCTGCGCGAGGCGTGGCAGCGGGCGGCCGGCGAGCGGGTGGAGATCGCCTGCGGCGGGGGGCGTGGCCGCACCGGAACGGCGCTGGCCTGCCTCGCGGTCCTCGACGGCGTGGCGCCCGGGGAGGCCGTCGCCTACGTCCGTGACCGCTATGACCGCCGAGCGGTGGAGACGCCTTGGCAGCGCCGCTACGTCCGGGGTTTCACGGCACCCGCTGCGCGCCGGCGCGGGTGAGTTCTTCCAGGTAGCGGTCGATCCGCTCGGCGGTCCGCCCGTCGGTGATCATGAGCTGGAGCCCGGCCTCGTCGTTCCCGGCGCCGCCGCGCAGGCTCTCGACGCGCGCCCGGACCGGGATGGGATCGTCCGGCCGGCCGAGCCCGTCGACCTCGACCAGCTCCCCGACGGCCAGGCCGGCATCCAGGGGCCGGACCCGCAGCCCACCGCTGCTCATGTCGATCAGCGACGCTTCGACCGGGTCGCTGCCGCGCCGGAGCAGCCGGACCGTCCCGGCCGCGGTCACCCGCTCCGCCTGGCGGCGTTCGAGCTGGGCTGCGAGGCCCGACATGCCCTCGACCCGGTCGATGGTCAGGCCCACCCGCTCGCTGAGCCGGCCGACGACGGTGCCCTGGTCGGCGGCGACCGCCCGCAGCGAGGTGGCCGCCGCACCGACGCCGCCGATCCCGGCGACCATCGCGGCGATGGTGCCGGCCATCAGCGCGGTGTCGCGCTCCAGCTCGGCGATGGTCGCGGCGATCTGCTCGGTGGAGTCCGCGGTGCTGGTGGCCAGGTCCTTCACCTCGTCGGCCACGACCGTGAAGCCCAGGCCCAGTTCGCCCGCACGGGCCGCCTCGATCGTCGCGTTGAGGGCCAGCAGCCGGGTCTGCCCGGCGATGCCCTGCACCAGCTGGGCGGTGGAGGCGACCCGGCGCAGGCTCTGCTCGAGAGACGCGATGACCTCTTCCGCCCGGCGGGCGTGGTCCACCACCGCGGAGGTCGCCGCGTCGGTGGCCGCGATGCCGCCGTCGATGGTGTCGGCGGCCCGGCGTACCTCGGCGACCTGGTCGGTGACCTCGCGCAACTCCTCGGCGATCACGGAGGTGGACTCGTCGATGACGGCCTGCGCGCGTTCCCGCAGCCGCAACTCGGCCTGCTTCTGATGCTGGAAACCGACCTGGAACTGCTCCTCGCGGGTGGCCTGGAGCTCGCGCTGCCGGCCCTTGCGGGCGAGCATCCGCGACCGCGCCGCGTCGACGGCCCGGCCGACGTCGCCCAGCTCGTCACTTCCCCCGGGCAGCGCCCGTTCCTTGAAGTCCCCGTCGCCGACCGCCTTCACCGCCCGGACGATCAGCGCGGCGTCGTGCCGGACGCGCCGGAGCACGACGGCGGCGAACCCGACGGCCAGCAGGATGCCGGCGGCGCCGGCAACGAGCATGACGATCCGGAGCGCGCCGGAATCCCGGAGGCAGCCGTAGGTGGCCGCGGCACCGGAGGCCGCCCCGAGCAGCGCCGGTGCGGCGAGCCGGGCGCCGGTCGGCGTCCGGCCGGCAGCGGCGAGGACGCGACGCAGGGGGACGGGCGGGGCCGGGTCACTGCCCATCGCGGCCGCTACAGCCGGTCCGCGTCCGCGAGGATGTCCGGCCCCAGCAGCCGCTGCGCGCCGAGCACCTCGACGCCGAGCAGGTGACCGTCGGCGTCGAAATCCAGCACGATCATCCCGTCCGGCCGGTCCACGGTGATGTTCTCCACGGACCGGTGCTCAGCGCTCGCGATCTCCATGTACGCCGCGTCGGCGTCGGCGTCCAACGTCATCCGCATCACCCGATTCCATCACGGCCGGGCGCCGCCCAGACCCGGTTCCGGTCAGACGGTGAACGCGGCGACCAGCTTCTCCAGCTCGGCGCTCGTACGGGCCAGGTCGTCGGCCGAGACCTGGGCCTCCCGCACCACGGTGGTGGTCTCACCGACCGCGGTCGAGACGCCGGCGATGTTCGCCGCGATCTCCCGGCTGCTCTGCGCCGCCTCGGCCACGTTGCGGCCCATCTCGCCGGTGGTCGCGGTCTGTTCCTCGACCGCCGCGGCGATCTGGGTCTGGTAGTCGCTGATCCGGGCCACCACGCTGCTGATCTGCGCGATCGCCCCGACCGCGTCGCCGGTGTCGGCCTGGATGGTCTGCACCAGCCGGCCGATGGTCTCCGTCGCCTTCGCGGTCTCCTGCGCCAGGTCCTTGACCTCGCCGGCGACCACCGCGAACCCCTTGCCCATCTCGCCGGCACGGGCCGCCTCGATGGTGGCGTTGAGGGCGAGCAGGTTGGTCTGCTCGGCGATCGACGTGATCAGGCCCACCACGGCGCTGATCTCGGCGGACGACACGCCCAGCTTGCCGACGCTGACGTTGGTCTTGTCGACGACGGTGACCGCCTCGGCGGCGACCCGGGCCGCCTCGCCTGCGTTGCGGCTGATCTCGTCGATGGCGGAGCCCATCTCCCGGCTGCCCGCCTCGAGGGTCCGGACGTTGCCGGAGACGTCACCGGCCGCCCGGGCGACCGCGACCGCCTGGGAGTCGACGTGTTCGCTGGATTCGGCGACCCGGCCGGAGATCCGCGAGAGGTCACCGGAGGCGGCGGCGATCGTGCCGGCGTGCCCGGCGATCGCGGAGACGGTGTCCCGCAGCGACTCCGCGGTGGTGTTCAGCGCCTCGCCGAGCCGGCCCAGCTCGTCGCGGCGCTTCAGGTCGGTACGGACGGTGAGGTCACGCCGGGCCAGGCGGCCGAGCGCGGTGACCACGACGGCGAGCGGACCGACCACCGAACGGGTCGCCCAGATGGCCAGCAGTCCCGCCAGGAGCAGGGCGAGCACGAGCGTGCCCCCGAGCACCTCCTCGCTCGTCTTGCGGACGTCCGCCGCATCGGCACTCACCTTCTCGGCCCGCGTACGGACGGACTTGTAGAGCTCGCTGGTGACGTCGAGCACCAAGCCCCACGAGTCGGCCGCGTCGCCGTCGTTGATGCTGTCCATGACCTTGCGGAGGGTGGCCTGGCTGTCGTCCGCCTCGAGCCACTTCAGCATCTTGTCGTCCCAGGCGAAGAAGTCGTCCCAGGCCGGCTTGAGCTTGGCGAACGTCGCCCGCTCGGGCTCGGTGAGGTTCTTGGTGTCGATCTTGGTCAGGAGCTCGTAGACCGAGTCCTTGGAGTCCAGCAGCCCCTGGCGGTTGAACTCGTCCTCCCCGCTCAGGTAGTCGAACCCGTAAGCGGCGACGTCGTTGACCCACAGGGACTGCCACCCGGAGAGGTCGGCGGCGTAGTACTCGACGTCCTGGATCTGGCTGCGAAGCTTCTCCAGGACGGCCACGCGGCGCTGGGAGTCGCTCTGCTGGTTCATGCCCCGCCAGCCGGCGGCGGCGGCGACCACGATGAGCAGGACCAGGACCAGGAAGGACGCGCCGAGGCGCCTACCGACGCTCAGATTCGAGAAATGCACACCTGTCCCTTCGGCAGCACCCTCCTGACATGTGAGCAAGTGTCATCTGGATCGCCTTTGCCGAGCCGCCTCGTAAAGGGCGACGGTCGCCGCTGAGGCGGCGTTGAGCGAGCTCGCCGCCCCGGTGATGGGTATCCGCACCATCCGGTCACAGGCGTCGCGCCAGGCGGCGCTCAGGCCCTGCGTCTCGTTACCGACGGCCAGCACGGTCGGCCCGGTCAGGTCATGCTCGGCGATGTCGACCGGCCCGCGCTCGTCGGTGCCCACGACCTGCACGGGTACGCCCACAGCACCCACCCACTCCAGCACCTCCCGATGGCTCGGCACCCGCACCACGGGCAGGGCGAACAGCGAGCCGGTGGAGGCGCGCACCGCCTTCGGGTCGTACGGGTCGGCGGCGTGCCCGGTGACGATCACGCCCGTCGCCCCGAACGCGTCCGCCGAGCGCACCAGCGTGCCGATGTTGCCCGGGGTCGTGGGCCGGTCGAAGACCACGACCAGCAGGTCCGGGCGTACGGGCACCCGGGCCAGGTCGTCGCCGGGCAGCCCCACGACGGCCACCAGCTCGGGCGCCTCCTCGTCCTTGCCGCCCAGCTCGCCCAGGAGCGCGGCGGAGAGCAGCGCCCGGGGCGCGCCGGCCGTCTCGATCAGGTCGCGCGCCCACCGGGACAGCCCGGGACCCTCGGCGGTGAGCAGCGCCCGGATCTCCCAGCCGTGCTCGACGGCCAGCGAGATCGGGCGTACGCCCTGGACGAGGAATTCGCCCGCGCGCTGCCGCTTGGTGCGGTTGCCGAGCAGCGCCTGCCACTGCTGGAAGGTGGCGTTCCGGGTGGTGATCCGCAAGGTCCTGGGCACGCCGTCCGAGGTTACGGCGTGGGCGGGAAGCTCGTGTAGTCGGGGAAGTTGCCGTACAGCCGCTCCCCCGGCGCCCCCACGGTGACGGCCTGAACCAGCAGGTCACCGCCGACGAAGGCACCCTTCCAGGACGCGCCGCGCCCGCCGAAGGTCTCCTCCCGGTCGCCCCGCGAGCGCGGCTTGTTGATACCGACCTTGTACGCCTGCACGTCCTGAGCGAGTTTCGCGGCCAGCTCCTCGTCGTCGACGGCCAGGCTCGCCACCAGCGCCCCGTTGCTCGCGTTCATCGCCGCCAGCAGCTCGTGCTCGGTGTCGACCACGATGATGGTGTCGACCGGCCCGAACGGCTCCGAATGCATGAGCCGGGAACGTCCGGGCGGGGCCAGCAGCGCCGTCGGGCCGACATACGCGCCGATGTCCTGCCCGTCGAGGAACCGCCCCCGCTCCGCAGCGCCCCGGTACAGCGGCACCGCCCCGCCCTTGATCGCCTCATCCACCTTCCGGCGCAGCCCAGCGGCCCTCGCGGCGCTGATCAGCGGCCCGAAGTCGAGCTCCGGCAGCGGGTCGCCGGCCCGCTCGACGGCGAGCGGGTGCCCGAACCGTACCGACTTCACCACGGGCAGGTAGACGTCCAGGAAGGCGTCGACGAGGTCGCGCTGCACCACGAAGCGGGGGTACGCGGTGCAGCGCTGCTTTCCGTACTCGAAACCCTTGCGCAGGTGCCCGGCGAGCAGGTCCCACTGGGAGAACTCCCAGATCCCCCACGCGTTGAGCCCCTCCTGCTCGATGAAGTGCCGCTTGTCGGAGTCGAGCAGCGCGCCGGCGACCTTGCCGCCGTTCGACCGCCCGCCGACGAAGGCCACGGCACCGATCTCCGGGGCGGTGACGAGCACCTCGGAGAGCTCCTCGCCGCTGCCGGAGAGCAGGGTGACGGGCAGGCCGGCCCGGACCATCAACGCGTGCGCCAGGGTCAGGCAGACCGCGCCGCCCTGCGACGGCGTCTTGGCGATCACCGCGTTGCCCGCGAGCAGCTGCACGAGCTCGGCGTGGACCAGCACGCTCATCGGGTAGTTCCACGAGGCGATGTTGCTGACCGGGCCGGGCAGCGGCTCCCGCCCGGCGACCTGCCGTTCGATCTGCTCGGCGTACCAGCGCACGCCGTCCAGCGCCCGGTCGACGTCGGCGCAGGCGAGCCGCCACGGCTTGCCGATCTCCCAGGCGAGGATGAGCGCGAGCAGATCCCGGTGCACGGCCAGCGCCTCGACGGCCGCCGCGACCCGGGCCCGGCGCTCGGCGAGCGGGGTCACGGCCCACCGGTGATGGGACCGCGCGGCGGCCTGCACCGCATCGGCCGCGTTCACCGCGTCGACCCGGGAGACCTGAGCGATCACGGACCCGTCCACAGGGGTACGCACGTCCGCCGGCGCGCCGCTGTCCTGCCACCTGCCGGCGCACAGATTGCGCAGCCGGCCGGCTGAGAACGCCTCCGGGGCGGCGGCCGTCACCCGGGCGAGAACATCGTTCCAAGCGGTTCCGGGCGCGAGGATCAGGCTCATACCCCACTGTGCGAACCACGCCGGCCGGCCGCCACAAATTTCCGCCGCGCCGAGCGTTCATTCTTGTAAACGAAGAAAGATTGGCCGAACTTCTATGAACCCGCCCCGGAAGCACTGTCGATCTTCCGTTCAATGCATCGCGGTACGGCCTCGCCGCCGCACTTCCTCGAGGAGGTCCAGTCCTTCGAGCCCGTCGCCGGCGAAGCGCACGCCCTCCTCCCGCAGGTTCGCCACCGCCCGCCGGTACGGGGTTCGAGCCGCGAGGGCCGCGTTGACCGCCGGCACCACGACGACCGGCACGCCCCGCCCGATCACCTCGGCCACCGAACTCAGCGGATACGTGTCCGCGATACCCAGCGCGAGCTTGTTGATGGTGTTGAACGTCGCCGGCACGGCGAGCAGCGCATCCGCTACCGGCGAGACCCGCGTGCCGTCGGGCGCGTACTCGTAGGTCGTGCGGATCGGCCGCCCGCTGATGCGGGCCAGGGCGGGGGCGTCGATCATCGAAACCGCGTTCGCCGTGGCGGTGATGTCGACGCTCCAACCGCGGGCGACGGCCGCGCCGACCACCTCACCGACCGTTCCGGCGCTGCCAGCTCCGCAGACGAGGATGCGTAGATCGTTACCGGTTCCCGCTTTCGTCACGGCGAGAAGAGTACGCAGCACCGCCCGCGGCGCCATGTTGTGATGTCCGGATGTCAAAGCTGCTGTACTCGGCCACCATGTCCCTGGACGGCTTCATCGCGGGGCCCGACGGCGACATGGCGTGGATGACGCCGTACCTGGGTCCGAACCCGCTGATCGACGAGCTCGTGCGGGACATCGGCGCGATCCTCGTCGGCAACCGGACGTTCCGTGGCGACGACCCGTACCGTGACACCCCGGCGGAGGGGCAGGCGTTCGGCGGGGCGTGGTCGGGGCCCGAGGTGGTGCTCACCCATCACCGGCCCTCCGTACCGTGGCCGGGGGTGGCCTTCGCCGGCGACCTCGCGACGGCGGTCGCGCTGGCCAAGGAGGCCGCGGGCGGCAAGTACGTCAACGTGCTCGGCGCCGACGTGGCCCGGCAGTGCCTGGCGGCGGGCGTGCTCGACGAGATCCTGGTGGGCATCGCCCCGATCATGCTGGGGGCGGGCACCCGGCTGTACGAGCGGGAGGACGGCACCTCCGTGAAGCTGGAACGCATCCGCTCCGCGGAGGTGCCGCACTCGTCAGACCTCTGGTTCCGGGTCCTGCGCTAGGTCGGTGAGCCCCGCACGCAGGTGCCGGTTGTGGCGCGGCTCCTGCTTGGTCTTCTGGTCGTTCAGGCGCCGGCGCAGGTCGTCGCGAACGTCGTGCAGGGCCGCGTGCAGGTCCTCCAGAGCCGACGTCGTGACGATCTTCTCGCGCCCGGCGATCCAGCACTCCAGCGTGACCTTCTGGCCCCGGGCCTCCCGGTCCTTCACCGAGACCTCGAGCTCGGTGGTCTCGGCCGGAAACGTGGCGAGCCGGGCGTCCAGCGTGACGAACTGCTCCGCGATCCACTCACGGTCGCCCTGCGAAAAGCCGGCACCCGCGCGCAGGCACTGGTCGACGGTGGCCGGGTCTGCCGCGACACTCATCGGGTCTCCCTTCGATCGGACTTGCCTGATCACCCCCTACCCGTTCCGTACCGGAAAAGCACTTCGCGTCCGTCGGCACTGCGAATCGTGACCGGCAGGCGGCCCCGGGCCGCCTGCCGCCCGGTGAGAACGTCGGCCAGGGCGACGATCGAGGGCATCTGATATCCGTACGCGGCCAGATACGTGCTCGCCCCCGGGAAGTACGCGATGTCGTACGGCCCGCCCACCGCGGCGACGGCGATCGGCTTGCCGGTGGCCAGCAGCGCCGCGACGAGATTCTGCTGATTGACGTCGCCCCACGCGTTGTACGTGGTCACCACGGTCAAATCGGCACCCCGGGCGGCGGCGACGGCCTGGGCGATGACGTCGGCGTTCGGCGATCCGGTGTACAGCCGGGTCACGGTGATCCCCCGCGCGGTCAGGGCATTGGTGAGGTTGGTGGTGGTACCCACACCCCACCCGGTGACCAGCACGCTGCGACCGGCCTCCAGGGGCAGCGCGGCGTCGCGCAGCCGGGTGATGGAGCCGGCGGCGATCCCCGCCATGACGTCGAGGTGCTCGGGCGTTCCGACGACGGGCTGCTCAGGCACGTACGGGTCGTCGAACAGCCCCAGCCCCAGCTTCATCCGTAGGATCCGCCGCACGGACCGGTCGATCCGCGCCTCGCTGACAGTGCCCTGGTCCACAGCGTCCAGCACGGTACGGATGGCGCCGGGCACGTCCTTGGGCATGAGCAACTGATCGACCCCGGCATCGACGGCGTCGAGCACGATCCGGTCGGCGGGAATGTCGTTCAGCGCCGCGGCGTCCAGAGCGTCGGTGATCACGACCCCGTCGAAGTGCAGCTGCTCGCGCAGCAGCCCGGTGACGATCGGCCGCGACAAACTGGCGGGCCGCCCGCTCGGATCCAGCGCCGGAGCGACGATGTGCGCGGCCATGACGCTCTGCACCCCGGCCGCGATCGCCGCCCGGAACGGCGGCACATGCGTAGCCAGAATCTGCTCCCGCGACTCGTCCGTGACGGCGACCCCGTTGTCGGTATTGACGGTGGTGTCCCCCAGCCCAGGAAAATGCTTGGCCTGCGCCCCGATCCCGGCGGCCCGATACCCGGCGACGGCCTCACCCCCGAAGAGCGACACCTGACGAGTACGGTCACCGAAAGCACGAGGCCCATCGGCGGCATTCCGAGCATTGGTATTCACATCCACGACAGGCGCATCCACCACATTGATCCCGAGCGCCCGCAACTCTGTGCCACTCACCCGGGCCGCCCCGTACGCCTCCCGCGGCCGGAACGTGGCACCGATCGCCATGTTGCCGGGCGACACGGCGAGCGGCGCACCGATCCGGTTGACGACGCCGCCCTCCTGATCGGTGCTGATCTGCAACGGGATCCCGGTGTCGGCCACGGCGGCCCGCTGCAACCCGTTGGAAAGCCCGGCGATCTGCCCGGGGTCGGCGAGATTGTCACTCCACGAGAAGTAGATGATGCCCCCGAGGTGGTACTTCGCCACGACCTCGGCCGGAGTCGCCACACCGTAGAGACTGGTATTGGCGGGCGAAGCGGTTGCGGCGCTGCGTCCGTACACGTAGGAAACGAACATCTGCCCGACCTTCTCGGCGAGCGACATGCGCGCAAGGAGCGCGCCGACCGGGTCCTTCGCCCCGGCGGGCAGCGAAAGGCCGGCGATCACAAGACAAAGGACGGAGAGCAACACTCCCGAGCGGCGAACCATGCGTCCGAGCATAGGACGCGCCGTCTTGATCGGATCACGCTCGACTAATGCCGCCGCTTGAGCATGAGGCCGACGACGAGACCGCCGATGAGCAGCACGACGACGGCGGCTCCACCGGCGAACACTAGCGGGCTCACCCGCTTCACCGGTTCGCTTCCGGCTTCGTCCGTCTGCTTTCCAACCGTCGAAGGGGAAGCCTCCGGGAGTGGGGGCACGTCAGCGGTCAGGGCCTTCAGTAGGTTGAGGCGCCCGTAGCCGTAGGAGTCGTCGCGGCCCGGTGCGCCGGCGTCCGTCGCCGTGGCAGTCAGGCGATGAACGACCTCGACCGCGCTGAGTTGGGGGAACTTCGCGCGGATCAGCGCGGCGGCCCCGCTGACCACCGCCGTCGCCTCGCTCGTGCCGCTTCCCTCGTGATAGCCCGATTCGTAGATGCCGGTGCTGACGATGTCCGCGCCGGGTGCGGTGAGATCCACCTGCGGACCCGTCTCGGAGAACCCCGCGACGTTGCCGGTGCGGTCGGTAGCGCCCACGGTGAGGACCTCGGATCACTTGCCCGGGAAGCCGTTGCCGACATCGCTACGGTTTCCCGCCCCGGCGACGAGCACCATGTCGGCCGCCTGCGCCGCGCGGATGGCGTCGTGCAGGACGCGGTCATCGCCGGCACTGAACGACATGTTGATCACCCGAGCGCCGCGTTCCTTGGCGAAGGCGACCGCTTCGGTCATGAAGTCGCTCGTACCGAAGCCGTCGATCGCACCGGTGATCGGCAGGATCTTGGCGGCGGGCGCGATGCCGAGTACGCCGTTCTCCCGACCCCTTCCGCGTGCCGCAATGATGCCGGCCATGGTCGTGCCATGGCCCTCGAGGTCTTTACGGCCGTCGTCAGTGGCTCGGGGCAGCAGATTGACACCGGGCAGCACGGCACCGGCCAGGTCCGGATGTTTGGCATCGACACCCGTGTCGATCAACGCGACAGTGACCCCAGCACCTCGAGTGAGCTCGTGCACCTTGCCGATCTCGAGCGCCGACAGATGCCACTGCCGGCTCCTGATCGAATCGGCGGCGGCCGGGGCGGCCGTCCAACCCCACCAGAGCCAGCGTTGCCGCGACTGCGAATACGACGCGGCAAGTGCTGGAGTAGTTCACCGCGACAAACCGATGATGCCTGGACCCGGATCGTGGCGGGGCTTGCGCCTGTCCGGCTCGATGACCGGCGCGACGCCACGCTCCACGTCCCAGGTCTGATCGGCCTTGCCCTCGATCGAATCATCGTCCGCGGCGCCCTGCGGCTCCGATTCTGCGGCGCCGCCTAATTCGGCAGCGGCTGAGCCGTCACTGAACGGCCGTCCGCACCCGGCTTGTTCGCCCCGCGTAGGGGCGCTTCGCGTCGAGCATCGTGTCTCCCGGCATCCTCGCCCCGAAGACCACCCGTGCTGGTGCAGGTGGCACGACAGGGGTTCGGGTCTTCAACACCGCAGCCGCCTTCCACACCATCGCGATCGACTAGCGCCGGCGTCTGAGCATGAGGCCGACGACGAGCCCGCCGATGAGCAGCACGACGATGGCGGCCCCGCCTGCGAACAGCAGGGGACTCACGCGCTTAGCCGGCTCCGCCTCGGCTTCCCTAGCGGGCGCCTGCTTCCCCTCCGTCGAGGGGGATGACGCCGCGAGCGGGGGAACGGCGGCGGTTAACGCCTTCACGAGATCGAGGCGTCCGTAGCCGTAACTGTCGTCGCGTCCCGGGGCTCCCGCGTCGGTAGCGGTAGCGGTCAGCCGGTGCGCCACCTCGGCCGCGCTGAGGTCGGGGAACTTCGCACGGATCAGAGCGGCCGCTCCACTGACCACCGCCGTCGCCTGACTCGTGCCGCTGCCCTGTTGATAGCCGGACCCGTAGATACCCGTCGTGGCGATGTCCACGCCCGGTGCGGTGAGGTCGACCTGGGACCCGGTCACCGAAAGCTCGGCGACTTTGCCGTTGCGGTCCGTCGCGCCGACGGTCAGGACCTCCGGGTACTTTCCCGGATAGTCATCCCCCGGGGCGCCCTTGTTCCCCGACGCTGCGACGAGGACGATGTCGGCGGCCTGGGCGGCGCGAACCGCCTCCCGCAGCGGGACGTCGTCACTTGTGCCGAACGACATGTTGATCACATCGGCGCCCTGCTTCTTCGCGAAAGCGACCGCTTCGCGCATGTAGCCGGAGCTGGCGTAGCCGTCGATGGGCGCACGGATCGGCAGGATCTTGGCCGCAGGGGCGATCCCCAGCACGCCGTCCGAGGTGCTGTGGCCTCGGGCGGCGATGATGCCGGCCATCTCCGTGCCATGGCCGGCGAGGTCCTCCCTGCCGTCACCCTTGGCATTCGGATAGACGTCGAGGCCCGGCATCACCGCACCGGCCAGATCGCGATGCCCGGCGTCCACGCCGGTATCGATCACCGCGACCGTCACACCGCGTCCCTCGGTGAGACCGTGGGCGCGGCTCACCTGGAGTGCCGTGAGGTACCACTGCCGGTCCCGGATCGGGTCGGCGGCGGCCGGGACCGCCGTCAACCCGACCAACGCCGCTGCCACCAGCAGGGATCCTGTGGTCCGACCCGCGCGCCACGCGAAGGTCACGAGGACAGGCCGATCACGCCGGGGCCGGGGTCGTGGCGCGCCGGACGGGTGTCCGGAGCGATTACAGGCTCGACGCCGTGCAGCACGTCCCACGCCTGATCCGCCTTGCCGTCGATCGACTCGCTGACGGCATCACTTCTGCGTCCGCGCTGACCCGGAGCCGTCTGAGCGAGCGGCTGACCCGCCGTTCCCCGCCCCCCGACGCCGCCGCCCCGGGCTGCGCTCGGGGACCTGGCTCCCGTCGACGGCGCCCCGAGAACGGTGCCTGACGGCATCGCGGTCCGCACCGGAACGGCCTGCCGTCCTCTCGGCGCTCCACCGCCGAGAGGCACCGGCGTAAGGGCACCACCGGTGCCCATCCCCGGCGTGACACCGAAGAGCCCACCGCCGCCGATCACCGATCCGGGCAACGCCCCTCCACCCAAGCCACCGGGCGCAGCCGCCACGGGAGGGATGCCAGGGCCCGCGACAGGTGCGGGCACCGTGGAAGGCGCCGGAAGAACACCGGCAAGGTCGATGCCTGTGCCGCGAGAATCCGCGGTCGATGGTCCTGTGCCCAGCGGCAGCTCGCCGCCGCTGCCCGGAATACGTGTCTCCACAGGCGGATCGTGCGGTACCGGTACCGAGATCGGCGTCGCTCGAACCGACCCTGCGGAGGCGTGCGAACCCGACCCGTCGGAGGATCCGGTTCCGTGTCCGTCGGTCCCCGTGCCGTCGCCCCCGATGGGCTGGTCAGAGCCTCCCCGTCGACGCCCGGGGTCATAGAGCTCAGGGGGTTGGATCTGAGTGCTGTGGTCCGCGATGGCGGCTTCCGCCTTGCGCATCGCCTGACGGGCCTTGTCGTCGTATTCGTCCTCGGCGTGGTCCGCCCAGCGGGGAATGAGGTCGTCACTGACCTCCTGGCGCACCTCCACCCAGGGCTGAACGGCGGCCTGCGCCTCGCTGAGGGCCTCGAGGATCCCCCGCAGTCCGGCGCGCGTGTCCTCGGCACGGGTCAGCGTGTGCGCCATGGATTCAGCCAGGACGTTCATGCGCTCCAGGAAGATGCGAGCCGAAGCGTTCTTGTCCGGCGACCACACCGCCGCCAGACTTTCGCTCGCGTCGAGCAGGCGACGATGCTGGGTGCGGACGTCGTGAGCAAGTCCGTCCCAAGACAGGACGCGGTCCGCACCGGTGCAGGCGTTCTCCTGCTTGAGCATCGACCAGATGGCCGGCAGGTTGTACGCGTCCCAGTTCGCGCCCGCCATCAGATGGCCCTTCCGTCTTTGACCTCGCCGGCCTCGACGACGGCCCCTTGGAGCAGTGCGTCAATTCGACGCTGCGCCGCCTCCGATGAGATGTCGGCGGTGGCGAACTCCTTGGCGATCTTCTCCGCCACGTCCGCGAAGATCATGGCCATCTGCTTGTACGCCCGCAGGTTGGCATCCGTGTTCGCCAGCGCCTCCGCATAGCGGCGCTTTGCGTCGAGCACCGTGTCTCCCGGGATCCTCGCCCCGAAGACCACCCCGTGCTGGTGCAGGTCGGCACCGCGGTCGGCGGCCGAGGCGAAGCCCTTGTCGGCCTCCGCGCGCATGCCCTGCGCGAACTCGCCCACCTGCTCGGTGTCTATCTGGATACCGTCCGGCATCTTGCCTCCCCGTCGCCGCGACACCACAGCATATCGATCGATCGGTACCTATGTGTGCCGGATGTGGCGGTCGCCGTGTTTGTCACACGTACGGCGGGCGCGATGCGTTCAACGGCGCGCCAGCCTACCTCCGGCCTGTGCGGGATGTGGCTTTTATTGGGTCCAGACAGCTACCGGACTCAAAGATACCGATCGGTCCGGATCGGGTTAGTTTTGTGCCGATTCACAGTCAACTGTCAGGCCAAATGTTCAGACAGAAACGGGGAGCACAATGTTTTCGGTTACGCGTCTTGTCACCCTGTCGGCGGTCGCCGCCGTCACGATGATCGTCCAGATTCCCGCTACGTCCGCCGCGGCGGCACCGCCCGCCGGTGGCGGATTCAGCGGCGTCGCCGGGGATTTCAACGGCGATGGGCGCGACGACATCGTGACCTTCACCCGCGGTTCCTCCGCCGACGTGTACGTGGCCCTGTCCAACGGCGCGGGTTTCGTGGGTACCGGCTGGAAATGGCATGACTATTTCGCGGCCGGCACGGAGACACCGTTGGTGGGCGATTTCAACGGTGACGGGCGCGATGACATCGCCACCTTCACCCGCGGCGCGGCCGCCGACGTCTACGTAGCCCTCTCCACCGGGTCGAGTTTCGTCGGCACCGGATGGAAGTGGCACAACTACTTCGCCGCGGGCACCGAGATCCCGGCCGTCGGCGACTTCAACGGCGACGGCCGCGACGACATCGCGACCTTCACCCGCGGTGCCGCTGCCGATGTCTACGTCGCCCTCTCCACCGGATCCTCTTTCTCGGGTACGGGCTGGAAGTGGCACAACTACTTCGCCGCCGGGGCCGAGATCCCCGCCGTCGGCGACTTCAACGGCGACGGCCGCGACGACATCGCCACCTTCACCCGCGGCACAGCCGCCGACGTCTACGTCGCCCTCTCCACCGGATCCTCTTTCTCGGGTACGGGCTGGAAATGGCACAACTACTTCGCCGTCGGCAGCGAACTGCCCTCCGTGGGTGACTTCAACAACGACGGGCGCGACGACATCGTGACCTTCACCCGTGGCTCGGCTGCGGACGTCTACGTCGCCCTCTCCACCGGATCCTCTTTCTCGGGTACGGGCTGGAAATGGCACAACTACTTCGCCGTCGGCTCCGAGATCCCCGGCACCGGCGACTTCACCGGCGATGGGCGTACCGATATCGTGACCTTCACCCGCGGTGCGGCCGCGGATGTCTACGTGGCCCGCTCCACCGGCAGCAGCTTCCTCGGCACCGGATGGAAGTGGCACGACTTCTTCGCCGTCGGCGCGGAGATCCCGCAGCCTGGAATTCTCTGGTGATGTCCTGATCCACACCCTGACCGGTGGCGCCGATCCGGCGTCACCGGTCGCCCATGCGAAACGGAATTCTCCCGTCGTGCCCGACACCGCGCCCGCCCGGCCCCGCGTCTCCTCCGGCGCGATCTTCTTCGACGACGACGGCCGCGTGCTGCTCGTCGATCCGGTGTACAAGGACTTCTGGAATCTGCCCGGCGGCGGCGTCGATGCGGGCGAAACCCCTCGGGCTGCTTGCGTTCGGGAAGTGCGCGAGGAACTGAGCCTCACGCCGCCGATCGGCCCCCTGCTGGTCGTCGCGTGGACGCCCGACGGGCCGGACGGCAAGCTGTTCTTCGTCTTCGACGGCGGTATCCTCCCCGCCGCTCAACGGGCCGCGATCGAGCTCAGCCCCGACGAATTGGCGGACCACGCGTTCGTGACAGCCGAAGAAGCGCACACCATGCTGCCGCCGATACACCGCGCATTGCTGGCCGAAGTGATCCGCGCGCGGGCCGACGGAGCGACCCGCTACGTGGAAGTGACCGGGTAGCCCGGGTTCACGAGGCGGCGCGCAATTCCATCCCTCTGCCATCCGTACCGGTAAGCACCAAAGTGTCGCCCGTGATGCGGAAGGAAACCTGCCCGCTGAGCCGGCTCCGGACGGCCTCGTCCAGCGCCTCGAGCTGCTGAGCGCATTTCCGTGCCCGGGTGGTGAGGGGCGAGAAGGAGATCGTGCCCTGCCCCACGGACGCCGCGCCGTCGAACTCGTTGCAGCCCGTCGCACCCTTCACCCGGCCGTCGCCGAGCGTCAGGTGCACCTCGGCTCCGGCCGGGACGGAGGAGGCCGCTGAGCCCTCGAGCAGCGACTCCAGCGACCAGCGAGTCCCGGACAGCGGCCGGTCCGGCTCCGCGGAACGTACGTCGACCAGGCGAAGCCGGTCGGTCCCGCTGCTCAGCACGAGCGTGCCGCCGTCCAGTTCCCAGCGGGGACGCGCCTGGAGGAAGGCGGTCAACCAGGCGTCCTGCTCCATCAGCTCCGGCGAGCAGGCCATCAGCGTGCCGCCGACATCCGTCACGACGAGCTGGTCGCCCTCGACCGTGAGCTTGCCGGTGAGATGGTTGCAGCCACCCTCGGCCGTCAGGGTGCCCGGCCGGAACGTCAGCCGCACGCGGGTGCCCGGGACGAGATTCGCGCCGGGGTCCTCCGCCGAGACGAACGTCCGCTCCCAGAGCTGGGAGGCCGCCGGCGGGGGCGCCGCCGCATCACTCTGGCCACCGCATCCCGTCATCGCCATGATCGTCACCACCGCCAGGAAGTGCCACCGTCTGGTAGTCATGCCGGCTGAGACGGCATTCTTCCGCCCACCGTTCCCATGATTCTTTTTCGATCCGCGGGGAAGACCCCGGCGCCGTTGCCGGGGTCTCCTGATTCACCGACCGATCGTCACGCGGGCGACAATCCCTCGGCGTAGTCGTAGAGGCTCTTGATGTCGTCGTCGAAATACGGCCCGTCCATCTGGTTCGGGTCGTCGTGCCGGTGGCTCACGACGCTGTTCGTGTAGCCGAGACCGTTCTGATCGTTGTATTCCTGCAGCCACGGTCCGCCGCTCGAGCCCTGGGTCATGTTGCACCAGGCCCGCACCTGCTGGTTGTGGCCGTTCCACGTGGTGCCCTGGCAGAAGTACTGGACGTCGCCCGGGAACCCACCGGCGGCGGGGTAGCCGAGAATGGTCACGGCGACCGAGTAACCCCAGTTCCACCGCAGCCCGTTGCCGCCGACCGTGTCGACGACCTTGGCACCGTAGATGCCACCGTTGTTCATGATCGCGATGGCCATGTCCTCATCGCTGTTGCTGCTGTTGATCCACGCAGTACGGGTGGTCAGGTTCCCCGCGACGAACCGGCCGACCGGCTCGCTGGCCTGCCGCTTGCCGGGAACGAAAATGAAGTTGGAGTACCAGCCGCCCCCGGCACCGGCGTGCACGCAGTGCCCCGCCGTGATGACCAGCCGGCGCTTTCCGCTGTTCAGCGCGCTCGCCGAACACTGACCGGTGCCGCCGGGCACCGAGACGTACACCTTGCCGACAGTGATGGACTGGTTCAGCGCGGCCAGCCCGAGCTTGGGCAGGGCCGGGGCGACGCTGCCCGACTTGCCCTGCGGCGCCGCCGGGGCACCGGTGCCCGCGGAGTCCGGAACCTTCAGGTTTAGATCCACGGCGGCGGCCATGCGCTCCGGGGTCCAGAACGCGTCGACCGCAGCGATCGCGGCCCGGTCGGTGACCGCTTTGCCGTCGGACGTCCGGGCGACGGTGCTGACGTTTCCGGACGCCCCCGCGGACGGCTGGGCCTGCGCGGCCACCGCGCCGGCGACCGTCAGAGCGAGGCTTGCCCCCGTCACGATCACCGATCTGACGATTGATCTCATTGCGGCTTCCCTTTCTCGAGAGCCATTCGATAAAAGGAGCCTATAGATCCATCTATATGAATGGGTGTCCGAAGGACGACTCGAGAAAGAGACGGTACGATGAATCAGACTAAAGGCCGTCGACATCGTTCCCGAAATGGATCTCAAGAACGGGCGGAATACCCACCCAAATCGGAATCATTCCCGAAGAAGGGCCCGCTGCCGCGATTCGCCGAGCGGGCAACCGTCCATTGGGGAGATTCGCGGCGAACCCGGCTTCCGATGGCGCGGAACGTCAGGTTCGCTCGATCGTCGCGAGCCAGGCCGGCGCGCCGTCGGAGTGGTATCTCGTCTGAACCCGGTCCGCCTCGACGGCAGCGACCCGCCATCCGCTGCCGGGATGGAACGCCGCCCCCAGCTCGTCCTGCCCGACCGGGTGCGGGCCGGTGTCGGGACCCTGGTCGCTGAAGCAGAGCACGAAGAGCGTTCCTCCGGGCTTCGTGACCGAGGCCAGGCTCGCCACGTACTGGGGGCGCTCCTCAGGGTCGAAGGTGTGGAAAAGTCCGCTGTCCAGGACCGTGTCGAAGGTGCGCCCCAACCGCTCCAGGCGGAACGCGTCGGCCACGCCGAACTCGACCTCGACCCCACGGTCGCCGGCCCTCTCCCGGGCGATCGCGAGTGCCGTCTCGGCGACGTCCACGCCCAGCACCGGCAGCCCCAGGGAGGCGAGGTGGAGGGTGTTGTCCCCGGTTCCGCAGCCCGCGTCGAGCACCGATCCGGAAAACCTGCCCTCATCGGCGAGACGCACCACCGCCGGCTGCGGCCGGCCGACGTCCCAAGGCGCGGGCCCTTGCTGGTACGACGCATCCCACGGCAGACCCGTCATCCGCTCGTGACTGGTCGGGGCCCGGCCGCCGTACGGATCACTCGAACGGTCTTCGAAGGAACTCATCCGACGATCCTGGCACTTCGCGTACGTGTGTCGTCAACCCGCCAGCACGCACGCTTCGGTACGGCCGCTCGGGGTCCCGGACTTCCGCACCGCCACCAGATCAAGCCGGCCGTCGCCGTTCCAGTCGGCGATCTCCGTCTCGTCCGCGGCGCCCAGATCGGTGCGAGCCTTCAGCAGATCCCGCTGGAAGGTCGAGGCGCCGTCCAGCACCCGTACCTCGGTCTTCGAACCGGCCTTGCCGCCCTTCCGCACCGCGACCAGATCGAGCTTGCCGTCACCGTTCCAGTCCGCGATCTCGGTCTCGTCCGCGGGACTCAGGGCGGTGACGGTCTCGGCAAGATACTGCCCGAAGCCCGCCGCCCCGTTCAGAATCCGGATCTCCACCTTGTGATTCGCCGTGCCGGACTTCTGCACCACCACGAGATCGAGCTGCCCGTCACCGTTCCAATCGGCCATGGAGAACGCCTCACGCTCGTCCGTCGGCCCCAGCAGAGTGGCGCTCTCCAGCAGATAGCGTTGGAACCCGGAAGCACCATCGACGACCCGCAGCTCCGTCCGGCCACTCGCCGTACCGGACTTCTGCACCACCACCAGATCGAGCCGGCCGTCACCGTTCCAGTCCGCCATGGAGAACGCATGCCGCTCGTCGGTCGGGCCGAGCACGGTGCCGGTGTGCAACAGAAGGTGCTGGAAGCTCGACGCCCCGTTGGGCAAGGCCGACGTCGCATCAAGAATGAAGAGTTCGGTACGGCCGGTGCTCGTGCCGGAACGCTGCACCACCACCAGATCGGGGCGGCGGTCACCGTTCCAGTCGGCCGTCGACATGTCATACCTGGCATCGGTCGGGCCCAACCCGGTCGCGGCCGACATCAGGGTCCGCTGGAAGGGCCCGGTCGGCGTCTTCGGCTTCGCCTGCTTCGTCGGCCCGGCCTCTTGCGACGTGGCTTTCTGCGACCACAATTGAGCCACGATCAGCGCTGCGTCGTGCGCCTCAGGCGCGTACGCGAGGGGGAAGGCCGACCCCTGCACCCGCTGGCAGATCTGTCCGATGTCGCCGGTCAGCCAGCCGTCGAAGGGATGCTTGCGAATCATCGCGTTGAGAAACGCAAGGGTGGAGAACCGAGGATCGACGACCTGACCGGGTCGCCCCCATCCCTGCGACGGCCGCTGCTGGAAAAGCCCGAGACTGTCGTGATCGACGGCAACGGTGTAGTTGTGCAGCGTGCTCTCGGCAATGGCCGTGGTCACGGCGATCACGGCTGCGCGCTCGTTCAGCCCCCGGGCGCGGACGTTACTCACGATCGCTCGGGCGCAGGAGATGTTGTAGCCCGTCACGGATCGGCCGAGGCGTACGCCGTTCATCCCAGGCCGGATGCTCTCGGCGACCGCAGCGTCGGCTGTGGAGACGCCGTCGGGCTGGCAGGGTGCGTACGGGATCGCTGCCACTGCCATTGCCGGACCGACCGCGGTGAGGGTGAGCGTGGTTGCGACGAGGAGGGAGATGAGGGCGCTACGGCGGCGTCGACGGTCCACAAGAGTCGTCGGACCCGCTGCCATGTTCGGTCCCCCTGCCTGATGGCTGCCTCGCTGCCCCAAACTTGCCATATGCCGGGGCCGCGGGAAAGACGGCCCGGCTGGGAGGTGGCTGTGAGAAGCTCTCATCGAGGATGGGCGATGCTGCGGAACCGGTTTGCTGTTGTTCACCCACTCGCGGGACAGCAAGTGCTGGCAGAGCCAGCCGAGGACCGGCAGGCTGCCGAACCGCGCCGCCATCACCGATGGGGCGTCGTCGATCACCCCAGCGGGATTCGCACCTCGCTCCACGACGGCTGGATGCGTCCTGGGCTGCGCCGCCCTGACCGGCGCTCGATCCCGGCCGTCCCGCCCTGGCGTACTCCGCCAGCATGTCGTGCGCCTGCGCCACATTGCCTGCCGCCCGCGGTGTCGTGGTGCTTCCGCTATCGCGTCCTGGGTGAGCCGGCGGAGGAGTGGCTTCGCTTCCTCCGCTGTGGGGCGCGTGGCCGTCCGGTCACAGCCCACTCATCCGAGGTCCTCCACAGCGCGAAGCTCGCCACCGCACCGAACGGGCTTCCTGCCAGCCTCGGCGCCGCGCTCCTGTCCGGCGAGGCCGGCAGGGCGTCGGGTCCTACACCTCCGGCTCCCAGGCGAAGAGCTGGTCGAAGATGCCCCGGTCGCCCTCGACCCGCAGTGACTCCGTCGGAATCCGGCCGTAGAAGAACATGACCAGCTCGTTGGCGGTGCCCCAGGCGGCGACGTCGGCCGTCTCCGGGCTCTCACTGGCGGCAGCGTCGTGCGGGAGTCGGGCGGCGCGCGCGCCGTCGGCGGAGAGCCAGACGCGCCAGGAGTGGCCCTCGGTGGCGTGGTAGTCGACGACCGCCGGCTTGTGCGGCCACGGGGCCGTCGTCGCGCAACAGGTGGTCAGGAACTCGTCGACCCCGTCGAGCGCCACCTCGCTGGACAGCGGCTGCGGGGCGCCCACCGTGACCTGGGCGTCGTAGGTGTGCACGGCGAGCTGCTGGAGCTGGTGCCGAGCGACGGCACCGCTGGTCTGCGGCGACTGCGACGGGCCCCACCACGTCCAGCAGCCACGATCCGGTCCGGCCTTCCGCAGCTCGTCCAGCAGCTCCCGCACCGAGGCGGCGTACCAGGCCAGCAGCGCCTCGCGCTCCCGGGGTGCCGCCGGGACGGACACGGCCGCAGGAGCGTCGGCAGGCCCCGCGGCGACGGTGGCGGCCCATTTGTGGCGCCCTTCCCCCAGGTGCTGCACCAGGTCGAACAGCGTCCACTCGGGGCACGTCGGCACCCGCACGTCGAGGCTGGACGCGGCGGCGACCGCGGCCTGGAAGGCGGTCGATCGTTCGTCCATCAGGCGCAGCCGGTCCGCGAACTCCAAAGCGTTTTCCACCGTGGCTTTGTACCACCGCACACCGACAATCGACAGCGGGTTTCACCTGTGCCACAACGTGAACGTCAACAACAGCCAACGGCTGTCGCCCGAGATCTCTCGAAGCAAGAGGGCGCACCGACTGGAGGAGATCCGCCGAGGTGGAGAATTCAGCCATCAATGATGGAGCCGGTTTGAACGGTTCTCGCCATTCGGTGCTGTTCCGCCGCTACTCAAGCCACCTCGCCGCGCGGCTTGAACTTACCTTGAGGCTCAGGTCGAGCGTCGCCGCCAACCGCCCCGGCACCGACAAGGTCGGCCCAGGCCCGCCCGCTGGGAACCGAGCGACCGTCGACTGAGTCATTCCCGATTCCCTAGCAAGTTGCTTCTGACCAGCACCGTCGCTCACGAAGCTCTCGAACAGAACGACCCAGTTCGAACGCCAGCCGCGCCGCATCATAGGCCTCTGCAGCACCCGGGCATGCCGACGCAGCATTCCCGCGGCCGCGGTCACCGCACGGTGCGCGAGACTCCCGGAACCGCTCATTACGTGTCCGCCGTGGTCAGCGGCGACCGAACGCTCCAACGGAACATTGACTCACCTGACTGTATTCGGTTAGGTACGCTGTGTGATCCGTCTTACCAAGACGCGAAAGTCGCGTTCGCCCACTCTTGCCCTGCTTGCTGGGATGGGCGGGACCGCCTTGTGCTTGTCGCTGCTGGCGTGGGTGCTTCGTGCCCGGGGCCTAGCGACAGCGGCGAACCTGGCGCAGCTGATCTCGATCCCGTTGACCCTGTTGCCTTTGGTGATTCCGCTGCTGCGTTGGTGGCATCACGCCCGCCGACCGACGCGGGTCACCGCATACGACATCGCCCAGCTGCGCGAGGAACTGGCTCCGCTTGTCTACGACCGGTGGCGTACCGAATCTCGGATCAGGGCGTTGGATGACCCTGATCCGATTCCGGTGCAATGGCGTAGGACGGACGATCAACGAATAATCGACGCTCCCGGCAACCTGACGAGCGATGTGCTCACTGTCGCATCGAGCGCCGACGTCGCCGCGCTGATAGTGGACTTCCGTCAACTGCGGCGTAGCCGTCTCGTGATTCTGGGCGGAGCCGGGGCCGGCAAGACAACGCTGGCCGTGCAGATTCTTCTGGAGCTCCTCCGAGATCGTGTGGACGATCGAGCCACGCCGGTTCCCGTGCTGCTGTCCGGGGCGAGTTGGGACCCGGAGCGATACCGCACGCTGTGGGACTGGGTTGCCTATGCGATCGAACAGGACTATCCCGAGCTGCTCGGGGCGGGGCACCGAGCTCAGGCGGTTCATGATCTTGCCGTTCAGGGGCACATATTGCCCGTGATTGACGGGTTCGACGAGGCCACCCCCGAGATTCGGCCGAGGCTGTTGGAAGCCGTGCACAACGCCATGGACGGCAACACGCAGCTGATCGTGACGAGCCGGGCCGATGAATACCTGGCCGCGGTCGAGGCGTACGGGCGCGTCTTGCCGTCCGCGGTCGTGATCGAGCCACAGCCGCTCTCGGCTGACGCAGCAGCCGACTACATCGAGCGTTGCCTACCCGCTGAGCCAGGGCCGAGTTGGCGGATCCTGCTCACCAGGCTGCGCATGGCAGACGACCTCGACAAGCCGGCCAGCGCCATCGCGGAAGTCGCATCCGCTCCGCTCGGCCTTTGGCTACTACGTGTCGCCTACCTCACGCCGCGGACCGACCCAGCGGCACTGCTCGACGACGCACGGTTCGTCGAGGCCGACGCGCTGCGAGCGCACCTGTTCGACCAGCTCATTGCGGCGACCGTCATGACTCGGCCACCGAGTGACAACCCCGCCGACTTTTTCCGGCCCCGCAGCCAATACGACCCCAACGACATCGAACGGTGGCTGCGTTTTCTTGCCGGGAATCTGGACCGATGGGGCACTAAGGACTTCGACTGGGCGCGCGATGCACCTGCGCTCACGGCGCCGGCGCACCCGGAGCGAATCGCGGACCGGCTGACATTGATCGTCACCGCTGTCAGGGCCTACGTCGACGTCGTTCTTGCTCAGCGACCTCGCCTCGGTATTCCGCTGGCCTTGTTGCCGCTGGTGCCTGCCGCTTTTGCGTGCTTCATTTTCGGGAGATTGACCGCAGCGGTGCTCGGCCTGTTCCTAGGCGAGGGGGCTAGCAACCTACTAGGCGCCGTCGTTGGGATAGGCGCGGCGCTCGGCTTGATCGTCGCAGCAATGCGCCTTCTCGCGATGGCGGCGGACTATCGCCAGAACGCAGAGATGGACTGGACAGAGTCCTTGCTCACCGATTGGGCGAATGTTCGAGAATTCCTCATTCATATCCTGCCGGGGCTGACTTTTGCGCTCACTTATGCGCTGCTGGTCGGGGTCGGCACCGGCATCGCGATAGGCGTAGTCGCTCCTGACGCGAGTGTTGGATGGGTGGTCGTCAGTGTCGCAGTCACGGTCGGATTACTGGCGATGTCGGGCTACCAAATCGATTCGTTTATACCTCCCGGCCCCGGGACCACGGCCCCCTGGTATGGGATTTCTCCAGTGTCCGGACTGCGTGGCAGCCTTCTCGGGGCGCTGCTGTTCGGCTTGCTCGGCGGCGTGTTGATCGTCACCGTCGGGGGTCAGCAAAGCGCTTTCCTCGCGATGACCGTGCTCGCCACCGCCATCGCTTGCAGTTTCTTGGTCCCACTGTTCGTGATCGTGATCCCAGTGCTCTACGGACTGACCAGCCTGGGCGTGGCAACAGTACGCTATCTGCGATACGCCACCATTCTTGAAGGCGCGCCCGGCCTGTGGCACGCCACCGCCGTCGGCCACAAGCTGCGCCTGCTACGGACCGTCCTGCTCGCCACGCTACTGAGCACCACAGCGGCGATCGGATGGCGCCTATTACAGGCGCACCCGATCGGCGCTGACCTGCTAAGACAAGGACCCACCGACTGGCTTGGCTCCCACATGCATGACTTCCGGATGGTCTGGGCAGGCCAACTGCGATACGTCGCAGCCGTGCTGCTGGCCTGGGCACTCACCATCCCGGGCCGCGGCCGCCGAACCTGGAAACGCTGGCTCGCCTGGCTCGCCATCGCCGGCGCAGTCGTCACCATTTGGACCCGCCACGGTCCATCCGACCCCTTCAGGCTCATACTCACCGGCCAATTCACCGGCTTGAACGGCAAATTCACCCTGCAAGCTAGCGGCAGCCTCGATGCCTATGTCGGCACCCACACCGTCAACAGCTCTCTCAATTTCGCCGACCTGCTCACCCCAGGCGACCTGCGGGTAACACTGGGAATTTGGCTTGCCCTCCTACCGCTGGCCCTAGTTGTCACACTGTTTAGTGAGATCGACATGGGTCAGCCTCGCACCTGGTGGACGAACAAGGTGGTCAGCCTGCCGCACGTGCTGGCCGGAAGACTCCCAGGGCAACTGCCGGCCTTCCTGGACGACGCACACAGGCTCGGACTACTGCGCACGGTTGGCACCACCGTCTACCAGTTCCGGCACGCAGACTTCCAGGATCACCTGGCCCGGACAGCCGATGAACGCGATGCCGCAGTCCGTCTGACCAAGGAGGATCTGCCTTAGCCTCACCCCTTGGTTAACGGGCTGTCCAAGGGGTGGGCTGGAAACGTAGAAGTGCGTCCTGATCAGGAAATAGGGCTTGTCGAAGGTCCCATGTTCCTGTCACGGAGGCACCTACAGGATGAAGGCCACCCCAGCAAGTCCGAGGATCGTGGTCACCGGTGGCGGACGGTGCGTGGTCGGTCGCGGGCTTGGGGAAGCGCTCAAGCGGATCAGGGAGCCGTTGGCGTGAAGCCCGTTGCTGTCCTTCGCTGTTGTATGAAGCCCGTCTTCCGGATCCCAGCCGAGGATGCGGACGACACCGATGACGCGGTTCGCGCAATGCCTAGCTTGGTGGGGCGGGCGGGACTCGAACCCGCGACCGAGGGATTATGAGTCCCCTGCTCTAACCCACTGAGCTACCGCCCCCGTACCGGCGGCGATCCTATCCCGCGCCGTCCAACCCAAGCCAGCGATCTATCGCTCGTCGCCCTGCGATGGGGCCTCCGTCACCTGCTGGCCCGTGTCATCCACCAGGCCCGGAGCCATGCTGCCTCCATGCGCCTCCTGGGCCGGGTGCTCTTCCTCCGGGTCACCGGCGACCGGGCGGGCTTCTTCTTCTCGTGCTTTCTTCTCGTCCATACCGCGCCTTTACCCGCCGACGACTTGGTTCAACGTCCCGCGCCCGCCATGGCGCCGAGTGATGCGAGGACCGCTCCGGCCGTGCGCCATCCGCCGGCAAGAGCGCCCTGGATCGATGGGCTGTCTCGGTGGTCTCCCGCCACGAAGAGGCCGTCGCCGAGGTCGACCGCCTTGCGCAGGCGGGCTTGTGGCGCCGGGGCCGCCGGGAGGGCGTGCGGGATCGGTACCACTTCGAGGAGATCCCACTCGTCGGTGGGGACGCCGTACATGCGGGCCAGTTCCACCCGGATGACCGTCTCCGAGGCTCCCGACGGGGCCGCCACCCCCACCGTCGAGGCGGCGATCAGCGATTTGCCGGCCGGCGCGTACTCCGGGGCCGCGTTGGAGACGACGACGCTGTTGGCCACGATCTCCCGGCGGTCGCCGTCCAGAAGGAGGGTAGGTTCGTCGATGGGCGCATGCTGCGCGCCGAAGTAATAGGTGGTCAGGCCGTGCATGTCGGGGCGTGGCAGCGCCGGCAGGAGCTCCGAGGCGGTGACCGGGTCGGTGGCCACGACCACCGCTCGGCACCGGATCTCGCCGCCCTCGGTGACGACCCGGCCGGGTGCGACGGCCAAGGTCCGTGCATTGACCAGCAGCTGCGGGTACGGGAGCGGCCCGGCCACCGCGGCGGGCAGCATGGCCATCCCGTTCGCCGGCACCCCGATCCGCCCCCGGGCGAACGACCGGAGCACCATCGCCAGCACATGGCTCGAGGTGTCGAGGGCGCGGTCGCCGAAGACGCCGGACAGGAACGGCCGCAGCACCTCCTCGATGATCCGGTGCGACAACCCCGCCTTGCGCAGGGCCTCCTGCGTCGTCATCTCCGGGCCGTCGAGCAACCGAGACGGAGGGTACGTCGCACAGCGGGTGGCCAGCGCCGCGAATTTGAGGCGGTCGGCGAGCGAGCCCACCCCGCTGTTGAGCGTCTGCGGGGCGGCCATCGGGTCTCGGAGCGGGTTCTCCAGCCGGTGCAGCCGCCCACCGCGGCGCACGAGCACGCCGGGAGTGAAGTAGCGCATCTCCAGGGCTTCGATGTCGACCAGGGCGGGGACCCTCGGGTACGCCGTGTTGAGCACCTGGAAGCCGCGGTCGAGGCGCCATCCGTCCACGACATCGGTGGCGACCCGGCCGCCGATGCGGTCGCTCGCCTCGACGAGCAGCCATTCGACACCGGCCCGGTCCAGCCGCCGGGCAGCAGCGAGCCCGGCCAGACCGCCGCCGATGATGACGACGTCCACCTCTACCGGCTGCGACACAGGCACCTCACAGGAGGACAAACAACGCAGGCCTCAGCCTAACGGCGTACGCCGCCCGGGGCAGGAGAAAAGTGAACCTCCCGGCGCAGCGCGCACCGCCGGGCCGCGGGTACCAGGTGAAGGGGCAGAATCGGCCGGTGACGATCGAGACAACGATGCTGCTGGCAGAGCATGCCTCCGACACCCGCCTGGTTGCCGAGCTCACCGCCATGGCCAACCACGCCTACGCCGAGGGTGAGAAGGGCCTCTGGTCCGACGGCGCCGCCCGCACGTCGCACTCCGAGATGGCTGAGCTGATCGCGTTCGGCCAGATCGCGGTGGGCCGTCTCGACGGCGAGCCCGTGGGTCTCGTACGCGTCCACCAGCTCACCCCCACCCTCGGCGAGTTCGGCATGCTGGTCGCCGCCGCACAGCACAAGGGCAGCGGGGTCGGGCGGGAGCTCGTCCGGTTCGCCGAGGGTCGCGCCCGCGGGCGGGGGTTGGGGACGATGCAGCTCGAGCTGCTCGTACCCGAAGTGGGCACGCATCCGGTCAAGGAGTTCCTTCGGGCCTGGTACACCCGGCTCGGCTATCGGGTCGTCGGCAGCGGAGACGTGACGGAGGCGCATCCGGACCTCGCTCCCCTGCTGGCGGTTCCCTGCCGGTTCCTGGTCTTCCACAAGGATCTGGCACCGGGACGCTAGTTGAAGAGATCCGGGATGGTGCGGAGGTTGGCGATCAGCGGGTACGGGCTGAGGTTGAGCCAGGACCACGGGTTGACGAGCCCGATGACGGCGATCGCCGTACCTGCTGCGAACGCCGTGAAGAACAGGATCTTCAGGGTGCGGGACGGGCCGGCCAGGATCGGATGGAGAAAGAAGAACAGCAACGGCAGCAGGGGTACGAACCAGCGGATGCTGTAGCTCCAGCCGCCGTAATTGTTGGAGAAGAGCAGGTAGTACCCGACGATCGGCACCGTCACGAGGCACACGACCCGCGACTCGCGAACGAAGCGGGAGGAGCGGGAGGAGCGCAGCAGCAACGGTACGGCCAGGAACAGCAGCGGGTTGTAGAGCAGGAACCCGCGCTTACCGACGAGGCAGTGGAACGCGTACTCGGCGAGGAACGCGCCTCGGTTCATTCCGGCCCCGGTGAGCGCCGACGGCTTCCACGGCGTACCCGGGTATTGGAAGTAGGCCGTGACCAGCTGGACCGGGACCAGGCTTCCGGAGATGCGGTAGTTGACCCACAGCGCCGGGAGCGCGGTGAGCGGCAGTGGGAGCAGATATAGAGCCGCGTGGGGGCGCAGGCGCCGGTCCGTGAGCACGTACAGGAGGAAGCCGCCGAAGACGGCCAGGATCGGCACGTCCGAGCCGCCGGCCAGGGCGAAGAAGAGTCCCGCGGCGAAGACGCTTCGGCCGGTGCGGATGCCCTGCCGGGCGCGCATCAGGAAATAGAAGCCGATGGCCACCCACGATGCCGCCAGCGAGTGGTTGTTGAACGTCGCCGACCAGGTGAAGTACAGCGAGCCGACGCCGAGCGCGAGCGTCAGCCAGATGCGCTTGCGGTCGGTGAGCGGCGTGATCGCCAGCGTCCGGTAGAAGGCGACCAGGCCCGCCAGCCAGAACGCTTTGACGGTGAGCAGTGTGATGACGTAGTACGCGAGGTTCCAGCCGTAGCCGAGCTTGAATCCGAGCGCCGACAGGGGCAGATAGATGATCGCGCCGAGGAGCGATGGCACCGCGAGCTTGTCGGAGTAGAAGTGGCCGTCGACGAAGACCTTGTCTCCGGTGCGGTGGAAGACGGACTGGTCGATCGAGAGGGTGTGGAAGTCGACCAGGGATTGGATGGTCGCCATCCGGCTGGCGTCGCTCCAGCTGGTGACGGTCGGCAGGACGGTCAGGATGCCCACGACGCCGAGGACCACGAAGACCCATGTGGCGCGTCGCGACACCGGCGCCCACGAGGAGGCGTGCGAGGTCTGACCGGTTTCGCGATCATTCAAGGTCGATATGCCGTCGGCCATTCCACCGCCAGAGCCCGATTACGTTCCGGGCATGATAGCCGCCCCGCAAGCAGCGGCCGGCTGCGGAATCAGGGCAGCGTGAAGCGGTCGACCAGGGTGCGCATGTCGTGGGAGGTGTCCCGGAGCGACTCCGCGAGCTGATGGGTCCGGTCCGCCCGCGCCGAGGCGTTCCGCGCCGCGCCCGCCACGCCTGTCACCCCTTCCGCGATCTCCGAGCTGCTTCCCGCCGCGTCCGCGATGCCCCGGCCGATCTCCCCGGTCACCGCGGTCTGTTCCTCCACCGCGGCCGCGATGGTGTTCTGCAGGGAGCTGACTTCGGCGATGATGCCGTTGATCTTGTTGATCGCCTCGACCGCGTCGCCGCTCTCGGCCTGGATGGCGGCGACCCGCTGGCTGATGTCCTCGGTCGCGTCCGAGGTCTGCTGGGCCAGGGCCTTGACCTCGCCCGCGACCACGGCGAAGCCCTTGCCGCTCTCGCCGGCGCGGGCGGCCTCGATGGTGGCGTTGAGCGCGAGCAGGTTGGTCTGGGCGGCGATCGCGGCGATGGTACGGACGACGTCGTGGATCGCCGTGGAGCTCTCCCCCAGTCTCCCGACCACCTCGTTCGTGTGGGCGGCGACGGTGACACCGCTGCTGGAGACCCGGGCGGCCTCGGTGGCGCTGCGGGCGATCTCGCCGATGCTGCCGCCCATCTGCTCGATGCCCGCGGCGACCGACTGCATCGTGCTGCTGACCTGGCCCGCGGCGGACGACACGACGCCGGCCTGGGTGGAGGTCGACGAGGCGTCGCCGCCGAGCTCGCGGCTGACGGCCGTCAGCTCCTCGGCAGAGCGGCTCAGCTCTCCCGCGCTGGTGCTCATGCCGCCGACGGCCTCGGCCAGGATGTCCGTCATCCGGTTCAGGCCTTCCGCGATCCTGCCGACCTCGTCGCGCCCGTCCACCGGCATGCGGGTGCTCAGGTCGCGGGCGACGAGGCGGTTCAGGAAGGCCAGGGTGTCCCGCAGCGGCCGGGTGACCGCCAGTGAGACCCAGAAGACGACCAGCGACACCACGAGGACCGAGACGACACCCACCGCCAGTTGCCGGCGCAGGAAGGAATCGAACTGGGCGTCCGTCAGTGTGTCGCGAGTGAAGATCATCGCCGCAACGGTCTGGATGGCCACCACGAGGGCGCTGAGGCTGGTCGCCAGCGTCATGAGCAGGGCTCGCATGCTGGGAAAGAGCCGCCAGACGCGGTAGAGGACCGAGGTGGAAGCGGGAGAGGTCACGACTGGACTATCGGCACAGTCGGGCGAAAAGCTGAACCGCCTCCCTCAAGCGGGCCGCCGGCGGCCACCGAGCAGGAAGATTCCGGGCACGAAGAGCACGTTGCAGAGCAGCGCGATGAGCAACCACCGGCTCCAGCCCGGGCCACCGGCCGCCACCACCGGCGCGGCGATCAGCACTCCCACGATCATGGTCCGGACCGCCAGGCCGAACGCGCCCCACGCCGTGGCCTGCAGGTCCGGGCGCAGGTCCTCCACGTCCTCGGAGAAGAGCGCCATCCAGGGCCCGAACGTGACCCCCGTGCCGATGCCGAGCAGGACACCGACCCCGATCAGGTGGGCGAGGCTCGCCCGGCCGCCGTCGACCAGGCCGACGAAGTAGGCCATGCCGGCGATCCCGCCGACCGCGCCGGCCAGGATGACGGGCCTGCGCGCCTGGAGGCGGTCGGAGAGCCGCCCGGCCGCTACGAGCGCGACCATGGTGCATCCCCAGATCACGGCCATGACGACCGCGGCCTCGCTCGCCGTCATCCGGAACGCCTGGACCAGCAGCGTCGCTCCGAAGATGTTCAGCGTCCAGTACCAGACCAACCACAGGGTGATGCCCAGAAGGTGGGCCCAGAACACCGGGTACGCCATGAGCCCCCGGGCGTGGCGCAGGTCGGCCGGGTCCACGTCGGGGAGCGCCATGTCCGATTCCGAGGTGATGACGCGGGCCCGGAGGCGCGGCGACAGGTCTGCGATGAAGGCCATGACCACGACGCAGGACGCCAGCGCGATGGAGCCCATGATGATGAGCTGTGACCGCCAGCTCGTGAAGAGCGGCAGCGTGACGCCCGCGATGCCGGCGGCCAGGAAGTTGGCTCCGATCGGCCCCCAGGTCCAGAACCCGTACGCGGTGGCCCGTCCCAGCCGGGGCGAGAAGTCCCGGACCAGGCCGGCGGTCGTGGTGGTGGCGGCGCCCTCGATGAACAACAGCAGGCAGCGCAGCAGCAGGAACTCACCCGGCGTACGCACCAGGACGGTCGCGAAGGTGCACACGGCGGCGAGCACCAGCGCGGGGACGAGGAGCAGGACGCGGCCGTGCCGGTCGGCCAGCCGGCCACCGATCGCGGCCGAGACGCCTCCGACGGCCACCGCCAGCGCGCCGATGAGGCCGTAGGTGCTCAGCGACATGTCGAGGTCGTCGAGCAGCAGCGGCACCACGGGCGAGATCTCGCCCTCGAAGTTGACGACGAGGCTGGCCAGTACGGCCATGAGCAGGTACCGCAACCGCCGGGAGCCGGTCGGGTACTGCGCCAGTTCCCGCGCGTAGAAGGGTCGCATCACTGGCCGAACCGCATGGCACCGTCCTCGATCGCGCCGTGCCGCAGCTTCAGCAGGTCGTGCGCGTAACTCATGCCGAGCTGCCAGGGGGACCGCGAGCCGGCCTTGGGGAAGTCGTCGATCGACCGCAGCACGTAGCCCGCCTGGAAGTCGAGCAACGGCCGCTCGGTGACGGTCGGGTCGTCGTTCGCGGGTACGCACCAGGCGTGGCCGTGGCGGTCCATGTGGCGCAGCAGCCGCACGACGTACTCGCCGACCAGGTCGGCCTTCAGGGTCCAGGAGGCGTTGGTGTAGCCGACGGTGAAGGCGAGATTCGGCACGCCGCTGAGCATCATGCCCTTGTAGGCCATCGTCTCGGGCAGGGCGACCTCGCGCCCGTCGACGGAGAGGGTGATGCCGCCGAGAGCGAGAAGCTGGAGGCCGGTGGCGGTCACGACGATGTCCGCCTCAAGGCTGTCGCCGGATTCCAGGCGGAGCCCGGCAGCGGTGAACTCCGCGATGCGGTCGGTGCGCACGGATGCCCGGCCCTGGCTGATCGCGGCGAACAGGTCGCCGTCCGGTACGAAGCACAGCCGCTGGTCCCAGGGGCCGTAACGCGGACGGAAGTGGGTGTCCACGGCGTACCCGGGTGGAAGCTGGCGGATCGTCGCCCGCCGCAGCATGGCCCGGACGAGATCGGGACGGCGCCGGCTGAGCTGGTAGACCAGCGTGCTGATGGTCACGTTCTTCCACCGCACGACCGGGTAGGCGCGCCGGGCCCCGATCATGCGCCGCAGCCTCGTGGCGATCGGGTCCTCCGCCGGCAACGTCATGACGTACGTGGGCGAGCGCTGCAGCATCGTCACGTGTGCCGCCCGCTGGGCCATGGCGGGTACGAGCGTGACAGCCGTGGCGCCACTGCCGATCACGACGACGTTCTTGCCGGTGTAGTCGAGGTCCGCCGGCCAGTGCTGGGGGTGGACGACGCTTCCGCCGTACCGTTCGATGCCGGGCAGGGGCGGCGTGTAGCCGGCGTCGTAGCGGTAGTAGCCGGTGCAGAGATAAAGGAAGCGGGTGGTCAGCCGCAGGGTCTCGCCGCGGTGGCGCACTTCCACCGTCCAGCGCGCGTCCGCGGTGGACCACTGCGCGCCCACCGTCCGGTGTCCGAAGCGGATGTGCCGGTCGATGCCGGCCTCGGCGGCGGTGGCCCGGATGTAGTCGAGGATGGCCGGCCCGCCGGCGATGGCCCTGGCCTGCGTCCACGGCCGGAACCGATAACCGAGCGTGTGCATGTCGGAGTCGGACCGCACGCCCGGATAGCGGAACAGGTCCCAGGTGCCCCCGATCGCGTCGCGCGCCTCGAGGATCGCGTACGTCCGGCCGGGGAAGGCCTTTTGCAGATGGTATGCGGCCCCGATGCCGGACAGGCCGGCACCGACGATGAGCACGTCGAAGTGTTCGGTCATGACAGCCCGGCGGCGGTACGGCGGCGAACGACCGCGCGGCCTCCCCGAGCCGGCGCGCTGGCGACGCCGCGGGAATGCCAGCGCTCATCGGGCTCGCCGGTCGGCAGCAGGGTGACGTCCCGGAGCATGGTGCGCAGGACGACGCTCAGCTCCATGTTCGCGAACGCGGCGCCGAGGCAGCGCCGGACGCCGCCGCCGAACGGGATCCATCGGTACAGGTCCGGCCGGGTGCCGAGGAACCGCGTGGGATCGAACGTCCGCGCGTCCGGGAACACCGATTCGTCGTCGTGGATCAGGGCGATGCTGACCGCCACCACGTACCCCTTCGGCACGGTCCACCGGCCCACCGAGAAGCCGTCGACCCGCACCTGCCGGCCCACCAGGTCGATCACCGGCCGGGTCCGCTCGACCTCCAGGATCGTCGCTTCGCGCAGGGCGCTCTCGCCCGCGTCCACCTCGGCGACGAGGGCGTCCAGGACCGCCGGATGGCGGCGCAGCCGCTCGACCGCCCAGGCGAGGGTCGTCGCCGTCGTCTCGTGCCCGGCGGCGAGCAGCGTGAGCAGCTGGTCGGCGATGTCGGCGCGGCTCAGCCCCGTGCCGTCGTCGTAGCGGCTGCGCAGCATCAGTGCGAGGATGTCGTCGTGCTCGTCGAGGGCGTCGCCCCGCTCCGCCTCGGCTATCAGCCGTGCCACGATCGCGTCGTAGTCCCGGCGCATAGCGCGGAACCGGCCCCAGGGACCGCGCCGCCCGAGGCCGGTCCGCGGTTCGGGCAGCACCGTGAGCCAGGAACCCAGCCTGATCATCCGCGGCAGGAGCTCGCGAAGCTCGTCGAACTCGGTGCCCTCGGCGCCGAACACCGCGCGCAGGATGACGTTCAGGGTGATCCGGGTCATCGAGGGCAGAGTGGCGAAGGCGCGGCCTTGCGGCCAGGACGCCAGCTCGCGCGCCGTCTCCTCCTCGACGATTTTTTCGTACGCCGTGAGCCGGCGCCCGTGGAACGGCGGGGCGAGCACCTTGCGCTGCCGCCGATGCTCCTCGCCGACCAGCGCGAACAGCGATCCCGGCCCGAGCACGCGCCCAAGATTCCGATCAGGCTTGTCCGCGGCGTCGGCACCGGCCAGGAAAAGTTGCTTGACCTCCCCGGGATCGCTGATGACCAGGGCCCGCCCGTACGGCGGCACGTCGATGGTGAAGGCGTCGCCGTAGCGGTCCCGCATCCGGTGCATCCCTCGCCGGGGAGTGGTCAGTGCGCGCAGGGCCTGCACGAACTGGGGGGTCGTCGGACCTGGAGGAAGCGTGACGGCAGTCATCTGACAACACCTTCTTCGGTGGTACGTTCTCCGCCTGGTACGCGGACGTACCAGGGCCACGGTACGCTTACGTACCGATGCGGACAAGGGCTCCGGCGGGTAAGGAGTAGGGCGTGACCACCGTGCGGCACGAGGCGGCGGCTCCGGTACAGGAGGAGGCGGGCCACTTCCGCGGGCGCCTGCTCGACGGCCTGGCCGCGTCGATCGTGGACGTCGGCTACCGCAACACCACGGTCGCCGACATCGTCCGGCGTGCGCGTACCTCCCGGCGTACCTTCTATGCGCACTTCCCGGACCGGGAAGCGTGCTTCGTCGCGCTGCTCAGCGACGCCAACGCGGAGATGATCGACCAGGTCTCCGCCGCCGTCGACCAGGCCGCACCGTGGACGACCCAGGTCCGGCAGGCCGTCGAGGCCTGGATCGGCTGCGCCGAGTCGCGCCCGGCGATCACCCTCAGCTGGATCCGAGAGGTGCCGTCGCTCGGCGCGGCGGCCCGGGGCCTGCAGCGCGACCACCTCGAAGGCTTCATCACCATGATCCAAACGCTCTGCAGCACTCCTGCCTGGAGCGCCGTCCGCACCAGCCCGGTGTCCCGGCAGCTCGCGATCATGGTGCTGGGCGGGCTCCGCGAGCTGACGGCCACCACCGTGGAGGACGGCGGGCGCCCCAGCGACAACACCGAGTTCGCCATCCAGGCCTGCATCGCCCTGCTCGGGCCCCCGAACGGATAGCGCTCCGCGCTTCAAACCCGCATGTGGCACGCCGTCGCCGCGCGATCGGACTACGATCGGGCCATGCCAGGTACGGACTCAGCACAGGCGCGCGACCAGCAGGATGCCGACATGCTGCGACTGGCCCGGAGCCTGCGCGATGTCGCATCGGCCGCCGAGCGGAGCGAGATCGTCAGCCTCATCGACGAGATCATCCTTCTGATCGACCGGCCGGAACGCTCGGCGTCACCCGTCGATCAGGAGCAGGACGAACGGGGCGCGCCCGCTGCTCTCCGCCTGATCGATCGCGTGCTGCAGGGCATCCCACTGTGAAGTCGCCGACCGTCTAGAGTTCCTGTTCCCGGCGACGCAGGTCGCGATCGCGGGCGTCGGCAAGTTCCTCACGGACGTCTTCCCAGCGCTGGTGCTCCTGGACTTTCTGCTGCCGTTCGTCGAGGAGATGGTTTCGTTCCTGCGCGAGCCGTTCCCTGTCGTCCGCCCATTCCTCGCGATCGTCGGCCTGCCTGTCACGTTCGTCGGCGGTGTCGTCGCGCATGTCGGCGCTCCTGTCGCGTTCGTCCGCCCGCCTGTCGCGCTCATCGGCCCGCTCGTCACGGCGACCGGCCCGCTTGTCTCGGCCATCGGCCCGGTCGTCACGGCCATCGGCCGCGTGCGGGACCATCGCGGGCTCGCCCTCCGGTGCCAGAGGTGCACCGAGCAGCAGGTCCGCGGCCTCCGTTCCCCGCAGCAGCCAGACGACGTGCGGCTGGGGATCCTGCAGCAGAAACACGACACCGCGGCGCTTCCCGACCTGGTGAGCTCGCAAGAGCACGCGCACGCCGCCGACATCGACGAATCCCACCTGGGCCATCGACACGCAGACGTGCCTGATACCACCGTCCATCGCGGCGTCCAACACATCGGCCAGCGGTGGACCACTGACCCGGTCCAGTTCGCCGGTGAGAGTGACGGTGATCCGGTTGGACTCGTGCTGCACCGCCACGTGCAACCGGGCCCCGCCGTCGGTGAAGAACGTCATCACACCTGCCTCAGCGCCGCCGCAAGGGGTCGCCAAGACCACCTTGCCGTCCGAACTCGGCAGGGCACCCCAGGCGGTAGCCGTGGCCGCGACGATCCGCAGTCCCATCCCCGGTGCCCACACCCCGCCGGGCCGGGTCGGATCGGACCCGCGCAACAGCGGAGGACGCGTACTCCGGTCCTGGACGGCCAGATGCACCGTCGCGCCGCGCATCGACACCCACACATCAATCTCGGTGCCGGCGTGCTCGACGGCGTTACCTACCAGTTCCGACATGACGAGGCGGCCCGCGGCGTGCTCGACACGACAAATGCGTTGATCATGAAAATCACGGCCTCCGAGACGGTGCTCCAGCGTCACTCTTCTCCTCGTCGCCCGACACCGCCATAGCCACCGCACATGTCCCACTATCGCGTTTGCCTCCCGCAAATGCGTACCCCGCTCACGTCTCAGCCGGAGTTCAGGCGGCCCAAAGCGCGGCAAGGCAGCCTGAGCAGCCTCGGACCATTGAAAGGCTGACACCATGGCTTTCGTTGTTGCGGTATTCCCCACCACGCTGAGGCGACGGGTGGCCGAGGAAGCCCTGCGGCGGGCCGGGCACACGTGTGTGCTCTTCGGTGAGGCTGCGACCGCTGTGGCGGAAGTGGCCGCCGGGACCGCGGATCTGCTCCTCGTCGACGGGCGGCTCCCCGACCTGAGCATCCTCCAGGTGTGCGACGCGATGTGGTCCCGGCCCGCGACCGCCGACACTCCGATCGTGGTCTGCGAGCCCGCCGGGCCTGCCGATCTCCCCGGCGACCGGCGGGTCCTGCGTACCGCACTGGATCCCGCGGCGCTGCAGGCGACGGTGGCGACCGCCCTGGCTTCGGGCCCGGCCGGCACCGCGGCGGTACGCGATCGGGTCCTGCTGGTGGAGGACGACGACGCGATCGCCGAGCCGCTGATCGACGGGC
This sequence comes from Actinoplanes sp. NPDC051475, assembly GCF_040689425.1. Lineage (NCBI taxonomy): Bacteria > Bacillati > Actinomycetota > Actinomycetes > Micromonosporales > Micromonosporaceae > Actinoplanes > Actinoplanes sp. NPDC051475. Next base: position 139,241 of record NZ_JBFAZZ010000012.1, read on the forward strand.
TGGCCCGGTACGGCATCCAGGCGGACCGGGTGTCCACCGGGATGGCGGCGCTGGCGGCCCCGCCCGCGACGCTGGTGCTCCTGGACCTGGGATTGCCGGACATGGACGGGCTGGAGGTGTGCCGCCGCCTGCGGTCCGCCGGGGACGTACCGGTGATCATGTTGACGGCCCGCGGCGACGAGACCGACCGGGTGGTCGGGCTGGAACTGGGCGCCGACGACTACCTGGCCAAGCCGTTCAGCGTCCGCGAGCTGGTCGCACGGATCCGCGCCGTGGGCCGCCGCACGTACGCGGGGCAGCTCGGATGACCAGCCGGCTGCTGGTGACGTACCTGACGTTCGCATTTCTGATCGTCGTCGGCCTGGAGGTTCCGCTGGGTCTCCTCCAGCAGCGCAGTGAGCAGCACCAGGCGCTGGCGCAGCTGGAGCACGACGCCGAGGTGCTGGCGGTGGTCGTCGACGCGGACATGCATCGGCACGACATCCCCCACGTCGACGCGCTGGCCCAGTCGGCCGCCCGCCGGCTGGGCGGCAGCGTGGAGATCGTCGATGCTCTCGGCCAGGTTCTGGTGAGCACCCGGCCTGCGGCCGACGTCACCGAGGACGCCGACATCCGTGCAGTGCTACGCGGTCAGGGGCGGGTGAGCTCACGCATCGCCGGTTCGGCCGGGGCGCACATGATCTCGGTCGCGGTGACCGTGCACCCCGGGCTGGTGCCGCAAGGCGCCATCCGGGTCACCGTCCCGTCCACGGTGATCGACCGCCGCGTCCACCAGGTGTGGCTCATCCTGGCCACCGTCGGGCTGTTCGCCCTGATCGCCGCCGCCCTGATCGCCGTCGCGCTGGCGCGGTGGATCAGCCGCCCGGTCCGTGCGCTGGAGCAGGCCACCCGGAGGCTCGCCGACGACGCGACCTCCGCATCCCCGGTGTGCACCACCGCCGGCCCTCCGGAGCTCCGCCGGCTCGGGGCGACGTTCGTCGCCACCGCCGAACGGCTGCGCGGCCTGATCGCTTCCCAGCGGTCCTTCATCGGGCACGCCTCGCACCAGCTGAAGACCCCGCTGGCCGCGCTGCGGCTCCGCCTGGAGAACCTGGAGCCCGACATCGCCCCGGCCGGGGACAAGAACCTGCGGGCGGCGCTGGTCGAAACCGACCGGCTGGCCCAGATGGTCGAGGCGCTGCTGGTGATGGCCCGCTGCGAACAGACCACCCTGCCCCGCGAACGTGTCGACCTGCATTCGGCGGTCGCGCAACGCATCTGCTTCTGGACCCCGCTGGCCACCAGCCGGGCCGTCCAGCTGACTGCCTCCGGTCCGGCCGCGCACGTGTGGACGGTATCCACCGCCGTCGACCAGATCCTCGACAACCTGCTGTCCAACGCCCTGCGCGCGACACCGCCCGGCGGCACTGTCGCGATCTCCTGGCAGCCGATGACCGATGGCGAGCCGACGATGCAGATCCAGGTCGCCGACGAGGGGCCCGGGCTGAGCGCCGAGCAGTGCGTACGAGCCATGGACCCGTTCTGGCGGGCACCCGGCAGCGGCAACGACGGCACCGGTCTCGGCCTGTCACTCGTCCGGAAACTCGCTGAGGCCAGCGGCGGCCACGCCCGGCTGCGACCGCGAACCACGACCGGGCTGGACGCCATCGTCGCCCTCCCCGGCGCCACCGACCCGCTTTCCCCGGACACCGTTACGGCCGAGATGGCCGCCCACAGCGCGGCGGTGTGATCAGGCCGACGTGTCGAAGCGCGCGCTCATGCCGACCAGCTTCCCGCCGATCAGGGACGAGACAGCGGAGGCCGCGCAGGACCGGGGAGAACACTTGAGGACGCTTCGACGCATCGGTACGGCGGTCGCTGCGGCCATCGGCGTCACCCTGACGGCATCCGGCTGTGCGGTGCTGACCGGCTCGACGGCGACCCCGGCCGCGTCGGCGGTCCCTGCGGTGATGCCGAGCGGGTCCGCCGCCCCGCTGCCGGTTCTCGTCGCCTCGACGCCGCCACCGCGCTCACCGGCGCCGGCGCTGAAGCAGACCGGGACCACCTGGCCGGCGATCCTCGCGTCCCTCAGCGGTTACGGGCAGTGGCTGCTGGCCAACCCTGATCCGGCGCGGACCCGTACCATCGCCGAGCCGGGTTGCGCCATGTACAACCTGGTCTACGACCAGGCCAACAGCTTGCTGCGCGACAAGACCTATCTGCAGCCCGCCGCCCCGACTTTCGGTACGGTCGTCGGCCCGTCCCCCGCGCCCGGCGCCACGGCCGGCGCGCTCGGCGGCAAGGTCGTCCTCGACGTCACCGCCTCCCGGCCGGCCGAGCCGGTGCTGAGCCGTACCGGGGCAGTCCGGATCAGCACCTTCGACCAGCTGCCGCCGACCGCATTGCAGATCACCCTGTTGCGGGGGTCCGACGGCCGGTGGCGGTTCTGCACCGTCGACGCGCAGGCGGACAGCGGCGCGGCCGACGACCCCTCGGTACCCCTGCTGTAAGGCCCGGCCTCTTACGCAACACTTAGGAAAAGAGGCATCGGATCTCACCCGGCCCCGCCAACCTGAGGTGGCGACGGCTGAGACGGAGGGGTTCATGCGGGTTCTGGTGGTCGACGACGACGCGGCGGTACGCGACTCGCTGGCCAGAACGTTGCGGTTCGAGGGCCACGAGGTCGACACCGCGTGCGACGGGCAGGAAGCACTCGACGTCGTCCGCGCGGGAGAGCCGGACGCCATGATCCTTGACGTCAGCATGCCGACGATGGACGGGCTCGAGGCCTGCCGCCGGCTGCGGGCGGACGGGGTGCTGGTCCCGGTGCTCATGGTGACCGCCCGCGACAGCGTCGGGGACCGGGTGCCGGGCGTCGACGGCGCCGGGGTGACCTGGTCGTCGTCCCGGTCCCGCTGGTGCCGGTCCCCGTCGCGGTCGTCCCCGTCGCGGCCGCCGCCCGCTCGTCGCGGCTGCTGTGGCTGCCCCGGGTCGTCGCCGTGGTGGCCGTCGGCGATCAGGGCGCCCAGGCCCACGATCCCGCCGCCGAGCAGGCAGCCCAGCAGCAGCGCCGCTGACCAGCAGCGGGGTGCGGCGGTGATACCACCGGCTGCGGGCCGGGGCGGTGGTGGCCGGCGCCGGGCCGGCAGCGGAGCCGGTCTGGTCCCGCGTGGCGTCGTCGGCGGTGTGCGCCGCGGGCGCCGCGTCGAGGGCGGTGGCGTCGTCGTGGTCGCGCGCCGGGCGAGGCGTCTGGTCGCTCATGTCGGTTCCCCGTTCGTCAGTCGATGGCGCCGGTATCCCCGGCACTCACCATGATCGGCCTCGGCGATAAGAGACCCTGGCAGGTGTTTCTAAGCGTTGCGTAAGAGCTGCCCCGGGGACCTCTGTGCGGTCCAGCAGACCAGGCCGATGGGCAGGACCGTCCAGCACGAGAGCAGCCGGTAGACGAGTACGGCGGCAGCGGCCGGGCCCACCCCCACCGCCTCCAGCTGAACCCACGCCCGCCGGACCCTAGGAAATCGCTGACGGGGGCCGCAGTGACCCGGCGGCGACCAGCTCCACGGTGACGCCGACCGCGATGGCTTCCACGGCCAGCAGCGCCACCAGGACCAGCAGCTGGGTCGCGCCCGCCTGCACCGCCGATCCGCCGCCGAGCAGCACGCCGACGAACGCGCCGGGCAGCGTGACCAGGCCCACCGTGCGGGTCTGGTCCAGCGCGGGCACCAGGGCCCGGCCCGACGTCGGGCGGCAGATCTCCAGTGCCGCGTCGCGCGGCAGGAAGCCGAGGGCCAGGGCCGCCTCGTACTCGCCGTGCCGGGTCCTCAGCTCATCGAGGGCCCGGCGGCCGGCCAGCGACGTGGCGGTCATCGACCCGCCGATCAGGATTCCGGCGATGGGCAGGACGGCCACCTCCGTCAAAGGCACCGTTCCGGCCGCGACGACGAGCACGCCGACCGGCACGACGCCGGCCGCGATCGGCAGGATCGCCGGCCGGCCGAGCCGCAGGGTGGTGATCCGGCGTGCTGAGGTGGCCGCCGCCACCAGCAGCATCAGCGTGATGAAGGCGGCGGTCGCCCACCACGACCGCAGCACCGCGGCGATCAGGACCGACACCGCGGCGAGCTGCAGGACTGCCCGCACGGAAGCGGTGACCACCGCGCGGCTCACCCCGAGGCCGCCGATCCGGGCCGCCACGACGGCGAGGAGGACGAGCCCCGCCAGGGCGGCGCCGAAGGGCAGGTCGATGGAGACCGCGGGCTCGCTCACCTTGACAACTCCCATACGTAGGACTCACAGCGGCCGCGTCAGCCACCGGCCCGGCTCGGGAGGCGGCGTAGCAGCGAAGTGTCGTCGGCCGTACTCACCGACGCCGAAGCTATCCTGAGCGCGGAGGTCAGCGACTGTGGCGACGAAGGACCGACGTCGGGCGCCGGGCACCCTCGAGGCCGAGGTCATGGCGGTGCTCTGGGCCGCCGAAGCCGCGCTGACCGCCGCCGACGTGCACCGCGAGCTCAGCGGCGACCTGGCACGCCGTGCTCCAGCAGTTCGCCGCGTCGCTCGACGAGTCCGACGCCGAGGTGCTGCGACAGCTGCTGTCCGACGCCCGGGGTGAACGGCCCTCGTGAGGATCGCCGTCTACCTGCCGCTGCTGATGGCGTTGCCGCTGACCTTCGCCGCGCGCAGGATCGCCTCCCGTGGCGCACCGGGCGCGGCTGCGTGGACGCTCACCGTCACCGCGGTTGTCGCAGCCGCCTGTTCCACGTGGTCGCTGACCCTGCTGGCCCTGACCATGCTGGACGATCTGCCGCCGCTGTCGCGCCTGGACGACCACTCGGCCCTCGAGCTGCCCGAGCCGGTGCCGGGGCCGGTCGCCCTGGCCGCGGGCATCGTGCTGCTGTGGGGTGGCCTGCGCCTGCTGCGCGACGTACGGCAGCGGATCACCACGCATCGTGAGCTGCGCGCCATCGGCGTACCGCAACACCAGCTCGTGGTCGCCGACTGGTCCGCACCGATGGCCGTGGCCGTGCCCGGCACCGCCGGGCGGCGCGGGCACCTGCTGGTGACCACCGGCATCCTGCGGCTGCTCGACGCCGACGAACGACGCGTCGTGCTCGCTCACGAGCAGGCCCACCTGCGACGTCACCACCACCGGCTCACCGCCGCCACGGCGGCCGCAGCGGCGCTGAATCCGCTGCTGATCCCGGTGCGCGACGCCGTGGCGTACCTGGTGGAACGCTGGGCCGACGAGGACGCCGCGACCGACGTCGGTGACCGGGGCCTGACCGCTCAGGCCGTCGCCCGCGCCGCGCTCGCCACCACCGGTTCGGCCCTTCGCGCCGGGCTGGGAATCGGCGGCGGCACGGCGGTGCAGCGCGTACGGGCACTGACGGCTCCCGCCCCCACACCATCGCCGCGCCGCCTGATCGCACCGATCCTGCTCGGCATCGGGTTCCTGGCCGTGGCCACGGTGACCAACGTGGAATTCGTCGCGCTGGCCCGGGCCTGGCTGTAGGACCGTCTCACGCACCGGTCCACACGGGCGGCAACCCCTTCACCCGGGCCGCATTCCCGGCGAGCGGGAGCCCGTACATGCGCTGGAGGGTGCGCAGCAGGTCGTAGTGGTGCAGGTGAGCACCGTAGGAACCGGGTTTGACACCGGCACCGGCCACGATCGTCGGGATGTGGTTGTGGTCGGTCTGGTCGTCCTCGTCGAAGGTCAGGATGAACAGGCTGTGGTGGGTTTTCGCCCACGCGACGTATGGCGCGAACCGCTTCTTGAGCCAGGCGTCGGCCTGGTCCTTGGGACAGTCGTGCATGTCGTGGCACAGGTTCGGGGTCACGAACGAGACGGTCGGCAGCTTGCGGTAGTCCTCGGGGAACGTGGTGAGCGGCCGGTTGGCCGACGCGGGGACGTTGCTGAAGTCGACCCAGGGGTTGTGCCGGCGTACGTAATTGCGATGGGCGCAGCCGCGCCAGCCCGTCGACGGCAGGTCCTCGGAGTAGCCGGCGAAGGTGTGTCCGCTGTCGAACAGCTGGCGGGCGAGGTTGGGCCGGCTGCCGGATGGCCGATCACCGCGTCGTAGCGCTTGTTCTCCAGCATCACGATCACGACGTGCTCCGGTCGCGGCACGGCTGCTGCCGTCGGGGTACGGGCCGGAGGCGGCACGGCGGCCACCTCGACGACCGCCATGCCGCCGGTGAGCACGCCTGCCGCGGCACCCGCCAGCATCGCCCGTTGAAACCGATTCACGCCGTTCTCCCGCCATGGTCGATGTCCGCTTCCTCCTACATTTTGTAGGTATAAGCGGAATCGGCTCGGCGGACACGCCGGTTCAGCGCGATTCGCGCTCGGCCCTGCGGGCACTGCCAACGACGATCTCCCCGTGCCCGCCGCGGGCCCCGAGCCGGATCGTGACGCTGTGGCGGGCGTGACGCATCGCGTTGTCGACGAGGTTGCGCACCACCCGATGCAGCCGATCGGCGTCGTCGCCCTGAAATGTGGCCGAAAGGTCCCGAGAGATCGCTGAAGCTCGGAGACGGCCCGTGAAAACCGGAGCGGATACGGAACGAGGCCCCGCGTGAGGGCCTCTGACCTGGGAAGATGCTCCCCCGATTGGACTCGAACCAATAACCTGCCGGTTAACAGCCGGCTGCTCTGCCAATTGAGCTACAGGGGATTGCTGTACAGCGCTTGCCGTCTGACCTCCCGCTTCGCGGGCTGTCAGGGCGACCCGAGAAACAATACAACACCGGACGGGCCGCCGCCGACAGGGGTGGCCGACACACCCGGGAAGACCGCAACAGGCACGAAACGCCGACGGGGGGAATGACTGAGCGGCAGGATGGGTATGGACCGGACCAGACGCACGCGCGTCATCGAACGGAAGGAGCCGCCATGCGCGGAAAGCTCATGTTCATCACGGGTCTCGCGGCGGGCTTCGTCCTGGGCAGCCGTGCCGGCCGGGAGAAGTACGAAGAGATCGCGGCCAACGCCAAGAAGGTGTGGGAGCACCCGACGGTCCAGGAGGCCGCCGGCGTCGCCCAGGCCCAGGCCAACAAGCTCTACACCGAGGGCAAGGACAAGCTCAACCAGTCCAAGCTCGGTGAGAAGCTGCACTCCGCCAGCACGTCGTCCTCGTCGTCCAGCGACGACCTGTCGACCTCCAGCGTGAGCGCGAACAGCACCGGTACGACGTACTGACGCTCGCCCCAGCAGAGAGCCCGGCCCGCGAGGCCGGGCTTTCTGCGTCTCACCACCTCAGGAAGACGAGGAGAAGGCGGCGTCGAAGGCCGCCGACGGCGCGTCGAACGCGAGCCGGCGCACGAACCGGAGCGCCTCGGGCGCGCCGACCAGGCGGTCCATTCCGGCGTCCTCCCACTCGATGGAGAGCGGGCCGTCGTAGCCGATCGCGTTCAGCGCGCGGAAGCAGTCCTCCCAGGGCACGTCTCCGTGGCCGGTGGAGACGAAGTCCCAGCCGCGGCGCAGGTCCGCCCAGGGCAGGTGGGAGGACATCCGGCCGCGGCGGCCGTCGCCGGTGCGGACCTTCGCGTCCTTGCAGTCGACGTGGTAGATCCGGTCCTGGAAATCGAGGATGAAGTTGACCGGATCCAGGTCCTGCCACACGAAGTGCGAAGGGTCCCAGTTGAGGCCGAACGCCGGTCGGTGGCCGATGGCGTCGAGGGTGCGCCGGGTGGTCCAGTAGTCGTACGCGATCTCGCTCGGGTGCACCTCGTGGGCGAAGCGGACGCCGACCTCGTCGAAGACGTCCAGGATCGGGTTCCAGCGGTCGGCGAAGTCCTGGTAGCCGCGTTCGATCATGGCAGGCGGCACCGGCGGGAACATGGCCACGGTGTGCCAGATCGACGACCCGGTGAAGCCGACCACCGTCTTCACGCCGAGCTTGGCGGCGGCGCGGGCGGTGTCCTTCATCCGCTCCGCGGCGCGTTCCCGCACCCCCGAGGGGTCGCCGTCGCCCCAGATCGCCGCCGGCAGGATGTCCTGGTGGCGCTCGTCGATCGGGTGGTCGCAGACGGCCTGGCCGACCAGGTGGTTGGAGATCGCGAAGACCCGCAGGTTGTGCTTGGCGAGCTGCTCGCGCTTGCGGTCGACGTAGTCGTCCTCGGCGAGCGCCCGGTCCACCTCGAAGTGGTCGCCCCAGCAGGCGATCTCGAGGCCGTCGTACCCCCACTCCGAGGCGAGCCGGCAGACCTCCTCGAACGGCAGGTCGGCCCACTGGCCGGTGAAGAGCGTGATGGGTCGCGCCATGTCATCTCCCTGTTCGCAAGCGTGACGAAGAGGGTTCCGGGCCGGCGCGAGGAGGACCGGCGGCGGCACGGCGTCGGCGGGCGTCGCGGCCGCACCGGGTCTGCGCCTCCCGGCGGGCCCGCCCTCACCGGGAGGTGCCAGGTTGAACTCTAGGTGTGCGGGCGCCCCTCAACAAGGGAGGCGGGCCTCCTGCGGCGGAGAGAGGTCCAGCTCGCCCAGGTCGACGGCGCTCTGCCACTCGACGTCCAGATGTTCCGTGCCGGGCACGTCGCCGCCCATCAGATGCCGCAGCGCCGTCCGCCAGATCTCCGTGGTCGCGCTCAGCGGCGCGGGCGGCTCCGATCCCAACGGTACGGGGTGAAGCACCCGCCACGGCCCCGGCGGGAACTCCTGCAGCGCCTCGGCCAGCTCGCCGACGTAGCCGTCGTCCGGGGTGGTGACCGGGTAGTGGTGCCCGTCCGTCACGTACCCGCTCAGCGCCTCGGTGGCGGCGAGTGGGTCGGCGGCCTCCAGCGCGGCGGCGACGTGTGCCTGGATGACCGCGACGCCGGCGCCGGCCAGCCGGTCGAGATAGGCGGCCGGGTCCTCCCAGGTGCACGCCAGGTGCGCCAGGTCCAGGCAGACTCCGAGGCGGTCCTTGTCCAGCCGGGAGAAGGCCGCGGCGACGGACGCGGAGCCGTCGAGCACCGCGCCGGGCTCGGGCCGGAAGCCGACGCGTACAGCGCGGCCCGTCTGCCAGGCCACCTCGGCGAGACCGCCGGAGAGCCGTCCCAGGATGCGCGAGCAGTCCTTCTGCCGGGGGTCGTCCCACTCGTCGCGGCGGCCCAGACCGGTGGTGGTCACCGCGCCCCGGACGGCGTCGTCGGGCAACAGGTCGACCAGGATGCGGGCGAGGTCGAGGGTGTACTCCAGGCGGGCGGGGCTGCTCCAGTCGCACACGTCGGAGCCCTCGTCGCCGCCCTGCCCGTAGGGCACTCCGCTCAACGTGACGATCTCGAGCCCGCGGGCGTCGAGCTCGGCGCGAAGCCGGGCACGGGAGCGCGCATCGATCGCCAGGGCGGCGGCGAGGGTGGGCGGGAGCCAGAGGCTCACCCCGAGGGTGTCCACGTCCTGACGGGCCCGGACGGCGGCGGCGTACGCGTCGAGCTGCTCGACGACGGCCGGGAGATCCCGGGCCGGCCGCAGGTCGGTGCCGTGGCTCAGGTGGACGACCCGGCCCGAGTGGTGGCGCAGACGCATCAGAATCCCTCCTGGAGCGGGGCGTCACCGGTGCATTCGCACGTGCATCGGTTCGTGCGCGCTCCAGTATGGATCATCCGGCCGCGGGTCACCGCTGCCGCCGTGGCGGACCGACGGTATGCCATGACGCCTCCATCCGTGGGGTTGTCTGCCCCCGGATACGAGCCTCAACCGGCGCCCGGATCAGCGGCGTACTCGCCGTGCGACGCCGTGACCGGGAGGAACATGATCCACATAGGTCAGCTTGATCGACAGGCGCCGATGCGGCCGCCCTCGGTGAGCAGGCCGGAAGGCTCCGGAAAGGCAAGTCGGCGCACCGAACAGGAGAGCGCTATCCGTGCATCAAATGCACACTCGGACACGCACTGGACAGCGACACGTGCGAATGCCCCGGATGCAGATGCACACGCCAAACGCCTGCCGCCGGAGACGCACTTCAGCCTGATCGGGGGCACGGCGAGGGCCCGCCCCGTCGACGCGCGAATCATCCAAATGGGCGGGGCCGCCCACCTCGAACGCGCGAGTCAGCCACACGGAGGCACCCGCGGGGGCCGACACCCCGGGCACTCGAGTCAGCCGGATCCCCGCGCGCCGCAAGGGCCGCCCCGCCGCGGACACGCGATGCCACGGAACGCCGGCGCGGCGAGGCCTTGGCCGGCCGCCGGACCCGCGACTCGGGCCGGATGGCGGCGTGGGGAGGCCGGGACGGCAGTGCCCGGGCGTGTGCCACGGGACTTTGCTGTGCCCGTACCTGTGAAATGGTTTTCGGGCTGTCCGGCAAACGATCGGGAACCCGTCGATCCATGCCGGACAGCCGCTCCACCCCGCGTCCCGCGGTCCGGGGCGCAACCGGACCTCCCTCGCGACGCGGCGTGGCGAACCAGGACGCGAACTAGACAGTGGCCAGGGCGGCCTCCACGGGGACCCAGGCGGACGAGGCCGCCGAGCGCTCGACCGCGTCGAGCACGAGCTGGACCTGGAGGGCGTCCGCGAAGGACGGTGCCGGGTTCTCGCCGGCCGCGATCGCCGTGATGAGGTCGTGCATCTCGTGGGTGAACGAGTGCTCGTAGCCGATCGGATGCCCGGCCGGCCACCACGCCGCCATGTACGGGTGGTCCGGCTCGGTCACCAGGATGCGGGTGAATCCCTGTTCGCTGGTGGGGAGCGTGGCGTCGTAGAACTCGAGCTCGTTCATCCGCTCGAAGTCGAACGCCACCGAGCCGAGCGAGCCGTTGAGTTCGACCCGCAGGCCGTTCTTGCGGCCGGTGGCGAACCGGGTCGCCTCGTAGGTGGCGACCGCTCCCCCGTCGAGCCGGGCCAGGAACAGTGCGGCGTCGTCCACGGTGACCTCGCCCGAGCCGGCGTGGCCGTTGCCCGCCGCCGAGAGGCCGGCCGACTCGGCGGGCAGCGGCCGCTCGCGGACGAACGTCTCGGTCAGGGCACTGACGCCGGTGATCTGCTGGCCGGTCACGTACTGGGTGAGGTCGACGATGTGCGCGCCGATGTCGCCCAGCGCGCCCGAGCCGGCGACATCCTTGCGCAGCCGCCAGACCAGCGGGAACTCCGGGTCGACGATCCAGTCCTGGAGGTACACCGCGCGGACGTGGCGGACCGTGCCGATCCGGCCGTCCGCCACGAGCCGGCGCATCAGCGCGACGGCCGGCACCCTGCGGTAGTTGAAGCCGCACATCGTGCGTACCCCCTTGGCCTGCGCGGCCGCCGCGGCCTCGGCCATCTGCCGGGCCTCGGCCACCGAGTTGGCCAGGGGTTTCTCGCAGAGAACGTGTTTGCCCGCGGCGAGCGCGGCCAGCGCGATCTCCGCGTGGGTGTCGCCCGGGGTGCAGATGTCCACCAGGTCGACGTCGTCCGCGGTGACGACCTGCCGCCAGTCCGTCGCGTGCGACTCCCAGCCGAGCTTGGCGGCCGCGGCCGCGACCTTGTCCTCGTCGCGGCCGCAGACCACGGACATCCGCGCCGACAGTGGCAGTTCGAACGCGTGGTTGACGGTGCGCCATGCCTGAGAGTGCGCGGCGCCCATGAACGAATAACCGACCATGCCGACCCGCAGCTGCCCCATCATGCTCTCCGTTCGTGATCGTCAGAAACCGAGCTTGCTGTACTGAGCCGCGTTCTCTTTGGTGATCGTTTCGGAGGAGAGCGTGATCTCCTTGGGCACCTGGAGCTCGACCAGGTCGGCCATGCCCTTGCCCTGCCCGATCAGGCGGGCCAGGGAGATCGCCGAGGAGGCCATCGAGGGGCTGTAGGTGACCGTCGCCTTGAGCGGGGTGTTGTCCGCCTGGATGGCCTGGATCGCGGCCTTGGAGCCCGCGCCGCCGACCAGCAGGAACTCCTTGCGGTTCGCCTGGTTGACGGCGGCGAGCACGCCGATGCCCTGGTCGTCGTCGTGGTTCCAGAGCGCGTCGATCTTCGGCAGCGCCTGCAGGAGCTCGGTGGCGGCGCGCTGGCCGGTGTCGGCGGTGAACTCGGCGGGGCGGCGGTTGGCGACCTTGAAGCCGTACACGGCCAGTGCCTCGTTGAAGCCCCGGGTGCGCTCCTGGGTCAGCTCGAGCGAATCGATGCCCGGGATCTCGCCGATGACCGGGGTGGCGATGCCCTTCGCCTTCATCTGCTCGCCGATGTACGCCCCGGCGGCCAGGCCCATGCCGAAGTTGTCACCCTTGATCTGCAGCCGGTAGGCGCCCCGGTCCGGGAACGCCCGGTCCAGGTTGACCACCGGGATGCCGGCGCGCATGGCCTGCAGCCCGACCGCGTTGAGCTCCTTGCCGTCGTGCGGCAGCAGCACGATCACGTTCGGCTTCTGCGAGATCAGGGTGGAGAGTGCGGCGCGCTGGGCGGCCGCGTCGGCGCCGGCCTCGACGCTGCGGAGCTCCACGTCCTGGTACGCGGCGGCCTGCGCCTTGGCGTTGTTGGTGATGGCGGCGACCCAGCCGTGGTCGGCGGCCGGGGCGGAGAAGCCGATGACGACCTTCTGACCCGGCTCGGCGTTCTTGTTGTTGCCGGAGTTCTGGTTGTTGATCTGGGTGTTCTCGCTCGGGGTGTTGCTGGTGCACGCGGTGAGCAGGGCGCCGGCGCCCACGGCGGCGCCGCCGAAGAGGATGCGACGACGGGACAGATCGTTCATCGTTTTCTCCAGGGGTGACCGGACGGCCGTCGCCGGTCGCCGGGTGAGGGGGTGGGGGGGGCAGGGCTCAGGTCTGCTTGCGCCCGAGCAACTGGCTGAGGGAGCGGTAGCGGAACTGCTGGACGAGCACGGCGGCGACGATGATGCCGCCCTTGACCATGTTCTGGACCTCGGTGGAGAGGTTGTTGATCGCGAAGAGGTTGGTGATCGTGGAGAAGACCAGCACCCCGAACAGGGCGCCGACGATGGTGCCGCGGCCGCCGCTGAGCAGCGTGCCACCGATGATCGCCGCGGCGATCGCGTCCAGCTCGTAGAGGTTCGCCATCGCGGCCTGCGCACTGGTCGCCTGCGCGGTGAGCATGATCGCCGCGATGCCGCAGCAGAGGCCGGAGAGGGCGTACAGCAGCACGGTGTGCAGCCGCACGTTGATGCCGGCCAGCCGGGCCGCCTCCACGTTGCCGCCGACGGCCACGGTGCGCCGGCCGAACGTGGTGCGGTTGAGCAGGACCCACCCCGCCGCGACCACCAGCGCGAGGATGATGACCAGCATCGGGATGCCGGCAATCTTCGTGGTGGCGATGTTGTTGATGGTCGTGTTCGTCGAGACCTGCGTCTGCTTGCCGGAGATCTGGGCGGCCAGGCCGCGGGCCGCGACCATCATCGCGAGGGTGGCGATGAAGGGCACGAGTTTCCCGTACGAAATGAGCACTCCGTTGATGAGCCCCACGACGACGCCGACCACGATCGCGGTGAAGATCATGCCGGCGGTGCCGTAGCTCTGGGTGGCGAGCGTGGTGGACCAGACGCCGGCCACCGCGACGATGGCGCCGACGGAGAGGTCGATGCCGCCGCCGATTATGACGAAGGTCATGCCGACGGTGACGACGCCGATCGCCGACGCCTGCTGGAGGATCGTCCAGACGTTGCCGGTTACCCAGCTCGCGTCGCCGTACAGCTCGGGGCGGGTGACGATGCCGATGATGACCAGGACGACGAGGACGCCGACCAGGCCGATGTTGCGGCGTACGGGCTCCGCGCCGTCCCGCTTCCACCAGCCTTCTTTTCTCGGCGGGGTGCTCTTCGGCTCGACGGGCGGCGACTGCGCCGGCACACTCGGCTTCGTGCTCTGATCCGTCATGCCGGTTCTCCCTCCATGAGGGACCCCGCCATGACGAGGTCCAGGACGGTCGCTTCGTCGATCTCGCCCGCGGGCGCCTCGTGGATGAGGTGGCCCTCGCGCATGACCAGGACGCGGTCGGCGAGGCCGAGCACCTCGGGCACCTCGCTGGAGACCAGCAGCACCCCCACGCCGCCGGCCGCGAGATCGTGGATGACCTGATAGAGCTCCGCCCGTGCGCCGACGTCCACACCGCGGGTCGGCTCGTCGAGCAGGAGCAGTCTCGTCCGGTCGAGCAGCCAGCGGCCGACCACGACCTTCTGCTGGTTGCCGCCGGAGAGCGTCCGCACGGGACGGCTGACGTCGCGGGGCCGCAGCTCCAGCTGGTCCGCCGTCCGCATCGCTGCGGCCTTCTCCTTGCCGGCGTCGGTGAAGCCACCGCGGGAATAGCCGGAGAAGGAGGACAGCGTCATGTTGCGGTAGATCGGCTCGTCCAGCAGCAGCGCCTGACTCTTGCGCTCCTCCGGCGCCATCCCCACGCCGCCGCGGACCGCGCCGCCGATGCTGCGGATCACCTTGCCGTCCACCTTGACCGTTCCCGCGTCCGCCCGGCGCGCGCCGAAGATGGTCTCCAGCAGCTCCGAGCGGCCCGAGCCGACCAGGCCCGCGATGCCGACGATCTCCCCCGCCCGTACGGTCAACGACGCGTCGGCGAACTCGCCCGCCCGCGTGAGGCCCTCCACCTCCAGCAGCGGCTTGCCCTCCGCGGCGCCGACGCGGGGCGGGAAGACGTACTCGATCGTGCGGCCGGTCATCCGGCTGACCAGCTCCCGGGTCGGGGTGCCGCGCGCCGGCAGGTTCGCGGCGGTGGTCCGGCCGTCCTTGAGGACGGTGACGCGGTCGCCGATGTCGCGGATCTCCTCGAGCCGGTGCGAGATGTAGATGACCGCGATGCCGTGCGAGGTCAGCTCCCGGATGATCCGGAACAGGTTCTCCACCTCGTCATGGGCGAGCACGGCGCTGGGCTCGTCCATGACGATCAGCTTGGCGTCGTGCGACAGGGCACGGGCCATGCTGACGATCTGCTTGCCCGCCGCGGGCAGCGAGCGGACCAGGCGGCGCGGCGGGATCTGCGGGTGCCCGAGCCGGGCCAGGATCTCCCGGGTACGGGCGGCGGTCGAGCGCCGGCGCAGGAATCCGCCGCGGGTCTGCTCGTGGCCGAGGAACGCGTTCTCGGCCACCGACAGGTCGTCGACGAGGTCGAGCTCCTGGTAGATCGTGGCGATCCCGGCGCGCATCGCGGCCTGCGGGGTGGCGGGGGCGAATGGTTCGCCCAGCCAGGAGATGCTGCCCTCATCGGCGTGATGCACCCCGGCAAGGATCTTGATCAGTGTGGACTTGCCGGCGCCGTTCTGGCCGAGGAGGCAGTGCACCTCGCCGGCGCGGACCTCGAGCTCGACGCCGTCGAGGGCGCGTACGCCCGGGAAGGTCTTGACGACGCCCTCGAGTTCGAGGACGACCTCCCCTTCTGCCCGGGTGTTTTCCTCCGGCTCGGCTTCGGTGGCCGCTCGCTGTTCCGGGGTGCTGGTGGCGGTGGCTCGCTCTTCGGGGGCGGTCATGATGCTTGCTCGAAGGCGGTGTCGCTGGCCAGGACCGCGGCGCCGGTGACGCCCGCGCGGGCGCCCAGCTCGCTGAGCACCACGGGTAGGTTGCCGGTCGCCAGCGGCAGCGAACGCCGGTAGACCACGCTGCGGATCTCGGCCAGCAGGATGTGGCCGAGCTGCGCGAGCCCGCCCCCGATGACGATCATCGACGGGTTCGCGAAGCTGACCAGCGTGGCGAGGGTGGCACCGACCCTGCGCCCGCCGTCGCGGATGAGCCGGATGCAGGTCACGTCCCCCTCGGCGGCCCCGTCGGCGACGTCCCGCGCGCCGAGCTCACCGTTGGCGGCGAGCCGCTCGGCCAGCGCCGGCGCCTCCCCGCTGCGAGCGGCGGCGAGCGCGTCGCGGGCCAGGGCAGCACCGCTGAACAGCGCCTCGAGGCAGCCGGCGTTGCCGCAGGAACACATCGGACCGTGCGCGTCGACCTGGATGTGCCCGATGTCGCCGGCGCAGCCGTCCACCCCCCGGTAGACGTCGCCGCCGAGGTGGATGCCGCAGCCGATGCCCGTACCGATCTTGACGAAGAGGAAGTCGTCGACCGAGTGGGCGACCCCACCGTGCCGCTCCCCGATCGCCATGATGTTGACGTCGTTGTCCACGACGGCCGGGCAGAGATGCTCGCGGGCGAGCAGCTCCCGCACCGGATAGCGGTCCCAGCCCGGCATGATCGGCGGCGACACCGGCACGCCGTCCCGGAAGCTGACCGGCCCGGGCACGCCGATCCCGACCGCGTCGAGCCGCTCGTACGCCCCGTCGCTGCGCGCCTTCGCCAGCAGCTCGTTGACCCGATGCAGAATCACCTTCGGCCCACTACGGATGTCGGCGCTCTCCCGGTACGCCGCGACAGGCTCGAGCCGGCCGTTGGTGACCTCGATGTCGATGGAGCTGGCACCCAGATCGACGGCGGCGAACCGCAACCGCGGATGCAGCTCGACCAGAGTGGACCGCCGGCCACCCCGCGAGGCGGCCATCCCGGCCTCCGCGATGTAACCGGCGGCAACGAGGCGCTCGACCTCGGCGAGCAGGCGGGGCCGGGTCAGATCGAGCCGGTCACCGAGCTCGGCGCGGGAGATGGGTCCCTCGTCCCGCAACAAGCGGAGGAGGCGCAGATGGGGGGCGTCGACGACATGCACGGGTAACCTCCGGGCCGTTCACACCGTCGCAACGGTACGGTGTCACGCCCGTCACACTAGGGCCCTTCCGCCGCGCTAGTCCATACCTTCTCGTTGATCACCGTAAACTTTTGTTCGGGGATTCAAAAGTTCGGTGAGGGTCTGTCAGGGTTTGCGGCCCGCCGGCGTCTCCCCCGCGTTTCCGGCCGAAGCCTCCCTTGCGTTCCCTGCCGACGCCTCCCCCGTTTCCGGGCCGTCGCCTCTATGCGCGACGGCCGCGCACCCCGGTGGGTGCGCGGCCGTCGATGCTGAGGTGTGCCGGGTCAGGACGTACTCAGGCCCTTTTCGCTGCCCTTCTTGAGCTTGCGGTCGTCACGCAGCTGCAGGAACGGCTCGTCGTCGGGCGAGTGGCCGGCCGCGATGGCCCGTCCCCGCTCCAGCTCCGCGTCCAGCTCGGCGCCGAGCATGATCGCGATGTTGGAGATCCACAGCCAGACCAGGAACGCGATGACACCGCCCAGGGTCCCGTACGTCTTGTTGTAGTTGGCGAAGTTGGCCAGGTAGATCGCGAAGGCGGCGGAGGCGGCGACCCAGACGAGCACGGCGAAGATGCCACCGGGGCTGACCCACCGGAAGCCGCCGGTCTTCGCGTTCGGCGACGCCCAGTACAGGATCGCGAACATCAAGCTGACCAGGACGATCAGGACCGGCCACTTCGCGATGTTCCAGGCGGTCACGAAGCCACCGCCGAGGCCGATCTGCTTGCCGACCGCTTCGGCCAGACCGCCGGTGAAGACGACGATCACGGTCGAGAGGATGAGCATGATGCCGATGACGGCGGTGACGGCGAGCCGGATCGGGATCGTCTTCCAGACCGGCCGGCCCTCGGGCACGTCGTAGATCGCGTTCGAGGCCCGCATGAAGGCGCCGATGTAGCCGGAGGCGGACCAGAAGGCGGCCACGATACCGATGATCGCGGCGAGACCGGCCTTACCCGGCTCCTGCACCTGCGTCAGCACCTGGTTGACCAGATCCTGGATCTGGCCGGGCGCGACCTGCTTCACCGTCTCCTGCACGGTCGCCTGCCCGTTGTTGCTGAGCATGCCGAGCACGGACACGAGGACAAGCACCCCGGGGAAGATCGACAACACCCCGTAGTAGGTGAGCGCGGCCGCCCAGTCGGTGACGTTGTCCTGCGAGAACTGCTTGAACGTCCGCTTCAGCGCGCCGAGGATGCCCTTGCCTTTCAGCTGGGCCGGGCTGTCCGGTCCCGCATCCGGGCTGGGCGCCGACAGATCGTTATCGCGGTCGTCCCCCGTACGCGACGTCGCGGCGGCGTCGATGTCGAGCCCCTTGCTGTCGCGGTCCCGAGCGTCCTTCGCCCCCGCGGAGCGTGCGTCGGCAGCGGTCTTGTCATGGCCGTGATCGTGCGACGTTTCCTCGGCCTTGCGAAGAAGTCTCATCGCGGGATACCTCCAGGGCGCTACGCGTCGTGTCGTTACCGCGTTCCGCTCCCGGTCGGGTCCGTCCCCGCCGGTCGGCAGAATCGCGACCTTGTGGGGTGGTGCCCGTCATCCTGCTGCTTTAATCCCTTTCACCTCGGCTTGCGTTCAGCGGATCTCCAGCTCACCGGGCGTGCCGCCCGGGAGGTGCGACGCCCACCCGGGCCGGTGGGACGCAGCCCGCCGATCGCCCCCGCGGGTCGTGGCGCCGGTGTCACTTGCAGAGCAGCTTCTCCATGCGCCGTCCTGCCACGATCAGGCCGATGGTCACGACTACCAGCAGGTAGGCGATGTCGATCAGCTGGAGCCAGCCCACTCCCCCGGTGGTGATCGCCCGGATCAGGTCGACCGAGCGGTACAGCGGTGTCGCCTCGACCAGCCAGCGCAGGACGGACGGGTAGGCCTCGGCCGGGACGAAGGTGCCCGAGAACAGGAAGAGGGTGAACTGGACCGACGCCACGAGGTCGAAGTCCTGCCAGCTGCGCATGAAGGTGGACAGGGCCATGCCGGCGGCGCCGAAGGCGAAGCCGACCAGGATGGCGCCGGCCAGGGCGGCCAGGGCTCGGGCCGGTGTGGTCAGGTCCATGACCACCATCAGGATGAGGAAGGCGGCCGCGTAGATGTTGCCGCGGATCATCGCCCAGGCCAGTTCGCCCAGGGCGATCTCGATGGGCCGTACGGGGGTGGCGAGCATCCCGTCGTACAGCTTCATGAACTTCATCTTTCCGAAGAAGTTGAAGGTGGTCTCCGACAGCGCTCCCGCCATGGCGGACGAGGCGAGCATCGCCGGGGCCACGAACGCGGCGTAGGTGACGACCCGGCCGTCGGGCAGCGTGAGGTCGCCGACGAGGGTGCCGACGCCGACGCCGATGGAGAACAGGTAGAGCACCGGCTCGAGCAGACCCGAGGCCATGACCAGCCAATACGCGCTGCGCAGGGTCGCGGCGTTGCGCTCGACGACGGACGCCGACCGGCGGCCCGCGCCTTCGAAGGACACGAGCCGTGGCAGAACCAGGGTGACCACGATGCGCTCCTCAGCTAACCGGCGACGGGGACACGGACGGGCAGGTCCGGGGCATGTCAGACCACCAGCCTTCGGCTGAACTGGCGAAGCGCCAGGAACCAGCCTGCGGTTGCCCACAGAGCCAGGTACAGCAGGTGGCCGATGGGTGACCACGCCGGTGCCGTGCCCAGGGTCGCTGCGCGGCTCAGGTCGACGCCGTGCCAGAGCGGGGACGCGTACGCGAGCCAGCGGAGTGCGGCGGGCAGCGACTCGATCGGGAAGAAGACGCCCGAGAACAGGGACATCGGGATCACGCCGAGGCGGAACAGGATGGCGAGGTAGCTGTCGCTGCGGATGGCCGCCGCGTAGGCGAACGTCGGCGTGGCGACCGCGAGCCCCACCGATGCGGCGATCGGCAGCGTGGCCAAGGCCCACCAGGAGTGCATCGTGCCGAAGGCGGTGGCGATCAGGAGGAAGGCCGTGCAGCTGGTCAGGGTTCGGAAGACGATGAACAGCAGGTGACCGTCGAGGATGTCGGCCACCCGCAGCGGGGCGGCGGCCTGGCCGTAGTAGGTGCGCTGCCACTCGAAGCTGCCGAGGACCGGCCAGGTCGAGTCGCCGATAGCGATCTGCATGGCGGTCGAGGCGATCAGGCCCGGCACCATCCAGTCCAGGTACGGCACTCCGTCGACGCCGCCGGTCACGTAGGCGCCGACGCCCACGCCGAAGCCGAGCATCGTCAGCAGCGGCAGCACGAATGACGACAGCACGCTGGAGCGCCAGATGCGGCGGTAGCTCACCAGGTGGTACTCGAGGACGTACCAGGTCATGTCAGTCCACCAGGGTCCGGCCGGTGAGGTGCAGGAAGACGTCCTCGAGGCTGCTGCGGCGCACCAGGACGCTGGCCGGGCTCAGTGCCCGGTGCTGGACCTCTGCGACCGCGGCGTCGCCGTCGGAGACGTAGAGGAGGATGCGGTCGGGCAGGATCTCGAGGCGCTCGCCCACCCCGGTCAGCTTGTCGGCGAAGACCTCCTGGGACTCCACGTTGAAGCGCAGCTCGACCACCTCGCGGGTCGAATACTGCTCGATGAGGGCGCGGGGTGAGCCCTCGGCGACGATGCGGCCGCCGTCCATCACCACGAGCCGGTCGCAGAGCTGCTCGGCCTCGTCCATGTAGTGCGTGGTCAGCACGAGCGTGACGCCCTGCTGCTTGAGCCGGAACAGGCGCTCCCAGACCAGGTGACGGGCCTGCGGGTCGAGGCCCGTTGTGGGCTCGTCGAGCAGCACGATCTCGGGCTCGTTGACCAGGGCGCGGGCGATCGTGAGCCGCCGCTTCATGCCGCCGGACAGCGGCTCGACCTTGCTGTCGGCGCGCTCGGTGAGCTGCACGAAGTCGAGCAGTTCGTCGGCGCGGTGGCGGGCCACCTTGCGGGGGATGCCGAAGAAGCGGGCGTACGTCGTCAGGTTCTCGCGGACGGTCAGCTCCAGGTCGAGGTTGTCGAGCTGGGGGCAGACGCCGAGGCGGGCGCGGATGGCCGGGCCGTCACGCAGCGGGTCACGGTCGAGGATGCGCAGCACGCCGCCGGTCGGCGG
This sequence comes from Actinoplanes sp. NPDC051475, assembly GCF_040689425.1. NCBI lineage: Bacteria > Bacillati > Actinomycetota > Actinomycetes > Micromonosporales > Micromonosporaceae > Actinoplanes > Actinoplanes sp. NPDC051475. Next base: position 159,855 of record NZ_JBFAZZ010000012.1, read on the forward strand.
GGAGACGCAGCCGATCATCCGCATGGTGGAGCTCTTGCCCGCGCCGTTGGGGCCGAGGAAGCCGAACGCCTCACCGCGCTCCACGTCGACGTCGATGCCGTCGACCGCCGTGAAGTCGCCGAAGCGCTTGACCAGCCCGCGAGCGTGAATGAGGGTCACCCGAGCGACCCTAGTGAAGGGGTCCGACAAAAACTCCTCGAGGAGCAAACAGCGGCACGGTCAAGACGGCGGAGCCGTGGCCACTCTCGCAGCCGCCACCACCTGATCGGTCACCTCGATCACCGGCTCGGCATCCACCGCGGTCTTCGCGTCGTAGCGGACCGACCAGCTCAGCCCGTCGACCCCGCTGATCCGCCGCCCGACGACCCGGACGCCGCCGTGGGGCGGCAGCGGGTGGTGCGTCGTGTACGCGACCGAGCGGGTCACCCGGGTCCGTACCTGATCCGGCAGCTCACCCGGCTCCAGCACCAGGAAACCGATGACCGGCGCGTCGACCAGCACCGTGTAGCCGTTGCGCTCGTGCGCCACCTCGGCGGGGGTGATGCGCAGCTCGCGCCCCGACCAGGCCGCTTTGTGGATCTCGTGCCAGCCCAGCCGCCGGCCGTCGGGCAGCCAGAGGCCGCGGTTGGTGGCTACCAGTGCCTGGTCCTGCGCCTCGCCCACGTGGGCCCAGGCCAGGACGCGCTCGTCGGCCTCGAGCGCGGGTCGCATCGCGGGCGGAAGCTTGGGGCTGCGGCGGAAGAGTTTCACGATGCTCCTGCTGCCTGGTCGCGGAGGGCGCGGACGCGCCGGCCGAACGGTCTCACAACGCACCCGCCGCCTGGTCCCGGAGGGCCCGCGCGTGCTGTTCGAGCGAGAACAATTCCCCCGCCAGCGCCAGGTACTCGTCCTTGTGTGCCACCGGGTTGAGGCGCTGCACCTTCGACTTCAGGTCCTTGATGCGGGTGGTCACCGACCCCACCTGGAGCCGGGCCAGGGTGGTCTGGACGTACCGGAGGTCGGCCTCGCCGTCCACGTGCAGCGGCTCGACCGCGAGCTCGCCGACCAGGGCCTTGCCGCCGAGGTCCGCGCACGCGTCGCGGACCGCTTCGATCCAGACGGCGCCGCCGGTGACCGAGGCGGTGCCGCCCGCCGCCGCGATCGCGGCACGGATGTCGCGCAGGACCGGGTCGCCGTACGAGTCGGCCTCGATGGCGTCGAACATGGGTCCGGCCAGCACCGGCTCCTGCAGGGCGAGCTTCAGCGTCTCGCGCTCGACCTGGCGCTGGGGGCTGTCGGCGGCCCGGCGCCGGGAGACCACGGGGGCGTCGGGCGACATGGCGGCCGCCACGGCCCGCTGCACCGGTTCCAGGTCCATGCCGAGGTCGCCGGCGAGCTTGCGGGCGTACTCGGGACGCTTCTCCCGGTCCTTGATCTTGGCCACCAGGGGTGCCGCCTTGCGCATGGCCTCGACGCGGCCCTCGACGGTGTCCAGGTCGAAGCGGGAGAGGGTGTGCCGCAGCGCGAAGTCCACCAGCGGCTCGCGTCCCGCGATCATGTCGCGGACGGCCAGGTCGCCCTTGGCGAGGCGCAGCTCGCAGGGGTCCATGTTGTCCGGGCTGACCGCGATGAAGGTACGCCCGACGAACCGCTGATCCTCCTCGAACGCCCGCAGGGCCGCCTTCTGCCCGGCCGCGTCGCCGTCGAACGTGTAGATGATCTCGCCGGTGAAGCTGTCGCTGTCCATGAGGAGCCGGCGGAGCACGCCGATGTGGTCGACGCCGAACGCCGTGCCGCAGGTCGCCACCGCGGTCGGCTCCCCCGCCTCGTGGCAGGCCATCACGTCGGTGTACCCCTCGACGATGACCGCGCGGCCGCGCTTGGCGATCTCCCGCTTGGCGTGGTCGATGCCGTACAGGACGTGGCTCTTCTTGTAGAGGGGGGATTCGGGGGTGTTGAGGTACTTCGGGCCGTCGTCGTCGTCGAACAGCTTGCGCGCGCCGAAGCCGATGACGTCGCCGCTCAGGTCGCGGATGGGCCAGAGCAGGCGGCGGCGGAAGCGGTCGATGAGCGAGCCGGACCGGGCCGGTTTGGCGAGGCCGCCGGTCGTCAATTCCTCGGCGGTGAAGCCTTTCTGGCGCAGGTGCTTGGTGAGCAGGTCCCAGCCCTCGGGTGCGTAGCCGCAGCCGTACTTGTCGGCGGCGTCGCGGCCGAAGCCGCGCTGGGCGAGGAACTCGCGGGCCTTGCGGGCGCCGGCCCTGCCGAGCTGGTCGCGGTAGAAGTCCGCGGCGGCGGCGTGCGCGGCGATCAGGCGCTGCTTCTGGCCGGGCTGCTGCCGGGGCGTGCCGGGCCGCTCGTCGGAGGTGTCGTAGCGCAGCTGGATGCCGGCCCGGCCGGCGAGGCGCTCGAGCGACTCGACGAAGGTGAGGTGCTCGGCGTCCATGAGGAACTTGATCGCATCGCCGCCAGCGCCACAACCGTGGCAAAAGTAGACATTGCGGGCGGGCGACACGGTGAAGGACGGGGTCTTTTCGTCATGGAACGGGCACAGTCCCTTGAGGTTGCCGCCGCCCGCCGAGCGCAGCGTCACCGTCTCGCTGATCACGTCCTCGATCGAGGTCCGGTCGCGGACCAGCGCGATGTCTTCGTCCCTGACCCTGCCCGCCACCGCTCCATACTGCCCTGGCCTCAGCCGGGGCGGCGCAGGAGGGTCCGATGCCACGCAACGGCCGCCGGATCGGTCAGCGAGGCGACCTGGTCGACCACCACGCGCAGGCGGGCGGCGTCGTCTCCGGCCGCCTTCCACTCCGCCGCGAACATGGGGTCGAGGTGGTCGGGGGCCCGGTCGCAGAGGAGCTCGACGAGGGAGGTCAGGATCTCGCGCTGCTGCTCGTACCAGTCCTCCGCGGCGCGGGCGCGCATCACATAACGCAGGGCCATGCCCTTGAGCAGGGCGCATTGGTTGCGCACCGTACGCGGGACGGTGAGGTCGGCCTCGTAGCGGCGGACCTGGCCGTACCCGTGCCTGCTGTTGGTGGCCCCGACCGCCGAGGAGACGAAGCGGCCGGTGAGCACGCTGGTCATGCGCTTGAGCGCGACCTGGGCGCTGTAGGTGCCGTCGTAGTCGACCGCCGAGGTCACCACTTCGTCGGCGAGCAGCAGGTCGAGGGCCTCGCCGAGGGCGTCCGCGCTCTCGTCGGAGTACGCCGCCGCCACGTCGGCGCACAGGGCGGCGCGTTCCCCGGCGTCGTCGAGCAGCGGGCGCAGCGACAGGTAACCGCCGTGGATCCCGTCCTCGACATCGTGCACCGAGTAGGCGACGTCGTCCGCCCAGTCCATGACCTGGGCCTCGAGGCAGCGGCGGTCGCCGTCGGGGGCGGTGGCACGGATCCACGTGAAGACCGGCACGTCGTCGGGGTAGACGCCGAACTTGCGCGTGCCGGGACGGCGCGGCCAGGGGTACTTGCAGCTGGCGTCGAGGGAGGCCCGGGTGAGGTTGAGACCGGCGCCCTCCACCTTGGCCTCCAGGCGGGTGAGGACGCGCAGCGTCTGGGCGTTGCCCTCGAAGCCGCCGCAGGGCCGGGCCACCACTTCCAGGGCCGCCTCGCCGTTGTGCCCGAACGGCGGGTGGCCGATGTCGTGCGCCAGCCCGGCGACGTCCACGACGTCCGGGTCACAGCCGAGCCGGGCGCCCATCTCCCGGGAGATCTGGGCGACCTCGAGGGAGTGCGTCAGACGCGTACGCAGGAAGTCGTCGGACCCGGCCGTATGCACCTGCGTCTTGGCCGCCAGCCGGCGGAAGCCCGCGGAGTGCAGCACCCGGGCCCGGTCCCGTTCGAACTGCGTACGGCCGTACCCGCTGTCCTTGGCGGGTTCGCTCACCCATCGCTCCGCGTCCCGGCTCATGGATCAACCCTAGGCCGGACGGGTACGCGGACTAGCCCCGTTTCGAGGCCAGCACGCAGAACTCGTTGCCCTCCGGATCGGCGAGCACGACCCAGCTGACCTCGTGCTGGCCGATGTCGACCGGGCGGGCGCCCATGTCGACCAGCCGCTCGACCTCCGCCTCCTGGTCGTCGGGGCGCAGGTCGATGTGGAGCCGGTTCTTCACCGTCTTGGCCTCCGGCACGGGGGTGAAGAGCAGGCCGGGCAGCGAGTCCGGGGTACGCCGGATCTCTATCTCGTCGGGCTCCTCGTGCACGATCACGTAGCCCAGCGCCTCCGCCCACCAGCGCGCCAGCCGCGCCGGGTCCTCGGCGTCGACCACGACCTGCTCCCAGGTGCTCGGCATAGGGCAACCTCCATGAGACGCCATCGAAAGTGGCGATCATGTTACGCGCAGGCGGCCGTCCCGGCGCGGCAGCGATGAACAACGCACTCGTCGTGCGTCATCCCCCGGCCCGCGGCGCCCGACACTGGCGATGAGGAGGAGGGTCACATGATTTCCCTGAGCCGCCGTCTCACCGCGCTGGCCGAGGCCGGGCGCACCGGGGCCCTGCACATCGCCGGTACGCCGGGCGGCATCGTCTATCTCGTCGCCGGCCGGATCACCCACGCCGAGTCGCCCGGCTGCCCCGGCATCGGCGAGCGGCTCGTCGGCTGCGGCCGGCTGTCGGCGGCGCAGTGGCAGGCGGCGTACGAGGCCGGCCACGGCTCCCGGCAGGTCGGCCACATCCTGCTGCGCGACGGTCATCTCGGCCACCACGAGCTCGCCAGCCGGGTAGTGGCAACCATCACTGCGGCCACCCACGCGCTGTTGCTGGGCGACGACGCGCCGATGTGTTTCGTCTCGGGCGAGCGGCACTGGTTCGGCACCGTCGCGCACGCCGACCTGGGCAATCTCGGGCCCGAGACCGCCCGGCGCCTGCTGGCCCGGCCGGCCCCGCACGGCCCTCGATGGGTTCGGTGCCGGCGGCCGGCTCCGGTGCCCGGATGACCATCGATATCCATGACGCACACGGGGTGCGACCCGAGATCGCAGCGTGCCCGCAGGATGGCCCATTGTGACGGCGGGGCCGACGGAATCCCGCCCGAACGGCATCAGGGGAAACACCCGAAACCGTCGGCGGCGGGAACCAGCCCCCGGCGGGAGCATCACTCGGCTGAGGAGAGATGTGCCCGGGGTCGAGAACTGTCTGCAGGAGGCCATGGCGATTCCTGGCGCGATCGGCGCCAGCATCGTCGACTACACCACCGGCTTCCCGGTCGCCACGACCGGAGCCGCACCCAACGAGGACCACGAGGCCGCGGCGGCCGGCACCGCCGACGTCGTGCAGGCCGCGCAGAGCAGGTCGCTCTTCGTCTCGGCCGTACCGCACGACCTCCTCGAGGACCTCATCATCACGACCGCGGGGGGCTACCACCTGCTGCGGCTCGTCCAGACCGACTTCGACAGCCGGCTGGTGCTCTACGTGTGGCTGGACCGGCTCCGCGGCAACCTCGCCGTGGCGCGTCGGCGCATGCAGACCCTCGCCGACGAGTTGACCGCGACGTAACACCGCCCACATGTGAGGAGCCCAGGTGAAGCAGCCGAAGTCCGCGGCGCCCGGCCGCCTGCTCACGCAGGTCGCGGGCGGGCGGAGGACCGGCGCCCTGATCGTCGGCGGCCCGCCCGGCGGCACCGTCTACGTCGTCGACGGCCAGGTGACGTACGCCGAGTCGGCGGCCGCACCGGGCGTCGGCGAGCTGCTGACCGCCTCCGGCCGGCTCGCGCCGCGCACCTGGCAGGCCGCGCTGGACGCGGGCAGTTCACAGGCGACGGTCGGGCGGCTGTTGCTCGATCAGGGGCACATCACCCAGGGAGAACTGGAGTTGTGTGTGCTCGGCGCCACGTACGACGCGGCGTACTTCGCGCTGTCGCCGGCGACGGCACAGGTGGACTTCCTCGACGGCGCGACGCACTGGCTCGGCCCGGTGGTCCGGGTGGACGCGGCCGCGATCACCCGCGAGTCCCGGCGGCGGGCGCGGCTGCTCGACGAGATCTTCCCGTACCCGCAGCTCGACACCGAGGTGGTCGTCCCGGCCACCCGGCCGCCGCGGGAACGGATCACGATGACGGCCGCGCAGTGGGAGTTGCTGGTGCACTCGGACGGCCAGCGCACCCCGGCGGACCTGGCCCAGCTGCTCGGCCGGGCCGGCTACGCCACCATCCAGGAGCTGCGCCGGCTGGCGGCGGCCGGGCTGCTCGAGCTGCCGGCGCCCAGGGAGCCGGCCGGCCGGCCGACCTTCGTCCGCCTTCCCCGCGCGAGGGGCACGGCCGTAGACATCCACCGGCCCGCCGTTCCCGGTACGGACGGACCGACCGTACCCATCGTCACGGGCGCCCGGCCGGGTCTCGCCTCGGGTGACCCTCCCCCGCAGCAGCGCCGTCCCGACCCGGCCACGGCGAACGGCACCGCCTACCGCCAGCCCCGCCTGGCCCGGCGAAAACCCGGCGCCAAGCTCCCCAAGGAGGTCGCCGCCGAACCGGCGCCGCCTCCTGCCAGCACCGACGAAGTCCTGCTGAAGCGGATCCGTACCGCGCTGAGAGCCCTGCGGTGACGCGCGCCCCGCCCGCCCGGCAGCGGCCGACACCAGGAAGGAGCAACCGCGGATGACGGTGGATCCGGCGGTACTGACGGAACTCGGCCATCTCCGGAGCAGGCTGCCCGAGCTGTCCGGCAGTGTCCTCGCCACCACCGACGGCATGGTGGTCGCGCACGACGCCCATGGCATCGAACCCGACAGCCTCGCCGCCCTCGCCGCTGCCCACCTCGCCCTCGCCCGGCGCTTCGCGCACGCCGTCAACCACGGCGACCTGCGGGAGTCGGTCGTGGAATGCGAGGGCGGATACATCACCTCGTACACCGCGGGCCCGAACTGCCTGCTCACGCTGGTCACGTCCGGGAACGCGAACCTGGCCATGGTTCATCTCGAGGCCCGTCGCGCCGTACGCAGGCTCGTCAGGATCCTGGTCCTCGAGGTGCCGGCCGCTGCCCGGCCGGAGATCCCGGCGCAGGCGGGCCCGTCCACGCCGCTCGCCCGGCGGACCCCGATGGCGACGCTGCAGAGCAGCATGCGTGGCCTCTGACCCACCCCGAAACACCCCTACCCACCAGCACGAATACGGAGGAACACCCCATGCCTGACATGGATACCGCACTCAAAGAGGTCATGGACATCGACGGCGCCATCGGCGTCGCCCTCGTGGACCACACGAGCGGCATGGCCCTGGGCACCGCCGGTGGCGGCAAGGACCTCGACCTGACGGTCGCCGCGGCCGGCAACACCGACGTGGTCCGGGCCAAGCTCCGGGCGATGGAGATGCTCAACCTCACCGAGAAGATCGAGGACATCCTCATCACCCTGGACACCCAGTACCACATGATCCGGCCGCTCACGAGCCGCTCGGGCAAGGGCCTTTTCCTGTACGTAGCCCTGCGCCGCGACCGCTCCAACCTGGCGATGGCGCGCCACCAGCTGAAGCGCATCGAGAACGACCTCGACGTCTGAGCACCGTGACCGGCGCGGTGGGGAGGGTGCCTGGCGCCTTCCCCGCCCGCTCACGCCTCAGGTGCGCTTGGCCGCGCAGCCGGGGCACGTACCGAAGATCTCCATGGTGTGGGAGACCTCGATGAAGCCGTGCTTGCCGGCGACCCGCTCCGCCCACGTCTCCACCGCCGGACCCTCCACCTCGACCGTGCGCCCGCAGCTTCGGCAGACGAGATGGTGGTGGTGACCCTGGCTGCAGCGGCGGTAGAGGTGCTCCCCGCCGGGCGGGCGCATCACGTCGATCTCGCCGGCGTCGGCGAGGCCCTGCAGCGTGCGGTAGACGGTGGTCAGGCCGACCCGCTCGCCGCGTTCCCGCAGGATCGCGTGCAGGTCCTGGGCGCTGTGGAAGCCCTCGCAGTCGGCCAGGAGGTCACGGACCGCCGTGCGCTGCCGCGTGTTGCGGACGATGGTTCCCTCGTCGGTCATCGAACCTCCCTCGCGTGGCTGACGGCGTCGGCGACGATGTGGGCGACGTGCTCGTCCACGAGTGAGTATGCGATCTCGCGTCCACTGCGGGCACCCCGCACCACCCCCGCGCCACGCAGCACCCGCAGATGCTGGGACACCAGCGGCTGGGGCGCGCCCAGCTTCTCGACCAGCTCGTGCACGCAGCGCTCGCCGCCGCCCAGCTCGGCGACGATCGCCACCCGGATCGGCGCGGACAGGGCGCGCAGCAGCTCGGCCGCCGCCTCGTACCCCTCGTAGCCGGCCGTCTCTTCGGGCACGGCGTCGGCACTCAATGCGAGACCTCCGACAGCACTACGTCCGGGGGTTCGGCGTGGTCGGCGGGCCGGTCGGCGCCGATGCGGCCGCGCAGGGTCCGCCAGGTCGCCGCGCCCACGGCCAGCGCCAGGAATGCGGCGATCGCCAGGATGACGATGGTCGCCCCGGGCGCGGTGTCGGCCTCCCCGGCCACCCAGACCCCGGCCGCCGCGGCGATCACTCCGATGGCCATCGCCGTCGTCATCGTCGCCCGGAAGCCGCGGGTGACCTGCTGGGCCCCCGCCACCGGCACCACCATCAGGGCGCTGACCAGCAGCAGGCCGACGGTGCGCATGGCGATCGTGACGGTCACGGCCGTGGTCACGGCCATCAGCAGATTGAGGGTACGGACGGGAAGGCCGGAGACCCGCGCATGTTCCTCGTCGTTGCAGACGGCGAACAGGGCCGGCCGCAGCCCCAGCATCGCGACGAGCACGGCGGCGCCGAGGATCGCGATGATCGTCAGGTCCTGCGGGGACGTGGTGAGCAGCGAGCCGAACAGATACTGCATCAGGTTGGCGTTGCCGCTGCCCTTCGACAGTCCGACCAGCACCACACCGCCCGCGATGCCGCCGTAGAAGAGCAACGCCAGAGCAAGATCCCCGGATGTACGCCCACGCTCGCGCACCAGCTCCACGACGATCGCGCCCAGCACCGACACCACGACGGCGGTGATCACAGGGGAGCGTTGCAGCAGCAGCCCGACGCCGACGCCGGTCAGCGCGACGTGCCCGATCCCGTCGCCGATCAGCGACAGCCGGCGCTGCACCAGGTAGATGCCGAGCGCCGGGGCGGTCAGCCCGATGATCAGCGCACCCACTAATGCGCGGAGCATGAAGTCTTGCAGCAGAAGGTCCATGGCTAGTTCGCCGGCATCCGATCCGTGGGGGCCACGCAGATCCGGGTCTGTTCCGGTTCGGCGTGCGGGTGGACGTGGTCGTGGCCCGGCTCGGCGTGGTGCCCGGCCGGTTGCGGAACCCCGCCCTCGTACGCGACCCGCCCGTGGTGCACGACGACGGCCTTGTCGATGAGCGGCTCCAGCGGGCCGAGCTCGTGCGCCACCAGCAGGATCGTGCCGCCGCGCTCGGCGAAGCGGCCCAGCGCGGCCGCGAACGCGTCCTGGCTCGCCGCGTCGACGCCGGCCGTCGGCTCGTCCAGCACCAGCAGGTCGGGGCGGCCGGCCAGGGCGCGGGCGATCAGGGTGCGCTGCTGCTGGCCGCCGGAGAGGGTGGCCACCGGGTCGGCGATCCGCTCCAGCAGCCCGACGTCGTCCAGCGCGGCCCGGACCGCGGCCCGGTCGGCGGCGCCGGAGGGCCGGAAGATGCCGCGCCGGGCGAGCCGCCCCGACGCCACCACCTCGCCGACGGTGGCCGGCACGCCACTCCCGGCGCCCATCCGCTGCGGGACGTAGCCGATCCGGGCCCATTGGCGGAAGCGGCGCTGCGGCGTACCGAAAAGGTCGATCTCGCCGGCCGCCAGCGGGACCAGGCCGAGGATCGTGCGGATCAGGGTCGACTTGCCGGAGCCGTTCGCACCCAGGATCGCGACCACCTGCCCGGCGCCGACCTCGAGCGTGACGTCGCGCAGGACCGTGCGGCCCCCGTACGCGACAGCGGCGTGCCGCACCGCGACGGCGCTCACGCGGCACACCCGAGGGCGGCGGTGAGGGCGGTCAGGTTGGCGCGCATGACCGAAAAGTAGTCCGCGTCCGGCCCACTCACACCTTCGAGCGGATCCAGCACCGCCGTCCGGGCGCCGACCGCCCCCGCGATGGTGTCGGCCACCTTGGGGCTGACCAGTGTCTCGAAGAAGATCGTGGTGGTGCCGGTGGCCCTCGCCTGCTCGGCGACCCGCGTGAGGCGTCGCGGGGAGGGCTCGGCCTCCGGGGAGATGCCGGTGATGCCGACCTCGGTGAGGTCGTACCGGTCGGCGAGGTAGTGGAACGCGGCGTGGCTGGTCACGATCTCGCGGCGCTGGCAGGTCCGGAGCGCGGTTGCGTACTCGCCGTCGAGCTTTTCCAGGTCGTCGTGCAGCGTCCGGGCCCGCTCCGCGTAGCCGGTCGCGTGCGCCGGGTCGACCTGGGCCAGCCGTTCGGCGAGCTTGTCCGCGATGGTCGCGTAGCGCACCGGGTCGAGCCAGACGTGCGGGTCGGTGCCGCCGGCCGCCTCGGCGTGCTCCTCCTCGCCGGGCTCGTCCTCGTGCTCCTCGGCGGCGAGCAGCTCGACCACTGAGCCGGCGTCGAACGCCCGGTCCTTCGCCTCCTGCCTGACCGCCTCGTCGACGGCCGGCTGGAAGCCCTCGAGGAAGACGACCAGCCCGGCGTCGTTGATCCGGGCGACCTGCCGGGGATTGAGCTCGACGTCGTGCGGCTCCGCGCCCGGCTTGGTCAGCTGGGTGACTCGGACGGCGTCGCCGCCGATCCGCTCGGCCAGGAACTGCAGGGGATAGAACGCGGTCACCACCTGGAGCCGGCCGTCGCTGAAGCCGCTCGCCTTGTCGGCGCAGGCGCTCGCCGCGCCGAGCACGAGTGCGGCGGCGGTGAAGGCGAGGACGCGGCGGATCGGCATGGCATCAACAATGCTCGGTATTGGTAATGATTGTCAAAAGCGCATGTCTCAGAGCGCCTTGGCGACCGCCGCCGCGAAGAGCAGGCCCAGCAGGATCACCCGTACGGTGCGCAGCGCCGGCGACTGCACCGGCCACGTCGTGAACGTGAGCGCCACCAGGGCCACACCCAGCCCGACCAGCAGCGCGGCCCCGACGATCCCGGGCAGGAACAGGCCGGCCAGGAAGATCGCGAGGGCGACGACGAACGCGATCGTCGGGTTCAGGCCGGCCAGCCTGCGCTGCAGGTTCTCGGACGGGGACGGGGTCACGTCGGTCTCCTGGGGGTGTGCGTACGCTCACGTCATGCTGGTGCTCAACCGCTTCGTCGTCCCGCCGGACACGCAGGACTCGTTCGTCGAACGGGCGCACGCCGCCCTCGCCGCCCTGGCGGCGAGCACCGGATACACCTCCGGGCGGCTCACCCGCGCACTGGACGACCCCGCCTACTGGACCCTCGTCACCGAATGGGAGTCCGTCGGAGCCTACCGCCGCGCGCTCGGCGGTTTCGACGTCAAGGTCCACGCCACCCCGCTGCTGTCCGAGTCGCTCGACGAGCCGTCCGCGTTCGAGACCCTCGCCACCGCGGAACCTGGCGCCGAGGTCGTCGCGCACGGCAGCGACCGGGCCGCGGAACCGTGGCGCTGAGCCGTACGCTTGATCCCATGACCACCACCCCGGCTCCGCCGCCGCCGCAGGGTCCGGGCGTGGTCCCGCCGTTCCCCGCGCCGCCCGTCGAGGGTCGCGGCCGCCGCGTCGGCCTCGGCGTGGGGCTCGGTGCCGGGGTGCTCGTGCTGGTCCTCGGCGGTGGCCTGGCAGCGGCCATCGGTCTGTTCACGGTCGCCTCCGACGCGCTCAACGAGCAGGCGGACGTCGTCGTGAGCGATTACCTCGACGCGGTGCGTGACCGGCGGTACGCGGACGCCTACGAGATGCTCTGCCAGCAGACCAAGGACGACCAGACCGAGGCCGAGTTCACCAGCAAGGTGTCCGACGACGAGCCGATCGCCTCGTACGACGTCGGCGACCTCGAGACGATCCAGCTCTCCGCGCCCGTGGACGTCACGTACGCCGACGGTTCGACCGGCCGGCTCGAGGCGTACCTGCAGCAGAACCGCCGGACGGGCCGTTTCGAGGTGTGCAGTATCGAGGAGTAATCTCCTCATTCTGTCCGAAGCCCTTTTATCCCCGCCGACAACCAGCCGGCGTAGGAGGAACATGCCCGTCGACCGTATCGACGCCGTCGTCAGCCTGGCCAAACGCCGCGGCTTCGTCTTCCCCTCCAGCGAGATCTACGGAGGCACGCGCTCGGCCTGGGACTACGGTCCGCTGGGCGTGGAGCTGAAGGAGAACGTCCGCCGGCAGTGGTGGCGCACCATGGTGCAGCAGCGCGACGACATCGTCGGCCTCGACTCCGCCGTCATTCTGTCCCGCGACGTGTGGGCCGCATCGGGTCACCTCGAGGCGTTCGTCGACCCGCTGACCGAGTGCCAGTCGTGCCACAAGCGGTTCCGCGCCGACCACCTCGAGGAGGCGTGGGAGGCGAAGCACGGCTCCGCGCCGGCGTCGCTGAGCGAGCTCAACTGCCCCAACTGCGGCAACAAGGGCACGTTCACCGAGCCCAAGATGTTCAACGGGCTGATGAAGACCTACCTCGGCCCCACCGAGAGCGCCGAGGGCCTGCACTACCTGCGCCCCGAGACGGCCCAGGGCATCTTCGTCAACTACAACAACGTGGCGACCGCCGCGCGCAAGAAGCCGCCGTTCGGCATCGCGCAGGTCGGCAAGTCGTTCCGCAACGAGATCACCCCGGGCAACTTCATCTTCCGTACGCGCGAGTTCGAGCAGATGGAGATGGAGTTCTTCGTCGAGCCCGGCGAGGACGAGAAGTGGCACGAGTACTGGCTCGAGCAGCGCTGGAACTGGTACCGCGACCTCGGCCTCGCGGAGAACAACCTGCGCTTCTTCGAGCACCCGAAGGAGAAGCTCTCCCACTACTCGAAGCGCACGGTCGACATCGAGTACAGGTTCCGCTTCGGCGGCACCGAGTTCGCCGAGCTCGAGGGCATCGCCAACCGCACCGACTTCGACCTCTCGACCCACTCCAAGCACTCCGGCGTGGACCTGTCGTACTTCGACCAGGAGAAGCAGGAGCGCTGGGTCCCGTACGTCATCGAGCCGGCGGCCGGCCTGACCCGCGCGGTGCTGGCCTTCCTGCTCGAGGCGTACGACGAGGACGAGGCGCCCAACACCAAGGGCGGCGTCGACAAGCGGACGGTCATGCGCTTCGACCCCCGCCTCGCCCCGATCAAGGTCGCGGTGCTGCCGCTCTCGCGCAACCCGGAGCTGTCGCCCAAGGCCCGCGGCCTGGCCGACCTGCTCCGCAAGCGCTGGACCGTGGAGTTCGACGACTCCCAGGCGATCGGCCGCCGCTACCGCCGCCAGGACGAGATCGGCACGCCGTTCTGCGTCACGGTCGACTTCGACACCCTCACCGACGACGCGGTGACGGTCCGGGACCGCGACACGATGAAGCAGGAGCGGGTCGCCCTCGACCAGATCGAGGACTACCTGATCAAGCGCTTGCCAGGCTGCTAGAAGGCGAAACCGCCCGGTCGGCCGTTGCGGTCGGCGATGAGGCCCGCCAAGGTCGCGACGGCGATCTCGGCGGGCGTCCTGCTGCCGATGTTGAGGCCGATCGGGCGGTGCACCCGGGCGATCTCCTCGTCCGGCACGCCCAGCTCCCTGAGGGCGGCGAGGTGCGGGCCCTCCCGGTTCGGGTTGCCCACGATGCCGATCCACCGGGCGTTCGTGGCCAGCGCCTCTTTGAGGACGACACCGATCTCCGGGCGGTGGTGTTCGGTCAGCACGATGTCCGTGTGCTCGGTCACCTCCGCGGCCGAGAGATCGCCGACGAAGGCGTCCCCGTGCGGCCGCGGCAGGCCCTGCGAGCGGGTCGAATCAGGCTCGACGAGCGTGCACCGGAACCCCACCTCGATCCCGAGCCGCACCAACGCCTCGCCGACCGGCGACTCGAACACGGCAACCAGGTGCCGGGGACTCTGCACGGATTCCACGCCTAGAAAGTACTGTGCCATGCTCGACCCTGTGACTCTCGCGCTCTCCGTCAAGCCCCTCACGCTGGGAAAGCACCAGGTGTGGCCGCCCGTCGTGCTCGCGCCGATGGCCGGCATCACCAACGTCGCGTTCCGCCGGCTCTGCCGCGAGCAGGGCGGCGGCGTCTACGTCTGCGAGATGATCACCACCCGGGCCCTGGTCGAGCGGATCCCCAAGACGCTGAAGATGATCCAGTTCGCTCCGGACGAAGACTTCCGCAGCCTCCAGCTCTACGGCGTCGACCCGGACGTCACCGCCGCGGCCGTGCGGATGGTCGCCGAGGAGAACCTCGCGGATCACATCGACCTCAACTTCGGCTGCCCGGTGCCCAAGGTCACCCGCCGCGGCGGCGGCAGCGCCCTGCCGTGGCGCCGCAAGCTCTTCGGCCGCATCGTCTCCCAGGCGGTGGCGGCGGCCGCGCCGGCCGGCGTGCCGGTCACGGTGAAGATGCGCAAGGGAATCGACGACGACCACCTGACGTACGTCGAGGCGGGACTCATCGCCCAGGAGGCCGGCGTCGCGGCGGTCGCGCTGCACGCCCGTACGGCTGAGCAGCGTTACTCGGGCACGGCCGACTGGGATGCGATCGCGACCCTGAAGCAGGCCCTGGACGTTCCCGTGCTGGGCAACGGCGACATCTGGGAAGCCGCCGACGCGATGCGGATGGTCGCACACACCGGCGTCGACGGCGTCGTCGTGGGCCGCGGCTGCCTGGGCCGGCCCTGGCTCTTCAAGGACCTCCAGGCGGCGTTCACCGGCGTCGAGTCGCAGGAGCTGCCCACCCTCGGCGAGGTCGCGGCGATCATGTCCCGGCACGCCCACCTCCTGGTGGAGGCGCTGGAGGACGAGAAGCACGGCTGCGCCGACTTCCGCAAGCACGTGGCCTGGTACCTCAAGGGCTTCCCCGTCGGCGGCGACCTGCGCCGCTCGCTCGCGATGATCTCCTCCCTCGCCCAGCTCGACGACCTGCTCGGCCGCCTCGACACGGACGTGCCCTTCCCGCGGGAATCGCTCGGCCAGCCGCGCGGCCGGATCAACGCCCCGGGCAAGGTCTCCCTCCCGTACGGGTGGCTCGACAGCCGTGACGACGACACCGTCCCCGAAGGCGCCGAGATGGAGAACAGCGGAGGCTAGGTTCCGCCCGTTCCGGCGAGCGCAGAAATCGCGACGGCCGTGGGATCCTGTCGCGCGTGAAGATGTACGCCGACCGGCTGCCCACCGCCGTACGCCAGCTACTCACCGATGTTCTCGTGGTGATCTGGGTCTACGCCTGGATCCGGGCCGGGATGTGGGTGCACGACACGGTCGAGAAGCTCGGCGTGCCGGGGCGCAAGCTCGAGGAGGCCGGCACCGGCATCGCCGGTAATCTCCACGACATCGGCGGCCGGGTCAAGCGCGTGCCGCTCGTGGGCGACGAGCTGACGTCGCCGTTCTCGAGCGCGGCCGATGCGGCGAACAATCTCGCCGAGGCGGGCCGGCAGCAGCAGGAGATCGTCGGTGATCTGGCGTTGACCCTGGCCCTGCTGATCGTCGCGGCGCCACTGGCGCTGGTGCTCTTCGTCTGGCTGCCGCTGCGGCTGCGCTGGATGCGCCGCGCCGGGGTTGCGGCCCGGGTACGCGACGAACCGGCCGGCCGGGACCTGCTCGCGTTGCGGGCGCTGGCGTCCCGCCCCCTCGACCAGTTGACGAAGCTCGGGCCGGACATCGCGCAGTCGTGGCGCAACGGCGACGCCGCCGCGGTCGACGCGCTCGCCGCGCTGGAGCTGAAAGACCTGGGTCTCAGGCCCGCGAAGGCACGTTAGGCTCGGCCGCCTCCTCGGCGAAGTCCTCGTCCTCCTCCTCGGCGTCCTCGTCCAGCCAGTTGCGCCGGGCGAACGGGATGGCCGCCCAGAACGTCACGAAGTACGCGCCGGTCACCACGGTGAGGATCACGGCCACCCAGAAGTTCAGCAGGTAGTCGGTGATCAGCAAGACGCTGCTGACCATGGAGATCAGCATGAACGCGAGGCCGCCCGTCGCCATCCGGTGCGCGTAGCGGACCAGCTCCGGCTTCCGGCCCTGGCGGAACAGAGCGCGGTGGAACGCCACCGGCGAAATGATCATCGCGGTCGCAAAGGCGGCGGAGATGAGGGCGACGAGGTACGTGTCCTTCTGGAACTGCGTCACCTTCGGGAAGCCGTTGCTGAAGGGCAGGGTGAGCAGGAAGGCGAAGAGGATCTGCACGCCGGTCTGCGCGACGCGAAGCTCCTGGAGCAGGTCCGCGAAGTTGCGGTCCCAGCGCTGCTTCTCCGTCTCGTTCTTCATCCGGCGCTTCTCGGCAGCCATCCGGTGGTCTCCTCCCCGTTGCCTGCGCGCCGCATTCCCGTAACGGGATTGCGTCAAACGCCGATGCGCGCCAGGGTCACGTCGGCAAGCGCCTGCGGCGCCTCCTCCGGCACCCAGTGCCCGATGCCCCGGAGCGTGACCAGGCGGTAGTCGGCCCCGATCCAGGTCTCGGTCGCCCGCGCGGCCGATCTGCCGACGACCGGGTCGCCGTCGCTCCACACGTACGTCGTGGGCACGGTGATCTTGCCGACGTCCGCGAGCTGGCCGCGGGACAGCGCCCGGTACCAGTTCAGGGCTCCGGTGAGGCGGCCCGGTTCGGCCATCGCCCGGGCGTACAGGGCGGCGCGGGGCCCGATCGCGCGCATCATCTGCCGCAGGACGGCGCCGTCGCGGGCGAGCAGCAACCGCTCGGCGAACGGGGCCCGGAAGATCCCCATGTACGCGAACCGCAGCTTCTGGGACGGCTGGTTGCTCAGCGCCACGGCGATCGCGCGCGGGTGCGGGACGGAGATTGCGGTGAGCGTACGGACCCGCTCCGGGTGCCGGGCGGCGAGCAGCCACGCCACCTGCGCACCCCAGTCGTGGCCGACGACGTGCGCCCGGTCCACGCCGAGCGCGTCCAGCACCGCCACGGCGTCCGCTTCCGCCTCCGCCAGCCGGTAATCGGCGACCGGGGCCGGGCGCGCCCCCGGCGAGTAGCCGCGCTGGTCCAGCGCGTACGTCCGCAGCCCCGCCGCGTGCAGCCGCGGCACGATCAGGTCGAACTCGCGGTGGTCCTGCGGAAAGCCGTGCAGCAGGAGCACCGGGGCGCCGTCCTCCGGCCCGCCCGCGACCACGTCGAAGGTGAGCCCGCGCGCCTTGATCTCCATGTGACGCCTCCCCAGCTGTTCGGTACACCCGTACGGTGTTAGCGTCATCGAAACACATGCCACGTCATCCGACAGGGGAGCGCACAGCGCTGAGAGTGCGGCGTAACAACCGCAGACCCTCGAACCTGATCTGGGTAATGCCAGCGCAGGGAGCTCGGTCTTCTCCAGCCGCGCCACGTCCGGGCCAGCCCCGGTTCGCGGCGTGCGTCTCCTCCCGGTCCTCTGGGAGGGATACACATGAAGGGTCACACCAGCCCGTACCGCTGGCGCACGATCGACATCGTGATCGCCTCGATCATCGCCGTCGCGTTCGGCGTCGTCTTCTGGGCCTGGAACATCGTCTGGGGCGCCACCGAAGGGGCGTTCAGCTTCTTCCCGCCGGCCCACACCCTGCTGTACGGCATCTGGCTGATGCCCGCCGTGCTCGCCGGGTTGATCATCCGCAAGCCGGGCGCCTCGCTCTACACCGAGACGGTCGCCGCGATCATCTCGGCGCTGCTGGGCGCGCAGTGGGGCGCGATGGTCATCCCGCAGGGCCTGGTCCAGGGCCTCGGTGCGGAGCTCGCCTTCGCGCTGCTGCTCTACCGCTCGTGGAAGCTGCCGGCCGCCCTGCTCGCCGGGGCCCTCACCGGCCTCAGCGCCGCCCTGTTCGACTTCTTCGCCTGGAACGCCGCCTACGACCTGTGGGACTACCGGATCCCGTACGCGCTGCTCACGGTCGTCAGCAGCACGATCGTCGCGGGCGCGGGCAGCTGGGCGCTGACCCGGGCGCTGGCCCCGACGGGCGTCCTCGACCGGTTCGCCGCGGGCCGGGACCGGGCGCTGGTCTGACATGGCCGAGGTCGTCCTGCGGGACTTCGGCTGGCGCCACGCGGGGCGCCGGTCGTGGGCGGTCCGCGGCGTCGACCTGCACATCCGGCACGGCGAGCGGGTGCTCCTGCTCGGCCCGTCAGGTGCGGGCAAGAGCACCCTGCTGGCCGCGCTCGCGGGGCTGCTGCCGGAGGACTCGGGCGAGTCCGAGGGCACGGTCGAGATCGACGGGCTGGACCCGCGCAAGAGCCGCGAGGGCCATCACCAGCCAGGCTTGCTGTTCCAGGACCCGCAGACCCAGCTGGTGATGGCCCGCAGCGGCGACGACGTGGCGTTCGGCCTCGAGAACCGGGGCGTGCCGGCGGGCGAGATCTGGCCCCGGGTCAGCGACGCCCTCGACCGGGTCGGGTTCCCGTACCCGATCACCCGCCGGACCGACGCCCTCTCCGGCGGCGAGCAGCAACGCCTGGCCCTGGCCGGAGTCCTGGCCCTGCGCCCCGGCCTGCTGCTGCTCGACGAACCGACCGCCAACCTCGACCCGGCCGGCGGCGACCTCGTGCGGGAGGCGATCGCCCGGGTCCACGACCGCGACACCACGCTCTTCCTCGTGGAGCACCGGGTCGAGCAGGCGCTGCCCCTGGTGGACCGGGTCGTGGTGCTCGCGCCGGGCGGCGGCATCGCCGCCGACGGCGCCCCCGAGGTGGTCTTCGCCGGTCACGGCCCGACGCTGGCCGAGCAGGGGGTCTGGGTGCCGGGCTATCCGCTGCCCCGGCATCCGGCCGTGACGGCACCGGCAGATCCCCTGGTACGCGCGGAGGCGGTCGCCGTGCACCGCCGCCTGCCCCGGATCGACGTCGAGGCACGCGCGGGCGAGGCGCTCGCGGTGACCGGTCCGAACGGCGCCGGCAAGTCGACCCTGGCCCTCGTGCTCGGCGGCCTGCTCGCCCCCACGTCGGGCCGGGTGACCGCGTTCGGCGATCCCCGGCCGCCGCACCGCTGGCGCGCGGCGACACTGACCCAGCGGATCGGATCGGTCTTCCAGAACCCGGAACACCAGTTCGTCACGTCCCGCGTCGCCGACGAGCTCGCCCTGGGCCCGCGCCGCCTGGGCCGCCCCGCCGCCGAGATCCGGGCCACGGTCGACGACCTGCTGGCCCGGCTGCGGCTGACGGCGCTCGCGGAAGCCAACCCGTACACGCTCTCCGGAGGTGAGGCCCGCCGCCTCAGCGTGGCGACGGCCCTGGCCACCGCGCCCCGCCTGCTCGTCCTGGACGAGCCGACCTTCGGCCAGGACCGCCGCACCTGGATCGACCTGGTGGCCCTGCTGGCGCGCCTGCGCGACGAGGGACACGGCGTCGTGGCGGTCACCCATGACGACGCCTTCGTGACCGCGGTCGCGGGGCGCATCCACGACCTGGCGCCGGGGCGCCGATGACCCTCGCCCTCGAGCCGGTCGCCGACCCGGCGGCGCCGCTGGCCCGGCGCAACCCGGTGGCGAAGCTGGGGGCGGCGCTGCTGTTCTCGCTGCCGCTGATCGCCACCCTCGACCCCCTGACACCCGCCCTCGGCCTCGCGGTGGAGCTGGCCCTCCTGCCGTTCTTCGGCGTCCGCTACCGCGTCCTGGCCCGGCGGGCCTGGCCGCTCACCCTCGCCGCCGGCGGCATCCTGGTCACGATGGTGCTGTTCGCCGCCGACCGCACCGGCGCCCTGCTCATGTCCCTGGGCCCGTTCGCCATCACCACCGGCGTCGTGTCAGGCGCGCTGGGCCTGGTGCTGAGAGTCTTCGCGGTGGCGCTGCCGGGCATCATCGTTTTCGCCACCACCGACCCGACCGACCTGGCCGACGCGCTGGTGCAGAACTCCAAGGCACCGGCCCGGTTCGCGATCGGCGCGCTGGCGGCCTTCCGCCTGATCCCGCTGCTCACCGAGGAATGGCAGATGCTCACCCTGGCCCGCCGGGCCCGCGGCATCGACGCGGGACGCAACCCCGTGGCGGGGCTACGGCTCTTCGCGTCGACGACATTCGCCCTGCTGGTGGGCGCGCTGCGCCGCGGCGGCCGGCTGGCGACGGCGATGGACGCGCGAGGCTTCGACTCCAGGGTGCCCCGGACGTACGCCCGACGTCAGCGCTTCGGGGCAGCGGACACGGCCCTGCTGGTGGGTGCGGCTCTGCTGTCCGGGGCGGCGCTGACGATCAGCATCCTCACCGGCTTCTTCAACCCGATCCTGGGCTGAGCCGGCCGCCAGCAGGGCCCGTATATACTATCCTTCGGTTCGGATATACGGGAGGCGTCGTGACGAAGAGCCTTATCGACCTGGATGACGAGGCCCTCGCGGAGGCCGCGAGCCTCTACGGCACGACAACGAAGAAGGACACGGTCAACACCGCCCTCCGGGAGGCGGCCCTTCGGTCCAAACGGCTTCAGGCGCTGGAGCGACTCGCCGAGTCGGGCCGGGCCGGCGATTTCGATGAACTCCTCGACAAGCGGACCTACCGCAAGTGAGCCGTGCGAGGTATCTCGTCGACACGAGCGCCTTCGTCCGCATCGCCCGCAACAAGGATCTCCAGGCGGTCTGGCGCGAGGAACTGGCGAGCGGGCTCGTTGCCGCATGCTCGATCACCGAGCTGGAGCTGCTCTTCAGCGCCCGGTCAAAGGCGCATCGCGAAGACCTCAAGGCCGTCCTGTGGACGCTCTGCGCATGGGTCGTCATGCCGGATCAGGTGTTCGAACGGGCCTCCGAAGTGCAGGCGGCGCTGACTGAGGCCGGCGCTCACCGGTCGGCTGGACCCGTCGATCTGCTCGTAGCGGCGGCGGCCGAGGTCCATCGGCTCGCGCTGATTCACTACGACGCGGACTTCGATCAGATCGCCGCGGTGACCGGGCAGCGGATGTACTGGGTCGCGGACCCCGGCAGCATCGACTGAGCCGTTCAGCGCAGGTCTCAGTGCGCGGAGGCGGCGGCCCCGTCGCCGAGCAGCCCGGCCCCGCGCAGGAAGCCGCGGCGGGATACGTCGGCGGGTGAGAACTCGCTGCCCGGCACCTCCGCGTCGAGGGCCGGGGTGACGCCTCGTGGTCGTGGTGATGATGATCGTGGTCGTGACCCATGGCCGCCAAATCTCGCGGGCCGCCCGCTGGACGGACACGCGGCGGCCGGTGCGACGATGGCGGCATGCTGGTTGCCTTCTCCGTCACGCCGCTCGGGGTGTCCGAGTCCGTCGGTGATCTCGTCGCCGAGGCCGTCCGGGTGGTGCGGGCCTCGGGCCTGCCGAACCGTACCGATGCCATGTTCACCACGATCGAGGGCGAGTGGGACGAGGTCATGGCCGTCGTCAAGCAGGCCGTGGACGTGGTCGCCGCGCAGGCGCCGCGGGTCAGCGTCACGCTCAAGGCCGACGTTCGCCCCGGCGTCACCGGCGCGCTGGACGCCAAGGTCGAGCACGTCGAACGGCGGCTGGCCGAGCGGTGAGGCGGCTGGTCATGTGGGACATCGACTACACCCTGCTGCGGGGTGGCGGTGTCGCCGCGAGCGCCTGGAAGGCCGCGTTCACCGAGGTCACCGGGGTGGCCTGGCGGGCCACGCCGAGCTTCGGGGGGCGTACGGACCTGGACATCTGCGCCGAGGTCTTCGCCGTGCACGGGGTGACCGACTGCACGCCCGAGCGGTTCTTCGCCCGGTACGTCGAGCAGGTGCACGCGTCGCGGCACCTCTTCGCCGAGCAGGGGGCGCTGCTGCCCGGCGTCCGGGCCGTGCTCGACGAGCTGAGCACCCGCGACGACGTCGTGCAGACCCTGGTCACCGGCAACGTGCCGCAGGTCGCGGCCGCCAAGATCGCGGCCTTCGACCTGGCCGGGGTCTTCGACGCGGAGATCGGTGGCTACGGCACCGACGACAGCGTACGGGCGACGCTGGTACGCCGGTGCCTGCAGCGCGCGGAGGCGAAGTACGGCGAGACGTTCCAGCCCGTCGTCATCGGCGACACGGCCAACGACGTGTCAGCGGCGCTGGCCAACGACGCATTGGCGGTCGGGGTGGCGACCGGCGGGACGAGCATGGCGGAGCTGGTGCTCGCCGGCGCCCACGCCGTGCTGGCGGATCTGTCCGACGTGGACGCCGCCGTGGCCGTCATCACCACCTGATCTCACTGAGCCACTCAAGTCCGCAGCGTGGCGTCTTCAGGCGTCGGGCAGTTCGCGCATGCGTGGTACCGGGGAGAACAGGACGAAGAAGACACCGCCCAGTGCACCGACCGCGCCGATCCACAGTGCCCCGTGCACCCCGATCAGCTCGCCGAGCACCCCGCCGAGCAGCGCCCCGATGGGCCGCACCCCGTAGTTGACCGTGCGCTGCGCGCCCTTCACCAGGGAGAGCCGGGACACCGGGGTGGCCGCCGTCTGCAGCGAGCCGACCGCGATGTCCAGGATCATCACGCCGAGCGAGGAGAGGAACTCCGCGGCGAGCAGCATGCCGATCACCATCGGCTGGGGGCCGTCGGCGAGCGGGATCAACAACAGCGGGAGCGGGAACGCCACGTACCCGAGGACCACGACCGGGCCGATACCGAACCGGCGGGTGAGCGGGCCGGTGACCGCGACGCCGGCCAGTCCGCCGATCGACGCGATGCCGATCAGTGCGCCGAGCAGCCCGGGCGAGATGCCCAGCACCGTGGTCACATAGAGGATCAGCAACGCGTGGTAGATGTAGTTGAACAGGTTGATCACGGTGACGCCGAGCAGCAGCTGCCGCAGCACTGCGGACCGGGCGATGAACGCCAGCCCGGAGCCGATCCGCAGGCCGTCGCCTTCCGATGCGGAGCCGACGTTCTCCGGCGGGGCGATTCTGGTCAGCAGCAGAGCCGATCCGAGGTACGACAGCACGTCCGCCACCAGCGCGAACGGCGCGGTGAACACCTGCACGAGGACCCCGCCCACGCTCGGACCGGCCACGAACGACATGGCCCGGGCGCCGTTGGTCAGCGAGTTCGCGGCGATGTAGTCCGGCCGCCGGACCACGGACGCGAACAGGCTGCCGTCGGCGACCTCGTAGAAGACGGTGAGCGTACCGATGGCGAAGGACAGCACGCACAGGTGCCACAGTTCCAGTACCCCGGCGAATGCCAGCACCGGCACCACCGCGAGCAGGGCGGCCCGGCCGAGGTCGGCACCGATCATGACCTTCCGCTTGTACGACCGCCGGTCCACCCACGCCCCGGCGAGCAGCGAGAGGAAGAGGTTCGGCAGCAGTACGGCGGCGGTCAGGTACCCCATCTCGGCCGCTCCGGCACCGATCGTCAGCACGGCGAGCAGGGGGATCGCGATCAGCGAGATCTGGTCGCCGACCATCGAGACGACGTGCGCGGACCAGTAGTAGCGGAACACCCGGTCGCGGAGCAGCGCCGATGCGGGCATCGGCAGGACTTCGGCGGTCATGGCGCACCGTGCTCGGGCGTCGGTATCGCCATCTGCACGACGGTGACCGGCCGGGACCCCTCGGCCCGCGTGGTCTCGTCCCGGTACGGCGCCAGCAGCGCCTCGACCTGCTCGGTCAGTGTGACCAGCTGCTCGGCGGTCACGTAGATCATGACGTCGCCGAAACCGGCCGCCGTGCGCCACCCGACGGACTCCTCGCCGCGGACCGCGAGATAGGCCTCGGCCCGCCGCATGTACTGCCGGAGGATCGCGGCGTTCAGCTGGTCTGCCGCGGCCCGCATATCCGGGTCGTCCGAGTCGTCTGTCCATGAGGTGCTGGTTGCGGTCGCCTGCCAGGGTCGCTCCCGCCCGTCGGCCGCGGGTGCCCGCTCGACCAGCCCGTACTTCGCGAGCTGCCGTAGGTGGAACGAGCAGTTCGGCACGTTCTCGTCCAGGGCGGCGGCGCACTGGGTGGCGGTCATCGGACCGTTGCGCCGCAGCATCCCGATCAGGCTGAGCCGCAGCGGGTGCGCGTAGGCGCGCAGGGCCCGCGGGTCGTCCAACCGGACCGTCTTGCGTTCTTCGGAAGCCACATCCTAGAGAATGCTTTATAAAGACACCTTTAGCAACATGCCTTTAGCATCGATCTGGCGCTTCTCAATAGCTGCTGAGCCCGGAGAACTGCTGGACGCCGCAGGCCAGCACCAGCCGCGGATCCAGGCTGCCGCCCGCACCCGACACATCGACCCGGAACTCCCGCGCCCACAGCCGCGAGACCTGCCGGATGTGGGCCACCCGCCGGCCCTCGACCCGGAAGGTGAACCGGCGCAGCCCCCAGCCGAAGCCGATCTGCAGCCACTGGCTCACGAACGAGAACAGCGACTCCGCCAGGTGCCCGGCGACCCGGCCGGTGGGGTCGAGAATCACCGTACGGGCGGGCCGGACGAAGCCGCCCGTGGTCAGGAGCCGCCCGATGATCGTGCCGAG
This sequence comes from Actinoplanes sp. NPDC051475, assembly GCF_040689425.1. NCBI lineage: Bacteria > Bacillati > Actinomycetota > Actinomycetes > Micromonosporales > Micromonosporaceae > Actinoplanes > Actinoplanes sp. NPDC051475. Next base: position 184,246 of record NZ_JBFAZZ010000012.1, read on the forward strand.
CCGGTTGTCGAGCACGTCGCAGGTGCGCGGCTCGAACCACGAGTGCTGCATACCGGTGATCGGCAGCAGGGTGAGCAACGGCCCGGGCGGATCGATGCCGCACGCCTTCGGGCCGGGCGGCGCCGGCGACCAGGCCCGGCCGGGATCCTTCATCACGACCATGACCGACCGGTCGTCGACGCGGATGTGCAGCTGCCGGGCCTTCTCCGGCTCGATCAGCTCATCGCTGAGCAGCTCCACCCCGGAGCCCAGCATCGCGGCGAAGCCGTCCCGCCGACGGGTGCGGAACGCGTATCGCCCGGTCAGGATCTGCTCCGGCCAGCCGCGCCTGAGGGCATCGATCACCATGACGCGAACGGTAGATCGTCACGGCAAGCTGGGTCACGCCGGGCGCAGGGCCGGCGGGAAGCCCGTCCAGTGCAGCTCAGGCGGCAGGTGGGACATGTCGTTGAAGACCACCAGGGCCGGCGGCCGGTCGGAGCTGTAGCGGATCACCGTCAGCGCGCAGTTGGCCGCGTTGAGGCCGAGCCAGCGTCCGGGTGCGGCACCGAGCGCGTCCCGGACGAACCAGGCGATCAGGAAGGCGTGCGTGACGATCAGCTCGTGCGTCTCGGCGTCCGCCGGGCGGGCGAACCGGGCCAGCGCCTCGGCCGCCAGGCGCGGACCCGACGCGAGCTCCTCCGCGGTCCAACCTTCCAGGCTGGGCGGCAGCGGGTCGGGCGCGTACGGGACGTAGTCCCCCACCGCCTCGGACGGTACGCCGGGGACCGCCAGGAAAGCGGCGGTCTCGACGGCACGCTGGAGCGGGCTGTGGGTGACGGTCGCCAGGGGCACGTCCGTGAGGCGCCCGGCCAGCAGCCCGGCCTGTTTCCGGCCCGCGTCGGTCAGCCCGCCACCCTCGACGGCGTCGCCGTGCCGCGCGAGGTAGAGGTACCGGACCGTCACTGCGGGGCGACGGGATTGGGGATCGCCCCTCCGAAACGGCGGTCGCGCTGGGCGTAGAGCTCGCATGCGTACCAGAGGTGGCGGCGGTCGAAATCCGGCCAGAGGGTGTCGAGGAAGACCAGCTCCGCATAGGCCGACTGCCACAGCAGATAGTTGGACGTGCGCTGCTCGCCGGACGGGCGCAGGAACATGTCCACCGCCGGCACCTCGGGGTGGTAGAGGTACTTCTGGACGGTCTTCTCGTTGACGCGATCGGGCCGCAGCTTGCCGGCCGCCACGTCGCGGGCGATGGCCGCGGCGGCGTCGGCGATCTCGGCCTGGCCGCCGTAGTTGACGCAGAACTGCAGGGTCAGCTTCTTGTTGCCGCGCGACATCTCCTCGGCCGTCTGGAGCTCCGAGATGACGCTCTTCCACAGTCGCCCGGCGCGGCCCGACCAGACCACGCGCACCCCGAGGTCGACCAGCTGGTCGCGGCGGCGGCGGATCACGTCGCGGTTGAAGCCCATCAGGAAGCGGACCTCCTCCGGCGACCGCTTCCAGTTCTCGGTGGAGAACGCATATGCCGAGAGGTACGGGATGCCGAGCTCGATCGCGCCCTCGATGGTGTCGAAGAGCGAGAACTCGCCCTGCTCGTGCCCCTTGGTGCGGGACAGGCCGCGCTCTTTGGCCCACCGGCCGTTGCCGTCCATCACGAGCGCCACGTGCTTCGGGATCGCGTCCTTCGGCAACGCCGGCGGCCTGGCGCCGGAGATGTGCGGTGTGGGCGGACGTGTCACTGAGAGGTCTCCCGTCGATCGCTGGTGGCGGGGATGGGCGAGGCCGGCGGCCCGTCCGCTCCGGGGGTGCGCGGGGCCGGCGGCGACTCGCGCCGGTCGACCAGCGGCAGGGCGCGCAGGTTGCGCTCCATGTGCCATTGCAGGTGGGCCGCCACCAGGCCGCTGCACTCGCGGCGCACCGGCTGCTCTGCGCCGTCGGCGACCTGCCAGTCGCCGTGGGTCAGGGCGAGCATCAGGCCGACCGTCGCGGGGGCGGGGTGCGCCGCGCCGGGCGGACGGCAGTCGGGGCAGACCGAGCCGCCGGCCGGCACCGAGAACGCGCCGTGCCGGCCGGGCGTGCCGCAGACCGCGCACTCGGCCAGTGCCGGGGCCCAGCCCGCGTGGGACATGCCGCGCAGCAGGTAGGCGTCGAGCACCAGGCTGGTGGCGTGCTCGCCCGCCGCGAGGGCCTTGAGCGCGCCCAGGGTGAGCTGGAACAGCCGCAGCGACGGCTCCCGCTCGACCGGGCTGAGGCGCTCGGCGGTCTCGGCGATCGCGCTGGCCGCGGTGTAGCGGGGGTAGTCCTCGAGGAACCGCTTGCCGTACAGCGCGAGGCCCTCGACCTGGCTGATCGAGTGCAGGCTGCTGCCCACGCCCTCCGGGGAGCCGGCGAGCTGGAGGTCGACGTGGCCGAACGGCTCGAGCCGCGCGCCGAAGCGCGAGGTGGTGCGGCGCACGCCCCGGGCGACGGCGCGCAGCCGGCCGTGGCGACGGGTCAGCAGCGTGATGATCCGGTCGCTCTCGCCGAGTTTCTGCACGCGCAGCACCACCGCGTCGTCGCGGTAGAGCTGGCGGCGGTATCCGGCGGGCACCCCGACATTCTGCCCCGTGGGTACGACAGACCCTGACCCGGATCTCAGGGTCTTCTCCGGGGCGCCTGGGTGGAGGGACCGATGGCGCCGGACGTACCCGGGCTCATAGCGTTTGCTCCATGACCGCGAGACTGAGCCGGCGCGCCGCCGCACTGACCCTGGTAGCCGCCGCCGCGGCGGCCGCCCTCACCGGCTGCGACCAGGGCATCGGCGCCGCGAAGCTGACGTATGACGACACCGAGAAGGTGAAGATCACCGAGATCGTGGTGTCCGGCTCCAGCGGCGATGTCTCGGTGCGGACCGCTCCCATCGCCGAGACGCACATCAAGCGGATCGTGCGCAGCAGCGGCGCGGACCCGGGGGCGTCCTACCGGCTCACCGGCACCAGCCTCGCCGTCGACACCAGCTGCGGCGCCGACTGCCGGGTCTCGTACGACATCGAGGCGCCCACCGGCGTCGCCGTCCGCGGCGAGCTGAACTCCGGCGGCCTGACCCTCGTCCAGGTGGGCTCCGCCGACGTGACCGTGACGTCCGGCGAGATCGTCCTGGACCGGATCGCCGGTGAGGTCAAGGCCGGCGCCCGCTCCGGCAACATCGTCGCGACCGGGCTCGCCGGCAAGGCGAACCTGACCACCAGGTCCGGCAACATCGAGGGCATGGAGCTGACCGGCGGAGGCGCGATCACGGCGGAGGCGACCTCCGGCAACATCGACCTGCAGCTGGTGCAGCCCGCGTCCGTGACGGCCCGGGTGTCGAGCGGCAACGTCGACCTGATGGTGCCGCCTGGGTCGTACCGCATCGCGCGGCAGGTCGGCTCCGGCGACTTCGAGTCCGACATCGCGTCGGATCCCAAGGCGACCAAGGTCCTGGACGTCCACACCGGCAGCGGCAACGCCTCCATCGTCACCTCCTAGCGCCGCCCGCCTCGGCGGCCACCGGCACGGCCACGGGCGGCAGCGCCGGCGAAACGGGCGCGCTGCGGGGACGGCGGCCTGGCAGCAGCCGCGGCGGACGGTCGGCGGCGACGTCCTCGACCCACCCCGCCAGCAGCACGGCCACCGTGACCAGCGGGACGATCACCACCAGGCGCCAGCTGATGCCGTCCCAACCGCGGGTCGGCAGCCCGTGCGCCTCCCCCAGCTTGGTGACCGCGACGATGATCGGCACGTGCCACAGGTAGATCGTCAGCGCCCGGGCGTTGAGGATCGTCAGCAGCCGGCCCGACCGCGCCGCCGTGGCTACCGGCGCGAAGCCCAGGGCGACGAGGACGAACGCCGCCGACCACAGCGCGTTGCCGAGGGGAATGTCGTTCAGGTCGTACCCCCGGGGTCCGGGATGGGTGACGATCCAGGCCGCGCCGCCCACGGCGAGCGACCCGGCAGCGGCGACGAGGGCCCGGCGGTTCACGCGGCGCAGCATGCCGTCGTGGTGGGCGAAGCCGAGCAGCCACGCGCCGCCGTAGAGGGCCATGTCCCGCACGATCGGGTGCACGGCCAGGTCCCCGAGGGTGATCGCGGTCAGGGCCGCGTACGGAATGGCCACGCTCGTCTTCGGAAAGCGCCGGAAGGCCGGCAGGGCGAGCGGGGAGAGCAGCACGAACCAGAGGAAGTCACGCAGGTACCAGGTGGCGGCGAGGGCCATCGAACCCCAGCCGTTCGCGGGCGGATCCTGCAGCGGGAAGCCCCAGTAGAGCACCCTCCAATCCCAGGCGAGCCCGCTGAGCAGCATGGCGGGCACGGCGATGACCGTCATCGCCCAGAGCGAGGGAAGCAGGCGGCGCAGCCGGCGCTCGACCGCGAGCGGCCCGGACCGGTCGATCGACGCGGCCATCAGCGAACCGGCGAGGGCGAACATCACGGACATGGCCGGCAGGGCCACGGTCAGCGCGGCCCACCCGGTCGAGTGGTAGAGCACCACCCGGACGATCGCGACGGCGCGCAGCAGGTCCAGGTACCGGTTTCGCATGGCGTCAACGCCTATCGAAACCGGACCCGGACAAGCAACATGAAACCGGGCTCAGGTGACTATGCCCACAAATATCGGTAAATCGAGCTATTTTCAGAACCCGAGACGGCGCAGCTGCTTCGGATCGCGCTGCCACTCCTTCGCGATGCGAACGTGCAGGTCAAGGTAGACCTTGCGACCCAGCAACGTCTCGATCTCGGCGCGGGCCCGGGTCCCGACGTCCTTCAGCCGGGCGCCCTTCGTACCGATCACGATCGACTTCTGACTGTCGCGCTCGACGTACAGGTTGGCATAGATCTTGGTGAGCCGCCCCTCGACGAGCATCTCCTCGACCAGCACCGCGATCGAGTGCGGGAGCTCGTCGCGCACCCCCTCGAGGGCGGCCTCCCGGATCAGCTCGCCGATCAGCACCTGCTCGGGCTCCTCGGTCAGCACATCATCCGGATACAGCGGCGGCGACTCGGGCAGGTGGCCGACGATCACATCGACGAGCGTCTCCACCTGATGCCCGGAGACGGCGCTCACCGGCACGATCTCGGCGAAGTCGTACAGCTTGCTGACCGCCAGCAACCGCTCCGCGAGCACCGCCGGTGGCACCAGGTCGACCTTGGTCACCACGGCGATGACGGTGGCCTTGAGCTCGGCGATCTCGGCCGAGATGAACCGGTCCCCGGCCCCGACGGGCTCATCCGCCGGAAAACACACCCCGATCACGTCGACCTCGCTCCACGTCTCGCGCACGAGATCGTTGAGCCGCTCCCCCAGCAGCGTCCGCGGCCGGTGCAGCCCGGGCGTGTCGACGAGGACGAGCTGGGCGTCCTCCCGGTGCAGCACGCCCCGGATGACGTGCCGCGTGGTCTGCGGCTTGCTCGACGTGATGGCGATCTTCTGGCCGATGATCGCGTTGGTCAGCGTGGACTTGCCCGCATTCGGCCTACCCACAAAACACGCAAACCCGGCGCGGTAGACATCGTCCCGAGCTTGATCCCGCCGCGCGGCCTTGTGCCGATTTTTTCCGGTACGCGCTTTGGTGGCGCCCGCGTTTGCCTGGGGCCCCGGGCTCACGGGTACTGCGGGGGTGCTGCCGTCGGGCGGAGTTGCGGGGGTTCGGGGTGCGTCGCTACCGCGTCGCTTCGCGCCGCCCGCTCCGCTCCCGGCACCGCTTGCACCATCCGGGTTTCCGCCGCGGCCGACACCGCTTGCACCACCCGGGTTCGTGCCCCGGCCGACACCGCTTGCGCCGCTGCCGGCGCCGGGCCGGCGTCCGCCCGCGCCACTGCCACCGCCGGCCGCACTCCGCCCGGTGCCGGCACCTGCACTCCCGGGGGCTCCCGCGCCGCCCCGACCGGCTCCCGCACTTCGGCCGACACCCGCGCCACCCCGGCCGGTGGCTGCCGCGCCGCCCCGGCCCGCGCCCGCACCACCCCGGCCCGCGCCGGCGCCACCCCGGCCGGCCGCTTCGCCCTGCTGGCGTCGTGCCTCGCGGCGTTCCCGGCGGCGCTGTTCGTTCCGTTCTCCCGGGGTCAGCCTGCGCTCCTCGCCCCCGCCGGCCGGATCCGTCACTCCGTCACCGTGCCCAGCAGCGTGCCGTCCGGCGCCGCCACGTGGATGGGCGCGTCCGCCGCCAGGTCGCGTACCGCGGCGTGGCCGGCCCCGTCGAGCGTGTCCGAGTCCGTGGCCACCGCGGCGGCCTCGAGCTTGGTCGCGCCCGCCGCTACCGCCGACGCCACCGCGAGTTGCAGGGCCGTCACCTTGAGGCTGGGCAGCGACACCGTCGCCGCCGCGTACGTGCGGCCGTCCTGGTCGCGTACCGATGCTCCCTCGGTCGCACCCACCCGGGCGCGGGCGCCGCGGGCCAGGGTGACCAGCTTCGCGTCCTCCGCGCTGAGCTCGGTGTCGGCGGGGCCGGTGGAAATGGTCTGGTCAGGCATCGGCGTGCTGTCTTTCCTCGGTCTCGGGGGCGTTCTCGTCGTCGCCGGAATCGTCCGACGGGGGTTCGACCCGGCGCACCAGCACCGAGTCGATGCGGTTGCGGCGGCCGGTGGTGCCCTCGGCGATGAGGTGCAGGCCGCCGACGTCCACGGTGGCACCGGGGATCGGCACCCGGCCGAGCGTCTGGGCCAGCAGGCCGCCGACCGTCTCGACCTCGTCGGCGGGCAGTTCCACGCCGAAGATGTCGCCGAGGTCCTCGATCGGCAGCCGGGCGGTGACCCGGACCGCGCCGTCCTCGAGGTGGTCCACCGGCGGGCGTTCGACGTCGTACTCGTCGGTGATCTCGCCGACGATCTCTTCGAGGATGTCCTCGATGGTGACCAGGCCGGCGGTGCCGCCGTACTCGTCGACGACGATGACCAGGTGGGTGCGGGCCGCCTGCATCTCGGACAGCAGGTCGTCGACGGGCTTCGACTCCGGCACGAACGTCGCCGTACGCATCAGGTCGGCGACCGGCATCGCGGAGGCGGCCGGGTCGCCGTTCTGGGTGCGGCGGACAACGTCCTTGAGGTAGAGCACGCCGAGCACGTCGTCGACGCTGTCCCCGATGACCGGGATCCGCGAGAAGCCGGAACGCAGGAAGAGGAACAGCGCCTGCTGGAGGGTCTTCGGCGCCTCGATCCACACCATCTCGGTACGCGGCACCATCACCTCGCGCGCGATGGTGTCACCCAGCGCGAACACCGAGTGGATCATCTCCCGTTCGCCGTGCTCGACGACGCCGCGCTGCTCGGCCAGGTCGACCAGCTCCCGCAGTTCCACCTGGCTGCCGAACGGCCCCTCGGGGAACCCCTTGCCCGGCGTGACGGCGTTGCCGATGAGGATCAGCAGCGACGCCAGGGGGTTCAGCACCCGCCCGATCCATCGCACCAGCGGGGCGGTCGCCTTGCCCACCGCGTACGCGTGCTGCCGTCCGACCGTACGCGGGCCCACGCCGACCGCGACGAAGCTGACCAGGGTCATCGCCCCGGCGGTGACGAGCGCGGCCCGCCAGCCGACCCCCCAGCTGTCCACCGCGACGAGCGCGACCAGCGTGGTCGCGGTCAGCTCGCAGAGCAGCCGCAGAAGCAGCAGCAGGTTGAGGTGCCGCACCACGTCGCCGGCGACGGCGGCCAGGGCGGCGGCACCGCGCTGACCCTCCCGCTCCATCTCGGCGGCGCGGGCCGGGGAGACGGTCGCGAGGGCGGCGTCGGTCATGGAGGCCAGGCCGGCCAGGAAGACCAGCACGACCGCGTAGATGATCAGCTGGACGTCGGGGAGCCCGGCGGCGGCATCCGCGGCGAGCACGATCGAATCGACCGGCCCGGAAGGATGCGCCGCAGCGGCCGGCACCGACGGATCGGGGACGGCGGTCAAGGGCGACGGGTCGGTGAGGGCGGCCGGTGAGGACGGGTCCATCGGATCAGCCGGTCCGCCGTCCGGAACGCCAGCTCTGCAGCAGCCGGGCTTGCAACGCGAACATCTCCCGCTCCTCCTCGGGCTCGGCGTGGTCGTAGCCGAGCAGGTGCAGGACGCCGTGGACCGTCAGCAGGTGCAGCTCGTCGGCGGGAGTGTGCCCCGCCGTCGCGGCCTGCTTGGAGGCGACCTCGGGGGCGAGCACGATGTCGCCGAGCAGGGCCGGCTCGCCCGTGCCGGCCTCGCCCGGCCCGTGGTCGACGCTGCCCTCGTCCATCGGGAAGGCGAGGACGTCGGTCGGCCCTTCGCTGCCCATCCACCGATGGTTCAGCTCGGTCATGTAGTCGATGTCGACGAGCAGGATCGACAGCTCGGCGAGCGGGTTGACCCCCATCTCCTCGAGCGCGTGCCGGGCCACCGCGAGAATCGCGTCGGTGTCGACCTCGACTCCCGACTCGTTGGCGATCTCGATGGACATGTGGTGCGTTACCCCTGGTCTCGATGCGGTGCGGCGCCGCCGGAACCGCCGGCGCCGATGATCACTTGCCGTGCCGGGCCGCCGTCCGGCCGGCACCCGTTCTTCCGTGCCGCACCGGGCCGCCGGCCCCCTCGACACCCATTGTCCCTCGGTGCGCCGGCCCACCGGACCGCCGGGCCGGGCACGGGCAGCTCAGCGCCGCCGTCGGCCGCCGGCGGCGCCCTGCTGCTGCACCGCCCGGACGGCCTGCTGGCTGGTCTGCTGCTCCTGGTCGGCGTCGTAGCGGGCGTACGCGTCGACGATCTCCGCCACGAGCCGGTGCCGGACCACGTCCGAGCTGGACAGCTCGGCGAAGTGCACGTCCTCGACGCCCCGCAGGATCTCCCGGACGACCCGCAGGCCGCTGGAGGTGCCGCCGGGCAGGTCGACCTGGGTGACATCGCCGGTGACCACGATCTTGGCGCCGAACCCGAGCCGGGTCAGGAACATCTTCATCTGCTCGGGCGTCGTGTTCTGCGCCTCGTCGAGGATGATGAAGGCGTCGTTCAAGGTCCGTCCCCGCATGTACGCCAGCGGCGCGACCTCGATCGTGCCCGCCTGCATGAGCCGCGGGATGGTCTCGGGGTCGAGCATGTCGTGCAGGGCGTCGTACAGCGGCCGCAGGTACGGGTCGATCTTCTCGTTGAGCGTGCCCGGCAGGAAGCCCAGGCGCTCGCCGGCCTCGACCGCCGGACGGGTGAGGATGATCCGGTTGATCTGCTTGGCCTGCAGGGCCTGCACGGCCTTGGCCATCGCCAGGTACGTCTTGCCGGTGCCCGCGGGGCCGATGCCGAACACGATCGTGTTCTCGTCGATGGCGTCGACGTACCGCTTCTGGCCGAGGGTCTTGGGGCGGATGGTGCGCCCGCGCCGGGACAGGATGTTGAGCGTCAGCACCTCGGCCGGGCGCTCGGAGGTGTTCTCCTCGAGCATGGCGACGGTGCGGCGCACGGCGTCGACGCTGAGCGTCTCGCCCTTCTCGATGAGCTCGATGAGCTCGGAGAACAGCCGCTCGGCGGTGGCGTTGTCGGCCGGGACGCCGGTGATGGTGATCTCGTTGCCGCGGACGTGCACGTCGCTCGTCAGAGTCCGCTCGACCAGCCGCAGGATCTCGTCCTTGGGGCCGAGCAGGTTCACCATGATCTTCGGGTCGGAGACCGAGATCCTGGTCTGCGCCCGAGCGGCGGCGCTGCTCTGTTCGGTGCCGGTCATAGGGGCGGCCGTACGGCCTACGCCACCTGCTCTCTTTCTCATCCCCGCCGTTGCGGCGGCGCGCGTAAGGATCGTGCCATCGTATCCGCTCGGGAGCGACCCCGCCGAGGCCATTATCGGCCGTTTCGAGGTCGCCGGAAGAGCACGCGAATAACTACGGAGCGCGACGTCAGCCCTCGGACACAGATACTCCGTCGAACGTCTCCTGCTGCCGGGTGAACCGATAGGTGGCCCAATGCATCCGCACGACCACCCCTTGCGCATCGCGGGTCAACCGCAGCACCTCCCCCGCCTCCCGCCCCGACACGGTGCGCAACGTGTCCGGCCGGTCGGGGATCGGGCGGAAGATCGACGGCGGCCGGTCGGCCGGTGCGTCCGCCGCACGTGACTGCAGGGTTCCGTCGTGCCAGCTGAAGACGTGCGGGAAGCCCTCGCTCCACCAGGGCCCCAGCACGCTGCGGTACTGCGGGGGCGCGGGCGGGCCCGGCGACCAGGGCCGGACGTCGGCCGGGTCGGCGTCGACGGCGATCGTCAGCAGCTCGTGGACGAGCTCGTTGATCTCGATCGCCGTGCCGGAGGAGCCCAGGACGGCCGCGCCGAGGGCGCCCGGGTTGCCCTCGCCGCCGCGGCGGCCGTAGACGCCCGCCAGGAAGCCCGGCATCGCGCCGTCGTGGCCGACGTGCAGGACCCGCCGGCCCTGCGGCACCAGGATCAGGCCGAGGCCGAAGCCGCCGTTCCACAGGGTCTCGTCGGTGGTCGTACGCGGCCAGCGCATCTCGTCGAGGGTGGCCGGGGCCAGCACCAGCGCGCCCGGGTCGATGATCGCGGGGTCGGCGAGGAAGGCCGCCCAGCGGGCCATGTCGGCGGCCGTGCTCCAGAGCTGGGCCGCCGGGGAGACGCCGCCCATGTGCAGCTGCGGCTCCGGGCGGGCGGCGTCGGAATACGCGTCGACGAGGTAGCCGACCGCGGCGCCGGCGGTGGGCTCGACCGTGGTGGCGGTGAGCCCGAGCGGGTCGAGGATCCGCTCCTGCAGGACCGAGGCCCAGGTGCCGCCGCGCAGGCGGGCGACCAGCTGGCCCAGCACGGCCAGGCCGAGGTTGGAGTAGTGGTAGCGGCGGCCGGGCGGCAGGACCCGTTCGGCGCGGGTGAGGTCGTCGAGGAGCCGCCGGTCGTCGGGGGCCACCAGCACGTCCCACACGTCGCCGTGCGGCTCGCGCTGGTAGCCGGCGGTGTGCGAGAGCAGGCTGCGGATCGTCGCGGTGCCGTGCGCGGGCACGGCGAGGTGGGCGGAGACCGGGTCGTCGAGGTCGAGCAGCCCGTCGTCGCGGGCCTGCAGGACCAGGACCGCCGTGAAGGTCTTGGTGACCGAGCCGATGCGGAAGCGGCTGTCGGCGCCGAGCGGGTGGTCCGGGTTGCCGGACGACCCGATCGTGCAGGTCCAGAGGTCGCGGTCGGCGCGGTGCAGGGCGACCGAGAGCGCGGGCACCCGCGCGTCGGCCTGGACCTTGCGGACGGCTCGCTCGAGGCGCTGCCGCGCGTTCGTCAGGGGCTCCACATCGGAGATCTTATGGTGGCGGTATGACACGTCGGGCGATTCTGGTGACGGGTTCCTCCCGCGGCATCGGCCGGGCGATCGCCCGGCGGTTCGCGGACGGCGGCGACCGGGTGGCGGTGCATCACCGCGACTCCGCGCCGCTGGCCGAGCAGCTCGCCGCGGCGCTGCCGGGCGAGGGCCATGTGGTGGTGCAGGCGGATCTCGCCGATCCCGCGGCCGTACGCGCCATGGTGGACGATGCCGCGGCCCGGCTGGGTGGCCTGGACGTCCTGGTCAACAACGCCGGCGCGTTCGGCCGCGCGGACCCGCCGCACCCGGTCTTCGGTACGGCGTACGACGACTGGCAGGCGACGTGGCGCCGCACGTTCGACGTGAACCTGTTCGGCGCGGCGAACGCGGCGTGGGCGGCCGCCCAGCACATGCGCGAGCGCGGCGGCCGGATCGTCAACGTGTCCTCACGCGGCGCGTTCCGGGGTGAGCCCGAGCAGCCGGCGTACGGCGCCAGCAAGGCCGCCCTGAACTCGATGGCCCAGTCGCTGGCCGTGGCGCTGGCGCCGTACGGGATCGCGGTGGCCTGCGTGGCACCCGGCTTCGTCGAGACGGACATGACCAACGAGCACCTCAAGTCCGAGCGCGGGGCGGCGATCCGGGCGCAGAGCCCCTTCGGCCGGGTCGCGCGGCCGGAGGAGATCGCGAGCGCGGTGCACTGGCTGGCCTCGGCGGAGGCGGAGTGGGCGTCGGGTTCGATCATCGACCTGAACGGGGCCTCGTACCTGCGCACGTAAGATCCCCGTCCAACCACCCCGCCACCACCCAAAAACGGACTGAAGGCCGGCACCGGCCGATCCGATGGGAGCGCTTCCATGGACCACCTGATCAGCCGGCTCACGCTCGAGGAGAAGGTCTCGCTCCTCGGCGGTCAGGACTTCTGGTCCCTGCCCGCGATCCCCCGGATCGGCCTGCGCTCGCTGGTCATGAGCGACGGGCCGATCGGCGTTCGCGGCACCGGCTGGGCGCCGGAGGACCCGTCCATCGCCCTGCCGAGCCCGACCGCGCTGGCCGCGACGTGGGACCCGGAGCTGGCCCGGACGGCCGGGCGGCTGCTCGGGCAGGAGTCCCGCCGCAAGGGCGTGCACCTCTTGCTGGGCCCGACGGTGAACCTGCAGCGGACTCCCCTGGGCGGCCGGCATTTCGAGTGCTACTCCGAGGACCCGCTGCTCTCCGGCGAGATCGGCGCGGGCTTCGTGACGGGCGTGCAGGAGCACGGCGTCGGCACCACGGTGAAGCACCTGGTGGGCAACGACTTCGAGACCGACCGGATGACCGTCGACGTGCGGATCGGCGAGCGGGCCCTGCGCGAGCTCTACCTGGCACCGTTCGAGCGGGTCGTGGCGGCCGGCGGGTGGGGCGTGATGAGCGCGTACAACAGCGTGAACGGCCTGCCGATGGCCTCGCACGGGCCGCTGCAGTCGGACGTGCTCAAGGACGAGTGGGGCTTCGACGGGATCGTGGTCTCCGACTGGCGGGCCGCACGCGACACCGTCGGCGCCGCGCTCGGTGGCCTCGACATCGCCATGCCGGCCCTGGAGAACCCGTGGGGGCCCGAGCTGGTCGCCGCGGTGCGCTCCGGTGAGGTGCCGGAAGACCTGATCGACGAGAAGGTACGCCGGGTGCTGCGCCTCGCGGGACGCGTCGGGCTGCTGGACGGCGTACCCCCGGCGGTCGCCTCGTTCCCCGCGGACCTGGACGGGGACGCCGTGGCGCACACCGTCGCGGCCCGCTCGTTCGTCCTCGCCCGCAACGAGCACGACGTCCTGCCGCTGGAGCCGGCCGCCCTGACCCGGGTGGCGGTCATCGGCGCGCTGGCCACCGACGCCCGCGTGCTCGGCGGCGGCAGCGCGCAGGTGACCCCGCCGCACGTGATCTCCCCGCTGGAGGGCCTGACCCGGGCCCTGCCCGGGGCCGACGTCGTGCATGCGGTCGGGGCCGATCCGCGGCCGTTCCTGCCCGCGCTCGCCGGACCCACGTCGGTGACGCTGCTGGGGGCGGATCACCGGTTCGACGTCCCGTCGGCCGCGGTCCGGTGGATCGGGGACCTGCCCGGCGGGATCGCACCGGAGGACATGACCGGGCTCGAGCTGCGCACCACGTTCACCCCGCGGCAGGACGGCGACCACATCTTCGCGGTCTCCGGGTTCGGCACGTTCGACCTGGTGATCGGCGGCGAACAGCGGTACTCCGGCACCCTGCACCCGCCCGGCACCGGGCGCGCCGACCTGCTGCTCTCGCCCCGGGAGCAGCGGACGACCGTGGCGCTGGCTGCCGGCGTACCCGTGGAGGTGATGCTGCGGCAGACCATCCGGCCGGGGATGGCGCACACGGTCTCCGCGACGCTCGGCCACCGGGCGCCCGGGGTTTCCGACGACGGCCTGCTGGCCGAGGCGGTGGCGCTGGCGGCCGGGTCGGACGTGGCGATCGTGGTGGTCGGCACCACCGAGCAGGTCGAGTCGGAAGGCTTCGACCGCACGTCGCTGGCCCTGCCCGGCCGGCAGGACGAGCTGGTGGCGCGGGTCGCCGAGGCCAACCCCCGGACCGTGGTGGTGGTCAACGCCGGTTCGCCGGTGCTGCTGCCGTGGGCCGACGAGGTGGCGGCGGTGCTGCTGACCTGGTTCCCGGGCCAGGAGGCCGGGGCGGCGCTGGCGGACGTGCTGCTCGGCGCCGAGGAGCCGGGCGGGCGCCTGCCCACCACCTGGCCGCGCCGCGAGGAGGACTGCCCGGTCCTGCGGGTGGTGCCGTGGGACGGGATCGTCGAGTACGACGAGGGCCTCTTCATCGGCTACCGCGCGTGGGATCGCGCGGGCACCCCACCGCGGTACGCGTTCGGCCACGGCCTCGGCTACACGACCTGGCGCTACGACGACCTGGCCGCGACGACCACCGAGGCGGTGGTGACGCTGACGAACACGGGCAGCCGCCCGGGCCGCGAGGTGGTGCAGGTGTACGCGGGCCCCACCCGCCCCGGCCCGGCGGACCCGGAACGCCCCGCGCGCCGCCTGGCCGGCTTCGCCCCGGTCGAGGCGGGGCCGGGCGAGACGGTGACCGTACGGATCCCGCTGCCCGGGCGCACCTGGCAGGCATGGGACGACGGATGGCGCACGCTGCCAGGGGCGTACGCGGTCACCGCCGCGCACGCCCTCGACGACCCACGCCTGGCCGCCTCGCTGGAGATCTGAGCCGAGGCCGGCGGGGGTCAGCTGGTGCGGGTGACCGTCAGGTCGAGGCCCTTGTCGGGGTCGTTGGTCCACACGACGCTGTAGCCGGGCCATTCGCCCTCGAGCTGCCCGTCGGCGGAGACGGTCGAGGTCATCCGCGAGCTGAGCGCCCCGGGCACCCCGAGGGTGTCCAGGACGCACGCCATGGAGTCGTCGTGCAGGCCCACGGGGAACTTCTTCCCGGCGCCGTTGACGGTCAGCTTGCGGTTCTTGTCGGAGAGCCGCAGGCCCTCCTTGGTGGGGTCGCACTTGTCGACCGCGGTAAGCATCGGGTCGGCCTGTGAAGCGGCGACCGGCGCGGGGTCGTCGTCCTTGCCCGAGCTGACGAGCTTGGGCACGAGGACGACGCCGAGCGCCACGAGGAAGACGGCGAGCAGCACCCAGGGAAGCGGACTTCGCTTGCGGGCGTGCCCGACGGCGGGATGTCGAGGCTGAGTCATGACCACGTCCTAGGCGTCGAGGGGGAGGATCAACGCGAGGACGAAGTTTCCTCCGCGGAACGAACCAGGACAACGATCAAGACTCGAACTCGGCCGAACGTATGAGTCGACAGTGGAAAAAGGGCTAGCGGTACCCCCCACTACGATCGGCTCGGCGACCGAAAGGAGAGGGAACCTCGTGGGCGTCCCGCGCGCGCTGCCACCGGCCGAGATCGTCACGGTCCCTCGGTGGCCGGATCGCACCCTCGACGTGGCCGCCCTGCGGGCGGCGGGACATGGACCGGTGCCGTTCCGGGAAGTCGTGCTGAAGGTCCATCAGAGATGCAACCTCGCGTGCGATTACTGCTACGTCTACACGATGGCCGACCGGAGCTGGCGGAACCGGCCACCGGTCATGGAGCGCACGACCTGGCTGGCGGCAGCAGGGCGGATGGCGGAGCACGCGGCCGCCCACCGGCCGGCCGGCATGCGGCTGGTCCTGCACGGCGGTGAGCCGCTGCTGGCCGGGATCGACCGGCTGACCACGCTCGTCGGCGACTTCCGGGCCGCATTCAGCGGCGAGTGCCGGCTGGACATCCGGCTCCAGACCAACGCGGTCCTGCTCGACCCGGCCCTGCTCGACCTCTTCGTGCGGCAGGGCGTGCGGGTGGGGGTCAGCCTCGACGGCACGGCCGAGACCAACGACCGGCGCAGACGGTACGCCGACGGGCGAGGCAGCCACGCCGCCGTCGATCGGGCGCTGCGCCTGCTCGGCAGCCCGGCGTACCGGGAGGTCTTCGCCGGGTTGCTCTGCACGGTGGACCCGTCGACCGACCCGGTCGCGAGCTACGAGGCGCTGCTGGCGTACGGGCCCCCGGACCTGGACCTGCTCATCCCGCACGCGAACTGGTCGTCGCCCCCGGAGCGCGACCCCGCGGGCAGCCGTACGCCGCACGCCGACTGGCTGATCGCCGTGTTCGACCGCTGGTACGACGCACCCCGCCAGGAGACCCGGATCCGGCTCTTCGAGGACGTGATGGGCCTGGTGCTCGGCGGGGCCGGCCGCTCGGAACAGGTCGGGCTGAGCCCGGTCGCCGCGGTCGTCGTGGAGTCGGACGGCGCGATCGAGCTGGTCGACAGCCTGAAGGCCAGCTATCCGGGCGCCTGCTTCACCGGGCTGACCGTCTTCGACGACGCGCTCGACGCCGCCCTGGACCATCCCGGCGTCGTCGCCCGGCAGATCGGCGTCGAGGCCCTGTCGGCGGCCTGCCGGGCGTGCCCTGTGCACGCCGTCTGCGGGGGCGGTCACTACGCCCACCGCTACCGGCCGGGTGACGGATATCTCAACCCGTCCGTCTACTGTGCCGACATGCTCAAGCTGATCCGCCACATCAGCGGCCGGATCCTCGCCGATCTCCGCCGCCGCTGACGCCGCCCCTCCGGCGCTAGGCCGCGACGAGGGCCCTGGCGCTGCGGTGCGCCACCACGGAGTCGAGGATCTCGCCCACCCGGATCGCCGTGTTCGACAGCAGCGCCGAGGTGATGCCGTGGCTGTGCTCCGTACCTCCCTGAAGGTAGACGCCCACCCGGAGCCGGGGGTCCGCCGCCGCGCGGTAGTCCCGCTCGACCTGGGGACGGCCCTGCGCATCGCGCAGGCAGAGATCTGCGACGTCGCCGAGGACTCCGTACGGGTCGGCCTGGTGGTAGCCGGTCGCGCAGACCACGACGTCGGCCTCCAGAGTCGTCACCTCGCCCGTGACCAGCGAGCGGACCGTGGCCACCGCGGCGTCCGGGCCGTCGGTGACCTGGGCGAGCCGGGAGACGTTCAGTATTCGCAGGCGCTGCCGGCCCAGGACCTTCTCCTGGTACGCCCGGCGGTAGAGGTCCTCGATGAGGCCGACGTCCACGACGGAGTAGTTGGTGTTGCCGTGGTAGTCCATGAGCTGCCGCTTGACGCTCTCGGGCGCGCGGTAGAAGTCGTCGACGGCCTCGGGGTCGAAGATGCGGTTGGCGAACGAGCTGTCGTCGGCCGGCGAGTAGCCGTAACGGGAGAAGACCGCGCAGACCTCCGCCTCGGGGAACTCGGTGTGCAGCGTCGCGACCGCCTCGGCGGCGCTCTGCCCGGCGCCGACCACGACGAACCGGCGCGGCTTCGTGCCGCGGATGTCCGGCAGGTTGTGCAGCAGGTCGCTGGTGTGCCAGACGCGGGCCGACGCGGTCACGCCCTCGGGCAGCCGCGGGCGCAGCCCGGTGCCGATGACGAGGTTGCGGGCGCGGTGGGTGGTGAGCCGGCCGCCGTGCCGGGAGAGGACGTCCACCGCGGTGATGTCGCCGGCCGCGTCCTCGACGGGCCGCACCGACAGCACCTCGGCGTCGTACGTGATCTGATCGGCGACCTGCGTGGCGGCCCACGCGAAGTAGTCGTGGAACTCGACCCGCAGCGGGAAGAGGTTCTTGTGGTTGATGAAGTCGATCAGCCGGCCCTCGCCGTGCAGGTAGCGCAGGAAGCTGAACTCGCTCGTCGGGTTCCGCAGCGTCACCAGGTCCTTGAGGAACGAGACCTGCATGGTCGCGTCGTCGAGCAGCATGCCGCGGTGCCAGCCGAACGACGCCTGGCGCTCGAGGAACCGCGCCGTGACCGCCGCCTCCCGACCGGCCGCACCATTGTGCTCCGCGACGGCGATGGCCATGGCGAGGTTCGACGGACCGAAGCCGATTCCCACGACATCGAGTTCAGGTTCAGACATGACCGTCCCCTCCATGGCGGGGCCGATCTGACCCCGAGGTGTTGGTTAGCCTAACCTAAGCACGAGCGTCGTCCGCAGTGCCTGGTGAGGGAGAAATCCATGCGAGTCGTCATGTTCGGTTTCCAGACCTGGGGCCACCGCACCCTCCAGGCGTTGCTGGACTCGGAACACGAGGTCGTCCTGGTGGTCACCCATCCGCGGGGCGAGGGCGCGTACGAGAAGGTGTGGTCCGACTCGGTCGAGGAGCTGGCCGGCTCCGCCGGGATCCCGGTGCTGATCCGTGAACGCCCGGACGACGAGGAGCTGTACGAGGCCCTGAGACAGGTCGCGCCGGACGTCATCGTGGCGACCAACTGGCGCACGTGGATCCCGCCGCGCGTCTTCACCCTGCCGGCCCTCGGCACGCTCAACGTGCACGATGCGCTGCTGCCGGCGTACGCGGGATTCTCGCCCTTGATCTGGGCCCTGCTCAACGACGAGCCCGAGGTCGGCGTGACCGCGCACCTGATGGACGAGACGCTGGACGCGGGCCCGATCGTGCTGCAGCGTGCCGTCCCGGTCGGCCCGGAGGACACGACCACGGACCTCTTCCACAAGACCCTCGAGCTCTTCGGGCCGATCAGCGTGGACGGCCTGGGCGAGCTGGCCTCCGGACGCCGCGACTTCGTGCCGCAGGACCGGTCGAAGGCCAGCTTCTTCCACAAGCGCGCCGAGGAGGACATCCGCATCGACTGGACCTGGCCGGCCGAGGAGCTCTCCCGCCTGGTCCGCGCGCAGTCGGCGCCGTACCCGCAGGCGTTCTGCTTCCACCGGGGCCGCCGCCTCGAGATCGTCCGGGCGGGCGTGTCACAGGCGGTCTACGGCGGCACCCCCGGCCGCATCTTCTACCGCGAGGGCGACGGCGTGACGGTGGTCGCGGGCGCGGAGGCCCGTCGCGGCCGGAGCAAAGCGCTCCTGATCAAGCGGGTACGCACGGACGAGGGCGTGGAGCTGGCGGCCCACGACTACTTCACGACGATGGGCGGCTACCTGACGAGCTTCCCGCGCTGACGCAGCTCACCCTCGAGCAGACCCATCGCGATCTTGTCGTGCCATCCGCCGTCGCGGCGGAAGACGCTGCGGAGGCGGCCCTCCTCGACGAAACCCGCCTTCGTGTACGCCCGGAGCCCGCCCACGTTTCCGGCCACCACCGTCAGCGAGACCTTGTGCAGGCGCATCTTGTCGAAGCCGTAGCGGCACACCGTACGCACGGCGTCGGTGCCGAAGCCCTTGCCCCAGCAGTCTTTCTCGCCGACGTAGATGTCCAGCTCCGCGCAGCCGGTCTCCGGTTCGGCGTCGCGGAGCCGGACCAGGCCGATGAGGCGCTGCTCGGCAAGAGTCTCGATGCCGAACAGCACATCGCCGTAGCCGTTGCGGGGGCGTTCCGTCAGCCAGGTGCGGACCCGTTCGAGCGGCTGGGCGTACCCGTCGTCCATCCAGCGCATGACCTCCGGGTCGTGGTTCCAGCGCCAGAGGGACTCGGCGTCGTCCGGCCCCATCGCCCGGAGCTTCACCGTCTCACCGAAGATGTTCACTCGACTCCCCCGTTCGCGGCCCGCGGTGGCCGTCGCGCCAGTATGCGCGGATCAGTCGTCGAGGTCGCGGAGGGCCTGGCGGAGCAGCTCGGGGGTTCTGTCCGGCGGTTCGGCCTCGATGAACAGCCGGCCCATCGCCGCCGCGTAGTGGTCGACGTCCTCGCGCTTGTCGAGGTAGAGCCCGCTCGTCAGGTGCTCGATGTAGACGACGTCGGGCAGGTTCTGGTGCGGGAAGCGGAGGATCGTGAACGCGCCCCCGGCCGCCGCGTGGCCGCCGGTGCGGAACGGGATGACCTGGAGCCGGATGGTGCGATGCGTGCACGCCTCCAGCAGCGCGGAGATCTGGTCGCGCAGGACGTCCCGGCCGCCGATCGGGCGCTTCAGGACCGCCTCGTCGATCACCGCCCAGAGGCGCGGCGAGTCCGGGCGGCCCAGCAGCTGTTTGCGGGCCATGCGCAGGTCCGCGCGGCGGTCGATCTCCTCCGCCGACGCCGTGCCGTGGCCGAGCATGATGACCGCGCGGGCGTACGCGTCCGTCTGGAGCAGGCCGGGGACGAACTGGATCTCGTACGTGCGGATCAGCTCGGCCGCCTGCTCGAGGTCGAGGTAGTTCTGGAACCACGTCGTGAGCACGTCGCCGTACGAGTGCCACCAGCCGGGCGAGTTGGCCTCGCGGGCCAGCGCCAGCAGGCGTTGGTGCTCGCCGGCGTCGGCCACGCCGTACAGCTTGAGCAGGTCCGTGACGTCGCGCTCCTTGAACGCGACCCGGCCCAGCTCCATCCGGCTGATCTTCGACTCGGAGCCGCGGATCTCGTAGCCGGCCCGGTCCCGGGTGATCCCCGCGGCGAGCCGCAGGCTGCGCAGGCGCGCGCCGAGCTGCAGCCGGCGGACCGTCGGCCCGCCGTTCTGCTCGGGCGCGCTCATCGGCATCGTCCTCTGGTTACGGCTTGCGCCCGGCAGCGGAATACTGGTCGAACTCATCGGCGTGCTCCGCACCGGGCTCGGACTTCCAACGGGTCACCGGCACGAAGCATAGACCCGTCGCGGTTTCAGTCCGCGTAGTCCGCGGGATCGAAAACCCGCGGCGTGAGCACGGGGGGCACCTCGGCCAGCCCCGGGCCGCCCGCGTCCAGCCACGCCGCCACCGCACCGACCAGATGGTCCTCGAGGACGTCGCCGAGGTGGACGAGCCGGGCACCGGCCCGGCGGGCGGCGGGGGCCGGGTGCACCACGACCACATTGGAGCGCTCGCACACGCTCAGGCATTCGCTCACGCGTACCCGATGACGCTCTCCCACCGCCGCACGGAGAGCGGCGAGCTGCGCGTCATGATCGACGTCGGGGTGTTTCCGGGCGCTGCCGCAGCAGCAGTCGCGGCAGATCGTCAGCGCACCCATGTCCTCAGTGGACCAGGACCTTGCCGGAGATCTGGTCGTCGGCGCCGGGCACCGGCGCGGCGGGGTCGGCGCCGATGCCGACCAGGCGGTTGCGGGCGTCGACGTGCGCGACCCGCGGCGCGTACGAGGCGCGCTCGACCTCGTCGACCTGCTTGAACGACATGATGATGATCAGGTCGCCGACCGAGACGAGCCGGGCGGCGGCGCCGTTGATGCCGATCACGCCGGAGCCCGCCGCGCCCTCGATGACGTACGTCACCAGCCGTGCGCCGTTGTCGATGTCGACCACCTGCACCTGCTCGCCCTCGACGAGGTCGGCGGCGTCCATGAGGGTCTTGTCGATGGTGATGGAGCCGACGTAGTGCAGGTCTGCCTGGGTCACGGTGGCGCGGTGGATCTTGCCACCAAGCAGTGTCCGCTGCATGTCTGTGGTCCTCCAAGGAAAGGCGGGGGGCGCACCCCGGGGGCGAAACAAAGTTAGCCTAACCTAACCTGACGACCGACCTCACGGACCCCCGATCATCAGGAGCTCGCATGACCCTCCGCTTCCGAGGCCGGCGACGGGCGCTCGCCGTCGTGGCCGCCGGCCTGGTCGCCGCCACCACCATCACGGCCTGCGCCGCCGACGAGAACGACGCGGCGGCCCCCGCGTCCTCCGGCTCCTCCGCGGCCGCGTTCCCCGTGACGATCGAGCACAAGTTCGGCTCGACGACGATCGAGAAGCAGCCCGAACGCGTCGTCACCGTCGGCTGGAACGATCAGGATCCGGTGCTGGCGCTGGGCGTGGTGCCGGTCAGCACGCGCGAATGGTTCACCGAGTACCCCACGTACCCGTGGGTGCAGTCGGCGCTCGGTGGCAAGAAGATCACCACGTTCTCGGCCGAGCTGAACTTCGAGGCGATCATCAAGCAGCAGCCCGACGTGATCCTGGCGATCTACGAGACGATCACCAAGGAGACGTACGAGAAGCTGTCGCAGATCGCCCCGACGGTCATCCAGTCCTCGGCGTACGCGGACGAGCAGACCCCCTGGGACGTGCAGACCCTGACCGTGGGCAAGGCCCTGGGCAAGCCCGCCGAGGCCCAGGCGCTGGTCGACAAGGTGAACGCGAAGACCGAGGAGGCCAGGAAGGCCAACCCGCAGTTCGCCGGCAAGACCCTCGCCGTCGACTTCGGACCGGAGAAGGGCCAGCACTGGCTGATCCCCGCCAAGGATCCGCGCCGCGCCCTGTTCGACGCCCTGGGCTTTGCGGCCCAGACCGAGAAGGACGAAGTCAGCGAGGAGCGCCTGGACCTGCTCGACCGTGACGTGCTCTTCGTCAACGGCGCGGCCAAGAAGGACATGCTGGCCTCGCCGGCGTTCAGCCGCCTCAAGGTGGTCACCGAGGACCGCGCCCTCTACACGTCCTTCTCCACGCCGCTGGGCGGGGCGCTGGCGTACAGCGGCCCGAACGCCCTGCTGTACGCGCTGGACGTCCTGGTGCCCCAGCTGCGGAACGCGACCGACGGCGACAAGGCCACCGCAGTTACCGACCTGTCGAACGCCGCCTGAACACCCGCGAAGGGCGGCCGGGCGGCCGCCCTTTGCCCGGGCCTGTGACAATGCGGCCGTGACTCTTCGCAAGATCGCCTGGTGGCAGCTGCTGCGCATCGCCCTGGTCGTGGGCTGGATCGTGTGGGCCGCCCTGATGTGGTGGACCATCCCGCGTGAGGCGAGCGTCGCCCACGCCCGGCAGGACATCGCGGCGAACCGGGTCGTCGAGTACACCTGGGGCAGCGAGTGGCGGACCGACCACGTGCCGTGGTCGCCCCCGGTCCTCGAACAGGGCTCCCACGACCAGATCTTCCTGTGGCAGACGCCGGACGGGCACAGTTACTACACGGACGGCGACGCCGATCTGCGCCAGGCGGCCACCACGGTGAGCGGCCACAGCGCGAGCGTGCTCCCCCGCATCGTGACCGGCCTGGCCATCGCCGGCGCGCTGATCACGCTCTGGGCGCTGGTCTCCACGGATCCTGTCACCGGCACCAAGTGGTTCTGGTTCTGGATCCTCACGCTGCTGCCGATGGGCGTGGGCCTGTTCTGGTGGCTCGCCCGGGAACGCCCGTGGGCGCGCGAGGTCGTACCCCGGGAGAAACGGCATCGCTGGTACGCCGGGATCGGCTACTCCTTCCTGGCCGGGCTGGCGCTGACCCTCGCGTACGCGCTCCTCCGGGGCCGGCTCGGCGACGGCATCATGCCGCTCGTGGGCTGAGCGCGGCCGCCAGCAGCGGACCCAGCCGCTCCAGGGTCGCCGGGTCGAGCAGGGCCGAGTGGGTCACGGCCAGCTCGTGCACCTCCATCCCGCCGGTCAGGGGCCGCCAGGCCGGGGCCGCCAGGCCATGGAAGCCCCGCTCCGACACGGTCGCCTCGACGAAGAACACCTCACCCGGGTACGCCGGGTACGCCGCGCCCGCCATCAGCCGGTCGGCGGCCAGATAGTTCTCCAGCACCAGTCGGATCTGCTCATCGGTGAGGGCGGCGATGCTGCCACCCGCCGCGCGGACGTACGTGACCGCCTCGGCCGTCGTCAGGCCGCCGTCCGGCACGGTGTAGCCCATCTCGGCCAGCAGTCCCCCGACGGTCGACGGCGTCTGCACCGCGTCCCGGCGGGCGTCCAGCATGCCCACGAAGTCCACGGTCCGGCCCCGGCCGGTCAGTTCCACGGCGACGCACAGGGCGAGGGCGCCGCCGAAGGACCAGCCGAGCAGGCGTACGGGCCCGTCCGGCTGGTGCCGTTCCACCGCATCGGCGTGCTCGGCCGCCAGCGAGGTCATGGCCGCCGCCTCGCCGCCGGACAGCAGTGGCGACTGCAGACCGACCAGCGGCATCGGCAGGTAGCGGGCCAGGCCGGCGAACTGCCAGCTGAGCCCGCTCGCCGGCGCGAGGCAGAACAGCGGCGGCTCGGTGCCCGCCGGGCTCAGCGGCAGCACCGGCGCGAGCGCGTCCCCGGCCGGGGCGTCGCCGGTCAGCAGCCGGGTGACGCCCGCGACCGTCGGCGCGGTGAAGAGCCGGGCGACCGGGATCTCGGCGCCGAACTCGTGGCGCAGCGCCGTGGCGAGCCGGACCAGCAGCAGCGAGTGCGCGCCGAGGGCGAAGAAGTCGTCGTGGACGCCGACCTCGCCCGCGCCCAGCACCTGCGCGACGATCCGGGCGACGGCCGCCTCGGTACGGGAGCGAGGTGCCGCCGATCCGGCCCCGGCCGGCACTGCGACGTCGGGGAGCGCGTTGCGGTCCACCTTGCCGTTCGGAGTCAGCGGCAGTTCGTCCAGGATGTGACAGGCGGCCGGGATCATGTAGCCCGGCAGGGCCGACTCGAAGAGGGCCGTCAGCGAGGCGGGCGAGTACGCCGGCGTCACCGTCAGGTACGCGACCAGCCGGTCCCCGCGGGCGACGACGACAGCCCGGGTCACGTCCGGATGCGACAGGGCCACGGCCTCGATCTCGCCCGGCTCGATGCGGAAGCCGCGGACCTTGACCTGCTGGTCGGTGCGGCCCAGGTACTCCAGCCGACCGTCGCGCCACCGGGCGAGGTCGCCCGTGCGGTAGAGGCGCTCGCCGCCGGGGGCCGCTACGAACCGGGACGCGGTCAGCGCGGGACGGCCTAGGTAGCCGCGGGTGACCTGAACGCCGCCGAGGTACAACCCGCCCGCCACGCCCGGCGGCACGGGCTGGAGCCGGTCGTCCAGGACGTGGGCGGTGGTCCCGGGCAGCGGCGTGCCGATCGTGCCGTCCCAGTCCGCGTCCACGTCGGCGGCGGTGGCCCAGACGGTGACCTCGGTGGGGCCGTACAGGTTGGTGACGCTTGCCGCGCGGGCGTGCAGGGCGCGGGCCAGGGAGACCGGGAGGGCCTCGCCGCCGACCAGGGCGCGTACCTGGGAAAGGTCCACATCGGACGAGTCCAGCAGCGCCGCCCAGAGCGAGGGTGTCGCCTGCATCGCGGTGACCTGTTCCCGCCTCAGCAGCTCCGCGAGCAGCAGCGGGTCGCGGACCTCGCCGGGCGAGGCGAGCACGATGGTGCCGCCGGCCCGCAGGGTGCCCAGCAGCTCCAGGACCGAGATGTCGAACGACAGCGTCGTGACCGCCAGCAGTCGCTCTCCTGGCGAGAGCGGGACCGCGGCGAGGAAGGCCTCCAGGTCGCGGTCGGTCACCACGACGCCCTTGGGGCGGCCGGTCGAGCCCGAGGTGTAGATCACGTACGCGGCGTGGGACGGATGCCGCTGCACCGGTGGCGCCGGGGCGGGCGTGACGGTGGCCAGGAACGCCTCGTCGATGACGACCGCCGGGCGGGCGTCGTCCACCATGAACTGCCGGCGGGCGGCCGGGAACGCCGGGTCGAGGGGCAGATAGGCGGCGCCCGCCTTGGCCACGCCGAGCACCGCCACGACGAGGTCCGCCGAGCGCGGCAGGTGGATGCCGACGATGCTCTCCGGGCCGGCACCGCGGGCGGCCAGCGCGGCTGCCACCGCGTCCGAGGCTCGGTCGAGGTCGGCGTAGGAGTGGCTGGCGCCGTCCGCGACCAGCGCCTCGCCCTTGTGGCGGGACAGCAGGGCGGGCCAGGGCACGTCGCCCGGGACGGCCGGCTCGTACCGCCCGATCTCGGTGAAGTCGTCCGCGGTCAGCAGGGGTGCGCCCATCACCGGCAGCGCGGGGTCCGCGGCCACGGCGGAGAGCAGCACGGTGAGACGGGCCAGGAGGCGGGCCGCGGTGGTGGCACGGAAGCGATCGGTGTCGTACTCGCAGGTGACCTCGACACCGTCCGGGCCCGCGTCGACGAAGGTGACGTTGAGGTCGACCTTCGGGTCCGCGGCGAACTCCGGCCCCTCGCACACGGGCAGGCCGAGCACCGGGCCGGGATCCGCGGGCCGGTGGAAGTAGCCGATCATCGCCTGGAACAGCGGGTTGCGGCCGGCCGCCCGTGGCGGGTTGACCAGCTCCACCACCTGCTGGAACGGCACGTCGGCGTGCTCGAACGCGGCCAGGTCGGCGGCGCGGACCCGGCGCACCAGCTCGGTGAACGACGGGTCGCCGGACAAGTCGGTCCGCAGCACGATCGTGTTGACGAAGAAGCCCACCAGATCGTCGAGGGCCGCGTCGCCCCGACCCGACGTGGGGCTGCCGACGGGGATGTCGGTGCCGGCGCCGTGCCGGGACAGCAGCGTGGCGAACGCGGCGTGCAGCGCCATGAAGAGGCTGGCGGACTCGGCCCGCGCCACTTCCCGGAGCTGGTCGGCCAGAGCTGCGGGCAGGCTCCTCGCCACCAGGCCGGCCGGGCGCTTGGTCGCCGTACGCGGCCCGTCCGCCGGCAGCGTGATCTCGTCGGGCAGGCCGCGGAGGGCTTCCCGCCAGAAGTCGCCCGGAGTCTCGGTCAGCGACAGGACGTAGTCGGCGTACTGCAGGGGCAGGGGCTGCCAGCCCGGTTCGCGGCCGGCGGCGCGGGCGGCATAGGCGGTGCTCAGGTCGCGCAGCAGCGGCCCGTCCGACCACTCGTCCATCGCGATGTGGTGCAGGACCAGCGCCAGGACCGTGGTTTCGCCCTGCTCCAGCACGCCGGCGCGGATCGGCAGGTCCGCGGCGAGATCGAAGGAACGCCCGACGAGGTCCGCCACCGGCATCCCCACCTCGACCGGGACGGTTTCCGGCGCCGGCAGGATGTGCTGGGCCGACGCGCGGATCACGGTACGCAGCACCTCGTGGCGGGAGACCACGTCGGCCAGCGCCCGAGACAGCGCCCGCACGTCGACGCGGCCGGCGAGGCGCACCAGCAATGGATAGTTGTAGGCGCTGGACCCGGGGTCGAGCCGGTCCAGCAGCCACAGCCGCTGCTGCGCCGGGGAGAGCGGCAGCACCTCCGGACGTACCCCGACGGCGAGGGCGGCCCGCGCCGGGCCGGCGGTGATCCGGGCGAGCCTTTCGGGCGTACGGGCGTCGAACAGCGCCCGCAGCGTCAGATCCCCGCCCAGTTCGGCACGCACCCGGCCGATCAGCCGCAGCGCGGACAGCGAGTGCCCGCCGGCGTCGAAGAAGTCGTCCTCGACACCGAACGACGGCAGGCCCAGCACCTCGGCGAACAGCTCGCACAGGCGGCGCTCGCGGTCGTCGGCCGGCGGCCGGGAGGTCGTCGCCACCGGCGCCGGCGCGGGCAGGGCGGCCGTGTCCAGCTTGCCATTGACCGTCAGCGGGAGCGCCTCGACGACGGCGTAGAGCGACGGCACCATGTAGGACGGTAGCCGACCACCGAGCGCCGCACGCACGTCGGCGGAACTGATGTCACCGACCAGATAGGCGTGCAGATTTCCGCCGCGGGCGAGCACCGCGGCCTGCCGGACGCCGGGCACCGCCGCGACCGCGGACTCCACCTCGCCCAGTTCGATGCGGTAGCCGCGGATCTTCACCTGGTCGTCGCTGCGGCCCAGGAAGTCCAGATTGCCGTCGGGCCGCTCCCGCACGAGATCACCGGTGCGGTAGAGGCGGGTGCCCCCGGGTCCCGCCACGAAACGCGATGCGGTGAGGCCGGGGCGATGAAGGTAGCCGCGGGCCAGCCCGGCGCCGGCGATGTAGAGCTCGCCGGCCACGCCCGGGGGCACGGGACGCAGCCAGCCGTCGAGCACGTACCCGGTGGTGTTGAAGATGGGACGGCCCACGGTGGCGGTGGGGCTGTCCGCCGTACCCCCGCCCAGGGTGTTGATCGTGTATTCGGTCGGGCCGTAGAGGTTGTAGCCGGCCACGCCGTCGGTGTCCCGCAGCGTCGCCCAAAGCTTTTCGGAGACGGCTTCGCCGCCGAGCAGCACCAGGCACGGCCGGTGGTCGCCGGCCAGCAACCCCTCGTCGAGCAGGGCCTGCGCATACGTCGGCGTGAGGTTGACGACGTCGACGCGGTGCTCGGCGCAGTACGCGACCAGCGCCCGCCCGTCCCGCCGCAGCTCCTCGTCGGCGACGTACACGTGGTGGCCCTCGACCAGCCAGAGCAGCTCCTCCCAGGACATGTCGAAGGAGAAGCTGACCGTGTGCGCGATGGTCAGGATCCGCCCGCCGGCCGCCGCGATGGTCGGCGCGAAAATGGCGTCGCGGTGGTTGAGCTGCATGTTCGTCAGCCCCCGGTACGGCGTCACGACCCCCTTGGGCCGGCCCGTGGAGCCCGAGGTGTAGATGACGTACGCCGGCCGGTCGAGGCGTCCGGGCGTGCCGGGGGCGAAGTCATCGAGCCAGGGCTCACCGATCTCCTGGTAGAGCCCTGCGAGCGATTCGAGTACCAGCAGCGGACGCGCGTCTTCGATCATCGTCCGCCGCCGCTCGGCCGGCAGGTCCAGATCCAGGGGCAGGTACGCGGCACCGGCCCGCAGCACCGCGAACAGCGCCACCACCATGTCGATGCCGCGCGGCAGGGCCAGGGCCACGATCCGCTCCGGCCCGGCACCACGGGCGCGCAGGCCCCGGGCGACCGCACTGACCCGGCCGTCGAGCTCGGCGTAGCTGAGGGTGACGCCGTCGTGGGTGAGCGCGGCCGCGGTCGGGGTCCGCGCCGCCTGCTCGGCGAGCATCTCCGCGATGGTCACGTCCGGGATCTCCGCCTGCACGCCGGTCTGCGGCTCGGGCGTGGGCAGAGCGGTCGCGGCGACGGGCGCGTCCGCGTCGAAGCCGGTCAGCACCGCCCCGAGCCGGTCCAGAAGGGACTCCGCCTGCGTGGCCGGGACCACGTCCGGGCGGTATTCGAGCCGGATCCGCAGGGCGCGGCCGGGGGTGGCGACCCACGTCAGCGGATAGTGCGTCGCGTCGACCGCCTCGACGCCGACGATGCCGTGCTCGGCCTCGAGATCGGTGAAGGTGTCGTCGTCGAGGAAGTTCTGCAGCACGTACAGGCTGTCGAAGAGCGGGCCGCGGCCCACCGCGCGCTGGATGTCGCCCAGGCCGACGTACTCGTGGGCCATCATCTCGATGCGCTCGGCCTGGACGCGCCGCAGCACCTCACGCACCGGTTCGGCCGCGCCGAGAGTGACGCGCTGCGGCACGGTGTTGAGGAAGACGCCGACGACCTCCTCGATGCCGTCGAGCTCTGTCGGGCGCCCGGCCACGGTAGTGCCGAACACCGCCTCGGACCGTCCGGCCGCATGGCTGAGCACGATGCCGAGGGCCGCGGTGAGCACGGCGTTGAGGGTTACGCCGGCCGCGCGGGCCTGATCCGTGAGCTGCGCGGTCTGCTCCTCGGTCAGGTGCAGGGCCAGGCTCTTCGCCAGCACCGGCTGCGTGCCGGCGGCCGCCGGGTAGAGGATCGTCGGCTCCGCTGCGTCCAGAGCGTGCGCCCACGCCCGCAGCGATGCCTCCGAGTCCTGCTTGGCGATCCAGTCCAGGTAGTCCGTGAAGCTCGCGCTCTTCTCCGGTACGGGCCGGCCGGCGTACGCGCCGAACAGATCCCGCAGCACCAGCTCGCGCGACCACCCGTCCCAGAGCAGCAGGTGGTACGTGAACAGCAGCCGGTCGCGTCCCCCGGGCAGCCGCACCACGGTGAGCCGGGCCAGCGGCGGCTCGCCCAGGTCGAAGGGGCGCGCACGGTCGGCGGCCATGACCGCGTCGAGATCCCGGGGATCGTCGATCAGCTCGACGGTGACGGGGACGTCGCGGCGCAACAGGGCCCGGCCCTCGTCGGTGAACGCGAGCCGCGCGGCCGGGTTGGCGGCCAGGACGGCGGCGAACGCACGTTCCAGGGCGGGCACGTCGATGCGGTGGTCGACGTCGAAGGCGTTCTGCGCGATGTAGACGTCGGCGTCGCCGGCCAGCTTCGCCTGGAAGAACAGGCCTTCCTGCAGCGGCGACAGCGGCCACTCTCGCTCGGCCGCCGGGGCCAGCTCGGCGGCCCACCCGTCGGCGATCGCCGTCGTCGCGTCCAGGCCGAGACCCTCGTCGGCGTACGTGAGGACGGCGTGCAGCTCGCCACCGCGCGCCGCGACGTTGATCTCCAACAGGTACGGCGTCCCGAGGTCGTCGTCGGCCCGGACCCGGATGTCCTCGCCGGCCGACGACCAGTCGGCGTCGTCCTCGGCGAAGCGGCCCAGGTAGTTGAACAGCACCTGCGGCGTGCCGAGCCGGGCCAGCGCCGCCGCACTGCGCGGGTTCACGTAGCGCAGCAAGCCGTAGCCCAGCCCGTCGCCCTCCGGCGGGTCCGGGAGCCGGACGGGGGCGATGGAGGTGAACCAGCCGACCGTCCGGGACAGGTCGGCGTCGCCCACCGGTTCGCGGCCGTGGCGTTCCAGGTCGACGACGAGGTCATCGTCGCTGCCCCGCCAGCGGTTCACCGCGACATGCAGAGCCTTGAGCAGCGTGGCCGTGACGTCGCCGGTCACCACCGACGGGTCGACCGGGATCCGCACCTCGTGGTCGCGGGTGCGCCCGACGGCCACCTCCCCAGGCTTCAACTCACCGCCGGGTGCGAGCGTCCGCTGCCAGTGCGGGAACTCCGCCATGCGCGTGGCGGTGCCGGCCTCCTCGGTGAGCATGCGGGCGAACGACCGCAGCGACGTGCCGACCGGGTCGAGCACCGCACCCTCGTACGCCCGCCGCAGGTCCTCGACGAGAATGTGCCAGGAGACGCCGTCGACGACGAGGTGATGGGCGACGAGCAGCAGACGGTGCTGGTTCTCGAAGAACACGGCCTCGAGCATCCGTCCGGCGTCGGGGTCGAGGCGGCTCACCGCTGCCTCGGCCTCGCGCCGGATCAGAGCCGGGTCGACGCCGTCCACTGTGGTCAGCCTGACGTCGCCGGTGGCGCGGACCTCCTGGGACCAGAGCATCGGCGCCGGGCGGCTCAGCGTCAGCCGCAGCGCGTCGTGGTGGGCGACGAGCTCGTCCAGGGCGGCCCGGAGCCGGACCGCGGTCGCATCCGGCGGGGTCCGGAGCAGGTCGGACTGGTGCAGCCGGTTGATGCCGCCGCCCAGCTCGGCGAGCCGGTGCACGATCGGCAGCAGCGCGACCTCGCCTACGCCGTCCGGCGGTTTTTCACCGGTCGCTGTCGCGGAAAGGCCGGCCAACGCCGCCGGAGTGCGCTTGAGGAAGACGTCGCGCGGGGAGAGCTTGATGCCGCTGCGCTTGGCGCGGTTCACGAACTGGATCGCGACGATGCTGTCGCCGCCGAGAGCGAAGAAGTCACCGTCGGCCGGAACGCCGTCGAGGCCCAGCACCTCGGCGAACAGGTCTCGCAGGGTGGTGACCGCGGGGCTTTCGCCGCTGGTGTCGGTCAGGACTGCCGCCGCCACCGTCCGGGCCGGGGCCGGCAACGCGTCGCGGTCCAGCTTGCCGTTCACCGTCAGCGGCAGGGCGTCGAGGGTGACGAACACGGCGGGAACCATGTAGTCCGGCAGGACCTCGGCGAGGTGCGCGCGGATCGCGTCCACGTCGGGACGGCTGCCGGTCCGGGCGACCAGGTACGCGACGAGCCTGCCGTCGCGCACGATCACAGCCGTGTCGGCGATGCCGGGGAGCGCGAGCAACGCCGCCTCGATCTCGCCGGGCTCGATGCGGTAGCCGCGCACCTTGACCTGGTGGTCGGAGCGGCCCAGGTAGACCAGTTCGCCGTCCTCCCAGCGGGCCAGGTCGCCGGAGCGGTAGAGGCGACCGGGGCCGTACGGGTTGGCGACGAACCGGGACGCGGTCAGCGCCGGGCGGTCCAGGTAGCCGCGGGCGAGCTGCTCGCCGGCCACGTACATCTCGCCGGTCACGCCCTCGGGCACCGGCTGCAGGTACGCGTCGAGCACGTGCACCGCCAGGCTGGGCAGCGCGGCGCCGATGACGCTGGGCCGGTCGACGTCCACGGGGTCCAGCGCGCGGAAGGAGACGTGGACCGTGGTCTCGGTGATGCCGTACATGTTGACCAGGCGGGGCCGCGGGTTGCGCTGGAACCAGCCCTTGAGGCGGGACAGGTCCAGGGCCTCGCCGCCGAAGACGACGTAGCGCAGCGCCAGCCGGTCCGGCTCGGCCGCGTCCGCCTCGATCAGCGGGTGGAACGCCGACGGGGTCTGGTTGAGGACGGTCACCTTCTCGTCGCGTAGCAGGGCGCGGAACCGCTGCGGGTCGCGGGCCACGTCGTGCGGGACGACGACGAGGCGGCCGCCGTACAGCAGCGGGCCCCACAGCTCCCAGACCGAGAAGTCGAACGCGTACGAGTGGAACATCGTCCACACGTCGTCCGGGCCGAAGTCGAAGTGTCGATCCGCGGCGGCGAACAGGGCCCGGACGTCGCGATGGGTCACCACCACGCCCTTCGGCTTCCCGGTCGAACCCGAGGTGTAGATGACGTACGCCGCGTTGTCCGGGCTCAGCGCCACCCCGGGGCGGGTCTCAGGACGGCCGGGCGCGGCGACGTCGCCCTCGCCGATCACGCATACCGGCTGCGCGTCGTCGAGGATGTATTGCTGCCGGGCCGCGGGGGCCGCGGGGTCCACGGGTACGTAGCAGCCGCCGGCCTTGACGACCGCGAGCAGCGCGACGATCAGGTCCTCGGACCGGGGCAGGCTGACCGCGACTCGCGACTCGGGCCGGACGCCCCGGGCGATCAGCTCGTGGGCGAGCTGGTTGGCCCGGGCCTCCAGCTGCGCGTAGGTGAGGCTGCCCACGGCGACCGCGTTCGGATCTGTCGGTGAAATGTCCAGAATGCCGTCGGCCGACACCTCGATCGCCGGCGGGACGGACCCGCCGAGGGAGAGGGCGGAGACGGGTCGGTCGAGGCCGTCGATGAGCTGGTTCACAAGGGAGGCTGCCTGGGTCACGAGGCGCCGGGCGGCCTCCACGCCGATCGCCGCGTCGTACTTGATCTCGAGGGTGAGGCGATCGCCCGGGAACGCGACCAGGGAGACCGGGTAGTGGGGTGAGTCCGTACCGGTGAAGCCGCGGACGCCGAGGCCGTGCGCGTCGCCGCCGTCGACCGGCGGGAAGTTCTCCACGACGACCATCGAGTCGAACAGCTCGCGGGCGCCGGCGAGCCGGTTGAGCTCGGCGAGGCCGACCTGCTGCACGTCGAGCACGTCGGTCTGCTGCTCCTGGAGGCGGCGCAGCACGTCGCCGAGCGGCTCGTCCGGACGCCACGCCATCGGCACCGGCACAGTGTTGATGAGCAGGCCGACGATCGACTCGACGCCGGGCAGGTCGCCGCCGCGGCCCGAGACGGTCGAGCCGAACACGACCGCGTCCCGGCCGAGCAGCCGGCCCAGCAGCAGCCCCCATGCGCCGTGGATCAGCGTGCTCACCGTGATGCCGTGCGTCCGGGCGACCTCGGTGAGCTCGTCCGCCCGGTCGATGTGGGCGAACGCGCTGTCGTGGTGCGAGACCGTGGTGACGTCCGGGTACAGCGCGGTGGGCTCGACGCCGCCCAGTGCGGTGCTCCACGCGGCGCGGGCGGCCTCGCGGTCGCGGGTCACCACGGACTCGACGTGGTCGCGGAACGTCGTCACCGGCGGCCCGGGCTCCCGCCCGTGGTACGCCGCCACGACGTCGGAGAAGACCAGCGGGTACGACCACCCGTCGGCGATGATGTGGTGCATCGTCTCGACGAGCCGGTGCTCGGTGGCGCTCAACGACACGAGCGCGTAGCGCAGCACGGGCGGCTTCGCCAGGTCGAACGGCCGCGCGAGTTCTTCCGCCGCGACGTCGGGTAGCCGCTCCGGCGTTGCGGTCAGGTCGACCTCGCGCCACGGCACCTGCACGTCCGCGGCGATCACCTGGACGATGCGCCCGTCGCGCAGTTCGCGGAACGACGCGCGCAGGGCCTCGTGCCGGCGTACGGCCGCCTCGACCGCGGCGCGCAGGCGGGCGGGGTCGACCTCGCCGGTCAGCTCGGCGATCTGCTGCACCGCGTAGGTGTCCACATCGGACGTAACGGCGTGGAAGTACATGCCCTCCTGCAGCGGGAGCAGCGGCAGGACGTCCGCGGCGCCGGCGAAGGCGTCCACGTCGTCCTGGGTCAGGGCGACGAGCGGGAAGTCCGAAGGAGTGTGCCCGCCGACGTCCGTGGTGGCCAGCTCGCGCAGGACCGCGGTCCAGTGCTCGGCCAGCGCGATGACCCGCTCCTCGGCGAACAGCCCGGACGGCCAGGACAGCGTCGCCTCGAACGTGTCGTCCGTGGCGTGCGCGTTGATCTCCAGCGGCATGGCCGGGTTGGCCGGGTCGACGCCCTCGCGCAGCGGCGCCGCCTGGGCCCAGTCGCCGCCTCCCTCGTTCCCGAAACGGCCCAGGTAGTTGAACAGGATCTCCGGGGCCGGGCCGAAGTCGCGGTCGTGCAGCCAGCGCAGCGACCCGTAGCCGAGCCCGTCGGTCGGCACCGCGCGCAGCTGTTCCTTGACCGCGCGGACGGCCGTGGCGAGATCCGTGGTGGTGCCTGGGTCGAGCCGGACCGGGTGGATCGCGGTGAACCAGCCGACCGTGCGGGACAGGTCGAGGTCGCCGGCGCGGCCGTGGCCCTCCAGGCTGACCAGGACCGGCTCGTCGGTGCCCCGCCACCGGTTCACGGCCACGGCGAGACCGGTCAGCAGCACGTCGTTCGCGCCGCCGTAGCAGGCCGCCGGCACGGTCGTCAGCAGCGGCACGGCCACCTCGGCCGGCAGGGTGACCGTGACTGAGCGGACGGTCGCCGCGGTGTCGACCGCCGGGTCGGCCGGGCGGTCGCCGAGCAGCGCGCGCGGCCCGGCCAGCATTGAACGCCAGAACTCGTCCTGGTCCGGATACTGCGGCTGGGACGCCGCGAAGGTCCGGAAGGATGCGCCGACCGGCGCCAGCTCTTCGCCACGCCAGGCCCGGCGCAGGTCCTCGGTGATGATGCGCCAGGAGACACCGTCGATCACCAGGTGGTGGACGACGAGCAGCAGCGTACGGCCGTCCCAGGCGGCGCGCAGCAGCACGCCGTTCGCCGGGTCGAGGCGGGCCACCTCGGAGGCCTCGTCGACCGGACCCTCGGTGATCAGCCCGGCGGCGCGCAGGCCGGGGGCGGGGACGTGCAGGGTGCCGTCGAAGGTGGCGCGCAGCAGGTCGTGGCGGTCGAGCAGGGCCTGGAGGATTCCCTCGAGCCGGTCACGGGTCAGCGTGGCCGGGGTGTGCCAGGACATGGACTGGTAGAAGTACTCCAGCGGCGTCGCCGACTTCACCGTCTCGGCGAGCATCGGGGTCAGCGCGACGTCGCCGAGGCCGTCGTCGGCCACGGTCGCCACGGTCGCGGCCGGCAGGGTGGCGGCGAGTGCCTGGACGGTGCGGCGGCGGAAGACGTCCCGCGGCGTCACGTGCATCCCGGCCTTGCGCGCCCGCCCGGCGACCGCGATGGACGAGATGCTGTCCCCGCCGATCACGAAGAAGTCGTCGTCGATGCCGACCCCGGGCAGCCCCAGCACGTCGGCGAAGATGCCGGCAAGCACGCGTTCCCGCTCGTCGCGCGGGTTGCGCGTCGCGGACAGGATCGGGGTGGCGTCAGGCAGCGCCTTGACGTCGAGCTTCCCGTTGACGGTGAGCGGAAGGGTCGCAACGCTCGCGTAGAGGGACGGCACCATGTAGGACGGCAGCCGCTCGCCCAGCGCGGTGCGAACGTCCGCGGGGCTCGCGTCGCCCACGAGGTAGGCGTGCAGCTTGCCGTCGCGGGCCAGCACGGCCGCCTGCCGCACGCCGGGCACCGCCGCGACCGCGGACTCGACGTCGCCGAGCTCGATGCGGTAGCCGCGGATCTTCACCTGGTCGTCGCTGCGGCCGAGGAAGTCCAGGTTGCCGTCCGGCCGCTCCCGCACCAGGTCACCGGTGCGGTAGAGGCGCGAGCCCTCCGGACCGGCGACGAACCGCGAGGCCGTCAATGCGGGACTGCCGAGGTAACCACGGGCCAGGCCCGCGCCCGCGATGTACAGCTCCCCCACCACCCCGGGCGGCACCGGCCGCAGCCAGGCGTCCAGCACGTACCCGGTGGTGTTGAAGATGGGCTTGCCGACCGTGGGGGTGGGGCTGTCGGCCGTACCCGCGCCCAGGGTGTTGATCGTGTACTCGGTGGGGCCGTACAGGTTGTAGCCGATGGACGGGTCGCTGAGCCGCGACCAGACCGCGTCGGTGACGGCCTCGCCGCCGAGCAGCACCAGCCACATCTGGTGCTCGTCGAGCAGGCCCTCGTCGATGAGGTGGTGCGCGTAGGTCGGGGTCACGTTCACCACATCGATGCGATGCGACCGGCAATAGGCCACCAGCGCCGTGGCGTCGCGCCGCAGCTCCTCGTCGCAGACGTGCACCTCGTGGCCCTCGACCAGCCAGAGCAGCTCCTCCCACGACATGTCGAAGGAGAAGCTGACCGTGTGCGCGATCCGCAGCCGCTCGACGCCGGCCGCCCGGGCCCGCGCCACCGTCGGTCCGAAGATCTCCGCGCGGTGGTTGAGCTGCATGTTCGTCAGCCCCCGGTACGGCGTGACGACACCCTTGGGCCGGCCCGTGGAGCCGGAGGTGTAGATGACGTACGCCGGGTGATCGGGGTGCACCGCCGACCGCACCGGCCCGCCTTCCACCGCCAGACCATCCAGCGAGGACAGTACGAGCAGCGGCCGGGCGTCGTCGAGCATCGCCCGCCGCCGCGCGGCCGGCAGGTCCAGATCCAGTGGCAGGTACGCCGCCCCCGCCCGCAGCACCGCGAACAGCGCCACCACCATGTCGATGCCCCGCGGCAGCGCGAGCCCGACGATCTGTTCCGGCCCGGCCCCGCGCGCGATCAGCCCGCGCGCCACGGCATCGATCCGCGCGTCCAGCTCGGCGTAGCTCAGCCGCTCAGCGCCGAACACCAGCGCGGTGAGATCCGGTGTGCGGGCGGCCTGGGCGGCCAGCATGTCGGCGATGGTCTCGTCGGGAACGTCCATCTCCACACCCGCCAGCGCACGGGTTTCCGCCGGCGGAACCGACCCGGCAGGCACGTCCAGACCGTCGGCGAGCACCCGTAGCACCGTGAGGAGCTGGTCGACCATGGCCTTCGCCGCGGCCGACGAAACCACGTCCGGGCGGTACTCGAGCTTCACCCGCAGGTTCGCGCCCGGCGTGAGCACCCAGGTCAGCGGATAGTGCGTGGTGTCCGTGTACTCGACGTTCACGATGCCCTGCGCGGCTTCGAGGTCGTCGAAGGTGCTGTCGGCGAGGAAGTTCTGCAGCACGTACAGGGTGTCGAAGAGCTGGTCGTGCCCGGTGGCCCGGTGGATGTCGCCCAGGCCGAGGTACTCGTGCGGGGCCAGGTCGATCCGGTCCTGGTGGGCGCGGCGGGCCAGCTCGGCGACGCTCGTGCCGGGGGTCGCGGCCACCCGGGCGGGCACGGTGTTGAGGAACAGGCCGATGACGTTCTCGATGCCGGGCAGCGCCGTCGGCCGCCCCGCCACCGTGGTGCCGAAGGTGACGTCGCCGCGGCCGGTCCGGTGGCCCAGCACCAGGCCGAGCGCCGCGGTCAGCACCGAGTTGAGCGTGACGCCCGCGCGGCGGGCCTGCTCGTTCAGCTTCGTGGTGACCGCGGTCGGCAGCGCCGCGAGGACGCGCTCGGACAGCACCGGCTCGCGGCCGGCCGCCTCCGGCACGACGATCGTCGGCTCGCCCAGCACGGCCTTCCAGGCAGCGGCCGAGGCGTCGCGGTCCTGGGCGGCGATCCACCCGAGGTAGTCCGGGAAGCCGGGGCCGTCGACGGGCAGCACGCCGCGGGCGCCGCGCGAGTCGTAGAGCGCGAACAGCTCCCGCAGCACCAGCTCGCGCGACCAGCCGTCCCACAGCAGGAAATGGCAGGTGAGCAGCAGCCGGTCGGTGCCGTCCGGGTTGCGCACCACGGTGAGCCGGACCAGCGGCGGGTCGGTCAGGTCGAACGGCCGCTCCCGTTCCGCGGCGGCGATCGCCTCCGGGTCGCCGCCCTCGACGACGGTCACCACGGCCGGCACCCGCGCGGCGATGATCTGCCGCGGGCGCGGTTCGCCGACGAAGGACGCCCGCAAGGTCGGGTGCCGCTCCAGCAGGGCGGCGAAGGCCAGCTCCAGCGCGGGTACGTCGAGACGCCGGTCCAGATCGAACACGTTCTGCGCGATGTACGTGTTCGCGCCGTCCTCGTACGTCGCCTGGTAGTACACGCCCTGCTGCAGCGGCGACAGCTCCCACACCTCGTCGGGCGTTGCCGGTGCCACCTCGGCGGCCGGACCGTTCGTGGCGGCGGCGACGGCTGCGGGCGTACGGGTGCGGAAGACGTCCTGGGTGGACAGCACGATGCCGTCGCGGGCGAGCAGGTTGACCAGCCGGATGGCGCTGATGCTGTCCCCGCCTCGCGCGAAGAAGTCGTCGTGCACGCCCACCCCGTCGGCGCCGAGCACCTCGGCGAAACGCGCGACGACGTCCGCCTCCCGCGCCGTGCGTGGCGGTTCGCCGGTGGTGGTGACCGGGTCGGGCAGGCCGCGACGGTCCCGCTTCCCGTTCGGCAGCAGCGGTACGGCGTCCAGCACGGTCACCGTCGCCGGCACCAGGTACGCGGGCAGCTCCTCGCGCAGGGTGGCGAGCAGGGCGTGCGGGTCCAGGCTCTCCCCCGCCTCGGCTACGACGTACCCGTGCAGGCTCTTGCCGTGGCGCGCCACCGCGACGGCCTCCCGCACGCCGAGCCGGCGCAGCAGCGCGGCCTCGACCTCGGCCAGCTCGACCCGGTGGCCGTTCACCTTGACCTGGTCGTCGTTGCGGCCCAGGAACTCAACCCGGCCGCCCGTCCACCGCCCCAGGTCGCCGGTGCGGTAGAGCCGCTCCCCCGCCGTGAACGGGTCGGCGACGAACCGGGCCGCGGTGGCGCCGCCCTGCCCGCGATAGCCGCGAGCGAGCTGCACCCCGCCGATGTAGATCTCCCCCACCGCGCCGGGCGCCACCGGTTCGAGGACGGCATCCAGCAGATACACGCGTACGCCGGGAACGGGCCGGCCGAGCGTCACCGTCTCGCCGGGCACGACGGTTCCGGCGAGCACGTCCCCGGTGTTCTCCGATGCACCGTACGAGTTGACGAGCTCGGCACCCGGCGACGCGGCGGCGAGCGCGGCGACCGTGCCGGCGTCCAGCGCCTCGCCGCTGGTGATCCACCGGCGCAGCCCGCATACCCGCTCGGGCGCGGTCTCGGCCAGGGCGGCGGCCAGGCTGGGCACGGCCAGCAGCTGGATGGCGCCGGACCCGGCGACCAGGCGGGCCAGCAGCGCGCCGTCGGCGGCGGTGACCTCGTCGGCGATGACGACGGTGGCGCCCGCGACGAGACCGCCGAGCAGCTCGGTGGTTCCGTCGATGAAGCTCATGGAGCTCTTGGCGACCCGGACGTCGCCGTCCCACCGCTCGCGGGCCCAGACCAGGCGGTTGGCGAGGGCGCCGTGGGTGCCGACGACCGCCTTGGGACGCCCGGTCGAGCCCGACGTGTAGACCACCGATACGGCGTCGAGCGGTCCCACCGGCACGACGGGCGCCGCCCCCCGGGCGGTACGGATCCGCACCACCGGGATGTCGTGCGCGGGCAGCGCACGGTTGCTCGGATCGTCCACGAGCACGCAGACCGGCCGGGCGTCGTCGAGCATGAACTCGATGCGCGCGGCCGGATAGCCCGGATCCACCGGCAGGTACGCGCCCCCGGCCCGCAGCACGCCGAGCAGCGCCACCGGCAGGTCAGCCGTCCGCCGGGTGGCCACGGCGACCACATCACCACGGCGTACGCCCGCGGCGTGCAGCGCGGCGGCCACGGCGCCGGAGCGTTCCCACAGGCCGGCGTAGGTCAGCTCGGTGGCACCCGCCCGGACCGCGATCCGGGCCGGGTCGACTGCCTCGACCATGGCGGGCACCAGGTCTCCGGTCGTACCCGGATCACCGGCACCCAGCGCGGCGACTTCGGTCCGCTCGGCGGACCCGAGCAGGCCGAGCGCGGCGACCGGGGTGTCGGCGTCGGCGGTCAGCACGCGGACGTACTGGTCGAGCAGGCGGGCGGCAGCGGCCGCGTCGAGGCGGTGGGTGAGCGTGACCGTGATCGTGTCGCCCGGCCTGACCATGAGGGTGACCGGGTAGTGCGGTGCCTCGATCACGTCGACGCCGGCGATGCGCGGGCCGCCGTCGTCCGGGGCGTCCGCGGCCGGGTAGTTCTCGATCACCACGAGCGTGTCGAACAGCTCGGGCAGCCCGGTCCGGCGCTGGATGTCCGCCAGCGGGGTCTGCTCGTGCTCGACCAGCGCGCGCTGGTCGGCGGCGAACCGGCGGAGGACGTCGGCCAGGGACTCGGCGCCGGTCCAGCGAATCCGGGCCGGCACGGTGTTGATGAGCAGGCCCGCGATCGCCTCGACGCCGGGCACGTCACCGCCGCGGCCTGACACGGTGGAGCCGAAAACGACGTCGGAGCGGCCGGTGACGCGACCGACGAGCACGCCCCACGCGGCGGCGACGACGTTGCCGACGGTGACGCCATGACGCTGGGCGACCGCCTGTACGGCCGCGCGGTCGAGCGTGGCAGTGATGCTCGCGGCGGGCCTTTTTTCCGTCATGCCGGGTGCCAGTAGGGTCGGCTCGGTCACGCCTTCGAGCAGCTGGGCGTATGCCTCGACGTCGCCCTCGCCGCGGCGGGCCAGGAAGTCCCGGAAGGACGGCGCCGGGGGAAGCGACCGGCCCGCGTAGAGGGCGAGCAGGTCGCCGAGCATGAGCGGGACGGACCAGCCGTCGGCGACGATGTGGTGCACGGTCTGGACCAGCACGTGCCGGTCGGCGGCGAGGCGGACCAGGGCGTACCGCATGGCCGGTGGGCGGGACAGGTCGAACGGCTCGGCCCGCTCGGCGGCGGCGACGGCGTCCACGTCCCCGGTCGCGACGTACCGCCAGGGAGCCGTGACGGGACCGCCGAGCACGGCCACGACCTCGCCGTCGCTCACCGGGCGGAATGCGGCGGCCAGGTTGGGGTGGCGCTCGAACAGGGCGGTCGCGGCGCGATGCAGACGGTCCGCGTCGAGAAGGCCGTCGAGGTGGATGAGCTGCTGCACCACGTACGGGTCGGCGTCCGGCGCGTACGTGGCGTGGAAGTAGAGCCCGGCCTGCAACGGCGTCAACGGGAGCACGTCGCGGACGCCCGGACCGAGCGCGTCCACATCGGACTGCTTCAGGGCGGCCAGCGGGAAGTCGGAGGGGGTGTGCCCGGCGACGGCCGGGTCGTGCGCGATGGTCGTGAGCAGCTCCACCCAGCGCTCCGCAAGGGCCCGGACCTGTTCGCGTCCGAGCACCCGGCCCGGCCAGCTGAACACCGCGGACAGCTGCGCGCCCACGGTGACGGCGTTGACCTCCAGCGCGCGGGGCAACGGCATCCGCGGGTCGCGGCGCTCCACGACCTCCTCACCGCCGGCGAAGCGGCCGAGGTAGTTGAACAGCACCTGCGGCTGGACCGCGAGGTCGGCGTGGCCCGTGAGGTAGCGCAGGGCGCCGTACGAGATGCCGTTGTTGGGTACGGCCCGCAGCTGCTCCTTGATCGCCTTGACCGCCTCGGCCGCCGACAGCCCGGCGGCGTCGAGCGGCACCGGGAAGAGCGTCGTGAACCACCCGCAGGTACGCGACAGGTCGAGGTCGGCGGCGTCCTCCTCGCGGCCGTGGCCCTCCAGCTCCAGCAGCATCGGCCCGTCCGGCGAGAGTGCCAGTACGAGCGCCGCCACCAGCGCATCGTTGACGCCGCCGTGGATCGCCGCCGGCACCGCGCTAAGCAGTCGGCTGGTGACGTCTTCGGGCAGTACGACGGTCAGCGTCTCCTCGGTGGCGACCGTGTCGGCCTTCTCCAGCCGGCCCAGCGTCGTCACCGGCGTCCGCGCTGCCTTCACCCAGAACGGCAGATCCCCGCTGAAGTCCACGTCGTGCAGGGCCGTGGCCCACTGCCGGAAGGAGGTGGGGGCGGGCGCGATCGGCAGGCCGCCGCGCAGATCCTCGGCCAGGACGCGCAGCGAGACGCCGTCCACGATCACATGGTGCACGGCGACGATCAGCTCGCCGGTCTCCGGCAGGTGCGAGAAGGCCACCAGCCGGTCCGTGTCCAGCCGCGCGACCGTCGCGTCCAGGTCCTCGCCGATCCGCAGCACGTCGGCGGCGCTCAGCGCACCGGCCGGGAGGACGGTGAGGACGGCACCGTCGATCGTCGCGCGCAACACGTCGTGCGCTGCCAGCAGGCCGTCGATCAGCGGGGCGATCTCGCCCTCCGGCGCGGGCAGCGTGACAGCCTGGACGAAGCCGTCGAGCGCGTCGCCCACCTCGTCCAGCCAGGCCAGAATCGGGGTCGGCGGCACCTGACCGACCGCGTCCACCGCGGCGGCCTCGGGCCCGGTGTCACCCACCACCA
The DNA here is from genome assembly GCF_040689425.1 of Actinoplanes sp. NPDC051475. NCBI lineage: Bacteria > Bacillati > Actinomycetota > Actinomycetes > Micromonosporales > Micromonosporaceae > Actinoplanes > Actinoplanes sp. NPDC051475. The sequence goes on from NZ_JBFAZZ010000012.1 coordinate 226,224, forward strand.
GGGCGAGCGTCGCTGGGGTGGGATGGGCGAACAGGTCCCGCGCACGCAGCGAGAGCCCCGCACGGCGAGCAGCCCGGACCGCGCCGATGGCCACGATGCTGTCGCCGCCGAGGGCGAAGAAGTCGTCCTCCGCACCGACCGCGTCGAGGCCCAGTACGCCCGCGAACACGTCGCAGAGCCGCGCCTCAGTCTCGTTCCTCGGCTCCCGCGACCGGGCCGGGCCCAGCACCGGTACGGGCAGGGCGCGGCGGTCGACCTTGCTGTTGGCGGTCAGCGGGAACGCGTCGAGGATCACGAAGGCGGACGGGACCATGTACTCCGGGAGCCGGTCCGCGCACCAGGCGCGCAGGTCGTCGCCGGTGGCGTCGCCGGACAGGACCGCGTACCCGATCAAATGCCTTTCATGGACCGTCACGACGGCCTGGCGCACCGCGGGCTGGGCCGAGACGACGGCCTCGACCTCCTCGAGCTCCAGCCGCATGCCGCGGATCTTCACCTGGTTGTCGGCCCGCCCGACGAACTCGAGCGCGCCGTCGCCGGTCCAGCGCGCGAGGTCGCCGGTGCGGTACATGCGCTCGCCGCCGGAGCCGAACGGGTTCGCCACGAACCGGGAGCCGGTGAGCGCGGGCGCGTTGACGTAGCCGCGGCCGAGCAGGAAGCCGGCCGCGTACAGCTCGCCGGTCACGCCCGGGCCGACCGGGTTCAGGTCGTCGTCGAGCACGTAGAGCTGGGTGTGCGGATTGGGCCGGCCGATAGAGGTCGCGATGCGCTCGGCGGAGTCGCGGTAGATCACGTGGGAGACGCCGATGGTGGCCTCGGCCGGGCCGTACCCGTGGTAGAGGGTCGTGGTGAGCTGGGCCCGGAACCGGTCGAACAGCTCGGGGGTGAGCACCTCGCCGCCGCACCAGACGTGCCGCAGGCCGTCCAGCAGGTGGGTGCCCCGGGCCAGCTGCAGCAGCACGTCCAGCATGGAGCTGACCAGGTAGACGAAGGTCACGCCCTCGGTGGCGATGAGGTCGAGCAGGTACTGCGGGTCACGCTCACCGCCGGGCTCGGCGACCACCACGTACCCGCCGGAGACCAGCGGCAGCAGGATCTCGTTGACGCTGATGTCGAACGAGAGCGGCGCCTTGAACAGCGTGGCGTCGCCCGGACCGAAGCGCAGGATCTCCTCCCGCTGCCAGCGCAGCCGCTCGTGGATCGCCTCGTGCCGGATCATCGCGCCCTTGGGCCGGCCGGTCGACCCCGAGGTGAAGATGACGTACGCGAGCTGCCCCGGCGCGACGGTGATCCCGGGCGCCTCGGCGCCGTGCTGCGGGACGTCCGCGGCGGTCAGCACGGTTGCCGCGCGGGCCTCGGCCAGGACCTGCTCCCGGCGCTGGGCAGGCCAGGCCGGGTCGACCGGCACGAACGCGGCGCCGGCGGCCATCGTGGCGAGCACGGCGATCACCATCTCGGCCGAGCGGAGCATGCCGATGCCCACCACGTCCTCGGCGCCGATCCCGCCGGTTCGCAGGTCACGGGCCAGGGCGTAGACCCGGCCGCTGAGCTCGCGGTAGGTCAGCCGGGTGTCACCGGCGACGAGGGCCAGGGCTTCCGGGGTTCGCGCCGCCTGAGCCGCGAAGGCGTCCACCACGGTCGAGGTGGTCGCCGGGCTCGTGTGGTCGTTCCACCGAGCCAGCAGCCCCTCGATGTCCTGCAGCCCTGCCGTCATCCCGCACCTCCGATGTGTCTTGTCTCGGCGCTCGCCGGGGTCCTCGACTCCCACGCCGCCCACAGCCGGGCGTACCGGCCGCCCGCGGCCACCAGCTCGGCGTGCGGACCCGACTCCACGACGGACCCGTGCTCCATCACGACCACCCGATCGGCCGCCGCCGCCTGGGTGAGCCGATGCGCCACGACCAGCGCCGTCCGCCCCCGCAACGCGGCCGCCGCAGCCTCCTCCAAAGCCCGCGCCCCCGCGCTTCCCGCCTCCGCGGTCGCCTCGTCCAGCACCACGACAGCCGGGTCCAGCAGCACCAGCCGAGCCAACGCCAGCTGCTGCGCCTGCGCCGCGGTCAGATCGTGGCCGCCGTCCCCCACGACCGTCTCCAGGCCCGACGGCAGCGCCCGTACCCAGTCCAGCGCCCCGACCGTGGCCAGGGCCGCCTCCACCTCGGGGACAGCCGCGCCCGGCCGGGCCAGGCAGAGATCCTCGACCAGCGGCCCGGCGAAGACGTGGGTCTCCTGGCTCACGATGGCCACGGTGTGCGCCGGCAGGTCCGTCACCGGCACCCCGTCCACCAGGGCGGCGCCGCTGCCGGGCCGCAGGATGCCGGCGGCGATGGATGCCGCCGTGGTCTTGCCCGCCCCGGTCGAGCCGACCAGCGCCACCCGCTCCCCCGGCTCGGCCCGCAGGCACACGTCGCGCAAAACCGGTGTCACCCCGTCGTAGCTGAAGCTGACGTTCTCGAGGGTCAGCGACGAATCGGCCGGACGCCGCCCGCCGGAACGCTCCTCCACCGGCATCCGCAGGACGCCGACGAGACGTGCCAGGCTCGCCCCCGCCGCCTGGATCTCGTCGAACGTGTACAGCAGCATCGACACCGGGTTGAACAGCCGGTGGAACAGCAGAGCCGCCGCCGACGTCTCCCCGACGGTCACGGCGCCGTCGCGGATCAGCAGGAGACCCACAATCAGGACCGCGGCCAGCCCGAAGAACTCCGCCCGGTTGACCCGCCCGACGAAGCGGGTGAACAGCGTGAAGACGTCCACCGAGATGTCCCGGGCCTTCGCCGAAGCGCCGTCGATCTCACGCAGATGCCGGTCCTCCAACCGGTACGCGTGCACCGTCCGCAGCCCTTGCATGCTCTCGACGAGCAGTTGCGACCGCTCGGCGACAGCAGCCCGTTCCCGGGCGTAGCGCGGCGCGGACCGGGGCAGATACCACCGCAGGGCAAGCACATACAACGGTACGGCCACCGCCCCGGCCAACCCGAGCCGCCAGTCGATGCCGGCCATCGCGGCCAGGCTCAGCACCCCGAGCAGGAACGCGGAGGTCACCTGCGGCAGCACGTCGGAGACGGCCTTGCCGATCGCCGCGATGTCCGCGCCCACCCGGGACAGCAGGTCGCCGCGGCCGGTCCGGTCCAGCACGAGGGCGGGGAGACGCAACGCGGTGGAGACGGTGCTCTCGCGCAGGTCGGCGAGCATCCGGGCACCCAACCGGCCGATCAGGTACGCCGAGAGCCCGGTCGCGCCCCCACCGACCAGCGCGGCGACCACGATCACGATGGAGATCGAGGCGATGGCCGAGCTGCCGGCGCCCGAGCGGACCCGGTCGACGAGCATGCCGAGGGCGTACACCGGGATGATCGAGGCCGCCGCGCCGAGCACGCCGACCACCACCGTGCCGGCGACCTCCGCGCGGCGACCGCGAAGTTCAGTACGCAGCCATGCCCGGCTCTCCCGAGCGGTGGCGATCGGAAGGGTCATCGGAGCACCAGTCGTCGGTAGGAGTCGTCGGAGGCGCCGAGGTCCGCGTGCGCGCCCTCGGCGGTGACCACGCCGTCGCCGAGGACGACTACCCGGTCGGTGGCGGCGAGCAGGGCCGGGCTGCTGGTGATCACGACCGTCGCGAAGCCCGCGCCCGGCCCGTGCCGCAGCGCCCGGATGCCCTGGGCGATGGCGTGCTCGGTGACCGCGTCGACGGCGGTGGTGGGATCGTGCAGGACCAGCACCGGCGGGCGGGCGAGCAGCGCGCGGGCCAGTGCGAGACGCTGTCGCTGGCCGCCGGAGAGGCTGCTGCCGCGCTCGGCAACCGGTGCGTCCAGGCCGTCCGGGTGGGTCTCGACCACCTCGTCGGCGGCGGCCGCGGCGAGCGCCTCGGTCAGCGGCAGGCCGTCGTCGTGGACGGCCACGTTCGCGGCGATGGTGCCGGTGAACAGATCCGCGAGGTGCGGTTCGACGAGCAGCAGGCGGCGCGCATGATCCCGGTCGACGTCCTCGAGCGGTACGCCGCCGAGCAGCACCCTGCCCTCGTACCCGGCCGGGACGGCCAGCAGCTTCACCAGCGCCTCGGCGTCGGCGGGCCGGCGGGCCACCACTCCGACGAACTCCCCGGGGCCGACCCGCAGGTCGAGGCCGGCGAGCGGGCCGTGCCGTACGCCGCTCAGGTGCAGGTCGCACGGCTCGGCGGCGGGAGCGGCCGCGCCCTCGGGCAGGACCAGCCCGGCGTCGGTGACCTGGGCGACCCGGTCCGCCGACGCCCGCGCCTCGGCGATCCAGCTGGGCACGATGGCCAGCAGCCCGAACGGCTCGACGAGGAACTGCGCGGAGCCGATCACGGTGATGAACTGGCCGGCGGTGATCCGGCCGGTGAGCGCGAACCAGCCGGCCAGGACGGCGATGCCGCAGGCCAGCAGCGTGCTGAGGGTGGTGGAGGCGGCGAGGTAGCCGCTCTGGGTCCGCGCGGCGCGCAGCGTCGCGGCGAGGGAGCGGCGGCTGACCGCGCGGTACCGATCGGCGGCCGCCTCCTGCGCGCCGATGCCCCGCAGCGGCCGCAGGCCGGTGACGAGGTCGGTGGCGAGCGACGTGGCCCGGCCCGCCTGCTTTTGCTGATCCGCCATCCGCCGGGTGATCCGTGGGGAGCTGATCTGCAGCACGATCAGCACGACCGGGGTGGCGACCAGCACGGCGAGACCGAGCGGTACGGAGATCAGCAGCAAAGTGCCGGCACTGATCGCGGTCGCGACGATCGCACCGGCGATCCGGGGCACATAGTCCAGCAGGTACGAGGTGTTGTCCGCGTCGCTGGTGGACACCGTCAGCAGGTCGCCCGCCCGGAACTCGGTACGGGCCCCCCGCGGGTGCAGGATCTTCGCGGAGACCTCGACGCGCAACAGGTGCGCCTCCTCCGCGATCGCCTTCATGAGCTGCCGAGCGCCGAACCGGTACGCCGTCGTCAGCAGCACGAAGAGCAGGCCCAGCGCCCCCACCCACATCGCCGGCGCGGTGCCGTCGCCCGGGGTGACGGCGCTGTCCACGACCAGGCCGATGAGGATCGGGATCGCCGCCTCGCAGGCCTGGTGCACCCCGATGAGCGCGGTCCCGGGCCAGAGCCGGCGGCCGTTGCGGGTGATCGTCCTGCGCAGGATGCGGCCGCCGGAGCGGCTCACCGGGCCATGCTGTCGCGCAGGCTCTTCGGGCGCAGGTCGGTCCAGTTGGCGTCGACGTAGTCCAGCGCCTCCTGGCGCGACGCCGGGCCGAAGACGCTGCGCCAGCCCGCCGGGATCTCCTTGAACGACGGCCAGAGCGAGTGCTGCTCCTCGGCGTTCACCAGGACGTGGAAGGTGCCGTTCTCGTCGTCGAACGGGTTGCTGGACACGCTGGACTCCTTCACGCGCGGGGTTGCGAGAAGGTAAGGCTAACCTAAGCCGGAGCGGGGGATCACGAGCGGGGTGTGCGTCTCGGGGTCGTCGATGATGCGGCACCCCAGCCCGAAGACGGTCGCCACCAGCTCGGCGGTCAGCACGCGCCGCGGGTCGCCCTGGGCCACCACCTCGCCGGCCTTCATCACCACGAGGTGATCGGCGTAGCGGGCGGCCTGGTTCAGGTCGTGCAGCACCGCGACCATGGTGGTGCCCTGCTCGCGGTTGAGCCGTACGCAAAGCTCCAGCAGCTCGATCTGGTGCGCGATGTCCAGGAACGTGGTCGGCTCGTCGAGCAGCACGATCGGCGTCTGCTGCGCGAGCACCATGGCCACCCAGACGCGCTGGCGCTGCCCGCCGGAGAGCGTGTCGACCAGCTCGCCGGAGAGCTCGGTCACGCCGGTCGCGGCCATCGCGGCGACGACCGCGGCCTCGTCGGCGGGCGACCACTGCCGGATCAGCTTCTGGTGCGGGAACCGGCCCCGGGCCACCAGCTCGGCCACGGTGATGCCGTCCGGGGCGATCGACGACTGCGGCAGCAGCCCGAGCCGCCGGGCGACCTCCTTGGCCGGGCGCCCGTGGATGTCCGCGCCGTCCAGGAGCACCTCGCCGGAAGTCGGCTTGAGCAGCCGCGCCAGCGCCCGCAGCAGCGTGGACTTGCCGCACGCGTTGGGGCCGATGATCGCGGTGAACCGGCCCGCCGGCACCTCCAGGTCGAGATGCTCGGAGATGATTCTGCGGTCATAGCCGACCGTGATGTCGCGCGCCGCGAGCAGGCTCACGATGGTCCCCTCACCGACGGGCCTGGCGGACCAGCAGCCAGACGAAGTAGATACCGCCCACCGACACGGTCACCACGCCGACCGGCAGCTGGGTGGGTGCGAAGGCACGCTGGGCGAGCCAGTCGCTGAGCATGAGCAGGAAGGCGCCCATCGCCGCGGCCGGGGCCAGGGCGATGCCGGGCGCGCGGGTCAGCCGCTGCGCAAGCTGGGGAGCGGCGAGCGCGACGAAGGAGATCGGTCCGGCGGCCGCGGTCGCCACCGCGGTCAGGGCAACCCCGATGACCAGGTACGCCAAGCGCACCGGCTCCACCCGTACACCCAGAGCAGCCGCCGCGTCCTCACCCATCTCGAGCAGTCCCAGGCGGGGCCCGTACGCGAGAAGCCCCAGGACGAGCGCACCCACCGTGACAACGACCGGGGTGACCTGCGCCCACCCGAGCCCGTTGAGGGTCCCCTGCCCCCACAGCGCCGCGGCGTAGGCGGCCTGCAGGTCCACCTTGATGATGAACCACTGGTTGGCGGAGCTGAGCATGGCGCTGACGGCGATGCCGACGACGATCAGCCGGAAGCCCTGGACGCCGCGCCGGAACGCCAGCAGGTACACGAGCGTGGCGGTGACGAGGCCCCCGGCCAGCGCCCCGGCGGCGGTGAGGAAGTAGCCGTTACCCACGAAGACGATGACGATCAGCACCCCGGTGTACGCGCCGGTGGTGAAGCCGATCACGTCCGGGCTGCCCAGCGGATTGCGGGTCAGCGCCTGGAAGATCGCGCCGGCCAGGCCCAGCGCCGCCCCGATGACCAGGGCGAGCAGGACCCGCGGCAGCCGCCACTCGACCACCACCAGGCGGGCGGCCCGGGTGCCGTCGCCCGCCAGCGCCTGCACCACCTGGCCGGGGGTGAGCGTGAATTCCCCCGTACCCAGAGCCAGGACCGCGATCGCGAGCGCTCCCGCCGTCAGCAGCAGGCAGATGAGCGCGGGCCTGACGGCCAGGCGGCCGCTCACGTGCCGCCCGGCCCGCACGGTGAGGACCCGGCGTCCGAAGTCGACGCTCACAGGCCGCTCACCCGCCGCCGGCGCACCCACCAGATCAGCACCGGGGCGCCGACGAACGCGGTGACCACGCCCACCCGCAGCTCACCCGGGCGCACGACGAGCCGCCCGACGATGTCGGCCAGCAGCAGCAGGACCGGCCCCAGCACGACGGTGTAGAGGAAGATCCAGCGCTGGTCCGGCCCGACGATCCAGCGCACGATGTGCGGCACCATCAGGCCGACGAAGCCGATCGGCCCGACCGCGGCGGTGGCGGCGCCGGCGAGCAGCATCACCGACACGGTCGCCAGGACCCGGGTACGCCCGATGCCGGCACCCAGCGTCCGGGCCAGGTCGTCGCCGAGCGCCACGGCGTTCAGCGAGCGCGCCACGATCAGCGCGAGCACCGTACCGGCGAGGACGAACGGCAGGATGGTGGTGGCCACGTCCACGGGCCGCCCGGCCAGCGAGCCGATGTCCCAGAAGCGCAGGTAGTCGAAGGCCCGCGGGCGTACCAGCCGGATGCCGCCGGAGATGCCGTCCATCACCGCGCCGAGCGCGACGCCGGCCAGGGTCAGGCGTACGGGGGTGGCACCGGCCCGGCCGGCGGACCCGAGCAGGTAGACCAGGGTGAGCGCGAAGGCGACCCCGGCGAAGCCGAACCACATGTACTGCGACAGGTCGGTGCGGCCCAGCACGCCGACCGCGAAGACCACGAACAGGCCGGCGCCCGAGTTGACGCCGAGGATCTGGGTGTCGGCGAGCGGATTGCGGGTCACCGCCTGGATGACCGCCCCGGACAGTCCGAAAGCGACACCCGCCAACAACCCCACGACGGTACGAGGTAAGCGCAGGTCCCGGACCACGGACTGGTCATCGGTGTCGGTGTAGTGGAAGAACGCGTCCCACACCGTGTGCGGCGAGACGGTACGGGTGCCCACCGCGATGCTGAGCAGGCAGACGAAGGCCAGCACGGCCACGCAGACCAGCAGTCCGAGGCCCCGGTGCGCCTGGGTGGCCGCGACGCCGGCAGCCGGCCTCGGACGCGCGGGCGCCGGCGTACGCGTCAGGACCATGCCGGAAGCTTAGGCTAGCCTTTCCTATCAGTCAGCAGGCGGTCCCGCTCCCGGGGGACCGGCGGCCACGGCATCGAGGGTTGCAATCGGTACCCCGGTACACGCTTACCGTCGGGTGGACGGCGCCGGAGCGGCGCCGAACTCCCTGGTGAAGGAGCCTGTGATGCCGATCGACATCCCCGATGCGTGCACTCTGCCGACGGCCGAGTCCGACGACCTTTTCGTCACGGCGGTACACGGCGTCGAGCGGTCGCCGCGACCCACGCCCGGACGTCTGACCGGCCATCAGCCCACCAGCCGCGGCCACCGCCACGTGCCGGCGGTCGACACCCTGCCGCCGACCCGGAGCAAGATCACCGCAGGCCTCGCCGCCCTCGCGTGCGCCGCCTGCTGCGCCATCCCGCTGCTCATCGCCGCGGGCGTCGTCACCGGCGCAGGCGCGGCCGTCCTCAAGCACACGCTCCTCGCCGTGGCCGCCGGCCTCGCCGTCGCAGCGCTGGGCATGTGGTGGCTGCACCGCCGGCGCAGCGCTCGACGCATCGCGGCGGCCGGCACCGGGTGCGGGTGCGGCTGCGGATGACCGCCACGTGGTGCGGCACCGGCACTCGGTGCCGCGCCACGCCCATGACCGTCACCAGCGGCCGCGGTCGCCAGGGCGTGAACGACCGACGGCCGGCTTACCAGCGCTCGAGCTCCGCGGAGAGCACGGCGAGCGCGGCCACCCCGGCCGTGGAGGTGCGCAGGACCGAGTCGCCGAGCCGGACCGGGTGCGCCCCGGCCGCGACGAAGGCGCCGAGCTCCTGGTCGCTGATGCCGCCCTCCGGGCCCACCACCAGCACGATCTCCCCCGCCGCCGGCAGCTTCGCCCGGGTGAGCCGGTCCGTCGCCTCCTCGTGGAGCACGAACGCCACCGCCGCCGACGCCAGCCGGGCGGCGGCCTGCTTGGTGGACACGTCGGGGTCCCCGGAGACCGCCGGCAGCCAGGGGCGGCGCGCCTGCTTGGCCGCCTCGCGGGCGGTGGAGACCCACTTCTCCCGGGCCCGTACGCCCCGGTCGCCGCGCCACTGGGCCACCGATCGCGACGCTCCCCACGGGACGATCTCGTCGACGCCGATCTCGGTCATCGCCTGCACGGCCAGCTCGCCGCGGTCACCCTTGGCGATGCCCTGCACCACGACCAGCCGCGGGTCCGGGGCGGGCACGAACGATCGCTCGCCCACCGCGACGTCGACGCTGCCGCGGCCGACGGCCGTGACCTCCGCCCGGACCGACCCGCCCCGGCCGTCGGCGAGGATGAGCGCCTCGCCGGGCTTCAGGCGCTGGACGTCCGCAGCGTGGTGGCCCTCCCGGCCGGCCAGCGTGTACCGGGCGGAGACGGGAAGGTCGTCGACGAGGAACAGCGGCGCGGACACGGTCAGTGGCCGTTGAACGCGTCCCGCATGCGCGAGAAGAACCCGCCCTGCTTGCTGAGCTCGGCCACGTCCTCGCCGCGGGTCTTGGCGAAGTCGCGCAGCATCCGCTCCTGGTCGGGGGTCAGCTTGGTGGGGGTCTTCACGTCCAGGTGCACGAAGAGGTCACCGCGCCCCTGACCGCGCAGGTGGGGCACGCCCTTGCCGCGCACCCGCAGCGTGGACGCCGGCTGGGTGCCGGCCTTGACCTCGATGTTCTCCTCGGAGTCGAGGGTCTTGATGGTCAGCCGGGTGCCCAGGGCCGCCGCCGTCATCGGCAGGGTGACCCGGCAGTGCAGGTCGTCGCCCTTGCGCGAGTAGACGTCGTGCGGGCGCTCGTGGATCTCCACGTACAGGTCGCCGGCCGTGCCGCCGCCGGGGCCGACCTCGCCCTGCTGGGCCAGGCGGATGCGCATGCCGTCCTCGACGCCGGCCGGGATCTTCACGGTCAGCGAGCGGCGGGTCCGGATGCGGCCGTCGCCGGCGCAGGTCGGGCAGGGGTGCGGGATCACCGTGCCGTGACCCTGACAGTTCTGGCAGGGCCGCGACGAGACGACCTGGCCGAGGAAGGTGCGCTGCACCGACTGCACCTCGCCGCGTCCGCCGCAGGTCTCGCAGGTGGCCAGGTGGGTGCCGGGCGCCGTACCGGCCCCGGAGCACTGGGTGCAGAGCACGGCCGTGTCGACCGTGATCGGCGCCTCGACCCCGAACGCGGTCTCGACCAGGTCGAGCTCGAGGCGCAGGATCGCATCGGCGCCGGGCCGGGTGCGCGGGCGCGGTCCCCGGGCGCCGCCGCCGGCGGCCGTACCGAAGAAAGCGTCCATGATGTCCTGGAAGCCGACGAACGGGCCGGCGCCGCCGGGGCCGCCCGGCCCCGCACCCGCGCCGCCGCCGGGAGCCAGCGGGTCGCCGCCCAGGTCGACGATCTGCCGCTTCTGGTCGTCGGACAGGACCTCGTAGGCGGCGTTGATGTCCTTGAACTTCTCGTGCGCCTCGGGATCCGGATTGACGTCCGGGTGGTACTGACGGGCCAGCTTGCGGTAGGCGCGCTTGATCTCGTCGTCGGTGGCTTCGCGGCTGATGCCGAGAATTCCGTAGTAGTCCTTGGCCACAGGGTTTCGAGTCCTCATGTCTGCCCCGCGCTGTGCGCCGGAGACCGTCGTCGCTTTTGCGTCAGTTCTGTGCCAGCAGATCGCCAACGTAGCGTGCCACGGCACGTACGGTGGCGATCGTGCCGGGGTAGTCCATCCGGGTGGGCCCCAAGACGCCGAGCCCACCAACGATTGTCGTACCCGGTCCGTAACCGGTGCTCACCACCGACGCCGCCCGTAGATTGTCGATCTCGTTCTCGTCGCCGATGCGGACCCGGGTGGTGCTCGGCTCCACCTCGCCGATGAGCTTGAGCAGGATGACCTCCTCCTCCAGCGCCTCCAGCACCGGCCGCAGCGAGCCCTGGAAGTCCAGCACGCCGCCGCGGGTGAGGTTGGCCGTGCCGGCCAGGGCGAGACGCTCGTCGCTGCGCTCGACCAGGGTCTCCAGCAGCACGGACGCCAGGCACGCCATGGTGTTGCGCTTCTCCGGCGCCGACTCGTCGACCAGCGCCTGCACCAGCGGCGGCGTGTCGGCGAGCTTCTCCCCGGAGAGCTTCGCGTTGACCTTGCGCCGCAGGTCGAGCACGTCGTCGTTGCTGGTCGGCACCGGCAGCTCGACCAGGCGCTGCTCCACCCGGCCGGTGTCGGCGATCATCACGAGCATGAGCCGGGTGCTGGAGATCGGGACGAGCTCCAGGTGCCGTACGGCCGACCGGGAGAGGCTCGGGTACTGCACCACGGCGACCTGGCGGGTGAGCTGGGCCAGCAGGCGCACGGTGCGATGCACGACGTCGTCCAGGTCGACCGCGCCGGCGAGGAACCGCTCGATGGCCCGCCGCTCGGCCGGGCTCAGCGCCTTGACCCGCGACAGCCGGTCGACGAAGAGCCGGTAACCGGCGTCGGTGGGCACCCGCCCGGCGCTGGTGTGCGGCTGCCGGATGTAGCCCTCCTCCTCCAGCACCGCCATGTCGTTGCGCACGGTGGCCGGGGAGACCCCGAGCTGGTGCCGCTCGACCAGGGCCTTGCTGCCGACCGGCTCCTGGGTGGCCACGTAGTCCTCGACGATGGCACGGAGCACCTCGAGCTTGCGGTCATCGAGACTCATGACCCCTCCCTCCGCCTCCTGGCACTCACGGCCTCTCGACACGCACGGCCTCCTGGCACTCGCGCAACTCGAGTGCCAGTCTACGTCGCTCCGGGCCCGCACGCGATGATCGACCGGTAGTGCTGCCGCCACTTAGCCGAGTGTCTATTCTCCGACCTCACCCGGGTGTTGCTCTCGCCAGTGTCGACCTGCGGTCCTACGGTGTCAGCCATGACTGAACCGCCGCGTCCGCCCGGTGAGGGGAATCCCTCGGACCCCACCCGGCCGATCAACCCATATCCGGGCAACGACCCGGGAGCCGGATCGCCCCCGCCGCCGCCCCCCGCGTACGGCTCCCCCCAGCCCCCGACGTACGGCACCCCGCCGCCCACCTCGGGCGCCGGAGGCTACGGCCCGCCGCCCACCTCGGGTGCGGGTGGCTACGGCCCGCCGCCCACCTCGGGCGCCGGTGGCTACCCGCCGCCCGGGTCCGGCGCCGGTGGCTACCAGCCGCCGCCCGGGTCCGGAGCCCCGTACGGCGGCCCGCCGCCCGGCCAGCCCTACGGCGCCCCCGGTGCCTACGGCCAGCCCGGCTACCCGCCGCAGGGCTACGGCCAGCCCGGCGGCGACGACAAGACCTGGATTCTCGTCGCCCACTTCGGCGGCGCGGCCGGCGCCTTCCTCGGCGCCGGCTGCTCCGGCTGGATCGCCCCGCTGGTCTCGCTCCTCGCCCGGGGCAACCAGTCGCCGGTCGTCCGGGCCGAGGCGGTCAAGGCGCTGAACTTCCAGATCCTCTGGTCGATCGTCGCGATCGTCGGCTGGGTGCTCAGCTGCATCGTCGTCGGCATCTTCATCGGCATCGCGGCCTGGCTGATCGCCACGATCATCGGCGTCATCGCCGGGGTGAAGGCCAACAACAACGAGCCGTACAACTATCCGATGACGGTCTCGATGATCAAGTAACGCAGGCGGGCGGCGCCGTGCTCTCGACGGCGCCGCCCGGACTCAGCCGACCGCGCCGATCGTGCCCCGACGCGGGCTTTAGACAAGCTCGCGAATCAGCAGATCCGCAAGGAGACGACCACGGAGCGTCAGAGCCGCCCGGTCCTCCGCGTACGCCGCGGGGTCCAGCAGGCCGTCAGCCAGCGCCTGCCGGGCGCCCTCCGGCCGGGCCAGCGTCAGTGGCAACCCGTCGGCGAGGCGCAAGCGCAGCATGACCTCCTCGATCCGGCGGTCCTCCGCGCTCAGCAGCTCGCGGCCCAGGCCCGGTGAGACTCCGCCGGCCAGCCTTTTCGCGTACGCGGAAGGGTGCTTGACGTTCCACCAGCGCACCCCGCCGACGTGGCTGTGAGCGCCCGGCCCGAGTCCCCACCAGTCGCCGCCGGTCCAGTACAGGAGGTTGTGCCGGCAGCGGGCGGCGGGTGAGGTGGCCCAGTTGGAGACCTCGTACCAGGAGAAGCCGGCCGCGGTCAGGGCCTGTTCCGCGGCCAGGTAGCGGTCCGCGGCGACGTCGTCCTCCGGGTACGGCAGCTCGCCGCGCCGCATCCGCCCGGCGATCCGCGTCCCCTCCTCGACGATCAGCGAGTACGCGCTCACATGATCGACGCCGGCCTCGATGACCGCGCTGAGCGAGGCGGCGAAGTCGTCCGCGGTCTCCCCCGGCGTCCCGTAGATGAGGTCGAGGTTGACGTGGTCGAACCCGGCCTCCCGGGCCTCAGCGGCGGCCTGCGGCGCCCGCCCGGCGGTGTGCTTGCGGTCGAGGATGGCGAGCACCCCCGGCGACGCCGACTGCATGCCCAGCGAGATGCGCGTGAAGCCGGCCTTGCGCAGCGCCTGCAGCGACGCCGGGGTCACCGACTCCGGGTTCGCCTCCGTGGTGATCTCCGCGTCGGCCGTCAGCCCCCAGGTGCGGTCGATGCCCTCGAGGATCCGGCCCAGGTCGCCCGGGTCGAGCAGGGTGGGCGTGCCGCCACCGACGAACACCGTGTCGACGGGCGCCCGCACGATGCCGCCGGCCAGCTCCAGCTCGCGCAGCACCGTGCCGGCATACTCGTCCCGGCTCGCGCCCCCGCCGAGCTCGGCGGCCGTGTACGTGTTGAAGTCGCAGTAGCCGCACCGGCTCGCGCAGAACGGCACGTGGACGTAGACGCCGAAGCCGCGCGCACCCACCTCGCGCAGCGCGGACTCCGGGAGCGAACCGTCGCTGGGTACGGGCTCGCCGTCGGGAAGGGGTCCGGGCATCCGTCAAGTGTGCACCGGCCCGGTTAGGGTTCCGGCATGGCTCTCGTCCGTACCGTCACCGCCGCCGGTGTGGCCACCCTCACGCTGGACAGTCCCGCCAACCGCAACGCTCTCTCCACGCCGCTCATGCGCGAGCTGCTCGACGCCCTCGGCGCCGCCCTGACCGACGCCGCCGTCCGGGCCGTGGTGCTCTCCCATTCCGGCCCGGTGTTCTGCTCGGGGGCCGACCTGAAGGAGACCGCCGAGGCGCGGGAGAACGGCCGGGTCCCGGCCGAGCTGCTCGCCGACGTGCTCGCGGCGATCTGGGAATTCCCCAAACCCGTCGTCGCCCGGGTGGCCGGTCCGGCCCGCGCCGGCGGCCTGGGTCTCGTCGCCGCCGCCGACCTCGCGGTCTGCGTGCGGGACGCCACGTTCGCCTTCTCCGAGGTCCGCCTCGGCGTGATCCCGGCCGTGATCAGCGCCACCGTGCTGCCCCGGCTGGCACCGCGCGCCGCCGCCGAGCTCTATCTCACCGGCGACGTGTTCGACGGTGCCCGCGCGGCGCAGATCGGGCTGGTCACCAAGGCCGTCGAGGCCGACGAGCTGGATGCGACCGTGGGCGCGTACTGCGACTCGCTGGTCAAGGGCGGCCCGCTCGCGCTCGCCGGCGCCAAGCAGCTGCTGCGCCGGGCCCCGGCCGAGTCGATCCGGGCGGATCTCGCCGACCTCTCCACCCGATCGGCGGGATACTTCAAGTCCGCCGAGGGACGCGAGGGCGTCACGGCGTTCCGCGAGAAGCGCCCGGCCGCCTGGGTGCCGGTGACCTAGGACGCGAGCGATCGTTGTCTAGGCTTGGCGTACGAGAGGGAGGGTGAGGGTGAAGCGGAAGCCGGTCGCGGTGGTCGCTGTGGTCGTTCTGCTCGGCGCCTTCGGCCTCCTCTTCGTGACCAGGTCGTTCAGCGGCGGCATCAAGCTGCCGCACCTGGGCCCCGAATGCACCGTACGCGCCGACGGCGAGGTCACTCTCGACGCCGTGCAGATGGCGAACGCGGCGACGATCTCCGCCGTGGGCGTCAGGCGCAAGATGCCGGAGCAGGCGATCGTCGTGGCTCTGGCCACCGCGCTGCAGGAGTCCAAGCTGGAGAACCTCGACACCGGCGACCGCGACTCCGTCGGCCTCTTCCAGCAGCGGCCCAGCCAGGGCTGGGGCTCCGAGGAACAGATCCAGGATCCCCGGTACGCGGCGGAGAAGTTCTACAGGGCCCTGAAGAAGGTCAAGAACTGGCAGAAGATGCGGGTCACCGAGGCCGCGCAGAAGGTGCAGCGGTCGGCGTACCCGAATGCGTACGAGAAGTGGGTCGACGAGTCCGAAGTGCTCGCCCGGGCGCTGACCGGGCGAGCCACGAGCGCCGTCGAGTGCACCGTCAGCGGCGAGCCGGCCCTCCGCGGCGCGGCCGCCGTCAAGGCCCTCGCCCAGGGCTTTGCGCTGGACTGGGGAGTGGACGCCAACCGCCTGACCGACCTCACCGTCACGGTCAAGGACCCGCACGCCGGCTGGCGGTACGCCCACTGGCTGGTGGCGCACGCCAAGAGCACCGGACTCGAACGGGTACGTTTCGCCGATCGCGAATGGACGGCCCCTGACGGAAAGTGGCAGCCCGTAACCGGCGAGCGACGGGTCGGGAACGACGCGGTCGTCGCGGAAGTGTTCCGCTGACCTGCGGACCCTGGTGATTCATTCTCGCATTCACGTTTGTTCATCCCGGCCGGCGCCGCCGGATGCAGCCGCCCTGGTCATAGCGCTGCGTATACATCGACATGGACAGACAGCGACCGTGCTGGTACTAGTTATTCGTGCTCCAAGCCCTGGAATGGATCCTGTTGGGAGCCGCGAGCGTCGGAGCCGTCGCCGTCGGGGTGAGCCGGCACCGTCCGGCCCGCGTCGCACCCTGGCTCCTGCTCGCCGCATCGGTCGCCTGCCTCGCCGTCGGTGATGTCTTCTACGCACTCGACAAGCGCGGCGTGGCCGACATCTGCTACCTGACCATGTTCGTGTTCGTGGCCCTGGCCCTGCTGCAGTTCACCCGCGGCGGTTCCCTGCTGATGAACCGGGCCCGGCTCATCGACCTGCTGGCCGCATCCTGCGCCGGCCTGCTCGTGGTCTGGGTCTTCATGATCGGCGGCAGCGGCCAGATCGGAGACATCTCCGCGGCCGACGCGATCGGCGACCTCCTGCTCGTCGGGGTCGCCGCCCGCCTGATGACGGCGGCCTGGTTCAACTGGTCGGCCTTCCTGCTCTGCGCCGGCGCGGTGGGAGTGCTGGCCGGCGACATCACGTACGGCCTGCACCCGGCCTGGTACACCGAGACCGGCTACATCGTCCTCTACCTGGCCTGGGGCGGGGCCGCGCTGCACCCCTCGATGACCCGGCTGACCACCGCCGTACCGACACGCCCGACCCCGTGGGAGGGACGCTGGGCGGCCCTGCTCGGCATCTCGGTGGCCACACCCCCGCTGGTCCTGCTGATCGAAGCGGTCTCCGGCACCGTCACCGACGGCGTGGTCATCGCGGTGGCGTCCGCGCTCACCCTGGTGCTGACGATCACCCGGCTCGCCGACTCGGTGACCCTGAACAGTCACGCCCTGGTCCGCGAGCGGGCCCTGCGAGAGGCCAGCGCCGCCCTGGTCGCCGCGCCCGACGAGGCCGCGGTCGACACCGCGATCCGCGCGGCGGTCGGCCAGCTCCTGCCCGCGCACGACCTCACCGACATCCTCTTCGCCACCGACGACCGCCAGCTCGCCCTCGAGGCCCTGCCATCGGCACCGCCCGGCCCCCGCCCCCGCAGCTGGTGGCTCGACCCGTCCGCCGACGACACCCCGACCGACGGCCAGGCCACCCTGATCTGCCCGCTGTGGCTGGAACCCCTGGCGGTGGCCCGCCCCAACGGCGGCGCCCTGGTCCTGCAGGGCACCCGCGAAGCCCTCGCGGCCAGCCGCGACGCCCTCGAGGTCCTGGCCGGCCAGGCGGCGCTGGCCCTGGACCGGATCACCCTGGTGGACGCGGTCGGCCGCCGCGACAGCGACCTCTACCTGCGCGCGGTGATCCGCAACACCGCGGACATCATGCTGGTGGTCGACGACGACCAGGTCATCCGGTACGCGAGCCCGGCCCTGCGCAAGCTGATCGGCAAGGACGACATCGCCCCGTTCACGACCCTGGTCGACCTGGTCCACCCGGACGACAGCAGCCAGGTCCGCCGGGCCCTGCGCGAGGAGGGCGACGGGGTGCTCTACTGTGCGCTGCGCCGCCCCGACGACACTCAGGTCCTGGTCGAGGCGACATACCGGGACCTGCGCGGCGACCGGCTCGTGCAGGGCTTCGTGGTGACGATGCGCGACGTGACCCGGGCTCATGACCCGGTCGAGCAGGTCCCGCACCTGGACCACGTCGACGCGCTGCCGGCA
This sequence comes from Actinoplanes sp. NPDC051475, assembly GCF_040689425.1. Classification (NCBI taxonomy): domain Bacteria; kingdom Bacillati; phylum Actinomycetota; class Actinomycetes; order Micromonosporales; family Micromonosporaceae; genus Actinoplanes; species Actinoplanes sp. NPDC051475. The sequence continues at coordinate 243,828 of NZ_JBFAZZ010000012.1, forward strand.
TGGGTCAACCGCCGCAGCGCCCAGCACAAGTTCCGGTACTGACGCCGCCCGCTTTGGCCGGTCGGCGTTCCGATTGGCCGGCGCCTTTCGGCCGGGCGGCGTTTCGGCCGGGCGGCGTTTTTGGTCGGTCCGCCCGGCGGGCCCGCTATGGCCTGGACCCCTTCTGCTGGGCCGGGTGTGCGCCACGGGACTGGTGTGTGGGCGTACCGGAAAAGATCTGGACATGCGAAACGCCGGACCCCTTGCGGGATCCGGCGTCTCTTGGCAGTGCGGTCCCAGGCCCCCGAGGGGCCTGAGGTCAGCGGCGGCTGACGCCGCGGCGACCGCCGATGCCGACGACCAGCGCCACACCCAGCGCGGCAAGCACAACCTGGAAGAGCAGCTCGGTCCAGTCGACGCCGTTCGTGTCGGCAACGCCGACGGCGCGGGCGATCACGGTGCCCAGCAGCGCGGCGACGACACCGATGACCATCGTCAGCCAGATCGGGATGTTCTGCTTGCCCGGTACGACCAGGCGGCCCAGGGCGCCGATGATGAGACCGACGATGAGCGCGGTGATGATGCCGGTGACAGTCATGGAGATCCTCCTCGGGGGTGGAACATTTCGTTGCGTCCGTCGAACCGCAGAGTTCCCGACGCCCCGAAAAACCAAACCGAGAATTCGCAGGAACCTCTCAGAAGACCTCGTGCCGGGCGCGTCGTGCGGCATGAAACCGCAGGTCAGGCCCCTATGCCCGGCGCCGGCGAGGAGATCTGCAACATTCCGGTCACGGCGCCGACCGGGGCCCGTCGCGCCCCTCGCACCCCTCGCGTCACTTGCCTGACGCGCTGCTCGCGCCCTCGCGTCACTGCGTAGCGCGGGCGTCGGTCCCTACCTGGCGGGCCCTCCGCATCACTGCCTGGCGCGGCCGTCGGGTCACCTACGTGGCACGCCCGTCGGGTCACTCGCCCCGCGTCACTCGCCTGGCATGCCCTCGGTCACTCGCTTCCGCGCCCCCGCGTCACTTGCCCGGCGCGCCCCGCATTGCTTGCCCGGCGCGCCCCCGCGTCACTTGCCCGGCGCGCCCCGCATCATTTGCCTGGCGCGCCCAGGGCGTCACTTAGCCGGCGCGCCCCTCGCGTCACTTACTTCTGGCGTCGTTGGCTGCGGTTACTTTTTGGCGCCCTTGGCGTCCGGGGCGTCGGAGGTCGACAGCGCGGCGATGAAGGCCTCCTGCGGCACCTCCACGCGACCGACCATCTTCATCCGCTTCTTGCCTTCCTTCTGCTTCTCGAGCAGCTTGCGCTTACGGCTGATGTCACCGCCGTAGCACTTGGCGAGCACGTCCTTGCGGATGGCCCGGATCGTCTCCCGGGCGATGATGCGGCTGCCGATCGCGGCCTGGATCGGCACCTCGAACTGCTGCCGCGGGATCAGCTTCTGCAGCTTGGACGCCATCGAGACGCCGTAGTTGTACGCCTTGTCCTTGTGCACGATCGCGCTGAACGCGTCCACCGGCTCGCCGTGCAGGAGGATGTCCACCTTCACGAGGTCGGCGACCTGCTCGCCCGTGGGTTCGTAGTCGAGGGACGCGTACCCCTTGGTCTTGCTCTTCAGCTGGTCGAAGAAGTCGAAAATGATCTCCGCGAGCGGCAACATGTAGCGCAGCTCGACCCGCTCGGCGGACAGGTACTCCATGCCGAGCAGGTTGCCGCGGCGGCCCTGGCACAGCTCCATGACCGCACCCACGTACTCGTTGGGTACCAGGACCGTGGCCCGGACCATCGGCTCGTGAATTTCGGCGATCTTGCCCGCCGGGAACTCGCTCGGGTTGGTGACGACAAACTCCTGCATGTCCTCGGTGATCACCTGGTACACCACGTTCGGCGCGGTGGAGATCAGATCGAGGTTGAATTCCCGCTCCAGCCGCTCCCCGATGATCTCCAGGTGCAGCAGCCCGAGGAACCCGCAGCGGAACCCGAACCCGAGCGCGGCGGACGTCTCCGGCTCATAGGTGAGCGCGGCGTCGTTGAGCTTCAGCTTGTCGAGCGCGTCACGCAACGCCGGGTAGTCGGAGCCGTCGATCGGGTAGAGCCCCGAGTACACCATCGGCCTCGGGTCCTTGTATCCGCCGAGGGCCTCCTTGGCCGGTCGCCCGTTGCCGGTCACGGTGTCGCCGACCCGCGACTGCCGCACGTCCTTCACGCCGGTGATCAGGTAGCCGACCTCGCCCACCCCGAGCGCCCCGGCCTTCTCCATCTCGGGCGAGACGACCCCGATCTCGAGCAGCTCGTGTACAGCCCCGGTCGACATCATCTTGATCCGGTCACGAGCCTCGATCCGCCCGTCGATGACCCGGACGTAGGTGACCACGCCGCGGTACACGTCGTACACGGAGTCGAAGATCATCGCCCGGGCAGGCGCCGCGGCATCGCCGACCGGCGGCTGGAACTGCCGGACGATTTCGTCGAGCAGGTGCGCGACTCCCTCGCCGGTCTTCCCGGAGACCCTCAGCACGTCACCGGGCTCACACCCGATCAGCTTGGCGAGCTCCTCGGCGTACTTCTCCGGCTGGGCGGCCGGAAGATCGATCTTGTTCAGTACGGGGATGATGTGCAGATCGTTCTCCATGGCCAGATACAGGTTGGCCAGGGTCTGCGCCTCGATCCCCTGCGCGGCGTCGACGAGGAGAACGGCCCCCTCGCATGCGGCGAGGCTGCGGGACACCTCGTACGTGAAGTCGACGTGCCCGGGAGTGTCGATCATGTTGAGGACGGCGGAGTCGCCCTTCTGGTCGCCGTCCCGGACGACCCAGGGCATGCGAACTGCCTGGCTCTTGATCGTGATGCCACGCTCACGCTCGATGTCCATCCGGTCGAGGTACTGCGCCCGCATCTGCCGCGGGTCGACCACGCCGGTGATCTGCAGCATCCGGTCGGCCAGGGTCGACTTGCCGTGGTCGATGTGGGCGATGATGCAGAAGTTGCGGATACGACCCGGATTGGTCGCTCCGATGATGTTCACGCCGGGGTCGAGCGGTCCAGGCACGTTCGTCCGTTCTTCTCAATCAGGTCTGACCTGCCGAACTGGCAACCGGTACGAGGTCCGGCCCTCCTATCGTCCCACGCCGCGAACCCGTGCCGGACAAGACCCGATGCCGGAGGGGGCCGGCTGCCGACCGGGGGCTCGAGTTGCCGGCCGGGGGCTCGAGGAACGGCGGGCATCCTGGGTGCGCGGGCGGCCTTGGGATGACCGATCCGCCCTCGGTTCTGGGGGCGGGCTCGACTTGCTCCGGTCGGGCCCGGGTTGGTCGCGGTAGCCCCTGCTCCGCTGCGTCCGCTCCAGCTCGCACGGCTCGGCCCAGCTCGCACGGCTCGGCCCAGCTCGGCGGCCTTGCGCCAGACGTTCGCGGGATTCAAGCCGGCGGAGCGGATCAGACTCGGTCCAGGGCGTGGTGCGGGACAGCGGTCGGGAGTTCCACGGCTATGGGGTCCCCGGGCCGGACGGTGCCACTGTGCAGCACCACGGCCATGACACCGGCCTTGCGCACGAGCCTGCCGTCGGTGTCCTTGCCGAGCACCTCCTTGAGCAACCCGGGACGGAAGCGGTTGATCTGCTGGCAGGGGTTACGCAGCCCGGTGATCACGACGGCGGCTCGCGGATCGGCCGGGTCGCCCCCGGCGGCTTCGTCGTCGATCACAGCGCTGAGCGCGGCGACCGCCTCCGCGGTGGCGGCGTCAAGGGTTGCCTGCTCAGCGACGGCAACAACGTCCCTCGGCCCGCGATCCGCGACGCTTGTGGCTTGTGCCGGGGGCAAGAGTGAAACGGTCGTTCCAGTGCCGCGGTGGCCGGCGACTAGGAGCGGTCCGAAGCGGAGGATCGTTCCGCACGGGAGCCCGAGCAGGTCCAGGCCGAAGGTCGTCACGTTCTCGCCGAGACCACCGGCCGGGACTTCGTAGCCGACCCCGCGAACCTCGTCGTGCAGTTCGGCCTGGATGAGGTGGACCTGGCGCAGATTCGGCTGCGTCGGATCGGCGGCGACGCGGCTGCGGTGCCGGACCGTGGCGCCGGCATGGATGTCGCCTTGCACTCCCAGGCCGGCGACCAGCTCGATGGCACGGCGGTTGGGCTTGCTGAACGAGTAGGCGTCGTTGCAGCTCACCGCGGCGACCACACCCTGCGGAGAATGTCCGGCGCCGTTTTCCTCATGAACGCTCATGCCACCACCTTGTCCGTTCCTCGCTTCCCACCTCGACCCGATTCCCGCCGCATGGACGTCCCATCTACTCCAGATCCGAGGTCGCCCCGGCGCCGAGGAACGCGGCGGCCAGCAGCGGCTTCTGACGACGGTCCTCTCCGGACGCCCGCACGGGGATGCGGGCCGGCGACCTACTCCGGTGGCTCCAGGAACAGGGACGACAGGCGCGGCAGGCGGCGCTGCATCTCCTCCTCGTCGTCGAAGTCCCACAGCATCGACGCGTCCGGACGGCTCGGCGGCGCCTCACGCGGCGCCAAGTCCTCACCCGTCGCCTGCCGATAGGCCTCCTCCGCGATCGTCAGCACCTCCTCCGCCTCGAAGACGGCTCCGGTCGAGGCGGCGGCTCGCACGGAGGGGACGTCGGCGAGGGAGTCAGGCTCGCGGACTGCCCGGGCGAGGACTTCCCGGCCGTTGGCGATCAGCCAGCCGCGGAAATTGTCGAAGCCGTCGTCCGAGCAGCCGCCGTTGATCAGGTACGCCGCGGCCCAGAGGTCCTCCTTGCCGGAGGCGGCCATGACCTTGTCGAGGTGGCGGCCCCACGCCTCGATCTCGGCGGGGTCGAGGGCAGCCAGCTCGGCGGTGGCGCGTTTGGCCACCTCGTCGGGCGAACCCGGCCGGTCGGCGGTCGCCCGGTCGATGACCGCCCAGAAGTCGTCCGTTCTCATGGCCACAGCCTGCCAGCCGGGTACGACAAAATCGGGGAGGCAGGATGGGGGCATGCGCCCCGTCGTTCTGCCCGAGATCGCTTACGGTGCTACCGCCGTACGCCCGAATTGGGGGGATTTGCCGTTGGCCCTGCGGGCCGCGATCGAGGAGCGGCTCGGCGCCGGGGTGACCGCCTCGACGACCGCGGGCGGGGGCTTCACCAGGGCTTTCGCGGCCGTCGTCGAGACGGCGACCGGCGAACGCGCCTTTCTCAAGGCGGTTCCGCTGGCCGAACCCCTTGCTGACGGGTACGCGCGTGAGGCGTCCATCACAGCCGCGCTGCCGCCCGCGGTTCCGGCACCTCGGCCACGCTGGACGATGGTCGCGGCGGATCACTTCGTGCTGTGCCTGGATGCGATCGAGGGACATGTGCCGTCACTCCCCTGGCGGCCCGACGAACTGGCGGCCGCGCTGGAGGCCTGGCGGGTGGCGGCGGACGCACTGGCCACGCCCTCGACGTCGGAGCTGCCGAGGCTGAGCGACATCGTGCGCGCCGAGCTGTCCTGGTGGTCGGAGATCGCCGCGAGGCGCGCGCCACTGCCCCCCGCGCCCCGGTGGGTCGGCGCGCACCTCGACGAAATGGCCGCCCTCGAGCAGGGGCTGCCCTCGCTGGTCGCCGGAACCGGCATGCTCCACGGCGACCTGCGCATCGACAACATCATGATTGATCGGTACGGCCACCCGTGGCTCTGCGACTGGACGTGGCCGTGTCAGGGCGCGCCGTGGTTCGACACGGTGACACTGCTCGTCACGGCGTACGCCAGCGGGCTCGATGTTGATCGTCTGCTCGCGCCGTGGGAAGCGCCGGATGCGGGCGTGGACGGCGTGCTGGCGGCGATGAGCGGCTACTGGCTGACACGTGCGGCCGGCCGGCCGAGCAGCGCGTCTCCGCACAGCCGGCAGCATCAGCGCTTCAGCGGGCATCAGGCGCTGGCGTGGCTTGCGTCACGGCGGGGCTGGAGGACCTGACCCGCCCGTCGCGACGGGGCTGGAAGGCTTGACCCGCCCGTCACGCGGGGCTGGAAGCCTTGACCCTGCTCGTCACCGCAGCCAGGGCACCGACCGGTCCAGGAGCCCGCGTTCCCGCAGCTCACGGCGCAACGGGATGTCGTCGTCCACGTAGCCGTTCCATTTCACGCCCCAATAGTTGATCGTGTCGGGCGATTCACCGAGAAGCTGCCGCTGCACCGGCGTGCGGTTGTCCCACCACGCGCCGTTCCGGTCGATCGGCATGTCGTCGAGGGGCCTGATCCATCGGTACGTGTATCCGACGAACAGCATCTTGCGCGTCACCGCACTGGTGTTCGGGGAACGGGAATGCCACAGCCGCCTGTCGAAGATGAACGCATCGCCCGGGTCGGCGGTGATCTCGATGGCGTTCAAGGGATCGGCATTGTTCGCGGGCCGCTCCAAGGTGTTGCGCAGATGGCTGCCCGGAATCACTTTCGTCGCCCCTCGGCCGGTGCGCGAGAGATCTGAAAGCACGTACCCGACCTTGAGCGACAGCATGGGCCGCGGCTGCGTCGGATCGAGCGTCTCCGGATCCGAATTCTGGCGATAACCGTCCTGATGCCATCCCCACGACGGCTCCTCCGCGCGCCGGGCGGGCGGCGTGACATCCAGATGGTTGTGGTGGCTGTAAATGTTCCAGCCGGCGGTTCCCCACAAGTACGGGAAGACGGCCGGGTGCGTGAGAAGGTCACCGAACTCGTCGTCGCGGGGCAGGAAGCCCAGCAGGTGGAGGACACCGTCGTCGCGTACGCGGCCGGCCGCCTGCTCCTCCGCGTACACACGGTCGACGGCATCCTCGAGACGCTGGCGATGGTCTTCACTGAGGGCGCCACGGACGATAACGACGCCGCGCTCGAGAAATTCGGCACGTTGTTCGGTGGTCAGGGGTTCGTACCCGCTCAGCGTCAGCGGTGGGGTATTCGACAGCACGCGATCACTCGATTCCGGGGTAGGCGGGACGAGTCTGCACTTCTGAAGACGCCGATTCGGGGGTACGCCGTGGCATCGCGATGTCGACGGATTTTCACTGCTTCACCGGGCGATGGATCGGGCACGGCTGGTAGTGAGGAATTCATCTAATACGACGGACATCTATGGGTACGGAAATCGACTCGTTCATTCTGCGATCGATGGGCGTAATACCGACGTAAAGTCCGCTGTGGGGGTGTCCGGGGCGTCGTGGAGGGTGCCCGAGTTGTCGTGCGGGCCGCGGGCGGCTTCGGTACAGAGTTCGGCGCATGCGGTGCTTTTCGGGGCATTGCCGGCGGTTAGGACAGCGATCGCGGCGGCGCGGGACGGCGATGCGGCGCGGGACGGCGATGCGGCTGGCGGCTTGAGGGACCTCGAAGCCGCGCGGCGGTCGGAGATAGTGGTGGTCGACACATACGACTCGTCCCCCCGTGGCCGACGGCTCGAGGATTGGCGACGGTGGCGAGGGGCCGACGGTCGGAGCCGGAGGGTCCGGCAGGGGCTGCACGCTGGGCGGATGGCGCAGGTGAGGACGGCTCGATTTGGGTGGCCCAATCCGGCCTGATACATTGGTTCGTCGCGTGTGGTGACGCGGTGTTGAGCGCTGCGGTCGCCACCGTCCGAGTACATCATCCGAACTAGTCAGGACAAGGCTGTCGCGTGGCGAACATCAAGTCCCAGATCAAGCGCAACCGGCAGAACGAGAAGGCCCGGCTGCGCAACAAGTCGGTCAAGTCGTCGCTGAAGACCGTGATTCGCAAGCTGAACGAGGCGAGCGAGGCCGGCAATGTCGAGACGGCTACCACGCTGCTGCGTGACGCCTCGCGCCAGCTCGACAAGGCCGCGAGCAAGGGTGTCATCCACAAGAACCAGGCGGCGAACCGCAAGTCGGCCATCGCCAAGCGGATCGCCTCGCTGTCTGCCTGATAGCGGACCGGCCACGATCGTGCTCATCGGCGCGGTCGGGCCATGAACCATACTCCGGGCACCGCCGGGCCTCCGGGCTCAGCGGTGCCTGAGTCGTATCCGAGTTCCGCCGCGGCCGGCTGATGCGGGACACCGTGGTCTGAGTCGCATCCGAGTTCCGCCACTGCGGGCGACTTCAGGCCTGCCGCCCACCGCCTCAGGGCCGCCGCCCACCGCCTCCAGGCCCGCCACCGCTTGGCACGTCAGGGCCACCACCGCTTGGCACGTCAGGCCCGCCGCTACCGCCCCTCGTCGTGCCCGCTGCCTGGCTTGGTCACCTGAGGAGGGGCGGTTTGTCGCTTCCGGCCGGATGCGGGCGTGACCAGGTCGGGACGGCAGGAGCCGAGCCGTGTGCCACGGGGCTTTGTGTGCCCGTACTCAAAAGAGGCCGAAAGCCGCACCCAAGAAAGACCGGCAGAAAGAACCGACACGCCCGGGTTAGGCCTTGTGTTCGGTTCGACCCCCGGCTATCGGTCGACATGTGCGTCGGATCACGTCCGGGCCGGCGGGTGTTCGTCCCGCCTGATCGAGGCGGTTGTGCACGCAGCGGGCATGGTGGATTGCCGATATGTCTGGTTTCGCGTTCGATGATCAGACGGCTGCGCGCAGGAGTGAGCCTGGCGGAACTGTCAGACCGTCGTGCAAAGATTCTGGGCGTGAACAGCGCACCTCCCGACTCCGTCCTACTCGTTCTCGGTGACGAGGAGTTGCTCGCCGCCCGGGCGATCGCTGCCGCGGTCGAGGCGGCGCGGGAGTTCGATGCCGGTGCGGACGTCCGGGAGTATGAGGCCGGCCAGCTGGCTGCAGGCGAGCTGGCGGAGATGCTCAGCCCTTCACTGTTCGGCGGCAGGCGGGTGCTTGTCATCCGCAGCGGGCAGGATGCGCGCAAGGATCTCTCTGCTTCCCTCCTGGCTTACGCGAAGAATCCCGATCCCGATGTGACGCTGATCGTCGCGCACCTCGGCGCCGCGAAGGGGAAGGCGTTCGCAGATGGGCTGAAGGCTGCCGGGGCGGTCGTGGTGCCCGCCGTGAAGCTCAAGGGCGATCGGGAGCGGATCGCCTTCGTGCGCGACGAGTTCCGGCGCAATGGCGGGCGGTGCGACGAGGCTGCCGCGTCCGCGCTGCTGCAGGCGGTCGGCACCGATCTGCGGGAGATCGCCGCGGCTTGTTCGCAGCTGCTGGCCGACACCGATGGCAAGATCAGTGCTGCCGTGGTGGCCCGCTACTACAAGGGGCGCGCGGAGGTCAGCGGGTTCGCCGTGGCCGATGCTGCGATGGTCGGCGACGTGCCCGGGGCGCTCGAGGCGCTGCGGTGGGCCCTGCACGTGGGGGTCGACCCGGTGCCGATCGCCGACGCCATCGCCGACGGGGTGCGGACGGTTGCGCGGGTGGCGTCTGCCGGGCGGGGCAACCCCTATCAGATGGCCAGCTCGCTCGGCATGCCCGCTTGGAAGATCCAGAAGGCCCAGGAGCGCAGCCGCGGCTGGTCGCCGGAGGGCCTGGTCGACGCCATGCGCGCGGCCGCCGACTGCAACGCCGCGGTGAAGGGTGGCGCTGAGGACCGGGGCTACGCGCTGGAGCAGGCCGTCTTCGCGGTGGCGCGGGCGCGGCAGGCCGGGGGTGCCCGGTGACGCGGTCCCGTCGCGCCGGGTTGTCCCGCGATGAGGTACGCCGGCAGCCGCTCTATGCGCGGATGCTCGGCCTGCAGTATCTGGCTCCCAGCGGCTTCCTGTGCTTCGTATTCCTGGAAGGGGCGGTCGCCCTCGGCATTCTGCTGGCGCTGGCGGAGCTGGTCAGCTGGTGGGGTGTGCTCGTGCTGCCACTGACGGTGGCCGGGATGGTCAAGCTCAACGACGTGGTGGCGGGGGCGTTGACCAGGCCTGCTTCGGTTGCGTCGCCGTCGCTTGAGGTGCCCGGAACCGCGGGATGGTCGGCAGGTGCCGGTTCGGCGGGCCGGCCGGGAGCTGCCAGGTCCGTGGGGCGGCCTGAGGCGGCTGTCTTCGGGGCGTTGGGCGATGCTCCGGCGGGCGGGTTCGGAGGTGGCCGCTTCGCGGCTAGCGAGTTCGCGGCAGGCGGCCGGACGGCGAGCACCTTCGCGGCCGGCGGGCCGGCAACGGCGGGCGGGCCGGCGGCCAGCGGGCCGGCGGCGGCCGGGCCAACAACGGCAGGCGGTCCGGCAACGGCCGCCAGGCCGGCGATGGGCGGCAGGCCGGCGATGGGCGGCAGGCCGGCGATGGGCGGCAGCTTCGCCGGGCGGCCGGCTATGGCAGGCGGCACTGCCGGCGGCCCGGCGACAGGCCACGGTCCCGCGCTAGATCCGCTGAGCGGCCGGAACGGGCCGGGTTCTCCGGGAGCGGAGACGGTCCGGCTCCCATCCTCGATGTTCGCCCAGCCCGGCGGATCACCGTCACTGAGGCCGGCCGCAGACCCCCACCGCCGGCCGCCGACCGCCGACGACCTCCGCAGCCCCGAGAACCCCTTCCCAGAGCCGTTCCCCCACGACACCGCACCCCAGTTCCTCGGCGAGGTGAACCTCCCGCAAGCAAACCCGCACCGGCCCGGAACCCCCGACGACCAGCAGCAACGCGCCCGCCAGTCGGCCGCACGGCGTTACGAATGACGTCGCGCGCCCGCCAGTCGGCCGTCCGGCGCTACGGGTGACCGGCTCAATGATCCGTCGGTAGGTCCCCGGCCCCCGTCGCCCAGGACTTGTTCGGCGTGCTGCCGAGTGTGAAGCTCACCGTCCCGCCACGCTGGACGTACGACTCCGGCAGCCATGACTGCCGCAGCGTCGTGCCGTTCAGCCGGACGCCCTGCACGTACCTGTCTGTGCTCGTCGCGTTCACCGTCAGCCGGACGCCGTTGCTCCGGTCGATCACCACCCGGGTGAAGACGGGGCTGCCCAGCAGCAGCTCCGCGCGCCCCGGGACCTGCGGGAACAGGCCGATTGTCGCGAACACGTACCAGGCGCTCATCGTGCCGAGATCGTCGTTGCCCGGCAGGCCGGCCGGGCCCGTCCCGTACGCGGTGTCCACGATCTGCCGGACCGTGTCCTGGGTCTTCCACGGCTGGGCGAGACCGTTGTAGAGCCACGGCGCGTGGATCCCCGGCTCGTTCGTCGGGTCGTATCGCAGCGCGTTGCCCCCGAGCACCGCCCAGTTGCCGTTCTCGTCGTGGAACAGGCCGTCGAGCCGGGTCGCCGCCGCGTCCCGGCCGCCCATCGCAGTGGCCAGGCCCGACACGTCCTGCGGCACCATCCACGTGTACGTGGCACTCGACCCCTGCGCGAACCCCACATCCGTCGACGGCGTGAACCCGCTCTGCCAGCTCCCGTCCGCCCGGCGCGCCGCCTGGTAGCCGAGTGCCGGGTTGAAGGTGTTCTTCCAGTAGTCGCCGCGCGGCAGCAACTGCCTGTACAGGTCGCTGCGGCCGGACCGCTGCGCCCACATCGCCAGCGAGAAGTCGGCGAGCGAGTTCTCCAGCGTCTCCGCCGCCCCGCCCCAGCAGTGGCAGATGTCGTTGGCGGCGTACTTCAGCGCCAGGTAAGTGTCCAGCGTCGGCCGCTGGCCGAGGCACTGCCCGGGGCACCCGGCGTCGGAGAGCGCATCCGGGTTCTGCACTGTGGCCTGCCGCACGAGCGAGTCCAGGGCCGCGCCCGCGTCGAAGTTGCGCACCCCCATCGCGGCGTACGTGGCCAGCGTCGGCGCCGCCGGGTCACCGGTCATGACGTGCGTCGGGGCGCCCAGGTGCAGCCACCGGTCCCAGATGCCCCGGTTCTGCGCGGCGAAGTCCAGCATCGACTGCGCCATGTCGCCGGCCACGTCCGGCCGCAGGATCGCGAGCAGCTGGATCTGCGCCCGGTACTGGTCCCAGCCGGAGAACGTGCCGTACACCGCCTGCTGCCCGGGCCGCTTGCTGTGCACCTGCATGTCGGCGCCGAGGTAGCGGCCGTCGATGTCGTTCATCGTCTGCGGCTGCATCAGCGAGTGGTAGACGGCGGTGTAGAACGCCTTCGAGCGCGCCTCGGTGCCGCCGCCGACGCGGATGCGCTGCAGGTCCGTGGACCAGGCCGCGCGCGTGGCGGCGGCCACCGAGTCGACCGTCGCAGTCGCGGGAATCTCGGCGTCCCGGTTGGCCGCGGCGCCGGCGATACTCACGTACGAGATGCCGATGCGCATGCGCACGTCTGCGTCCGTACCGGTGTCGAATCCGACCCACCCGCCGGAGCCGCGACCGGCCCGGTCGGCGCCGGTGAGATAGCCCTCGCCGCCGGTGACCGAGGTGCCGCCGGGCGTGACCGCCGAGTCCTTCCAGGTGCCGGTGCGGGCGAAGTCCCGGTCGAACACCGCGCTGAAGTACAACCGGTAGTAGGAGCGGCGGTCGGGGTTGCCCGCCCCGCCCCCGTTGCCGCGCCGTCCGCAGAAACCCCCGGTCAACACCGATCCATTCACGGTACGGGCGGAGCCGTCGATGGCGATCTCGGCGTCCTCGCTGCCGTTGAGCGAGTTCGAGGTGCGGAAGAGCAGGTTGGCGGCCGACCCGGCGGGGAAGGTGACGTCGCTGATGCCGGCCCGCAGGCTCACCGCTATATCGGTACGCGCCCCCGAGTCGAGCGTGACCGTGTACCGCCCCGGGCTCGCGGACTCGTTGGCGTGCGAAAACGTCGACGCGTACTTCGCATCGTGGGTGTCGGCGGTCGGCGAACTGTCGACGTCACCCACGTACGGAAGAATCGGCACGTCCCCGGCGGCGCCCGGATTGCAGCCGGCCCCGTTGACGTGCGTGAGGCTGAACCCGCGCACCCTGGTGACGTTGTACTCGTACCCGTTGGCGGCGCCGGTGCTGGTCTGATCGCCGGTGGTGCTGGTCGGACTCCACGCGATCATGCCGAACGGCCGCGTCGCCCCCGGCCACGTGTTGCCCCCACGGGTGGTCCCGATGAAGGGATCCACATAGGCGGCCGGATCATCCACCAGCGGTACGCCCGGCGCACCCACAGCCGGGGCGGCCGCCACCACCAGCATGATCCCGACGGTCCCGGCGACCACGGCACGAACACGCGACATCGACATACGTCACCCTCCATCCGTCCGCCCCGACCCTACGACGCCGCCGCGCCCGGCGTGATCCTTCGCCGTGTGAACACTGGCTTCACCCGTAGGCTCGGGCGGATGACTGCCCCCTTACGCGAGGTCGACATCGCCTGGCTCGCCGGTCCTCACCCGGCTCTCCATCGTGATGACGGATCGGGACGTGCTCGACCGGGTGCAGACGCTGGTGCCCTGCAACGGCATCACGAGCCCACGAAGTCCTCGACCACATCGCCCGCAGCCCCGGCGTCGGCACCCACCTGCGGCGCGACGAGCTGTGCAAGAACGGGCACGAGGTCAACGAGGCCAACACGGTGTGGCGTACCGAACGCCGCAACGGCAAGGAGAAGCGATACCGGCGCTGCACGCCATGCGCCGAGGCGGCCGAGAAACGGTACCTGGAACGCCGGGCGCCCCAGCCCTGACTCAGCGGCCCGCGTACCGATGCCCCGCGAGCCACTCGTCGAAGGTCTCCACCCCGCGAGGCCCAGGCCCGGTCGGCAGCAGCCCACCCCGCCCCATCGCACCAGGCAACCAGAGAGGCACCACCGGCCGCCGCCGCGCCCCACCCGCCGCGACGAGCCGCCGCGCCATGTCCGCCAGCGACTCCACCCGCGGCCCGGCCAGGTCACCGGCCATCCCCCGCGGCTCCCCCACCGCCAGCGCGACCAGTGCCTCGGCCACCTCCCGTACGGTGATCGGCTGCACCTTCATCGCGGGCACGACCGCAACCGGCCCGGGAACCCGCTCCAGCAGTTGCCCGGCGAACTCATGGAACTGCGTCGCCCGCAGCACGCTCCACGGCACCCCACCGTCCCGGACGACCTCCTCCTGCCGCAGCTTCCCCTGGTAGTAGCCGGTCCCGACCCGGTCGATCCCCACGATCGACAGCACCACGTGATGCCGCACCCCGGCCCGAGCGGCCGCACCGACCAGGTTGCGGCCGGCCTCCTCGAAGAACCCGACAGCCACCTCCCGCTTCACCGTCGTCACGTTGCTGACGTCGATGGTGGCCTCCACCCCACTGAGGGCAGCGTCGAGGCCGGCCCCGGTGAGCAGGTCGACACCCCGGCTCCGAGCCAGCACGACCACCTCATGCCCCGCGCCGGTCAGCACCTCGGCGACGTGGCGCCCGGTGAGCCCGGTACCGCCGGCGATGGCAATCTTCATCGTCCCGCTCCCTCCAGCAAATCCGTCGCACCAGGGACGAGGCAGCCGCCCGGATCGTGACACCGGGCAGCCGGCCCGCTCAGGCCGACGGGTCGCACCCGGGACGCGGCAGCCGCGGCCCCGCTCAGCCTGCGGGGCGCGCTAACGCCGCGGCGCGCTCAGGCCGGCGGGTCGCCCCGGGCCACGACGGCCAGGCCGGTTCGTGTACGCACCGCCGCGAGATCACCTCCCTCGTCGGTCCGCAGCACCCGGGCCCCGCCGCGCCGCAACCGCCCGAGCAGCGACGCATTCGGGTGCCCGTATTCGTTGTCCCGCCCCACCGAGACCAGCGCGACCGCCGGGTCCACCGCGTCGATGAACTCCGGCAGCTGATAGGCGCTGCCGTGGTGCGCGACCTTGAGCACGTCGGCGCGTACCGCCCGGGGGCCGAGGTGGTTGAGCAGTTCCTGCTGTTCCTCGGTCTCCGCATCCCCGGGAAGCAGCACCGTCGTCCCGGCCACCCGGGCGCGGACCACCAGCGAATTGTTGTTGGGGTCGGAGTTCGTCCCGTGCAGCGGCTCGAACGGTCCTAACACGGTCAGCGCCAGGCCGCCTGCCGCATAGCTCCACCCGGGACGAACCGCGGCCACCGGCGCCCGGGCGGCGACTGCTTGGGCGGCCACGGCGGCGCGGCCCGCCGGGGGTTCCGGCCAGTCGGGGGTGATCACTCCCGCTACGGTCCTGCGCCGGAAGACGCCGGCCACGCCGCCGATGTGGTCCACGTGGAAGTGGCTGACGACGAAGAGCACGACTTGCCGTACGCCCAGGCGCCGCAGGCATCGGTCGACCGCCTCCGGCTCAGGCCCGGCGTCGATCACGACAGCCCGCCCCTTCCCCGCCGGCAGCACGACGGCGTCACCCTGCCCGACCGCACAGGTCACGACGATCCAGCGCGGTGGGGGCCATCCGGACGCCAGCAACCGTACGGGCAGAGCACCGAGCACCGCCCCAGCCGCAACAACCGCGACCAGCCGCCGCACCACCGGCCTGCGCGCCGCGACGAGCAGAGCGACGGTGAGCGCCGCCAGCAGCAGCGCCCCGGCGGCCCCGCCCGGCCAGGGCACCGCCCCCGCGGGCACCCGTGCCCCGTACGTCGCGACGACCACGAGCCACCGCGCGGGCCACTGGGCGGTCCACGCGGCGAACTCCGCGGCCGCCGGCCAGATCGGCGACAGCACGGCGGCCGACACGCCCAGCAGCGTCGCCGGGGCGATGGCCGGCACGACGAGCAGGTTCGCCGGAACGGCCACCAGGCTGACCGAGCTCGAGATGGCCGCCACCACGGGCCCGCAGGCGACCTGCGCCGCGGCGGGCACGGCCAACGCCTCGGCCGCCGGTGCCGGCCACCCGCGGCGGCACAACGCGTCGCGCCAGTGGGGAGCCAGGAGCAGCAGGCCGCCCGTCGCCAGCACGGACAGGGTGAACCCGGCGTCGCCGGCCAGTTCCGGGTCGACCAGGACGAGAACCGCCACCCCGGAGGCAAGCGCGGGTACGGCCGCCCGTGGCCGCCCGGCAGCAAGACCGACGAGCCCGATCGCGCCCATGGCGGCCGCCCGCACGACGCTCGGTGACGGCCGGGCGAGGATGACGAACCCGGCCAGCGCCACCGCGCAGATCAACGCCGCAAGGACCGGCCCGGCGCGCGCCCACCGTACGAGGAACAGCACGACGCCGAGGATGATCGCCACATTGGCGCCACTGACCGCATTGAGGTGAGTCATACCGGTGGCGCGGAAGTCCTCCACGAGGGACGGGTCCATCCGGCTCGTGTCCCCGACCACGAGCCCTGGCAGCAGACCCCCGACATCCTCGGGCAGCGGCGCACAGGCCCGTTGCAGCCCGGCCCGTAATGTGCCGGCAGCCCGTTGCGCCCACGACGACCGGCCCTCGAGCCGCGGCGGGTCCTTGACGGACACCACCGCCGCACGCAGGTCACCGCCCCGGGGCTTCATGAGCTTCCCGGTGGCCGAGGCGCGCTGCCCGGGCAGCAACGAACGCCAAGCCGGATCCGAACCGAGCACGAGCGCCCGCGCCGACAGCTGCATGGAGGGCGCGTCCTCGGGGTGCACGCCGGTCAGCTCCACGGGTACGAGGTAGGTCGGTGGAAGGCCCGGTGAGCCGTGGATCGCCCTGGCGTCGTCGCGCACGATGACGTCCACGCGTACCGTGGCGCCGGCATCAACCAGGGCTGCCAGCGGACCGGCCTCCCGCACGCCGACCCGCGCGGCCGTGGCGAGGGCGCCACAGCCGGCGCCTACCAGCATGGACACCAGCACCCACCGCACGGCCGACCGCGCCGGCGGCGAACGGCGACGAATCCGGGCTCCGATCGCAGGCGTGAGTGCGGCGGCGGCCAGCGCGGTGACGCCGACGAGCAGGCCGACGCGGAATGAAAGGTACAGAGCGGCGAATGTGGAGAGCCACACTGCGACGGCGAAGCCGGCAAGCCGCAGATCCGGCGGCTTCACACCGTCACCAGGTCCTTGAGCTGCTCAAAGCGAGCCGCGCCGATGCCGTCCACCTTGCGCAGGTCGCTGACGGCCTTGAACCCGCCCTGGGCCTCCCGCGCATCAAGGATCCGCTGGGCCAGCACCGGGCCGACGCCGGGCAGCGTGTCGAGATCGGCAAGAGTGGCGGTGTTGAGGTTGACCAGCCCGCCCGCAGCCGGGCCGGTTCCGCCCACCGGCGCGGGCGGAGCAGCTCCCGGTGGCAGCGGGACGCCGACCATGATGAGCTCACCGTCGACAACCTTGCGGGCGAGATTGAGCGGTGCGACGTCCACCCCCGGTTGAGCGCCCCCGGCGGCCCGCAGCGCATCAGCGACCCTTGCTCCCGGGGCGAGCTGAACCAGGCCAGGTTTACGCACCTTGCCGCCCACCGCGACGACGACTTCGGGTGGCCCTGAACCCGCGGTCCCGGCCCGCGTGGCATTCGCCGCCAGGCCGCCCGCGTCCGTCACCGCGCCGCCGTCGAGCGCCGGGTCCGTGGCGGCAATGGGGTTGGCCACCGGGTCGACCTGAGGCCTTGAACGCCAGGCCATCACCGCGGCGATCAGCACCACGACGAGCGCGACTACGGCGAGCGCCTTGACGCCGCGCCGCCCCGGGTCGAAGAGACTCCACCGGGTGCCGCGACCGCTGTCGAAGGCCCCGGCGCTGCTGAGCGCCGGCGCGCGATCAGAGTCCGGCGCCTCCGGGCGGCGGATAGGCGTGTCGGGCGCGGCCCAGGCGGGCCGGTACGCGAGGTCCACCGGCGGGTCGCCCCTGCCGGGCGCGGCCGACGAGGATTCAGTCTCGGCCGGGGGCGGTTCCCGGCCCGCCAGGGAGTGATTCCAGGCGGCCAGGGACGGTACGCGGGCAGCCGAAAGCGGTGCGGAGTCAGGATCGGCGGCAAAGGTGATGTCGTCCGGCCATCCGGCAGCGTCGCGGGGCCACCCCGGAATGGCGTCCGACGACCCGGGAACGACGTCGGCCCAATCCAACGGGGGCCCGCCCGGCGCAGGCCAGTCCGGCGCAACGGACGCCGGAGTCTGCGAGCCCGCCGAGGGCGCCGGCGACCGGAGAGGCCACCCCGCCGGCATCCCCGGGTGGGACGGCTGCGGCGTTTTGGCCGTCGTCGTCGGAGGGGTGGCCCAGGGCGATCCTTCTCGATAGCCGCTTGTCGCGGACCCGGCCGGGACGGCGGACCCGACCGGGACGGCGGACCCGACCGGGACGGCGGACCCGACCGGTGACAGCGCCGGCCGGGCCAGGACGGACTGGAGCCTGGCGCGTACGGCCGCTTCGGGGTTGCTCTCCTGACGCACCCGGGCAACGTAGGCTTCGGCGGTGCTGAGCCGCGCCGCTGCCTGTGGACAGACGCGCATTGTGGATAACGGGAGCTTGATGACATCCGTGCGGGAAACTGATCTGGCCGAGGCGATCGTGCGGCTGAGGGTCGCGGGCTGCGTGTTCGCCGAGGACGAGGCTGCGGTGCTCGGGGAGGCCGCGGCCGACACCGAGACGTTGTGGGACATGGTGCGGCGGCGGGCCGACGGCGAACCTCTCGAGCAGGTCGTGGGGTATGCGGACTTCTGCGGAGTGCGGGTCCGGCTCCGCCCGGCGGTGTTCGTTCCGCGGGTCCGCAGCGAGCTCCTCGTCACCCTCGCGACCGCCGAGGCAACCGACAGGACAATTAGGACCGAGCAAAGCACCGAGAGGAGGTCCCTGGATGCGCGGCCCGACGAACCCGATCCCAAGGCGAACACGTGCGTCGTCGTCGACCTCTGCTGTGGCTCGGGCGCCCTCGGGATGGCTGTACGTCATCGCGTACCCGGAATCGACCTCCACGCTGCGGACAGTGACCCCGCCGCCGTCGCCTGCGCTCGCGACAACCTCGGTGGGAACGTCTATCAGGGTGATCTATTCGGCGCGTTGCCGGAGCAACTCCGTGGCCGCATTGACGTCCTGCTCGCCAACGTGCCATACGTCGCCACCCGGCACATTGCGTTCCTCCCAGCCGAGGCACGCGTGCACGAGCCGCACACTGCCCTGGACGGCGGCGAGGATGGGCTCGACGTCTTCCGAGCCGCCGTCAGCGAGGCCGTGGCATGGCTGGCGCCCGGCGGACTGTTGCTGTCCGAGATCACCACCGACCAGATCGCACCCGCGACCGAAGCCGTGCGGGCGGCGGGTCTGCACCCCGCGATCCACGCCGACGACGACTTGGAGGCCACGGTCGTAACGGCCACCAGAGCGCATCGGCAGCCGTGACGGTCTGACGCCGCCGGCTCGACGGACTACGAGCCGACGACGGCTGGAGCCCGCCCGGTGGCGAATAGGGCGCTGAGCACTATCGCCATCCGGGAAGGGCGGCATAGGCGGTCGTGACAGCCGCCCGACCGAGGCGATAAGGTCGGCGCCCCACCGAT
Source organism: Actinoplanes sp. NPDC051475 (assembly GCF_040689425.1). Taxonomy (NCBI): domain Bacteria; kingdom Bacillati; phylum Actinomycetota; class Actinomycetes; order Micromonosporales; family Micromonosporaceae; genus Actinoplanes; species Actinoplanes sp. NPDC051475. The sequence continues at coordinate 262,925 of NZ_JBFAZZ010000012.1, forward strand.
TCGCGGGGAGGGCACGAGCGTCGTGGGCTTGTTACGGAGGGTTGCCCGGGCGCGTCTGGCCAGCCAAGTCATCAGGCGGTTGCGCCGGGCCGGCATGCGGGATGCTCGGTATCACTCCGCGTCCTTCTCGGTGCGGTTCACGCGGCCCGGTGATGACGAGCCGAGCGTTCTGCGGCTCGACGAGGTGCGCCGGGGCCGGGTCGGCCAGTTCGTCGCCGGGCTGCTGCGTGCTCCCGGCCTTCCCGCCACTTGGGCGGAGGCCCGGCCGCTGCTGCGTCCCGTCCTGCGCGCCGTCACCCCGCCGGCCGACGTCTCCACGCCGCTGAGCCGTCCGGCGCTGCCGTTCCTGGCCGAGTACGTCGTGGTGGACCAGCCGGACACCATGACCTATGTCAACGCGGAGCACGGCTGGGGTGTCACCGACGACGAGGTCCTGGCCGCGGCGCGGGCGAACCTGTCGGGGGCCAAGCTGGTCGGGGTGGCCGACGAGCCGGTCGTCGTGCAGTTCGTCGACGACGGCGACTCCTATTGGACGTCGCACCTGCTGCTCGACGGCTGGCTCGCCGGGCTGGCCGGGCAGGTGGGTGGGCGGCCGGTCGCCTTCGCCCCGGAGCGCGGGACGCTGCTGATCACCGCCGACGGCAGCGAGCATCTGCCGGAGCTGTTCGCGCAGGCCGAGACCGCTTTCCGGAGCTCGCCGCGGGCGATCAGCCCGGTGGCGTACGTCTCGGACGAGCACGGCCGCACGGTGCCGTACGAGGCCGAGCCGGGTTCGCCGTACTGGATCTGCGTACGCCGCGCCGAGGCTGTTCTCGCCTCGGCGGGGTACGCGCGCCAGGCGGAGCACCTGCCGCTCGCGGCCGAGCTGCTGATCACCGACGACGGGCGCACCCGGGCGCTGTGGCCGGAGAACGGGCCCGCGCTGCTCCCGAGGGCCGACGAGGTGCAGTACGGCGACACGGTGCGCCCGTGGGACGAGGTGAGCGACCACCTGACCGCTCAGAACCTGATCCCCGAGCGATGGCGGGGAGAAAGCTGGCCGACCGAGCCATAGGAAGCCATCAACGCACATAGAAGAAGCCGACTAGCTCCGCCGGTGAACCACCACACCCGCCACACCCGGACCCACATGCGCGGCCACGACCGCCCCGATCTCGGTGATGTAGCAGTCCCGCAGCCGATCCCCCAGCCGCATCGACACCGCATCGGCCAACGCCTCCGCCCGTTCCTCCGCCCCCAAGTGGTGCACCGCGATGTCCACCTCGCCCTCCCCCGAGGCCTCGACCGCCAGATCCACCAACCGGGCCAGCGCCCGCCCCGCGGTCCGGACCTTGTCCCGTACGACGATCGCCCCGTCCACCACGTGCAGGATCGGCTTGACCGACAGCGCGGTGCCGAGCAGGGCGGAGGCGGCGCCGATTCGTCCTCCGCGCCGCAGGAACTCCAGGGTGTCCACGTAGAAGAGGGTGCTGACCTGCGCGGAGTGGTCGACGGCTGCCTGCCGTACCCCGTCGAGGGTTCCGCCTCGGCGCGACGCCGCGGCCGCGGCCAGGGCCACGAAGCCCAGCCCCATCCCCGTCGTGCCGCTGTCCACGACCTGGACGCGCGGCCCGACCGCCGCCGCGGCGAGGGAGGCCGCGTCGTAGGTGCCGGACAGCTTCGAGGACAGGTGGACGGACACGATGCCGTCGGCGCCCGCGTCGAGAAGCTTTCTGTACGCGGCTGCGAACTGTTCCGGGGCCGGCCGTGACGTGCTGACGGCCCAGCGGCGGCCGCCCAGCGCTCGGGCCACCTCGGCCGGGGCGATCTCCTCGCCTTCCAGGCCTTCGTCGCCGTTGATGACGACGGTGAGCGGGACGACGGTCAGGTCGTACGTTCCGTTCAGCTCCGACGGCAGGTACGCGGTGGAGTCGGTGACAACCGCGACGGCCATGCGGGCACCGTAACGGATTGCCGCCTACTTCGCGCGGATCGCCGTCACGACGAACGGTGTGCCCTGCATACAGGTGGTCATCATGCCGGGTTCCGTGCGACCGGTGACGGTCACCGTGGCGCCTTCCTGGGCGGCCGCCTTCAGCTTCTCGTCCTCGAAGACCAGCAGGTGGTCGTCCACGAGCAGGCAGTTGGGCTCCACGCCTGCGGTGACGGTGCCGGAGATCGTCCGGGTGCCGCCGGAGGAAGAAGGGACGGGGGCGGAAGAAGCGGGGGCGGAAGAGGCGGAAGAGGCAGGCGCGGCGGAAGAGGCAGGCGCCGGGGCGCCTGCCTGGTCCACGGAGCCGGAGGTGCCGTTGGCACATCCCGCCACGGACAGTGCCATTGCTGCGGTGGCGAGCAGGGTCATCCGTGTGAAGGTCATGATGCCTTGGACGCTACCGGGACGCCGATCCGTTCCACCCGTGGTCCGTCACACAGGCGCCGGGACCGGCCGGTCGGAGAACGGCCCCACGTTGTAGGCCGCCAGCTGCCAGCCGCGCACGTCGTCGTGGCTGAGCTCGACCCAGTGGCAGTTCTGCAGCGCCCGGAGCGTGCGGAGCTGCTCGCGCGGCCATCCGAGCAGATGGCCGATGCCCTGCCGGGCCGCGGCGCCGTGCGTGGCCACAACCGCGGTCCCGCCGGCGGGGACCGAGTCGGCCGCGCTCTGGAACGCGTCGGCGACCCGCTTGCCCAGGTCGTCCAGCGCCTCGACGCCGCCGCCGACCGCGTCGGCGCCGGACTTCCAGTTGGCGTACTCGTCGGGGCGGGTCTCGGCGACCTGGGCCATGGTCAGCCCCTGCCAGGCGCCGAAGTGGCGCTCGCGCAGGCGCTCGTCGTGCTTGACCGACAGGCCGGTGAGGGCGGCCAGGGCGGCCGCGGTGTCCACCGCGCGGCGCAGGTCGCTGGAGACCAGGGCGGCGGGCCGCAGCCGGACGAGCAGCTCGGCGGCGTCGACGGCCTGCTGCTCGCCGACGGCGTTGAGCGGCACGTCGGACTGGCCCTGGACGCGGTTGGCAGCGTTCCAGTCGGTGTTGCCGTGCCGCCAGACGATGAGGCGAGTGGTCGTCATGCGGCGCCGGGAGAGTCGGCCTCGACCATGTCGCGGTCGACGAACGGCACCGTCGGGCAGTCCTTCCACAGCTTGTCGAGGGCGTAGAACTCCCGCTCCTCGGTGTGCTGGATGTGCACGACGATGTCGACGTAGTCCAGGAGCACCCAGCGACCCTGGCGCTCACCCTCGCGGCGGACCGGCTTGGCCTTTTCCGGCAGGTTGAGCAGGGCTTCCTCGACGGCGTCGACGACGGCGGCGACCTGCCGTTCGTTGGACGCCGACGCGATGACGAACGCGTCGGTGATGTAGAGCTGCTCGGCGACGTCGATGACGACGATGTCCTGCGCCTTCTTGTCCGCGGCGGCCTGCGCCGCCGTCAGCGCGAGCTCGCGGGCGCGGTCGGTGACGGGCACCGGTCTCCCCTCGTTCGGTTTCCAGAGGTACTAAGCCTCTCACACGGGTATGACAACCCGACACGGACAAAGAGCCCGTAAGCGGTCATCGGTCCCGATAGAGTTTCCGCTTCGCGATGTACTGCACCACACCATCGGGTACGAGGTACCAGACCGGGTGCCCCTTGGCCACGCGGTCCCGGCAGTCGCTCGACGAGATGGCCATCGCCGGGACCTCCACCAGCGTCACCGTGTCGGCCGGCAGGTGCGCGTCGGACAGCTCGAAGCCGGGCCGGGTGACCCCGACGAAATGCGCCAGCGAGAGCATCTCGAGCGCGTCCTTCCACGACAGGATCCGTGCGAGCGCGTCGGCGCCGGTGATGAAGAAGAGCTCCGTGTCCGGCCCGTAGACCGCGTTCAGGTCGCGCAGCGTGTCGACCGTGTACGTGGGGCCGTCGCGGTCGATGTCGGCCCGGCTCACGTGGAAGCGCGGGTTGGAGGCGGTCGCGATGACCGTCATCAGGTAGCGGTCCTCGGCGGAGCTGACCGTACCCTTCTGCCAGGGTTGGCCGGTCGGCACGAACACCACTTCGTCCAGGTCGAAGCGGCTCTGCACCTCGCTCGCCGCCACCAGGTGACCGTGGTGGATCGGGTCGAACGTGCCGCCCATGATGCCGATCCGTCGCCGCCGCTGCATCGGCGAATCCTAGGCGACGTCAGCCGTCGAGCCGTTTTCGGACCGCGGCCAGCAGGTCCTCGGCGGTGAAGGGCTTCTCGAGCAGGGCCACGCCCGGGTCGAGCGTGCCCTGCGAGGCGAGGACCGGCTGGGCGTACCCGGACATGTAGAGCACCCGCGTGTCGGGCCGGACGTCGGAGAGCCGCTCGGCCAGCTCCTTGCCCAGCATGCCGGGCATCACGACGTCGCTGACCAGCAGGTCGATGGCGCCCTCGTGGAGCGCCGCGAGCCGCAGCGCCTCGGTGCCGCCGTCGGCCGCGAGCACGCGGTAGCCGGCGCCGGAGAGGATGCGCCCGGCCACGTCGCGCAGGGCCGCCTCATCCTCCACGACGAGCAGCGTCTCGCCATGCCCCCCGGTGTCCGCGGGCTCGTTCGCCGATTCGGGTTCCGCCTCCGTCCCCTGCGACACGGGCAGCAGCACGGTGACGGTGGTGCCCAGCCCCGGCTCGGACGTGAGGCTCACGCTGCCGCCGGCCTGCGTGACGATGCCATAGACCGTCGCCAGCCCCAGCCCGGTCGCCTCGTGGTTGGGCTTGGTCGTGAAGAACGGCTCGAAGGCCCGCTCGATCACCTCCGGCGACATCCCGCGGCCGGAGTCGCTGACCCGCAGCCGTACGTAGTCACCGGATGCCAGCTCCGCGTGCTCACCGGGCGAGAGGTGCGAGTTCGCCGTGTCGATCACCAGGTTGCCGCCCGAGGGCATCGCGTCCCGGGCGTTGACGGCGAGGTTCACCAGCAGCTGCTCGATCTGACCGGGATCGCAGGTGACCGGCGGCAGGGACGCGGCGGGGCGGGTGATGAGCGAGATGTGCTCGCCGATCGAGCGCCGCAGCAGCCCCTCGACCTCCGCGACGACCTCGTTGAGGTCCAGCACCTGCGGCCGGATCACCTCGCGCCGGGCGAACTTGAGCAGCTGGTGGGTCAGGCCCGTACCGCGCTCACCCGCCTTGATGACCTGGCGGGCGTCGGCCGCGATCGTGGCGACGTCCGGGGTCGGCGACTCGGCCTCCTCGATCACGAAGTTCGCGTAGTTGACGATCACGCCGAGCAGGTTGTTGAAGTCGTGCGCGATGCCCCCCGCGAGCTGCCCGAGCGCCTCGAGGCGCTGGCTGCGGTGGCTGTGCGCCTCGGCCATGAGCTGGTGACGCTCCGTCACGTCGCGGACGACGGCCACGGCGACCCGGCCGCCGGGGAGCCCCGCGACGGCGAGCGACGCCTCGGCGGGGAACTCGGAGCCGTCCCGGCGGCGGACCTGGAGGGCGACCGTACCCACCGGGCCCGGCGGGCGCTCCTTACCGCTGAGCTTGAGCTCCTCGGGGAAGGTATCCCGGGCACCGTCGGTGAGCAGCACGTGGGCGTGCTTGCCCAGCAGCTCGGCGCGCGGCCACCCGAAGATCTCCTCGGCGCGGTCGTTGACGAGCACGATGCGGCCCTCGTCCATGACCACGATCGCGTCCGGAGCGGCCTGCAGCAGGCCGCTGGACAGCTCCTCGGACCATTCCACCGCTCACCCCCCGTACTGCGAGGCTATCGGCTCCTACGCGCAGTAAGGGGCGAAATCGCCTATCCCCGGGCCCGCAGCGCGCGGCGCACGTCGTCGTCGCCGTCCATCACCACGCGGCGCACGATCGAGGAGATCCCGGGCTCCGCGAGCAGCTCCGCTGCCAGCTGCCGGGTGCGCTCGGCGACCACCACCGACGGGTACGCCGTGACAGCCACCCGCTCCCCACTCATGCCCGGGCGGCGCTGGAGCATCGCCGGGATGTCGGTGAAGTAACGCTCGGCGTACGGGGTGACGAGGTCGAGCTGCTCCGGCTGCCAGAAGCCCTGCGCGGTGGCGTCCAGGATGCGGTTGGAGGCGTCCAGATCCTCGGTGATCAGCTTCCAGGCCCGCGCCTTGGCCCCCGCGTCCGGCAGCGCCGCCCGGCACCGCGCCGCCCATTGCTCACCGAAGGCGCTGCGGTCCGCGGCGAGCTCGGCCTCGATCCGCTCGGACCCGGCGGCGCCGAGCACCACCAGGCGGTACAGGATGAGCCAGCGCAGGTCCGCGTCCACGGCCACCCCGGCGGGCACGTTCTCGCCCTCCAGCCAGCCTGCCAGCCGTACCGTATCGATGCCGGCACCGATCAGCCCCCGCACCCCCGCGAGCTGCAGCGAGCTGCCCGGCTCGGCGACGGCGACCAGCCGGTCGCAAGCCTGCGCGACCAGCTCGAGCGCGGCCGGCCGGGTCTCCGGCGCCGGGTAGCGGTCCACCAGGCCGCGGGTCATCCGCAGGACGTCTTCGACGACGGCCACCTCGCGCTCGGCCGGCAGCGCGGCGAGCACCAGCGTCACCAGCTCCGCCACCGGACGTTCGCCGTCGATGACGGCATCGAGGGTCGCCCCCCAGAGCAGGGCCCGCGCCAGCGAGTCGTCCAGCAACGGCAGGATCAACGGTACGGCGCCGGCCGACGCCGGATCGAGGCGGACCTTCGCGTACGTGAGGTCGCTGTCGTTGACGAGGAGCAGGTCCGCGGCGGGCTCACCGGCCAGCTCGGCTACGAGGGTACGGCCGCCGTCCGCGTGCGGATCCACGTCCACCTCGACGAGCCGGCGCCGGGTGACCACCCCGTCGGCGCCATGGTCGTAGAGGCCGAGACACAGCTTGTGCGGGCGCAGCGTCGGGTGCTCGTCCGGGGCGGTCTGCACGATCACGACCTGCGCGTACCGGCCGTCGCCGGTGCGCTCGACCTCGGCCCGCAGGGTGTTGAGCTGGGCGCGGCGCAGCCACAGCTCGGCCCAGGAGCTCAGGTCCAGGCCGCTCGACCGGGACACGGCGGCGAGCAGGTCGGCCAGGGTCGCGTTCCCGTACGCGTGTGCCGCGAAGTGATCGTTGAGCCCGGCCAGGAACGCCTTGTCCCCGACGTACGCGACCAGCTGCCGGAGCACGGCGGCGCCCTTGGCGTACGAGATGCCGTCGAAGTTGAGCAGCGCGAGGGCGGTGTCGTCGACGTCGCTCGGCGCCACCGGGTGCGTCGAGGGGCGTTGGTCGGCGCGCATACCCCAGGCCTTGCGCTGCATCGCGAACGTCGTCCAGGTCCCGGTGAAGCGGGTCGCCTCGGCCGTGATCCTCGTGCCGAGGTACTCGGCGAACGACTCGTTCAGCCACAGGTCGTCCCACCACGCCATGGTCACCAGATCGCCGAACCACTGGTGGGCCATCTCATGCGCGATCACCATGGCCCGCTGCTCGCGCTCGGCGTCGGTGACCGCGGAGCGGTAGATGAACTCGTCGCGGAAGACCACCACGCCGGGGTTCTCCATCGCGCCGAAGTTGAACTCGGGCACGAACGCCTGCTGGTAGTGCCCGAAGGGGTACCGGACGTCGAAGATCTCGTGGTAGCGGTCGAGGCACTGCTTGGTGATGGTGAACAGCTCGTCGGCCTGCTCGTCGAGGTGCTCGGCCAGCGCCTGCCGGCAGTAGAGGGCCAGCGGGATGCCGTCGTGCTCGTCGGTCCGGGCGTGGTACGGCCCCGCGATCAGCGAGATGAAGTACGTCGCCAGCGGCTTGGTCGGCGCGAACCGCCACCTGCCCCCGTCCACTTCACCCGCCTGCTCCCCGTTCGCCGCCACCAGCCAGCCGTCGGGCGCGGTGACGCTCAGCGTGACCGGCGCCTTGAGGTCGGGCTGGTCGAAACAGGGGAAGATCCGGCGGGCGCCGTCGAGGAACATGTGCGCGTACAGATAGACCCGGTCGTCGGCGGGGTCGACAAAGCGGTGCAGCCCCTCGCCGGTGTTCGAGTAGCGCATCTCGCCCTCGACCACCAGCTCGTTGTCGGCGCCGAGACCGGTCAGCGTCAGCCGCTCGGCGGCCAGGGCGGACGGGTCGAGCGCAGCGCCGTTGAGCGTGGCGGAGAGCAGGGTCACGGGCTCCAGCTCGACGAAGGTGTCGCTGCCGGGCTCTGCGCCGAAGGTGAGCACCGTACGGGAACGGAAGGTGTCACCTTCGCCGGTGAGGTCGAGCGCGATGTCGTATCCGGTGACGGTGACGGTGGCGGCCCGGGCGTTCGCCTCGGCGCGGGTCAAGCTAGGCATGAGGACCACTGTTACATGGCCTCACTTCGCTCGGCAGGCACCCCGCCCCGGGAATCCGGTGTCGAGGACACCGTCGCGGTCAGTGGGTCGTGAGTGCCAGGGACTTCTCGAAGCAGACGCTGTACGGGTTGCCCACGTACTCGCCGTACACGGGAATCGGCGTGTATCCCGCGGAGCGGTAGAGGGCGATGGCGGCGGGCAGGTACGTGCCGGTTTCCAGGCGCAGCACCGGCCGTCCCTCCGCCAGAGCCTCCGCTTCCAGCGCCACGACCAGCTGGCGGGCGATGCCACGGCCCCGGAACGCGGGGCGCACGTACATGCGCTTCAGCTCGGCCATGCCCGGCCCGAGGGCCTGCCACGCGCCACACGCCACGGCCCGCCCGTCGACGACCGCGACGAGGTACGAGACGTCGTCGTGCATCGGGTAGACCTGACCGTCCTGCCCGCCGTCGGCCTCGGCCAGCTCACGCTGCTGCGCGACGAGCAACGTGGCCAGCTCGGGATCCGTGGCGCTGCGGGACTCGATCACCATGGTCGTCACCCTAGATCCCGTCCGTTTCCCGCAGGTTGCGGGGACTTGGACGGGAAGCCATCACTGGTCGTCGGCGTCCTCGCCGTCGTCGTCGGTGACCAGGACCGGCTTGGCGGCCATGGAGACCGTGGATACCGTGCCGTCCTCGCTCATGTGCAGCAGCTCGTCGTCCGAGCGGACACGGCGGCCCTTGCGGGCCGCCAGGCGCTGGGCGGCCGACGCCCGGTTTGCGTCGTCCTCGAGCCGGGCATCCGTGCCGCGCGGTCCCGAGACGTAGTCGCCGGTGTTGGGGTGCCAGTCGAACTCGCGGTCGGCGATGCGCACCGGGTCGCCGGGCTGCGCGCCCTTCTTGGCCAGCGCCGCCTCGACGCCGATGCGCTCCAGCCGGTCGCCGAGGTAGCCGATGGCCTCGTCGTTGTCGAAGTTGGTCTGGCGGATCCAGCGCTCGACCTGGATGCCGCGGACCACGTACACGCCGTCGGCGTCCTGCTCGATCGTGAAGCCCTTCTCGTCGACCGCGCGGGGCCGGACGACGGCCCGGGTCGGCTCGACCACCGGGGCCGCGAGGCGGTTGGCGGCGACGGCCTCGGCCAGGGCGTACGTGAACTCCTTGAGCCCTTCCCGGGTGACCGCGCTGACCTCGAAGACCTGGTAGCCGCGCGCCTCGAGGTCGGGGCGGACCATCTCCGCGAGGTCGCGCCCGTCCGGGATGTCGATCTTGTTCAGCACCACCATGCGGGGCCGGTCCTCCAGCCCCCCGTACGCGGACAGCTCCGCCTCGATGGCCTCCAGGTCGGCGACCGGGTCGCGCTCGATCTCCAGCGCCGCCGAGTCGAGGACGTGGACCAGCACCGAGGTGCGCTCGATGTGCCGCAGGAACTCCAGGCCGAGCCCCTTGCCCGTGGCAGCGCCCGGGATCAGCCCCGGCACGTCCGCGACCGTGAAGGTGTGGTCGCCGGCCTGCACCACGCCGAGGTTCGGCACCAGCGTGGTGAACGGGTAGTCGGCGATCTTCGGCTTGGCCGCGGAGATCACCGAGATCAGCGAGGACTTGCCGGCCGACGGGAAGCCCACCAGGCCGACGTCGGCGACGCTCTTGAGCTCGAGCACCACGTCGACGTGCTCGCCGGGCTCGCCCAGTTCGGCGAAGCCGGGCACCTTGCGGCGGGTGTTGGCCAGCGATGCGTTGCCGCGCCCGCCGCGGCCGCCGCGGGCCACCTCGAAGGTGGTGCCGGCGCCGACGAGGTCGGCAATGACCTCGCCGTCGGGGGTCTGCACGACCGTGCCGTCGGGGACCTTCACGACGAGGTCGCCGCCGTTGGCACCGTCGCGGTTGTCGCCCATCCCGCCGACGCCGTTCTGCGCCTTGACGTGCGGGCGGAAGTGGAAGTCGAGCAGCGTGTGCTGCTGCGGGTCGACGACGAGGCTGATACCACCGCCGTGCCCGCCGTTGCCGCCGTCGGGGCCGCCGAGCGGCTTGAACTTCTCCCGGCGTACGGAGACACAGCCGTGCCCGCCGTCACCTGCCTGCAGGTGCAGCACGACCCGGTCGACGAACGTAGCCACTTCGGTACTCCCACTGCTGAATTGGAACAAAGACAGCGGGCCGCGGACCCCGGAAGGTCCACGGCCCGCTGAGACGCTGCGTGAGCGACCGGTGTTACTCGGCCGCGACCGGCACGATGCTGATGGTCTTGCGGCCACGCTTGTGACCGAAGAGCACGTTGCCCGCGGCGAGCGCGAACAGCGTGTCGTCGCCACCGCGGCCGACCAGGTCGCCCGGGTGGAACTTCGTGCCGCGCTGCCGGACGATGATCTCGCCGGCGTTGACCAGCTGGCCGCCGAACCGCTTCACCCCGAGCCGCTGAGCGGCGGAGTCACGGCCGTTCCGCGAGCTGGATGCACCCTTTTTGTGAGCCATGGCGGTTCGTCCCTACTTCCCGCTGGAGATGCCGGTCACCTTGACGCGGGTCAGCGGCTGACGGTGCCCCTGGCGCTTGTGGTAGCCGGTCTTGTTCTTGAACTTGTGGATCCGGATCTTCGGACCCTTGGTGTGCTCGGCGATCTCGCCGGACACCTTCACCTTGGCAAGCTTGGCCGCGTCGGTCACCAGGTTGTCACCGTCGACGAGGAGGACCGCGGCGAGCGTCAGCGAGTCGCCGGGCACACCCGCGAGCTTTTCGACCTCGATCACGTCGCCCTCGGCAACCTTGTACTGCTTGCCGCCGGTCTTGACGATCGCGTACATGGACGCGGACTCCCTGAGACTTACGCAGCGGAACATCGCTGCTTGGCGGATGGAACTCGGCCCCGGCGCCGCACATCACTGAGTCACTCACAGGATCACTACACACAGGGATCACTACGCACAGGGACATGGCGCCTCGAAAAAGCGCCGACAGATAGCCTACTTCATAGCACGGGCGCGACCCAAACCGGGGAGACGCTCACGCGGTGCCGCACGCCTTGGCCAGCGTCTCCTGCAGCCCCTCCAGCTTCGCCGCGTCGAGCTTGCGCACGTCACCCTTGAGCGCCGAGACCTGCTTGCCCATTGCGGCGAGCGCCTTCTTCAGCTCCGGGTCGGAGGCGAGCTTCGCCATGTCGGCTAGCGCGAAGGAGTAGTTCTCCACGTCCCGGCTGGTCTTCTCCTTGGCCTTCGCCACCGCGTCCTGGTCCTGCGCCGACTCCGCGTCGATGAGCAGCTTGAGGTCCTGGGCGAAGTTCTTGGCGCTGTCACCACCGGTCTTCGCGGCCTGGGTGCAGATCGCCTCGGTGTTCCCCTTCAGCGCTGCGTCGCCGCCGGCGGGGTCCGAGGATGCGGCCGGGGCGAGCGCCGCGGCCGCGGAACTGCCGGCTCCGGCCGCCGGGGTGGTGCCGGCCGGGGTGCCGGCGGACTTGTCGGTCGAGCACGCACCGAGCAGGAGGGCGCCGCTCAGAGCGGTCGCGCAGAGCAGGCGTCGCATGGTGAAGCAGGGTAGCCGACATCGATCACCGGACATGGAGCGGGCGGCCCCAGCAGGAGTTACCTGCCGGGACCGCCCGGATCGCGCGTTTTCTCAGGGGCGGGTGCGCCGCCGGGACCCGCCGCGCCGCGAGCGCCGCCGGGCGCCGGTTCCGGCCCCGACCGGCTCGTCGTCGTTCTCGTCCTCGTCCTCGTCCTCGTCCTCGTCGGCCGCGTCCGGGTCGTCCGACCCGGTCAGCTGCAGCGGCTCGGCCGGGTACGACGTGCCGTCGTCGTACCGCGAGAGGTCGTACCCGCTGATGTCGTAGTCGTCATCGTCGTCGTTCGCCGCGATCGGCGAAGCGGCCGGCGTGATGACACCCGAGCCCTGGGGCGTGACGACCGCCGGGACGGACGGGGGCAGCCCGGCGGTGTCCGCCGCCGGGTCCTCCACAAGGTGTTCGGGCGTCGAGGACTCGGCCGGGGCCTGCTCGCCCCCGCCGCCCCGGCGACGCCGGGACTTGGCGGGCAGCGCCGGGGCCTCGACCCGCGCCGCCGCGGCGACGGCCTTGACCTGGGTGGCCGCGCCGGACGAGCGCTTCTCCGGCACCGGCTCGGTGTGTGTGACCACGCCACGGCCCTTGCAGTGCTCACACGTCTCGCTGAACGCCTCGAGCAGCCCCGCGCCGATCCGCTTGCGGGTCATCTGGACCAGGCCCAGCGAGGTGATCTCGGTGACCTGGTGCTTGGTCCGGTCCCGGCCCAGGCACTCGGTGAGCCGGCGCAGCACCAGGTCGCGGTTGCTCTCCAGCACCATGTCGATGAAGTCGATCACCACGATGCCGCCCAGGTCGCGCAGGCGCAGCTGCCGCACGATCTCCTCGGCCGCCTCGAGGTTGTTGCGGGTGACCGTCTCCTCGAGGTTGCCGCCCGCACCGGTGTACTTGCCGGTGTTGACGTCGACCACCGTCATCGCCTCGGTGCGGTCGATCACCAGGTGGCCGCCGGAGGGCAGGAACACCTTCTTGTCGAGACCCTTGAGGATCTGCTCGTCGATGCGCTTCTCGGCGAAGACGTCGTTGGCGCCGGTGTGCCGGTGCAGGCGCTCGACCAGATCCGGCGAGACCGACTCGAGGTAGTTCTCGATCTCCCCGTACGCCTGGTCGCCCTGCACGATCAGCTCGCGGAAGTCCTCGTTGAAGAGGTCCCGGACCACCCGGATGACCAGGTCGGGCTCCTCCGAGAGCGGGCGCGGCGCGTTGCCCTCGGCAGCCTTCGCCTGGATGTCCTCCCACTGCGCCTGCAGCCGCTTGACGTCGCGGGCCAGCTCGTCCTCGCTGGCACCCTCGGCGGCGGTCCGCACGATCACGCCGGCACCGTCCGGCACGAGCTTCTTCAGGACGTCGCGCAGCCGCTTGCGCTCGTTGTCGGGAAGCTTGCGGCTGATGCCCGAGGCGTTGCCGTTCGGGACGTAGACCAGGTGCCGGCCGGAGAGCGCGATGTGGCTGCTCAGCCGGGCGCCCTTGTGCCCCATCGGGTCCTTGGTGACCTGGACCAGCACCGAGTCGCCGGAGCGCAGCGCCTGCTCGATCGAGCGGGACCGGCCCTCCAGCCCGGTGGCGTCCCAGTTGACCTCGCCGGCGTAGAGCACGGCGTTGCGGCCCCGGCCCACGTCGACGAACGCCGCCTCCATGCTGGGCAGCACGTTCTGCACCTTGCCCAGGTAGACGTTGCCGACCATGGTCCCGGACGTCGTCCGCGACACGTAGTGCTCGACCAGGACGCCGTCCTCGAGCACGCCGATCTGGAGCCGGTCGGGCTTCTGCCGTACGACCATGACCCGGTCGACGGCCTCGCGGCGGGCCAGGAACTCCGACTCGCTCAGGATCGGCGGCCGGGTACGCCGCTGCTCCCGGCCGTCGCGCCGGCGCTGCCGCTTCGCCTCGAGGCGGGTGGAGCCGGAGACGCCCTGCACCTCGTCGCTGCGGCGCGGCTCGCGTACCCGCACGACGGTGTGCACGCCGTCCTCGACGCCGCCGGTCTCGGCGTCCCCGGAGCCCTTGCGACGCCGGCGCCGGCGCCGGCGGGTGACCCCGTCGCCCTCCTCGGCGTCCTCGTCGTCGCCCTCGGCCTCGGCGGCCTCCTCGGCCTCGCCGGTGCCCGCCTCGGAGGACTCGTCGCCTTCGTCGGTCGGGCCCTTGCCCCGGCCGCGGCCCCGGCGTCCCCGCCGGCGACGGCGGCGAGCGCTGGCCTCGTCCTCGTCCTCGTCCTCGGCGCCGTCCTCGATGTCGTCCGCGCTCTCGTCCGGCTCCTCGAGCACGGGCTGCTCGGTGATCTCGGCGGCGGGAGCCTCGTCGGTTTCCGCGGCGGCGCCCCGGCGGCGGCGCCGGCTCTTGCGCGGACCCTCGGCGGGCTCCTCGGCCACGGTGGCGGCCGCCGGCTCGGCCGGCGCCTCGGTGATCTCGGCCACCGGCTCCGCGGCGACCGGCTCGGCGGCCGTGCCACGCCGGCTGCGGCGCGGGGCGGGGGCGGGCTCGGCGTCGGGCTCGGGCGGCATGAACAGTACGGCGGGAGGCAGCGCGGCCTTGCGGCCACGACGCGGGGCGGGCTTCTCCTCGACGAGGTCGTCGTCGAGCGGCAGCACACCGATCACCGGCACACCGGAGAGGGTGGCGTCTTCGGCCTCTTCCTCGACCTCTTCTTCAGCCGAGGGCTCCTCGACAACCGGCGCAGGCGCCGGCTCGGCCGGAGCGGGAGCGGCCGCCGCGGGGGCGGCCTTCTTCCGGGCCCGGCTGCGCGTCGCCTTGACCGGAGCAGCGGGCTCATCGTCACTCAGCGGGCTCTCCGCGGCAGCGGAGGGGTCCGGGGCGGCCGCGGCCGGGGCGGCCTTCTTCCGCGCTCGGCTGCGGGTCGCCTTCACCGGAGCGGCGGGCGCGTCGGCGGCCGCGGCCGCGTCGATCGCATTCGCCGTTTCGTCGGCAGCACCGGGCTCGGCGCCCGGCGCGTCGACCGGCACAGCAGCCGGTGCGGCGGCCTTGCGGCGCGGAGCCCTCGTGCGACGCACAGGGGTAGTGGTCTCGGCGGCATCGACGGTCCGAGGTGTGGTGGCCTCTTCCCGTTCACCGCCCTGTGGCTCGTTATCGAGCATGGGGCGCTCTCCAGTTCTGGCGGCCCCGGGCGCGGGTAAGCGCTGCCACGCAGGGTCGCCGCAAGTTTTTCGGTCCCGGCCGTGTGCCGGCCGGGCTTCCGAAGTCTGCCAACGCGGGCGCCGACCGAACCGGCTAGCGCCCTCCGATGGGTGCGTCCTCGCGATCCGCTTCCAACGGATCGACGATCTTCCCCTGCGAGGTGAGCGAGCCCTGGGCCAGCCGGGTCACCCGAGGGGGCACCGGCGGCTCCAGGCCGGCCACCACGCGCAGGCCGGACATGACGTCATCGGGCCGTACGGCGGGAGTGACCTGCCGCACGACAAGGTCGATTATCGCACACCGTGCCGCCGCGGCCCCGGAAGGTGCGGCAGACTCCTTGCTGACAGCGAAGGACGCAACTGCTTTTCGGGCGTCGAACGAGCGCCGCCCCTGCTTCGTCATGCGCTCGACCAGCACCTCGTCGGCGGCGAGGAAGGCTTCGACGGCCTTCTCCGCAACCTCCGGGTCGACGTCGGGAAGCTCGATCCGCCAGCGCGACGCGTCGATCCGGTCGGCCAGGCTGCCCTCGCCGGCGACGACCGCGTCCAGCACGTCCAGGCCGGGCGACAGCGCCGCGTCCAGGGCCGCGCGCAGGGCGTCCGGGTCGGCCTCGGCCTGCAGGCCGATCTCCAGGTACTCCGCCTCGCTGCCGACACCGGTCGGCGCGGCGCTCGCATACGAGATCTTGGGGTGCGGGGTGAAGCCCTGGGAGAAGGCGATGGGTACGCCCGCCCGCCGCAACGCCCGCTCGAACGCCCGGGCGAAGTCCCGGTGCGAGGTGAAGCGCAGCGGGCCTCGCTTCGCGTACCGAAGGCGGATGCGCTGGACGACCGGGGCCTGACCGCCGACCGGCTGGTTCTTGGGAATGACGGACTCCTAGACAGGTACCCGGGTGACCGGGGTCAGGGGAAGCAGCTTCTTGCCGGTGGGACCGATCTGGATCTCGGTGTCCATCGACGGGCAGACGCCGCAGTCGAAGCACGGCGTCCAGCGGCAGTCGTCCTGCTCGTACTCGCTCAGGGAGTCCTGCCAGTCCTGCCAGAGCCAGTCCTTGTCGAGGCCGGAGTCCAGGTGGTCCCAGGGCAACACCTCGAGCTGGTCACGCTCGCGGGTGGTGTACCAGTCCAGGTCGACGCCGAACTCCGGGAGGACCTCCGTGCACGCCTCGACCCAGCGGGCGTACGAGAAGTGCTCGGACCAGCCGTCGAAACGCCCGCCCTTGTCCCAGACGCTCCGGATGACCTTGCCGACCCGGCGGTCGCCGCGCGAGAGCAGGCCCTCGATCAGCGACGGCTCGCCGTCGTGGTAGCGGTAGCCGATCGCGCGGCCCAGGGAGCGGTCGCTGTTGATCTCCTGCTTGAGCATCTTGAGGCGGTTGTCGATGACCTCCGGGCGCGCCATCGGCGCCCACTGGAACGGGGTGTGCGGCTTGGGCACGAACCCGCCGATCGACACCGTGCAGCGGATGTCCTTGGTGCCCGCGGCGGCCCGGCCGGCCCGGATCACCTCGTGCGCCATCTGCGCGATCTCGAGCACGTCCTCGTCGGTCTCGGTGGGCAGGCCGCACATGAAGTACAGCTTCACCTGCCGCCACCCGTTGGAGTACGCGGTGACGACCGTCCGGATCAGGTCCTCCTTGGTCACCATCTTGTTGATGACCTTGCGAATCCGCTCCGAGCCGCCCTCCGGCGCGAACGTGAGGCCGGTGCGGCGCCCGTTGCGGGACAGCTCCTGGGCCAGGTCGATGTTGAACGCGTCCACCCGGGTCGACGGCAGCGACAGCGAGACGTTGGTGTCCGCGTACTGCTGGGCGAGCCCGGAGCACATGTCGCCGATCTCGGAGTGGTCCGCGCTGGAGAGCGAGAGCAGGCCGACCTCGGAGAAGCCGGAGAACTCCAGCCCCTCCCTCACCATCTGGCCCACCGTGGTGATCGACCGCTCCCGCACCGGACGGGTGATCATGCCGGCCTGGCAGAACCGGCAGCCCCGGGTGCAGCCGCGGAAGATCTCGACCGCGTACCGCTCGTGGACCGTCTCGGCGAGCGGGACCAGCGGCTTCTTCGGGTACGGCCAGGCGTCCAGGTCCATGGTCGTGCGCTTGGCCACCCGGAACGGCACGTCCGGACGGTTCGGCACGACACGCCGGATCCGCCCGTCCGGGAGGTAGTCGACGTCGTAGAAGCGCGGCACGTAGATGCTCTCCGTACGCGCCAGGCGCAGCAGCAGCTCGTCCCGACCGCCCGGCGAACCGGCGGCCTTCCACTCCCGGATGATGCCCGTGATCTCGAGCACCGCCTCCTCACCGTCGCCCAGCACCGCGGCGTCGATGAAGTCGGCGATCGGCTCGGGGTTGAACGAGGCGTGGCCGCCGGCCAGCACGATCGGGTCCTCGTCGCCCCGGTCGGCGCTGTTCAGCGGGATGCCGGCCAGGTCGAGCGCGGAGAGCATGTTGGTGTAGCAGAGCTCAGTGGCGAACGACAGCCCGAGCACGTCGAACGCGCGGACCGGGCGATGGGCGTCGACCGTGAACTGCGGGACGCCCTGCTCCTTCATCAGCGCCTCGAGGTCGGGCCAGACCGCGTACGTCCGCTCGGCCAGCACGTCGGGCTGCTCGTTGAGCACCTCGTACAGGATCTGCACGCCCTGGTTGGGCAGGCCCACCTCGTAGGCGTCGGGATACATCAGCGCCCACCGGACGGTGGTGGCGTCCCAGTCCTTGACGACGGCACCGAGCTCGCCGCCCACGTACTGGATCGGCTTGCTGACCCGAGGCAGCAGCTGCTCGAGCTGCGGGAAGACCGAAGAGACGCTCATGGGTCTCCAGGGTACGCGGGCTAGATGCTCAATTCCTTTGCGGCCCTGTCGAGGTCGGTGGCCAGCAGGTCCTCCCGGAACGCACAGAGCTCCAGGGTCATCCGGGCAGGGCCGGTCTCCCCCACCACCAGCTTGATCCGGGTGCCCGCGGCGTCGAGATCGCCGACGAGGGCGTCGAGGAGCCGCACCCCCGCGCTGTCCAGGAACGAGACCGCGGTCAGGTCGATGACCATGGCGGAGGCTCCGTCGGCGTGCCGGAAGATCTCGCGCCCGATCTCCGGGGCGTTCGCCAGGTCGATCTCACCGGCCAGCCGGACGACCTCCGCCTCACCGAGGCTGGCGAAGGTCACCCACCGATCGGTCATCGTCCCTCCGGGCGCGCTCGGCGCATGGTCACCGTGGTGCCGTCCGTACGGTCGAAGGTGACCTCGTCCATCGTCTGGTGGATGAGCCGAAGGCCACGGCCGCGCACCTCGTCGCCCTGCGGGACCCGCCAGTCGCCCCGGTCGGTGATCCTGACCTCGATCGCCTCGGCGGAGACGACCGCGGTGACGTCGACGATACCGAAAGGGTCGTTGCGGTAGCCGTGCTCGATGGCGTTGGCGACGGCCTCGGAGCAGGCCAGCAGCACCGCCTGGGTGGTGTCCTCGTCGATGCCGTGCGACGCCAGCCAGCCGCGCATGTCCTTGCGCAGCAGGGCGATCTGGATCGGGTCCGCGCCGATCGCGCGTTCCAGCCGCTCCTCGGTGCCGATCGCCAGGCAGAGCAGGCAGACGTCGTCGACATGTTCCCTGCCGACCAGGCTGTGCGCGAGCCCCGCGGTCAGGCCCGGCAGCGGGGCGTCACGGCGGCTCGCGTACGCCCGGGCGAGCATCTCGAAGCCCGCGTCGATGCGCCGGTTGCGCCGCTCGATCAGCCCGTCGGTGTAGAGCAACAGCCGGCTGCCGGCCGCGAGGTGGGTGCGGTGCTCGAGGCGCTGGCGGCGCCCGGCCCGCGAGCCCAGCGCGCCGGAGCGGCCGTCGAACAGGTAGCGCGGCGCTCCGCCGGGCTCGGCCAGCAGCGGCGGGAGGTGCCCGGCGCAGGCGTACGTCATCTCGCTGGTGGTGAGGTCGACCTCGGCGTAGGCGACGGTCGCCATGCGCGCCGACTCGACCCGGTCGACGAAGCGGTCGAGCCGTTCCAGCAGCCGCGCCGGGCCCGCCTCGGCCGAGGCCAGCGCCCGGATGGCGCTGCGCAGCTGGCCCATGGTGGTGGCCGCGTCGATGCCCCGGCCGACCACGTCGCCGACGACCACGGCCAGCTTGTCCGGGGTGATCAGGAAGGCGTCGAACCAGTCGCCGCCGACCTCCATGTCGAGGGCCGCGGCCTGGTAGTGCGTCTCCACGGCGAAGCGCGGGTCGGTCGGCAGGTCGTGGGCGAGCAGGCTGCGCTGCAGGGTCCGCGCGACGGCGCGCTCCTGCTCGTAGAGGCGGGCGTTCTCCAGTGCCAGTCCGGCCCGGTCGGCCAGATCGCCCAGGAACGCGGCCTCGGCGGTGGCCGTACGCCGGCCGGGCGCCATCCGCAGCGCCAGCGTGCCGAGGACCCTGCCACCGGCGGTCAGCGGCAGCACGGCACAGTCCGGGTCGGTGCCGCCGTCGGTCAGCTCGGCCTTGCCGTTGGCGGCGACCAGGGCGACCCGCTCGGCGAGCCGGTCGGCATCGGGCGCGGGACCGCCGGCGTCGGCAAGCAGCCCGGCCGGGCCGATCTGGAGGCGTACGGCGGCCCACTCGGCCACGTCGGGCACGAGCCGCTCGATCAGGCGGCGGGCCCGCGGCATGAGCCGTGACTCCTCGTCGAGCACCCGCGTGGTCTCGGCGAGGAAGGTGGCCCGTTCCTCGCGGCGGCGGGCGTCGTCGTACAGCCGGGCCCGGTCCAGTGCCTGCCCGGCCTGGTGCCCGAGCAGCCGGACCACGCGCAGCTCGCTGTCGGTCAGCTCACGCTTGTCGGTGAAGCCGAAGCTGAGCACGCCGAGCACGTCGGCGCCGATGCTCTCACCGGGGAAGCCGGCGGTCAGGGGGAGCAGCACGACGGTGTGGAAGCCGGTGCGGCGCATGGTGACGGCGAGCTCCGGGAAATGCTTCTCGGCCTCCTCCACCGAGCCGATGACATGCAGGTCGCCCCGGCGGGCGACCTGGGCGACCGGACGGGAGGAGGCGAGCGGGATGTCGTCGCGGACGGCGTCTTCCGTGTCGGTGCCGGCCAGGGGGACCAGCTGTTCGCGGTCCAGGTCGAGGAGCCACACCTGGGCGCCGGCGGCCTCGAACGCGGCGGCCGGAGCGCTCACCACTGCCTCGGCGACCTCCACCGCGGTGGCCGCCGCCGCGAGATCCGCCACGACCTGTTGCAGGGCGCGCACCCGCTGCTCGGAGCCCTCGGCCGCGTGCCGGGCGGCCAGCAGCTCCCGCTCGTACCCGCGGCGCTCGGTGGCGTTGAAGACCATGGTCCGGACCGCCCTGGGCAGTCCGGCGGGGTCGCGGCCGAGAACCGAGTTGACCAGGATCGGCAGGCGCCGGCCGTCGGCGCGGACCAGCTCGAACGCGAACTCCTGGACGTCGTCCCGCATGCTCAGCATCGGCGCGTAGTGGGTCTCGTAGTAGATCTTGTCGCCGGGACTGAGGAGGTCCCGGAAGCGGCGCCGGCCGACGAGGGCGTTGCGGTCGTACCCGGTCCACGCCAGGAACGTCTCGTTGACCTTCACGATCGTGCCGTCCGGCAGCGTGGTCAGGTAGCCGCACGGCGCGTGCTCGTACAGGTCTCCCGGATCCTCGTCCCAGGGCACGCGCAGATCCTGCGTCATGTCCGGACCGCCATTGCCGCTCTCCGTCATGTCGGTCAGAGGTACGCCTTGATCGCCGCGACCGTCTCGGCGGGTGCACTCAGGTTGGGACAGTGGCCGGTCGCGTTCATGGCCACCAGTGTGCTCCCCTCGAGGTGCTCGTGCACGTAGTCGCCGACCACCGACGGCGCGATGACATCGTCCGCGCACTGCAAGATCAAGGCAGGGGTACGCAGTTTCGCCAGGTCCGCCCGGTTGTCCGAGAGGAAGGTGACGCGCGCGAATTTCTTGGCGATCGCCGGATCGGTGGCGCAGAAGCTCTGGGTCAGCTCCTGGCCGAGCTCGGGCCGGTCCGCATTGCCCACGATGACCGGGGCCATCGCGCTCGACCAGCCGAGATAGTTGCTGTCCAGCGATTCGAGCATCGCCTCGATGTCGGCCTTGCCGAAACCGCCGACGTAGTCCCCGTCGTCGATGTAGCGCGGCGACGGCCCCACGAGCACGAGCTTGGCGAAGCGATCGGGCTCACGGATGGCGGCGAGCACACCGATCATCGCGCTGACCGAGTGCCCGACGAAAACCACGTCGCGCAGGTCCAGGTCGTGCAGGATCTCGAGGACGTCCGAGGCGTACCCCTCGAGACTCGAGTACCGCTGATCGTCGTACGCCCGCAGATCCGAGCGCCCCGCACCCACATGATCGAAGAGCACCACGCGATGGGTGCCGGCGAACTCGGGCGCGACGAAACGCCACATGTTCTGGTCGCAGCCGAACCCGTGCGCGAACATCACCGGCTGTCCATCCGGGCGGCCCGTCACGGTGAGCGCGTGTTTCTGAGTCAGATTCATCTACGGATCACCACCGGGTCACCATACGACTCCGCACCGTCCTACACATCGCCCCCTCTGTCCGTCTCTCGCCGACGATCTGCCCGAGCCCGGACCGCGCCGGCGGGTCCATCGCCGTCGATGAGCGGCCCGGCGCACTGGCGGAGCCGCTCTAACCTGGCGTGAAGCAGCGCCCCGTGGGAGGAGACGACGGATGACCGACCAGCAGCCGGGCGACCCGGCCGCGGGCACATCCGCCGCCCACCCGGACCCGACCCGGGTGGACGGCGCCGCCCCGGTTCCGACCCGGGCGGACAACGGCCCGGACCCGACCCGGGTGGACCGCGGCCCGGACCCGACCCGGACGGACCGCGGCCCGGACCCGACTCGGACGGACCGCGGCCCGGACCCGACCCGGACGGACCGCGGCCCGGACCCGACTCGGACGGACCGCGGCCCGGACCCGACTCGGGCGGCCGACCGAGGTCCAGCGAGCTCGACAGGTCCGGCCGATCCCACCGCCCAGGTGGACCCGGGCGGCGAGCCCGAGCCCGTCACCGGGGACGTCCCGGCGGCCAAGGACGTGCCGGAGCGCTGGAGCGGCTCGGCAGCCGTCCCGCCGCCGTCGCCGAAGAAGTCCTGGTGGAACAAGCGCACCCCGGCCGCCGAACCGCCGCCGGCGGTGGACCCGTGGGCGGACGACGAGGACTGGTCCGCCACGCCGCCGGTCGACCCATGGGCCGACCAGGACACCCCGATCGACGTCCTGGAGCCGTTCCCGGAGGCGATGCCGCCGACCCGCGTGGACCGGCCGGTCCCGCCGACCCGGATCGACCAGCCCCTGCCGGCCACCCGCGTCGAGCAGCACCTGCCGCCCACGCGCCTCGACCAGCCCATGCCGCCGACCCGCATCGATCAACCAGCCGGCGGGCAGCCGCCCAGCAGCCTGGCGCCGTCGACACCGCAGGCCACCGCCTCCCCGCAGCCCGCCACTTCCCCGCAGCCCGCCGCCTCACCGCGGGCCGCCACCTCGCCGCAGCCCGCCACCTCGCCGCAGCCCGCCGCCGCGCCGCACGCCGCCGCCGTTCCGCACGCCGCCGCGGCACCGCAGGCCCCCGCCGCGCCCAGGGACGCCGAGCCCCGCCGCCGCTGGGGCCGCAAGCGCCGCGACAAGCCGGCACCCGCCCCGGTCAACCGGCTCCCCGTCCAACCGCGCCCAGCGGCACCGCCACCGCACCGCCAGGCCGCACCCCTGGCGCCCGCCCTCCCGCAGGCGTACTTCGACCGGGCCCGGCCCCTCCCCCCGCCCCCGCCCCCGCCCGGAAAGAGCCCGAAGAAAAGACGAAACGGACCGCCGGCACCGCAACCCTGGCGCCCGCCGCACGCCGGCCCGCCCCAGGCGCTGCGCCCGCCACCCGCACCTCCGCGCCGGAAGCGCCGCTGGGGTCGGCGGCTGTTCGTCTTCACCGTGCTCGGCGCGCTGTGCTGCTGCGGCGTACCCGGGTATTTCCTCTGGCCGGCCGCGCAGCAGTATCCGGTCTCGGCGGTCCTGCCGCCGACCGTCGCCGACCTGGAGCTGCGGGACGACGACGCCGGCCGCCGGGCCACCGAGCGCCTCGCCGACCAGGTGCAGGGCACGAGCCTGGTCTCCTCCGGCGACGTGTTCGCCGGCATGTACGCCGACGGCAACGGCAAGCGGGTCACCCTCTTCGGCGCGACCGGGCTACGCCTGACCCCGGAGAGCGACGTCGAGGCCGAGCTCGCGCACCTGTCCGCCAAGTACTCGATCGAGGACGTGCGTACGTTCGACCTGGGCGAGACCGGCGTGCACGAGCGCTGCGGCGTGGGCCGCAACGGGGGCGCCGCGGTCGTCGTCTGCGCCTGGGCCGACCATGGCAGCCTGGCCACCGTGCTGCTGACCCGCCGGTCGGTGGAGGAGAGCGCCGAGCTCACCGGGGTGCTGCGCGAGGCGGTGCTCCGGCCCCGGGCGCCTTAGGTGGCGCGCGGCGGGGCGTAACGCGGCACGTACTCCTGGCCGGTGAGCTTCTGGATCTCGGCCATGACCTCGTCGGTCAGCGCACGCAGCGCGGTACGGTCGTCGGCGCGGCCGGTGGTCTCGATGGGCTTGCCGAACTTGACCGTGACCTTGCCTCTGCCCTTGCCGGGCTTCGGGTACGGCTGGCCGATCGGCTGGACCTCGTCCGTGCCCTGCATGCCGACCGGGATGATCGGGACGCCCGCGGCGACGGCGAGCCGGGCGACGCCGGTGCGGCCGCGGTAGAGCCGCCCGTCCGGGGAACGCGTCCCCTCGGGGTAGACGGCGACCATGTCACCGGCCTTGAGCACCGGAATGGCGCCGTCGAACGCGGTGAGCGCAGCCCGGCCGCCGCCGCGCTCGACTCTGATCGCGCCGAGTCCGTGCATGATGAACTTGGTGATGGTGCCGCCGACGCCGCCGCCCTGGAAGTACTCGGACTTGGCCCAGAAGGCGATGTGTCGTGGCACGACCGCGCCGAGGAACAGCTCGTCGGCGACGGACAGGTGGTTGCCGGCGAAGATGGCGCCGCCGGTGGCGGGGATGTTCTCGAGGCCTTCGACCCGGGGTCGCCAGCCGAGCATCATCGCGTTACCGACAGTGACTTTGCCGATCGAATAGAGCAGCGGCAACGTGTTCCTCCGGCGGGGACTGCAAGAAAAGTGGGGGGCGGTAGGACATTATCCGACGCCGGCGGGAATTCTCCCGTTGATCTTGGGTGCCGGGCTCGGCAGGTACCGCGTAAGACGGCAAATGCCGAACCCGGCGGAGGCGGCTCAGCCGGCCCGTACCACCGAAACGGTGACCGTGTCACCCTCGCCGACCTCACCCGCGAAGCCCTCGGCTACCGCGCCGAAGCCGAGCGAGGTGGCCAGCGTCTCGGCGGCCACGAAGCCGCGGTGCGCCTCGATCGCGGCCACCACGGCCTCGGAGGCGCTGACGGTCAGCGCGATGCGGTCCGAGACGTCCAGGTCGGCGTCCCGGCGCGCCTGCTGCACGACGCGGATGACGTCGCGGGCCAGGCCCTCGGCGGCGAGCGCGGGCGTGACCTCGGTGTCGAGCATGACGACACCCCGGTCCCCCGGCAGCGCCGCGGAGTTCTCGACGTCGGCGGCGACGAGCTTCAGCTCGTACTCGCCCTCCTGGAGGGCGACGCCGGCGGCCACCGGCGCGCCCTCGACCAGCTCCCAGTCGCCGGCCTTGACGGCCTTGATGACCTGCTGCACCTGCTTGCCCAGGCGCGGCCCCAGGGCCCGCGGCACCACGGTCAAAACCTGCCGGGAGTACGCGGTGAGATCGTCGGAGAGCACGACCTCCTTCACGTTGACCTCGTCGGAGAGCAGGTCTTGGAACGCCCGCAGGCGCGCGGCGTCCGGGGTGGCCACGGTCAGCCTGGCCAGCGGCAGGCGTACCCGCAGTGCCCGGGCCTTGCGCAGCGACAGCGCCGCGGAGGCGACCTCGCGGATCGCGTCCATCGAGGCGACGAGTTCGTGGTCCGCCGGGAAGGCGTCCGCCTGCGGCCAGTCGGTCAGGTGCACCGAACGGCCGCCGGTCAGCCCGCGCCAGATCTCCTCGGCGGTCAGCGGGGCCAGCGGCGCCACCACCCGGCACAGCACCTCGAGGACGGTGGCCAGGGTGTCGAAGGCGTCCGCGTCGCCGGCCCAGAAGCGATCGCGGGAGCGGCGCACGTACCAGTTGGTCAGCGCGTCGAGGTACGCCCGCACCGCGCCGGCCGCGCTCGAGATGTCGTACTCGTCCATCTTGGCCTGGACGTCGGCCACCAGCTCGTTCGTCTTCGCCAGGATGTAGCGGTCCAGCAGGTGCGACGAGTCGGTCCGCAGCGTCGCGGTGTGACCCGAAGCGTTCGCGTACAGGCTGAAGAAGTACCAGACGTTCCAGAGCGGCAGCAGCACCTGCCGGACCGAGTCGCGGATCGCGGTCTCGGTGACCGGCATGTCGCCGCCGCGCAGGACGGGAGACGACATGAGCATCCAGCGCATGGCGTCCGAGCCGTATTGGTCGAACACCTGGTAGACGTCCGGGTAATTGCGCAGGCTCTTGGACATCTTGCGCCCGTCCTCGCCCTGCAGGATGCCGTGGCTGAGGCAGTTGCGGAACGCCGGCCGGTCGAACAGCGCGGTGGCCAGCACGTGCATCGTGTAGAACCAGCCGCGGGTCTGGCCGATGTACTCGACGATGAAGTCGCCCGGGTAGTGGTGCTCGAACCAGTCCTTGTTCTCGAACGGGTAGTGCACCTGCGCGAACGGCATCGACCCGGACTCGAACCAGCAGTCGAGCACCTCCGGCACCCGGCGCATCGTCGACTTGCCGGTCGGGTCGTCCGGGTTCGGGCGGGTCAGCTCGTCCACGTACGGGCGGTGCAGGTCGGTGACCTTCACGCCGAAGTCGCGTTCCATCTCCTCGAAGGAGCCGTACACGTCGATCCGCGGGTAGGTCGGGTCGTCGGACTTCCACACCGGGATCGGCGAGCCCCAGAACCGGTTCCGCGAGATCGACCAGTCCCGGGCGTTGGCCAGCCACTTGCCGAACGAGCCGTCCTTGATGTGCCCGGGCGTCCAGGTGATCTCCTGGTTCAGCTCGACCATCCGGTCCCGGAACGTCGTGACGGCCACGAACCACGACGACACGGCCTTGTAGACCAGCGGCGTGTCACAGCGCCAGCAGTGCGGGTACGAGTGCGTGTAGCCCTCGTGCCGCAGCACCAGGCCGCGCCCCTTGAGGTCGGCGATGATCGGCTTGTTCGCGTCGAAGACCTGCACGCCCTGCCACGGGCCGACCAGCGCGGTGAACCGGGTGTGCTCGTCCACGGTCACGATCGTGGGGATGCCGGCCGCGTTGCAGACGTTCTGGTCGTCCTCACCGAAGGCGGGCGCCTGGTGCACGACCCCGGTGCCGTCCTCGTCACTGACGTAGTCGGCGGCCAGCACCTGGAACGCGTTCGGCCCGGCCTGCTCCACCAGGAAGTCGAACATCGGCTCGTACCGGCGCCCCGCCAGCTCCCGGCCCAGCACGGTCCCGACCTGATCAAAACCTTCGAGCTCTTTCGTGTACGCCGTGACGCGGCCCGCACCCAGGATCAGCTTCTCGCCGTCCTTCTCCAGCACCGCGTACTCGATGTCCGGGCCGACCGCGAGCGCGAGGTTCGACGGCAGCGTCCACGGCGTCGTGGTCCACACCGCGATCCGCTCGCCGGTCTCCAGCTTGAACGTGACGGTCAGCGCCGGGTCGGTCCGGTCCCGGTAGACGTCGTCCATCCGCGTCTCGGTGTTGGACAGCGGCGTCTCGCACCGGAAGCAGTACGCGAGCACCCGGAAGCCCTCGTAGACCAGGCCCTTGTCGTGCAGCGTCTTGAACGCCCACATGACCGACTCCATGTAACTGGGGTCGAGGGTCTTGTAGTCGTTGCCGAAGTCGACCCAGCGGGCCTGGCGGGTGACGTACCGTTCCCAGTCCTTGGTGTAGGTCAGCACGGACGTGCGGCAGGCGTCGTTGAACTTGTCGACGCCCAGCTCGAGGATCTGCGCCTTGGTGCTGATGCCGAGCTGCTTCTCGGCCTCCACCTCGGCGGGCAGCCCGTGGGTGTCCCACCCGAACCGGCGCTCGACCCGCTTGCCGCGCATGGTCTGGTAGCGCGGTACGACGTCCTTCACGTACCCGGTGAACAGGTGCCCGTAGTGCGGCAGCCCGTTGGCGAACGGCGGGCCGTCGTAGAAGACGTACTCGTTGCTGCCGTCCTGCCCGGCGGGACGCTGGTCGACGGAGGCCTCGAAGGTCTTGTCGGACGCCCAGTGCTCGAGCACGGCCCGCTCGACGGCGGGCAGATCCGGGCTCGCGGGCACGCCGGAGGCGTCGGTGTGCTGGGGATACGCCATCGGTGGTTCGCTCTCCTCGCAGGTCACGTGGACTGCGAGGACGAGCCGGTCGGGGCCCGCGGTACCACCTCGCTTGACGGCCGCGAGGCCGCCCGCTCATTCGCCGGCTGGGATGCGGGCCGGTGCCGCCCGGTTCTACTGGGACCTGGTGACGGGTCTGTTCTTCCGGAGGCTCCCCGGTGATGGCCGGATCGACGCCTGCAGTAGACAACGATACCGGCCCGCGTTTGTTCCTCAGCGCCGGCGGGGCGCATTCAGCGTGGTGGTCCAGAGCGACACCCCGTCACGATCACGCAGGTCGACCCGGAGATCACCGCTCCGGCCGTCGATGCGGACCTCCCCGAAGTGCTGGAAGCCCTCGGCCGGCGAGGCGTTCGGCGCCGGCGGCGCGTGCACGAACTTGGCCTCAGGTCCGAAGGTGCCGTCCAGGGCGTTCGGGCCGAACGCGCCGGCATGGGCCGGACCGGACACGAACTCCCAGAACGGCGTGAAGTCCTGGACCGCCGCCCGCGCCGGGTCGTAGTGGTGGGCGGCGGTGTAGTGCACGTCCGCCGTCAGGAACACGATGCCTGTCACGCCGGCCCGGTGTGCCGTCTGCAGCACCTGGGCGAACTCCAGCTCCCGGCCCTTCGGCGAGCCCGGGTCACCCTGCGCGACACCCTCCTGCGCGGTCGGCCCGTCCGGCACGACCAGCCCCAGCGGCAGGTCGTTCGCGATGACCTTCCAGGTCGCCCGCGAGCCCTGCAGGCCGCGGATCAGCCATTCCCGCTGCTCGGTGCCGAGCAGGCCGCGGTCCGGGTCCGGGTACGTGTTGCCGTCGTTGACGTCCTTGAAGGTGCGCATGTCCAGCACGAAGACGTCCAGCAGCGGCCCGTACGGGATCTTGCGGTATACCGGCCCTTCCTGGCCCGGGAGGGGCACCCATTCGTGGTACGCCTGGTGCGCGCGGGCCGCCAGCACGTCGACGCGCTTCTCGGTGTAGCGCGCATCGTCGAGGATCTCGCCCGGATACCAGTTGTTGAGCACCTCGTGGTCGTCCCACTGATTGACCTGCGGCACCTCGGCGGTGAACGCCTTGTACGCGTCGTCGAGCAGGTTGTACGCGTACTGCCCGCGATACTCGGCCAGCGTCTCGGCGACCTTGGCCTTCTCCGCGGTCACGAGGTTGCGCCAGATCCGGCCGTCCGGCAGCGTCACCTGCGTCGGCAGCGGCCCGTCGGCATAGACGGTGTCACCGCTGTGCAGGAGGAAGTCCGGCCGCCGCGCACGCATGGATTCGAAGATCTTCAAGCCACCGTACGCCGGGTCGATGCCCCAGCCCTGCCCGACGACGTCGCCCGTCCAGACGAACGAGACGTCCTGGCGCCGGGTGGGGGCGGTGGACAGCTTTCCGTGTACGGGTTCGCTGCACAGGCCGGGACGGTCCAGGCTCTCCACGCGTACGGAATAGAAGAAGCGCTCACCCGACGGAAGGCCGCGCAGGCGCACCTTGCCGGTGAAGTCGGTGTCCGGAGTGAGCACCGGGCCGCGGATGCGGCGGGCACCCCCGCCCGGGCGACGGCTCACCTCGACCCACATCCGGCCGGGCCGGTCCGACCGGGTCCAGACGAGGGCCGACTCGGCGGTGGCGTCGCCGGTCTGCACACCGTGGGTGATGACGGGACGGCTCGCGTTCCATCCCGCCAGGGCAGGCGCGGCGGGCAGAGCGCTCAGGAAACCGCCGGCGAGGCCGGCCCGCAGCAGGCTGCGTCGATCGATCGAGGTCATGCCGCCGGTCTATCAGTCCGACATGAATCCCCGGTAGCTGTCACATCGCCGACGGCTGTCTCGTCCCCATAGCGACAACGCTTCTCACTTGGAGGAACACATGCCCCGCTTGACCATCGACCAGGTCGCCCCGGGCGCCTACCGCGCGGTGTACGGCATGGAACTGTACTGCCAGGAGAACGTCGAACCGACGCTGTACAAGCTGATCAAGCTGCGCGCGTCCATTGTCAACGGCTGCTCGTTCTGCACCGACATGCACAGCCGCGAGGCGCTGGAGAAGGGCGAATCCTCGCGGCGGCTCTTCGCGGTGGCGGCCTGGCACGACGCACCGTTCTTCACCGAGAAGGAACGGGCCGCGCTCGCCCTGACCGACGCGGTGACCCGCCTCGGCGAGCACGGCGTCCCGGACGACGTCTGGGAACCGGCCGCCAAGGCGTTCACCGAGGAGGAACTGGGCAACCTGCTCATGGCCATCGCCACGATCAACGTCTGGAACCGGCTCTCGATCGCCGTCCGGAACGAGCCCCCGGCCCTCTAGAGCGGTCTCGCTAGAGCTTGGGGAACCAGAGGGCGAGCTCGCGCTGCGCGCTTTCCGGCGAGTCGGAGGCGTGGACCAGGTTCTCCCGGTTGGACAGCGACAGGTCGCCGCGGATCGTGCCGGCGGCGGCCTTGCGCCCGTCGGTGGCCCCGACCAGCGTGCGCACGACGGAGATGACCTCGTCACCGGAGAGCACCGCCGCGACCAGCGGCCCGCCGGTCATGAACTCCTTCAGCGGCGGGTAGAACGCCTTGTCCACGTGCTCGGCGTAGTGCTGGTCGGCCAGCCCCGCGTCCATGCTGCGCAGCTCGAGCGCCTCGATCACGAGACCCTTGCGCTCGAAGCGCCCGAGAATCTCCCCGAGCAGGCCGCGCCGCAGCGCATCGGGCTTGACGAGCACGAGCGTGCGCTCGGCAGGGCTGGTGGACACGGGAGAGGCCTCCTGGTTTCCGGGACAAGCCGACACGCCGGGTACGCGGCCGGGATATCAGCCTATCGGTACGCTCCACACCGCGAGCGGCAACCGCCTTTCCCCGGGTGCCCGACGCTACGTAACCTCATGGTTAGTCCCCGGGAGGTCCACAGTGGCGAACCAGAACGGCCGACCGATCGCACCAGCCCGCAAGCTCGTGGCCGCGGTCGTCGGCACCATCGCCGGCTTCGTGATGGTCTTCGGCCTCGGCATGTCGAGCTGGGCAATCGTCGCCCTGGGCGTAGCGATGCTGGCCCTGGCCATCGGCCTCGGCATGGTCAACGTGGTCCGCCGCGGCGCCCGCGCCTGGGTCGCCGGAACGGCCCAGGTCAAAGCCGTCTCGGCCCCCCCGACCACTTCGATCTACGGCCGAGCCGAGATCCAGGTCCTGATCGTCGCCCCGGGCCTGCCCGCAGCGGAGGTCATGGTCCGCGACCCGAGAGTCCCGGTGGCAAAATGGCCCCAACCAGGCGACATGCTCCCCGTCACGGTCGACGTCGACGACATGCGCCGGGTGAAAATCGACTGGGACGAGGCCGAAGCCAACCAGGCGGTGACGACCGTACCCCCGGCCTTCTACGAGGACGACCTCCCCGACGACGACCTCCTGGGCGGCGACCCGGACCCGCCCCCATGGGTGACCCGCGACCGCCAGTGGGGCCGAGGCCCGGACGAACCGCCGCCCCCGCCACCGGCACCCCGCGAGGACACCCCGCCACCACCGCCGCCGGGAGCGGTCATCGTCCGGGACGCGCCGGGAGGCCCGATACTGGAGGGCCAGCTGGTGGAGGGCGACTACAGCCAAACCCTCCCCCGCCGAGCCGGTACGGCGACCGCCACCGCCCCACCACCGCCGCCTCCGGGCACCTCACCCGTCACCGAGCCCCCACCGCCCCCGCCGACGCCCGCGAGGTCGGACGCCTCATCCGCTCCGCCCGCGTCATCGGCTCCGCCTTCATCGCCCTCACCGGCCGGCGCCGCGACGCTCGGTGACCCTTCTCCGTCCTCGCCGGCCAGCGGCGTGACGGTCGGTGACCCGGCGGCAGCCGCTGCAGCGCCGTCGCCCGGTCCGTCACGCCCTGCCGACTCCAGGCCGAAGCCTCGGCCCAAGCCTCACCCCGCCTCCACCTCCTCGACTGCTTCCTCCACTGCTTCCACTGCCGACGCACCGTCTTCCCCGTCTACGGCCGAGACGCCGTCGGCCCCGACCTCCTCGGCCGACACGCAGTCCTCGACCTTGCCGGCCGACGCGCCGTCTTCGCCTTCCGGTTCGGCCGGAGGGTCTGTCGCTGCTTCCGCAACCGCAGCGGCGGCCGAGCCCGAGCCCGAGAACCGGTCCGTCAGAGCCGACCGCCCCCCGACAGACGTTGACACCGACATCGACCTCCCCCTCGACGGCGACCCGGAGCCGCCACCGGAATTCCGCCCCGAAGCCCAGGCGTCGATGGCGGCCGGCATCATGGCCCCACCCGCCACCAGCGACGACCCAGCCGACGCAGCGAGGCGGCCGACGGAGACCACCCAGGCCGCCGAGAGCACCCAGGCGGCACAGCAGCCGACGACGGCGGGTGAGCCCTCACGCCAGCCCATGCCGACGTCTGAGCCCTCACGGCACCCCACACCGACGTCTGAGCCGAGCGCCCAGCCCTCAGCGACGCCTGAGCCCGAGAACCAGGCCCCGGCGACGTCCGAGGCCGAGGAGCGGGCCCCGGCGTCGCCTGAGCCCCGGGACCAGGCCGCAGCGACAAGAGCCGCCCAGATCCTCGATGCGGAAGCGGCTCCTCCCACAGCCCGGAAGCCGATGGACGACGACCTCCTCGGCGACCTGGAACCCCCACCGTGGCAACAGCGCGCGTCCGACGCCGACGCTCGTGACACCTCGCCGGCGCCGGCTCCCCGAACCCCCGAACCGGCGCCGGAACCCGAAGCGACCCCGGAGGCAAGCACCGGCCCGGCCGCACCGCCGCCCTCCTCCGAACCGCCGCCTTCTCCGCCGCCCTCCTCCGCACCGCCGTCTTCTCCGTCGTCCCCGGTACCGCCGTCGTCCCCCGAGCCGCAGGCAGGAGCGGTCGCCGCTTCCACCGCACAGCCGTCGCCCCAGCCCCGGCCAACAACGGGCCTGGCCGCGGCGGTAGCAGCCGGCGTAGCCGCGCTCAGCGGCGTCTTCCGCGCCAAAGATCGCGATGTACCCCCGGCCGGGAACGAGGAAAGCGGGCCGTCATCACCGAGCAGCGCACCGATCCCGAATCAACGTCCGGAGCCGACCCCCCGCAGCCCGGCTGGTTCGACGGCCGCCGGACCAACAGCTCCCGATCCGGCAGAAGCTGCCCCCAAACCTGAGGCGGGACCGCCTCCCGCTCCTCGCTCGACGGGGCAAGCAGCCGTACCCGAGCAGGGCCAGCGGCGCGGTCCCTGGTCCGATCTCGAGGGCGGTTACCAACCGGACGACCGCGCCGACGAGCTGATCACGGCGTACCCGAGTGCCCGCCCGGGTGCTGCCGGGGCGATCCATGGTGTGGGGATCACGGTGCTGGTCACCGACCTCAACCGCTCGATCGCCTTCTACAAGGAGATGCTCGGCTTCTACGAGATCGACACCGGCACCGGCAGCGCGGTCCTCGCGTCCGGCGACACCCGGCTCGTCCTGCGTACGGTGCGAGACCTGTCCGCCGTAGCGGGCCGCCTGATCCACCTCAACCTGGAAGTCGGCGACGTCGAAGCCATGTACGTGGAACTGAAGCGCAAGGGCGTCGCGTTCGTACACGGTCCCCGCCCGGTCAACCGCGGCGACAAGCTGGAACTCTGGGCAGCCTCGTTCCACGACCCCGACGACCACAACATCGCCATCACCCAGTGGCGTGCCATCGGCTGACCCGGCAAGGTCGGCCCGACTTGGGGCGCGTCGAGCCAGTCGCCCCGGAGTGAACCGGCCGGCGCGGCCAACCGAGGGCGGCTCGCTCAGCGCAGAATCGTCCGGCGTACGTACGTCGCGTAACCCCACGCCGCACCGAAGATCAGGCCCAGCGCGGCCAGCGACCAGTGCAGCAAACCCGAAGCCAGCAACAGCACCTGCAGCACCGTCCCGGCATGCCAAGCCCACGACCGTCGCATGCTGCCGGCCAGCACCGCCGCCACGACCGCGAGCGTCACGACGACACCGATCCCCCAGCTGCCCAGGTCACCGCCGAGGATGCGGATGGGCTGGATCGCCAGAAGCAGCACGATCGCTTCCAGCGCCAGCGTCCCGGAGCCCAGACCCCGCACCGCAGCCTGAGGATTCCGCAGCCCGGAACGCGGCCCGGAAGAAGACCCGGAACCAGACGGCCCGGAAGAGGCACCGTCACCGGAAGAGGCGACCAAAGAGTCAGCCCCAGCCTCAGCGATAGGACCCGCCGCCGCACTCTCGGAGACACGCGGCCGCGCAGGGGGCGCCGGCTCCGGCGTTGTCACTTCTTGAGGAGCTTCCGGGCGTCGGCCACCGTCACGACGGAGCCGGTGATCAGTACGGCGACGCCGCTGTGTTCGCCGTCGGTGTCTTCCTCGGCGAGGACGACCGCTTCCTCGATCGCGTCCGGCATCGTCTCGGCGACCGTGACCCGGTCCTCGCCGAAGATGTCGGTGGCGATCTGGGCGAGCTCGTCGAGGGGCATCGAGCGGGGCGAGCTGTTCCGCGTCACGACGAGGCGGGCCGCTACCGGCTCGAGCAGGTCGAGGAGGCCGGACACGTCCTTGTCGGCGAGGACCGCGACCACGGCGACGAGGTGGCGGAACGCGAACTCCTCCTCCAGCGCGCTGACCGTGGCGGCCATGCCGTGCGGGTTGTGGGCGCCGTCGAGGAGGATCGTGGGCGCGCTGCGTACGCGTTCCAGCCGGCCCGGTGAGTCCACCGTCGCGAAGCCTTCGCGCACGAGATCGGGGTCGAGTTGTTTGTTGGCGCCCGCCCCCAGGAAGGCTTCGACGGCTGCCAGCGCCACCGCCGCGTTCTGGGCCTGGTGGGCGCCGAAGAGCGGCAGGAACACTTCGTCGTAGATGCCGCCGAGGCCCTGCAGGGTGAGCAGCTGACCGCCGATCGCCTGGTCGCGGCGGACCACGCCGAACTCGCTGCCCTCGCGGGCGAGTGTGGCTCCGACCTGGGCGCAGCGTTCCAGCAGCGGCCGCATCGCCTCCTCGGTCTGCACCGCCGTGATCACGGTCGCGCCCTGGTGGATGATGCCGGCCTTGGCCCAGGCGATGTCCTCGATCGTGTCGCCGAGCCATTCGGTGTGGTCCAGCCCGATCGGCGTGATGACGCAGACCCCCGCCTCGATGACGTTGGTCGCGTCCTCCTCGCCGCCCAGTCCGACCTCGACGACGGCGATGTCGACGGGTGCGTCGGCGAACGTCGCGTACGCCATGGCCGTGGTCATGTCGAAGTAGGTCAGCGGCTCACGCGCCTGCTTGTCGATCAGCTCGGCCAGCGGCGCCACCTCGTCGTACGTGGTGGCGAGCTGTTCCTCGGACACCGGCTCGCCGTCGAGGCTGATCCGCTCCCGGACCGTCTCGAGGTGCGGGCTGGTGTAGCGGCCGGTGTGCAGCCCGTGGGCGCGCAGCAGGCCGTCGATCATCCGGGCGGTCGAGGTCTTGCCGTTGGTCCCGGTCAGGTGGATCGCCGGGTACGCCCGCTGCGGGCTGCCCAGCACGTCCATGAGGTCACGGATCTTCTGGATGTCGAAGGCCATGCGGGTGAAGCCGCGCCCGTCGAGCGCGGCCAGCACCTCGTCGTAGGTACTCATGCGGACGGCAAGCCCTTCAGAGCTGCGGTGATTCTGGTGAGGTCGGCCTCCGCGGTGGCGAGCCGGTCCTTGATCTTCGCCACCACCTGCTCCGGCGCCTTGCCGACGAACGCCTCGTTGCCGAGCTTGGCCCGGCACTGCGCCGCTTCCTTCTCGGCCGCCGCGCGGTCCTTCTCGAGCCGGGCCCGCTCGGCCGCGACGTCGATCGTGCCGCGGGTGTCGAGGTCGACGGTGATGCCGCCGGTGACCGCCAGCGTGGCGGTGGCGGTGAAGTCGCCGGCCGGCCGGTCGAGCCGGGCCAGGGACCGGATCAGCGACTCGTGCATGTCGATGCCGACGTTGCCGAGCCCGGTCAGGGCGGCGCTCACCCGCTGGCCGGGGCGCAGGCCCTGGTCGGAGCGGAACCGCCGGACCTCGGTGACCACCTTCTGCAGCGCGGCCAGTTCCTCTTCGGCCGCGTCGTCGATCAGCGCCTGGTCGACGACCGGCCACGCGGCGTGCGTGACCGTCTCGGCGCCGGTCAGCACCGTCCACAGCTCCTCGGTGACGAACGGGATCACCGGGTGCAGCAGGCGGAGCAGCTGGTCGAGGACGTGCCCGAGCACGCGCCGGCTCCGGGCCGCCTCGGCATCCTCACCCGCGAGTACGGGCTTGCTGAGCTCGACGTACCAGTCGCAGACGTCGTCCCACGCGAAGTGGTACAGGGTGTCGCAGACCTTCGCGTACTCGTACGCGGCGAACTGCTCGTCCACCTCGCCGACGACGTGCTGGAGCCGGGACAGGATCCACTTGTCGACGGCGGACAGCTCACTCGCCGCCGGCAGGTCGCCCTCGACGGTGGCGCCGTTCATCAGCGCGAACCGCGTCGCGTTCCAGAGCTTGTTGCAGAAGTTGCGCGAGCCCTGGCACCACTCCTCGCTGACCGGCACGTCGGAGCCGGGGTTTGCCCCGCGGGCCAGCGTGAACCGGGTGGCGTCGGCGCCGTACCGGTCGATCCAGTCCAGTGGGTCGACCACGTTGCCGAACGACTTCGACATCTTCTTGCCGTGGCCGTCGCGGACCATGCCGTGCAGGTTGACCACGTTGAAGGGCTGCACGCCGTCCATCGCGTACAGGCCGAACATCATCATCCGGGCGACCCAGAAGAAGAGAATGTCGTAGCCCGTGACGAGCACGCTGGTCGGGTAGAACCTCGCCAGCGTGTCGGTCTGCTCGGGCCAGCCCATGGTCGAGAACGGCCACAGTGCGGACGAGAACCACGTGTCCAGCACGTCCTCGTCCTGACGCCAGCCCTCGCCGGTCGGCGCCTCCTCGTCCGGCCCGACGCAGACGACCTCGTCGTTCGGCCCGTACCAGACGGGAATCCGGTGGCCCCACCACAGCTGGCGCGAGATGCACCAGTCGTGCATGTTGTCGACCCACGCGAAGTACCGCTTGGACAGCTCGGCGGGCTCGATGGCGACGCGCCCGTCTCGCACGGCGTCGCCGGCGGCCTTGGCCAGCGGCCCGGTGTTGACGAACCACTGCAGTGACAGCCGCGGCTCGACGGTGGTCTTGCATCGTGAGCAGTGGCCGACGGAGTGCACATAGGGCCGCTTCTCGGCGACGATCCGCCCCTGCTCCCGCAGCGCATCCACGATCGCCGGCCGCGCCTCATAACGATCAAGACCCTCGAACGGCCCGGGTATGGTGACGACGGCCCGCTCATCCATGATCGTGATGCTCGGCAGGCTGTGCCGCTGACCGATCTCGAAGTCGTTGGGGTCGTGCGCCGGGGTGACCTTGACGGCACCCGTACCGAAGCTGGGGTCGACGTGCTCGTCGGCGACGATCGGAATGCGCCGGCCGGTCAGGGGCAGCTCGACCTCGGTCCCGATCAGGTGCTTGTAACGCTCGTCGTCGGGGTGCACGGCCACCGCGGTGTCACCGAGCATCGTCTCGGCGCGCGTGGTGGCGACCACGATCGCGTCGTCCCCGTCGCCGTAGCGGATGGAGACGAGCTCGCCGTCGTCGTCGGAGTGCTCGACCTCGATGTCACTGAGCGCGGTCAGGCAGCGCGGGCACCAGTTGATGATCCGGTTGGCACGGTAGATCAGCTCATCGTCGTACAGTCGCTTGAAGATCGTCTGGACGGCCCGCGACAGGCCCTCGTCCATGGTGAACCGCTCGCGGTTCCAGTCGACGGAGTCGCCCAGGCGCCGCATCTGGCCGAGGATCGCGCCGCCGGACTCGGCCTTCCACTCCCAGACCTTCTCGACGAACTTCTCGCGGCCGAGGTCGTGGCGGGAGAGCTTCTGGGCGGCCAGCTGCCGCTCGACGACGTTCTGCGTCGCGATGCCGGCGTGGTCCATCCCGGGCAGCCAGAGGACCTCGAAGCCCTGCATCCGCTTGAGGCGGCTGAGCGTGTCCTGGATGGTGTGGTCGAGCGCGTGGCCGATGTGCAGCGAACCGGTCACGTTGGGCGGGGGAATGACGATCGAGAAGGGCGGCCTGTCGCTCGCCGGGTCCGCCGTGAAGTAGCCGGCCGATACCCAGTGCTCGTACCGCCGCTGCTCTACCTCGCCCGGCTGATACTGAGCGGAGAGGCCACCGGTGGGCCGGCTGTCGGGGGTACGGGTGTCGGTCGCTTCGGTCACCCGACAAGTCTACGGAGCCCGCGCGGGTGGGCTGCGGGCGCATGCCCTGGCTGTGGATAACTGTTGTTAGGCTCGCACGATGTCCGAGCGCCCAGGCCAGACGCCACCGCCCGCGCAGGAGCCGGTGGAGATCGCTGCGGAGCCTTTCGCCCTCACCGAGCCGGCGGACGAGCAGCAATCGGAGGACAAGGCGCCCCCGTCGCGGACCAAGACCATCGTGCTCGGCTCGCTCCTCGCGGTGAGCCTGGCGGGTGCCGGGATCATCGGGTACGCCGGGTGGCGGATCGCCTCCCAGAAGGACGCGACGCTCACGGCACCGCCCCAGATCGGCTCCCTGAAGCTCGACACCAGCGACAACGGCAAGTCGACGGGCGACTACCTCCGGACCGCCCTGTCCGCCGACGTCGACCTGGACGAAGCCCTCGGCGCCGTGTACGCCGACAGCAACGGCCAGAACGTCCTATTCTTCGGCGGCACGACGCTCATCTGGACGCCGGAGAGCGACCTGGACACGGCCTTCGAGCTGGTCTCCGATGATCAGGGCGCGGTAACCGGGCTGCACGAGGTGCCCGCCGGCCCGCTCGGCGGCACGATGAAATGCGGCACGACCAAGAGCGACGGTACGGACATGCCGGTGTGCGGCTGGGCGGATCACGGCAGCCTCGCGCTGGCCATGTTTCCGGGACGCGCGGAAAACGACTCGGCGAAGCTGCTGCTGGAGATCCGCGACGCGACGCAGAAGCGCAACTGAACGCAAAAAGGCCGACCCCGGAAAGGGTCGGCCCTTCTTTCTTCTGTTCTGGGTATACAGAAAACGCCCACCCCCGTGAAAGGGGTGGGCGTTTCCTACGTTGAGTCCGGCGGCGTCCTACTCTCCCACACCCTCCCGAGTGCAGTACCATCGGCGCTGGAGGGCTTAGCTTCCGGGTTCGGAATGAGACC